>NZ_JBEPON010000001.1:0-806464 GCF_040546785.1 Dietzia sp. 2505 | reverse complement strand
ACGCCGCCAGCGTTCGTCCTGAGCCAGGATCAAACTCTCCATAAAAGCTTCTCAGCACTACAAAAAGCACAATCCAAGCAAAAAACAAACCAATACAAACTGGCTGTTCCAAAAAACGCGACCCCCCACGACAGGGATGTGAAAAGGGTCGCAACCAAACAAAAAATTTGGCACTATCACAAACAAAACACACTGTTGAGTTCTCAAACAACACCACCACACCGCTCCCCGGACAGTCACCGACCACCGGATCACGAGGGACCTACTACTCGCCGCCCGTTTCGGGGCAACTTCTCCAGCCTAGCCACACCGACCCACCAAGTCAAAACCGGGCCCGCACAACCATCTGAAACACGCCACCTCCACCAGCCCCGACCTCCCGGCCCGAACTCGCTCTCGGCGACTTCCAATAAGTTACGCAGACGTGAACCCAAACGCAAATCGCCAGGTCAACCCTACAAATGGGAGACGGCGCCGGCGTTCACCGGCGCCGCTCCCCATACTCCCCGGATCAGCGGATCCGTACCCCGGCCAGGTTCCGCTTTCCGCGCCGGAGGACCAGCCAGGCCCCGTGCAGGAGGTCGGTCGTCTCGGGCAGCCACTCCACATCCTCGATGCGGATGTTGTTGACGTACGCGCCTCCCTCACCGACGGCACGTCGGGCCGCGCCCTTGCTCTCGCACAGACCGGATGCGACCAGGAGATCGACGATCGTCCTCGGTTCATCGGATCCCAGTTCGACCGCGCCGGCGTCCTCGAGCGCGGCACCGAGCGTCCGCTCATCGAGCTCGGCCAACTCTCCGCGTCCGAACAAGGCCTGGGACGCCGCCTGCACCGATTCCGTGGCCGCCACCCCGTGCACCATCGTGGTCATCTCCTCGGCGAGGCGCTTCTGCGCCGCCCGCAGGTGCGGCTTCTCCCGGGTGAGTGAGTCCAGTTCGTCGATCTCCTCCCGGCCCAGGAACGAGAACCACCGTAGGTAGCGGACCACATCCGCATCGGAGGTGTTGAGGAAGTACTGGTACCAGGTGTAAGCGGTGGTCAGCGCCGGGTCGAGCCAGAGGCTGCCCCCGCCCGTCGACTTGCCGAATTTCTTCCCGTCGGACGAGGTGACGAGGGGAACGGTCATCGCGTGCACCGACTCCCCGTCCATCCGGCGGTTCAGATCGACGCCGCCGACGATGTTCCCCCACTGATCGGAGCCGCCGATCTGCAGCGTGCACCCCATGGTGCGACGCAACTGCACGAAATCGTTGGCCTGCAGGAGCATGTAGGAGAACTCGGTGTACGAGATCCCGTCGCCGTCCAGACGACGCTTGACCGTGTCGCGCCCGAGCATCGTGTTGAGCGAGAAGTGCTTGCCGACGTCGCGGAGGAACTGGATGGCGGTCAGGTGACCGGTCCACTGCATGTTGTTGACCACCCGGGCGCCCACGGGCCCCTCGGTGAGGTCCACGAAGAGCTCGAGCTGACCGGTGATGCGCTCGGCCCACTCGGCCACGGTGTCCGCGGTGTTCATGGTGCGCTCCCCCACCTCGCGGGGGTCGCCGATCATCCCGGTCGCCCCCCCGGCCAGGACGATCGGCCGGTGCCCCGCCAGCTGGAACCTCCGGAGGGTGAGAAGCGGGATCAGGTGACCTGCGTGCAGGCTCGGCCCGGTGGGATCGAAGCCGCAGTACAGCGTCACGGTGCCCTCGTCGAGATGGGCACGGAGCGCGTCGAGGTCGGTCGACTGCGCGATGAGTCCCCGCCACTGCAGGTCTTCGAGGATGTTGGAAGTCACGCGTCCCATTGTTCCCCATCGACGCGGTGGGCTACCACGGGGCGGGGTGCGTCTCCCTCGGCGCGCGTGGACTGCGCCGGTAGGAGGAGACCTCCCGGGCGCCCGCCAGCCAGAACCGCCAGGGTCGTTCCGCCTCACGGGAGACACCGACCCTGGGGCCGGACCGGATCTGCGACCCGGGTACCGGTTCGGGGCGGAATGTGACCGACGACGACGGGGCGAGCACGTCCGTGCCCCGGTGGGAGAGATCGATACCCAACACCTTGCCGAGGTTCCCCGGCCCGCGAGCCGCGTGTTCGAGCGGTATCCCGGGCCGGCGGTCGCCCACCACCCTGTGTCCGCCCTCCACCCGGGCGGCGCGCAGCAGCACCCCACCGCCCTCGCCCGCGGGACGGCAGGTGATGTTGACGCACCGGTGGATTCCGTGGCTCAGGTAGACGTACAGGTGGCCGGCGTCGCCGAACATCACCTCGTTGCGTGGGGTCGGACCCGGCCAGGTGTGCGCGGCGGGATCCGGATGGGGTGAGTCGACCGGTCCTCCGTAGGCCTCCACCTCGACCACCCGCACCGAGACGGAGTCATGGGTCAGCACACCCCCGAGCAGTGCGCGCGCGGCTCCGGCCGGGTCCGACTCGCGGAGCAGCGTGCGGAAGGGGTCCGCTCCGGCGTGGCGCCGGTTCACTCCTGGGGGGCTCCGCCCGAACGTGCGAGCAGGTCCGCGTGCTCGGCGTCATCCACCTGACGTGACTCGTCCACCAGCAGGACCGGAATACCGTCATCGATCCGGTAGGCGCGGCGGAGGCGGGGGTTGTAGAGCGTGTCGTCGCCCGCCAGGAGGAGCGGGCCCTTGTCCTCGGGGCACGCGAGGATCTCGAGCAGACGGTCATCGATGGCGGCCATGGCGCTCACCCTACCCAGCGGGCGAGCTCGTCACGGATCTCTCCCAGGCGCCGCCGCTGTTCGGCCACGGCGGTGCCGGCGGTGCCGCCCCGCGCGCTCCGTGACGCGATCGATCCCGTCACGGTGAGCACGTCGCGGACGTCGGGCGTCAGCGCCGGGTCGACGGTCGCCAACTCCTCGTCGGTCAACTCCTCCAGCCCGACACCGCGGGACTCGGCCACCCGCACGCACTCCCCGGCCGCCTCGTGGGCGACGCGGAACGGCACGCCCTGACGGACCATCCACTCCGCGATGTCGGTGGCCAACGTGTATCCGGCCGGGGCGAGCGCGGCGAGGCGCTCCGGGTGGAACGTCAGGGTCGAGACCATCCCGGCCATCGCCGGGAGGAGCAGGTAGAGCTGCGCGACCGAATCGAAGACCGGTTCCTTGTCCTCCTGCAGATCCCGGTTGTAGGCCAACGGCTGGGCCTTGAGGGTGGCGAGCAGTCCGGTCAGATTGCCGATCAACCGACCCGTCTTGCCGCGCATCAGCTCCGCGACGTCAGGGTTCTTCTTCTGCGGCATGATCGAACTGCCGGTCGACCACTCGTCGGCCAGGGTCACGTATCCGAACTCCGGGGTCGACCAGGCGATCACCTCTTCCGCCAGGCGGGAGAGATCGACCGCGATCTGCGCGAGGACGTAGGCCGCCTCGGCGGCGAAGTCCCGCGAGCTCGTCGCGTCGATCGAGTTGTCCGCCGCGCGGTCGAAGCCGAGCTCCGCCGCGATCGCGTCCGGATCCAGACCGAGTGACGACCCGGCGAGGGCGCCCGAACCGTACGGGGACACCGCGAGACGGCGGTCCAGGTCACGAATCCGATCGACGTCCCGTAGCAGCGGCTGCGCGTGGGCCAGGAGCTGGTGCGAGAGCAGGATCGGCTGGGCTGCCTGGAAGTGCGTCTTGCCCGGCATCACGGTCTCGGGGTGCTGGTCCGCCTGCGTCACGAGAGCGTCGACCACGTCGAGCACACCCCCGGCCACCTCACGCACCGCGTCCCGCAACCACATCCTGAACAGCGTGGCGACCTGGTCGTTGCGTGACCGGCCGGCACGGAGACGCCCACCCACCTCGACACCCACGCGGTCGATCAGACCGCGTTCGAGTGCACCGTGCACGTCCTCGTCGGATTCTGCCGGGACGAACGCGCCGGAATCGACGTCCGCGGCCAGGCGGTCCAGACCGTCCAGCATCGCGTCGAGGTCCGCACCGGAGAGCAACCCCGCGCGGTGCAGAACCCTGGCGTGGGCCTTGGAGGCCCTGATGTCGTACGGGGCCAGCTCCCAGTCGAAGTGCGTGGACTTGCTCAGCGCGGCCATCGCCTCGGCGGGCCCGCCCGCGAAGCGGCCACCCCACAGTGCTCCGGCGTTGGTGCCATGCCGGTCGTCCTGCCGGTCGGCGTCGCTCACAGCCCGAGGTCCCGCTTGGCGGCGATCTTGGAGCTCAGGCCATGGAGGTTCACGAAGCCCTTGGCGTAGCTCTGGTCGAACGAGTCCCCCTCGTCGTAGGTCGCGAGGTTGAAGTCGTAGAGCGAGGAGTCGGAACGACGACCGTTGACGACGATGGAACCACCGTGCAGGACCATCCGGATGTCCCCGGAGACGTGCTGCTGGGTGTTGTCGATGAAGGCGTCGAGGGCGTACTTGAGCGGGGAGAACCACAGCCCGTCGTAGACCGCGTTGGACCACTGGTCGGAGACCCCCGACTTGTACCGCGCCAGCTCCCGCTCGAGGGTGACGTCCTCGAGCGCCTTGTGCGCGGTGATGAGGATCATCGCGCCCGGCGCCTCGTACACCTCGCGGCTCTTGATACCGACGAGCCGGTCCTCGACCATGTCCAGCCGCCCCACGCCCTGGGCCCCGCCCCGGCGGTTGAGCTCCACGATCGCCTCGAGCACGGAGACCTTGCGCCCGTCGATCGCCACGGGGATGCCCTCCGAGAAGCTGACGGTGACCTCGTCGGGAGCGGCGAAGTTGAGCGTCGGGTCCTCGGTGTAGTCGTAGACGTCCTTCGTGGGGGCGTTCCACAGGTCCTCGAGGAAGCCGGTCTCCACCGCGCGGCCCCAGACGTTCTGGTCGATCGAGAACGGGGACTTCTTGGTCACGTTGATGGGGATCTCGTTCTGCTCCGCGAACTCGATGGCCTTCTCACGCGTCCAGGCGTAGTCGCGGACCGGGGCGATCACCTCGAGGTCGGGGGCGAGTGCACCGAAGCCCACCTCGAAGCGGACCTGGTCGTTCCCCTTGCCGGTACAGCCGTGTGCGACGGAGGTACCGCCGTGCATCTTGGCCGCCGTGACCAGGTGCTTGACGATCAGCGGACGGGAGATCGCCGAGACCAGCGGGTACTCCCGCATGTACATCCCGTTGGCCTTGATCGTGGGGGCGCAGTACTCGTCGGCGAACTCGTCACGGGCGTCCACGACGATCGATTCGACGGCGCCGCAGTCCAGTGCGCGCTGCCGGATGACGTCCATGTCCTCACCACCCTGACCCAGGTCGATGGCGACGGCGACGACCTCGGCTCCGGTCTCCTTGCCGATCCAGCTGATGGCGACAGAGGTGTCGAGGCCGCCGGAGTAGGCGAGGACTACGCGATCGGACATGGTGTGCTCCTTGATGGTTCGGATTTCAGAGTTCTGGGGTCGGGTCGTGCATGTCAGAGTGGGCGTCGGGCCAGGGAGGCGAGCCGGTCCGCGAGCTCGGCGCCTCCGACGGGTTCACGGGCCATCACGAATATGGTGTCATCCCCGGCGATCGTCCCCACCACGTCATCGAGGTTGGCGCGGTCGAGGGCGCTCGCCAGGAAGTTCGCGGCGCCGGGCGGGGTCCTCAGGACCGCGATGTTGCCACTGTGGTCAGCCGAGACCAGGAGGTCGCCGAGGAGCCTGCCGAGCCTGTCCGTGCCCCCGGGGATCCCCGGGGCCCGGCTGCCGTCCTCCGGGATGATGTAGCGGCCCGCGCCGCCGTCGGCGGCCCGGAGCTTGACGGCTCCGAGCTCGTCGAGATCGCGGCTCAGGGTGGCCACCGCGACCGCGATGCCCTCCTCGGCCAGGGCCTCCGCCAGTTCGGTCTGGCTCCGGACGGGTCGACGCTGGAGGATCTCGGCGATCCTGGCGTGCCTGGCGGTCCTGCTGACCGTCCCCACCGTCGTCACGACCGCTCCATGAGCCACACGAGCAGCGCCTTCTGCGCGTGGAGGCGGTTCTCGGCCTCGTCGAACACACGGCTGCGGGGGCCGTCGATGACCTCGGCCGCGATCTCCTTGCCGCGGTAGGCGGGAAGGCAGTGCAGGACGATCACGTCGTCGGACGCCTTGTCGACGGATTCCTGCCCCAATTGGTAGTCGGCCAGATCGCGGAGCCGGTCGGTCGCCGAGTCCTCCATCCCCATCGACACCCAGGTGTCCGTGATGAGGACGTCAGCCCCGGCCACCGCCGAGTCGACGTCGGTCGTGATCCTCACGGAGCCGCCGGTCCCCGCCGCCACGCGCTCGGCGTCCGACACGACCTGGCCGGTCGGTTGGTAACCCTCCGGCGCGGCGATGGTGATGTGCATGCCCGCGGTCGCGAATCCGAGCAGATACGAGTGCCCCATGTTGTTCGCGCCGTCGCCGAGATACACCGCGCGCAGGCCCGCGGTGTGACCGAAGTTCTCACGGATGGTGAGCAGGTCCGCGAGGATCTGGCACGGGTGGAACTCGTCGGTCAGGGCGTTGACGACGGGCACGTCCGAGTGCGCGGCGAGCTCGACGAGTCCGTCCTGCGAGTAGGTGCGCCAGACGATCGCCTCGACGTAGCGCGACATCACCCTCGCCGTGTCGGAGAGGGTCTCACCCTTGCCCATCTGGGTGGATCCGGAGTCCACCACGATGGCGTTCCCACCGAGTTGGGCGATCCCCGCGTCGAACGAGAACCGGGTCCGTGTGGAGGTCTTGTCGAAGATCACGGCGACCGACCGCGGCCCCTCGAGCGGGCGGGCCGAGAACGGGGCCGCCTTGAGCCGCATCCCCAGATCGAGGACCTCGGCCTGCTCGGCGGGGCTGAGGTCGTCGTCCCTCAGGAAGTGCCGCACCGACGACGATGCTGCGGTCATGAGCTGGACTCCTTCGGGGTCGCGGCGTCGAGGATGCCCGGGAGTCCGGCGACGAACCGGGCGACCTGCTCCTCGGTCAGCACGAGCGGCGGGGCGAGTCGGACCACGTCCGCGGTGGTGGCACCGACGAGGTACCCGGCCTCCCGGGCCGCCCCCTCCACGGCCTTGGCGAGCGGGGCGGTGAGCACGACCCCGAGCAGCAGGCCCCTCCCCCGCACGTGGTCGACCAACGGGTGGTCCAGGCACTCGATCTCCGCGGCGATGATCTTCCCGAGTCGGTCGACGTGCGCGATCAGGTCGTCGGCCTCGATCGTGTCGAGAACGGCCAGGGCGGCCGCGCACGCGACGGGGTTACCGCCGAACGTGGTCCCGTGCTGGCCCGCGGTGAGAAGCTCCCCGGCCGCACCGACCGCCAGGCAGGCACCGATCGGCAACCCGCCTCCCAGGCCCTTGGCCAGGGTGATCACGTCAGGGACCACCCCGGCCCGCCGCGTGGCGAACATCGCACCGGTACGACCGATCCCGGTCTGGACCTCGTCGACGATCATGAGGATGCCGTGCTCGCTGCACAACGATCGCACGTCGGCCAGGAAGCCCTCGGGGGGTTCGACCACCCCTCCCTCACCCTGGACCGGCTCGACGATCACGGCGGCCGTGTCCCCGGGAGCCTGCTCGACGAGAGCGGTGAGCGCGGCGGTGTCGCCGTAGGGGAAGAACTCGACCCCTGCGGGCATCGGTTCGAACGGCTCGCGTTTGGCGGGTTGACCCGTCATCGCGAGGGCGCCCATGGTTCTCCCGTGGAAGCCGTTCTCCGCTGCGAGGATCCGCGAGCGTCCCGTCCGACGGGCGATCTTGAACGCGGCCTCGTTGGCCTCCGCACCCGAGTTGCAGAAGAAGGCGCGGACGGGCGCGTCCACCGCCAGCAGCGACTCGAGACGCTCGGCCAGCGTCACCACCGTCGGGTGGATGTAGAGGTTGGACACGTGGCCGAGCTCGGCGATCTGGCGACTGACCGCGTCGACCACCGCGGGGTGCGCGTGACCGAGTGAGTTGACCGCGATCCCCCCGAGCAGGTCCACGTACTCGCGACCGTCCGAGGCGGTGACGGTGGCGCCCCGGCCCGAGACGAGCTCGAGCGGCGGGGTGCCGTAGTTACGCATGAGCGCGCCGTCCCACCGTGCGGTGAGGGACATGGTGTCGGTCCCGGTCATCTCGCTCCTCCTGCCGGCGTGCGGATCTCGTGGTCACCCTCGGTGACCATGGTCCCGATGCCGCCCTCGGTGAGGACCTCGAGCAGCACGGAGTGTTCGACGCGTCCGTCGATGACGTGGGCCGCCCGCACCCCGCCCTGCACCGCACGCAGGCACGCCTCCATCTTGGGGACCATGCCGCTCTCGAGCGACGGTAGAACTCGCTCGAGGGGACCGGTCCCGAGATGCGTGACCAGTGAGGACCGGTCCGGCCAGTCGGTGTACAACCCCTCGACGTCGGTGAGGACGACGAGTTTCTCGGCGCCGAGAGCGGTGGCGAGTGCGCCGGCGGCGGAATCGGCGTTGATGTTGTGGACCGTGCCGTCGGCATCCGGGGCGATGGTGGACACGACGGGGATCCGGCCGGCCTCGATGAGGTCCAGGACGGCGCCGGGGTCCACCGACTCGACGTCGCCGACCAGTCCGATGTCGGTCGGTTCGCCGTTCACCATCGCCGTCCGCCGGACCGCGGTGAACAATCCCGCGTCCTCTCCGGAGATCCCGACCGCGTAGGGCCCGTGGGCGTTGATGAGCCCGACCAGTTCTCGGCCGACCTGGCCGAACAGCACCATGCGGACGATGTCCATGACCTCGGGCGTGGTCACCCGGAATCCCCCGCGGAACTCGCCCTCCATCCCCAGGCGACCGAGCATCGACGTGATCTGGGGGCCGCCCCCGTGGACCACCACCGGCTTGAGACCGCAGGTCCGGAGGAACACCATGTCGGCCGCGAACGCCGCCTTGAGCTGGTCGTCGATCATCGCGTTACCGCCGTACTTGACCACGACGATCTTGTGGTGGAACTTCTGCAGCCACGGCAGCGCCTCGGCGAGGACGTGGGCACGGACGAACGGCGTCAACTCGGTCGACCCGTCGTTCATCTCGGTGGTCATGTCAGGCCTCTCCGGGCTGGTCGGGAACGGTCAGGGTCAGTCGGACGTCGGCACCGCCGCGGTGGCGGAACCGGAACTCCACTCCGTCGGCCGTGGGTGCGGGTTCCGGCCACGGGGTGTGATCGGTGTCCGGTCGGAAGACGAGTACCTCGATCGGTCCGACCTCGGCACCTGACCGGGTGCCGACGAACCGGGCGACGTCCTCGGCGACGCAGTGCGTGTACGTGAAGTCCTCGCCGGGGACACCGGCACCGGGGCCGTCGAGCAGGACGACCGCGCGGATCGACGGGATCTCGGCGCTCAGGGTGCTCCACCGCAGTTCCGCGGCGTCGGTTCCCTCGCCGACGACCTCCAGCACGGACGTCGCGCCCGCGGGAGCCACCCAGAACACCGCGTCGCTCCGCACCGGGTCAGACCACGATTCGAGACCGTGGGTGCGACCACCGGATACCGCCCCGGACAGAATGCCCGCATTCACGGGGCGAGGCCGACCGTGCTGAGCCCCGCCGTCTCGGGCAGTCCGAGTGCCAGATTCATGGACTGGATCGCCCCACCGGCGGTGCCCTTGGCGAGGTTGTCGATCGCCGCGGTGAATACCGCACGCCCCGCCCGTTCGTCCACCTCGATGCCGAGCTGCACGGCGTTGGACCCGAGAACGGAGGCGGTCATCGGCTGCACGCCCTCGGGGAGCACGTGGACGAAGGGTTCGTCGTCGAACGCCTCCGCGTAGACCCGCCGTAACTCCCCCGCCGCCGCCGTGGTCGGTGCGACCGCGGTGGTGAGGATGCCCCGGGCCATCGGGGCCAGGACCGGGGTGAAGCTCACCGACACCGGCGACTCGGTGACCGCCCGCAGGTTCTGGGTGATCTCGGGCGCGTGGCGGTGGGTCGTGACGCCGTACGCCTTAGCCGAGCCCATGACCTCCGAGGCGAGCATCGGCACCTTGGCGGACTTCCCTGCGCCCGAGGCGCCGGTGACCGAGACGATCGTGATCCCCGACGCATCGACCAGTCCGGCCGCCACCGCCGGGAACAGCGCGATGCTCGCCCCCGTGGGGAAGCACCCGGGCACCGCGATCCGGCGGGTCGATCGCAGCGCCTCACGCGCTCCGGGGAGTTCGGGCAGACCGTACGGCCAGGTGCCGGCGTGCGCAGAACCGTAGTAGGCCTCCCAGTCCGAGGCGTCGGTCAGCCGGAAGTCCGCACCCAGGTCGACGACGAGGACGTCCGGTCCCAACTGCTCGGCGATCGCCGAGGAGTGGCCGTGCGGAAGGCCCAGCACCACGACGTCGTGCCCGGCCAGCGTGTCCGCACTGGTCTCGACAAGGACGCGGTCCGCGAGTGGCAGGAGATGGGGGTGGTGGTGGACCAGCGGCTGCCCGGCGTTGGACCCTGCGGCCAGGGTCCCGATCTCCATCTCGCCCGACACAAGGGCGGGGTGCCCGAGCAGGAGGCGGAGGAACTCTCCGCCCGCGTAACCCGAAGCACCTGCGACCGCTACCTTGATTGCCATGCGCACAAGTATGCATCACTGTGCAATCTTTTGCACACCGGCTCCCCGCACTCCACCACTCCGGGCAGGTCAGGCGCCGAGTTGACGCCGTCCCCCGCGGAAGCGGCTCTGCCCGAGGTCCACCGATCCGCCCACGCGACGCCCCTCCTCGATGCCCGAGGTACCCACCCGCCGTCGTGCACCACGGACCGCCGAGGGGAAGCAGCGCCGCAGTTCGGAGTCCGCCCGTTGGGCGTCCGATCTCAGGACGAGTCCCGCTCCGGCGGCGTCCGCGCTGCCGGCGACGGCTCCGCGTTCGGCCGCGGCCAATCGGCGTCCCACCTCGAAGGCGAAGCCGGTCATGAACGATTTCCGGTGGGTGACCGGCGAGACGCCGGGAGCCGGCCGCTGGCGCGCTGCCGCCGCGAGCATCACCCCCGTGAGCGCGCCGGCGAGCATGCCCACCCGCTCGACGTGCCGACGCACCCCCACGATATGGACGACCTTCGCACCGTCACCGCGGGTGGAGGTGACGGCCCGGCAGTGCATCGCGCCGGCCAGGGACGCGACCAGTCCCACCTGGTCCGGCTGGTACTTCCCGGCGACCATGTGATCGAGCACGGTCACTTCCGCGGGCTGCGCATCGAGCCCCGATCTCGCCAGCGCCTCGTCGACGCCGTACTTCGCGAGCAACCCGTAGGCCCGTTCGAGGAAGACCTCGGCCTCCGGCGTGCCGGCGACGCTCTCGGCCTTGGCGAACAGTTTGCGGACCCGGTCCAGCGCCTTCGCGGCGGAGGACTCGGCGGAGGCGGGCTGCGTGATGGACATGGTCTACTCCCGGTGGTCTCGGCTGTGTGGTGAGCCGAATATTCGCACAGGTGTACGACAGGATGGAGGATCCCGGACGATCAGTGGTGGAGGAACCAGGTGTGGTCGAGCGGCCCCGCCCCCCGGCCCACCTCGAGATCGAGCCCGCCCCGGAGGGCGCCGTCCATCCAGGGACGGACTCGCCGGTACGCGGCCTCCCAGTCATCGGTCCCCACCCGGGCGGTGGCCAGGGCGGAGGACAGCGAGCACCCGGTCCCGTGGGTGTGCGGCGTGTCCACGCGGACGAACGGGAGTCGCAGCGTCGCGCGCCACCCCCCCTCGGATCGAACGAGGACGTCCTCCGCGCTACCGTCCTCGAGATCGCCGGTGGTAGCGAGCACGGAGCTCCCGGTCTGCTCGTGGACGAGTTCGGCCTGCTCGACGATCATCTCGATGCTGCCCGCGGTGGACTCCCCGCACAGGACACCGAGTTCCGGAACGTTCGGTGTGACCAGATCGACGAGCGGGACCAGGTCGCGCAGCATGCGGGAGGCGTCGTCGCTGGCGAGCCTGCCCCCGGTGGTGGCGACCATGACCGGGTCGAGGACGACGTTCGGGGGCCTCCGGCGACGCAGCCAGTCCCCCACCGCCTCGACGAGGGAGGCCTCGCCGAGCATGCCGATCTTGACCGCGTCGATCCGCACGTCGTCCGCCACCGCGTCGAGCTGGGCAACCACGGTCTCGACGGGTACGGCGTGTACGCCGCTGACCCCGAGGGTGTTCTGGATCGTGACCGCGGTGACGGCTCCCATCGCGTACCCGCCCATCGCGGCGACGGACTTGACGTCCGCGAGCAGGCCCGCGCCGCCGGACGGGTCGGTGCCGGCGATGCACAGGACCCTCGGGACCCCGGTCCGCTCAGCCACCTCAGCCTCGTCAACCACGGAGCGTAGCCCCGACCGCCGCCTGCGCGGCCTCCACCGCCGCCGTGCGCCACCGGGTCGCCTCGTCCTCGGTGAGCGTCCGGTCGGCCGCCCGGAAACTGAGGGCGTACGCCAGGGACTTGCGTCCCTCGCCGAGCTGGGCACCGGTGTAGACGTCGAACAGTCGCACGCTCTCCAGGAGATCCCCGCCGCCCGAGCGCAGGGCCGCCTCGACGGAGGACGCCGGCACGGAAGACTCCACCACGAGCGCGACATCCTGGTTGACGGCCGGGTAGGCCGAGATCGACGGCGCGGGCAGGACCTCACGGGCCCCGATCGCCGTGAGGTCGAGCTCGACCGCGCAGGACCGGGCGGGCAGTCCGAGTCGTTCACACGCGGCCGGATGCAGTTCGCCGGCATGGCCGACCACGGTGCCGTCGACCAGGACCTCCACGCAGCGGCCGGGATGCCACGGCGCGTACTCGGCCGCACGGACCTCGACCTCGGCGCCGAGAGCGCGTGCGACGATCCTGGCCGCCTCGACCGCGTCGAGGGCGTCGGCCTCACGGCCCGACGTGGCATGACCCGCCGGTTCGCGCCTGCCGGTGTAGAGGGCGGCGACGTGCAGGGGCTGCTCCGGCAGTGACGCCGTGAGCGAGTCCCTCTCCTGCGGCGTCGGCTCGCGGTCGACGGGCAGCATCCCCACCGCCCCGGTGGTGGGGGTACGGAAGGAGACCTGCGCGACCGAGAACAGCGATAGATCGCGGGTGCCGCGGGTGAGATTGCGCCGGGCGATCTCCACCAGCGACGGCAGGAGCGTGGTGGCGAGGTGCCCCTTCTCGCTCTCCAGGGGATTGACCACGGACATCGTCCTGCGCCGCTCGTCGTCGTCGTCCAGTCCCATGGCGTCGAACACCGCCGGATCACAGAACGGCGAGGTGAGCACCTCGACGTGCCCGGCCGCCGCCAGGGCGTGGCCCACCGCACGGCGACCGCGCTGAAACGCGGTCAGCCCGCGGCCGGCCGGCGCGGTCGGCAGCAGCGACGGGATGTTCTCCAGCCCCTCGAGGCGGAGGACCTCCTCCACCAGGTCCGCGGGCAGCGTGAGGTCCGGGCGCCAGGTCGGCGGGGTGACCTCGAGCAGAACCTCGTCGTCCCCGGTGACGGTGCACCCGACCTGCTCGAGGCGGTGGCGTGCGGTGCCGGTCGGGTAGTCGACGCCGGCGACGCGGGAGGGGCGGCCCTCATCGAACGCGATGGTCGGCATGGCTGGGGCGGAACCGATGTCGGTGAGCGAGGGCTCGACCGAGCCGCCGGTGATCTCGGCGAGCAGAGTCGCCGCGCGGTCCAGTGCGGCGATCGTGGCCGCGGCGTCGACACCGCGCTCGTACCGCTTGCCCGCCTCACTGGGGAGCTTGTGACGGCGGATCGTCCGGAACACCGCGAGAGTGTCCCACACTGCGGCCTCGAGGAGGACGTCCGTGGTCTGCCCGGACACCTCCGTGCTCGCGCCGCCCATGACGCCCGCCAGTGAGATCGGGCCTCGGTCGTCACAGATCACCACGTCCTCGGGGTCGAGCGTCCGCGCGACGTCGTCGAGGGTCGTGAGCTCCTCCCCCGCCCGCGCCCGGCGGACGACGAGCCCGCCCTCGAGCGTAGCGGCGTCGAACGCGTGCATCGGGTGCCCGAGCTCCAGCATGACGTAGTTGGTCACGTCGACCGCCGGCGAGATCGGGCGGACGCCCGACAGCAGCAGCCGCCTGGCCAGCCACCACGGCGTGCGGGCGGACGGGTCGACACCGGTCACGCGACGGAGGGCGAACCGCTGTGCGCCCGACTCCCCGGCCACCTCCAGCGGCCAGGTCTCGCCCTGGGAGGGCAGCCCCGGCTCGACCGCCGGATCCGCGAAGTCCAGGCCGAAGCCGCAAGCGAGCTCGCGGGCCAGGCCACGCGCCGACAGGCAGTACCCGCGGTCCGGGGTGACGTTGAGTTCGATGACGGTGTCGGGTCCCGCCGCCCCGGCGTCGAGGACCGGCCCGGCCGGGTCGCCGGGCTGCGCCGTCCCCTCGGCCAGGACGATGATGCCGCTGTGGTCGGATCCGATCCCCAGCTCGGACGCCGAGCAGATCATTCCCTCACTGGGCTTGCCGTACGTCTTCCGCCTGCCGATCTCGAACCCACCGGGAAGGACCGTTCCCGGCAGCGCGACCACCACCAGGTCGCCCTGGGCGAAGTTCCGGGCCCCGCAGACGATCTGCTGTGGCTCGTCGGCACCCACGTCGACCAGGCAGAAGCGGATGGGCTTCTTGAACCCCTCGAGCTCCTCGATACTGCTGACCCGACCGATGGTGAGCGGTCCCGAGATCTCGGGCAACTGCTCGGGCTCGCCCTCGACCTCGAGGCCGACGCGCACGAACCCCGCGTCGAGCTCGGCCGGGCTCACCGACCAACCGTCGTTGGCCCGCTGCAGGATCTCGGTCAGCCAGGACTGCGCAATTCGCACTGTGGGGGTCCTTAGTCTTCTCGGGTGGAAGGGGGCGGTGGGTCAGGCGCGGATGCCGAAGGGCAGCGAGAACCGCACATCCCCCTCGACCATGTCCCGCATGTCGGACAGTCCGTTGCGGAACTGCAGGGTGCGCTCGAGGCCCATGCCGAACGCGAACCCCGAGTAGACCTCCGGGTCGATACCGCAGGCGGTCAGCACGTTGGGGTGGACCATCCCGCACCCGCCCCACTCGACCCAGCCCGCGCCGCCCTTCTTCCGCGGGAACCACACGTCGACCTCGGCCGAGGGCTCGGTGAAGGGGAAGTAGTTGGGCCGCATCCGGGTACGGGTCTCCGGGCCGAAGAGCGCGCGGGCGAAGGCGTCGAGTGCACCGCGCAGGTGCGCCATGGTCAGCCCCTTGTCGATCGCCAACCCCTCCACCTGGTGGAACACCGGGGTGTGGGTGGCGTCGAGCTCGTCCGTGCGGAAGGTCCGCCCGGGGCAGGCGACGTAGATCGGGGGCTCCCGGTCGAGCATCGTCCGGATCTGCACGGGCGAGGTGTGGGTGCGCAGCACCTGGCGGCTGCCCTCGGGGGCGATGTGGAAGGTGTCCTGCAGGGTGCGCGCGGGGTGATCCGGGAGGAAGTTCAGGGCGTCGAAGTTGTAGTGCTCCGCCTCGACCTCCGGGCCCTCGGTGATCTCCCAGCCCATCGCCACGAACACGTCCGTGACCTGCTCGGTGATGATCGTGATGGGGTGCTGGGCGCCCACGGGCGCCCGACCCGACGGCACGGTCAGGTCCAGGGTCTCGGCCACCAGGACCGCGGCGTCACGCTCTGCCTGCAGCTCGGCGAGGCGGGCGTCATAGGCCTGCTGAACCCTCCCCCGCGCCACGTTGACGGCCTTACCGGCGGAGGCCTTCTGCTCCTTGGGCAGCGATCCGAGGGTCCGGCGTCCCAGCGCGATCGGGCTGCGGTCGCCCAGGTGGGCGGTCTTGGCGACGGACAGGGCGTCCAGGTCCGTGGCGGCGGCGAACGCCGCCTCGGCCTCCGCCGCGTACCTCGCCAGCGACTCCTCGTCGATCCGCACCTCGACAGCGCTCGTGTCTTCGCTCACCTGTGCTCTCGTCCTCCCCGTCGCGGCGATCTCCGGCGACCGCCGGCGGCATCCCGCAACAGACTAGTCGATCGGGATCGGACCCCCCGGCCCACCTGCGCGTACCCCTCGACTCGAGGGGCCGCCCGCTAACGCACCTCGTGAACGGCCCCGGAGTCCACCACGAGCTCGCGGGTCGCTCGGAAACCCTGCCGCATCCGCCGGTCGTGGGTCACCAGCAGGACCGTGCCGTCGAAGGCCTCCACGGCCTGTTCGAGCTGTTCGATCGCGGGCAGGTCCAGGTGGTTGGTGGGCTCGTCCAGCACTAGCAGGTTGACGCCGCGCTGCTGGAGCAGGGCCAACGCCGCCCTGGTCCGCTCCCCCGGGGACAGGGACGCGCACGACCGTCCGACGTGCTCGCCGCCCAGTCCGAACTTGGCCAGCACCGTCCGACCCTCGGTGGGGTCCAGCCCCGCGGGGTCCGCGGCCGCGCAGAACGTCTCCAGTAGGGGGCCGGGGCCACCGAATTCCGCGCGGGCCTGGTCGACCCGCCCCGCCGCGACGCCGGCTCCCGTGCTCACCCGCCCGGAATCCGGGAGTCGATCGCCCGCGAGCAGACCCAGCAGCGTGGATTTGCCGGAACCGTTGGCGCCGGAGATCAGCACCCGGTCCCCCGAGTCGATCTGCAGGGTCACCGGACCGAGCACGAAGTCACCGCGGCGGACGACGGCCTCGGACAGCACCGCCACGACCGACCCCGACCGGGGCGCGGTCGCGATCTCCATCTGCAGCTCCCATTCCTTGCGCGGCTCGGCGACCACGTCGAGCCGCTCCATCGCACGCTCGGTCTGGGAGATCTTGGCGGCCTGCTTCTCCGACCGCTGGCCGGCCCGGTTGCGGATGTGCTTGTCCTTCTCGGCGTCCTTGCCGCCCGACTTGCGCATGGTGTTGCGGACGCCCTTGTCGAGCCACGTCTTCTGGGTCTGCATGCGGTCCTTGAGCTGACCGACCCGGCCCGCGTACTCCTCGTATGCCTCGCGCGCCCGCTGCCGCGCCAGCGCGCGTTCGGCGAGATACGACTCGTATCCTCCGTCGAACACCGTGATCTGCCGCTGGGCCGAGTCGAGCTCGACTATCCCGGTCACACACCTGGCCAGGAACTCGCGGTCGTGGCTGACCACCACCATCGGACGCCGCTCGGTCCGCATGAAGTCCTCCAACACCGCGAGCCCCGCGAGGTCGAGGTCGTTGGTCGGCTCGTCCAACAGCAGGATCTCGTACTGGCTGAGCAGCACGGCGGCGAGGTTGACGCGGGCGGCCTGGCCGCCCGAGAGCGCCGCCATCGGCAGGCCCAGAACGGCGCCGTCCAGTCCGAGCCGGGCGGCGGTCACCGGGATCCGCTCGTCCAGGTCTCCACCGCCGAGGGCCAACCATCGCTCGAGTGCGTCGCCGTAGGCGTCGGCGGCCGACTCCGAGTCCGCCATCTGCAGCGCCAGTGCGTCCATGTGCGCCTGCGCGTCGGCGACCCCGGTGACGCGGTGCAGGAAGTCGCGCACCTCCTCGTCGTCGTGACGATCCACCTCCTGACGGAGGAGCCCCACCGTCGCGTGCGGTGGACTGATGGCCATCGTCCCCGTCATCTCGGCGTCGGGCTCGCCGGCGAGGGCGTGGAGCAGTGTCGATTTACCGGCGCCGTTGGGGCCGGTGAGCCCCCAGACGTCACCCTCGGCGACGACGAGGTCGAGACCGGCGAAGAGGGTCCGCGCACCTCGTGAGGCTCCCAGGCCGCGGGCGGTGAGGGTTGCGGTCACGAGCCGGCGGCCTGCAGGCGCGCGCTGGTGTGGAGGCAAATCGAGGCCGCGGTGACGATGTTCAGGCTCTCGGCCCGCCCGCGGAGGGGGATGCGCACCCGGAGGTCGGCAGCGTCGGCCAGCTCGACGGGGACGCCGTGCGCCTCGTTGCCGAAGACCCACGCGGTCGGCCGGGACAGCACGTCGTCGGCGTGTTCGATGTCCACGTCGCCCTCCCCGGTGGCCACGGCGACCTGGAGGCCCAGCCGGTGGGCGCGGTCGACCAGGTCCGTCTCCGTGATCCCGCGCACCACGGGGAGGTGGAAGAGGCTGCCGGCGGAGGCGCGGACTGCCTTGGTGTTCTCCGGATCCACCGCGCCGCCGGTGAGCCACACGGCCTCGGCGCCGAGTGCGTCCGAGACGCGGATGAGGGTGCCGACGTTCCCCGGTTCGGCCAGCGCCTGGCCCACCGCGACGAGGCGCGGAGACCCCACGTCCGGTCCCTCTGGGTCGCGTACGACCGACCGGCACAGCGCCACGATGCCCGTGGGCGAGACGGTGTCCGACAGCGCCCTGACCGCGCGGTCGGTCACCACGGAGACGGTGACCCCGGACGCGGACGCCGTGGTCACGAGGGCGGCGAACCGGTCGAGCGAGTCCTGGCCACAGAACACCTCGACCGCCGCCCCGGTCGTCAGGGCCGACTCGACCGAGTTGGCCCCCTCCGCGAGGAAGCGCCCGGCCTTACGCCGGGCGGCCGCGCGGTGGAGCTTGGATGCGGAAACGACCCGCGGTGTCCGTTCGGTGAACGGATCCGCGGGTCGTCCCGTGCCCTCCTCGGGCAGAGCGCTGTGCGTCACATTCGCAGACGTCAGGCAGCCGGTGCGTTGACGTCGGCCGGCAGGGCCTTGCGGGCGACCTCGATGAGCGCCGTGAAGGCGGCCGGGTCGGTGACCGCCAGGTCGGCGAGCACCTTGCGGTCCACCTCGACGCCCGCGAGCTTGAGGCCCTGGACGAAGCGGTTGTAGGTCATGTCGTTGGCGCGGGCCGCCGCGTTGATGCGGGTGATCCACAGCTTCCGGAAGTCGCCCTTGCGCGCGCGACGGTCACGGTAGCTGTAGGTCATCGAGTGGAGCATCTGCTCCTTGGCCTTGCGGTACAGCCGCGAACGCTGCCCACGGTAGCCCTTGGTGGACTCGAGTACGGTCCTACGCTTCTTCTGGGCGTTGACTGCCCTCTTCACGCGTGCCACTGGTCAATCCTCACTGATCTGGGTGGTCACCTCACGGCAACCGGAAGTACTACGTATGGGGAGAGGGCTCAGAGCCCGAGGAGCCGCTTGATGCGGGGAACGTCAGCCGGGGCGACGTCCGTGCGACCGTCGAGACGACGGGTACGCTTGGTGGGCTTCTTCTCCATGATGTGGCGGCGGTTGGCCTGCTGGCGCACGAGCTTGCCCGTTCCGGTCTTCCGGAAACGCTTGGCGGTGCCCTTGTGGGTCTTCATCTTCGGCATGATCGGTCTTCCTCACATGGTTCGTCCCGGAGACCGGCGAGGTCTCGGGTGAGCGGACGACGTGCGTCCGGTGGTCGGTGTGGTGCCGGAGTCCTACTCCGAGGCGGGGTCGGTGACCTTCGACTCCTGCGCCTTGACCCGGGTCTTGGCGCCCTTGTGGGGGGCGACGACCATGGTCATGTTGCGGCCGTCCTGCTTGGCACTGGTCTCGACGTATCCGTATTCGGTGATGTCGTCCGCCAGGCGCTGGAGCAACCGGTACCCGAGTTCGGGGCGGGACTGCTCGCGACCGCGGAACATGATCGTCACCTTGACCTTGGAGCCCTTCTCGAGGAAACGGACGACGTTCCCCTTCTTGGTCTCGTAGTCATGAGTGTCGATCTTCGGCCGGAGCTTCTGCTCCTTGACCACGGTCTGCTGCTGGTTCTTCCGCGACTCGCGCTCTTTCTGCGCCGCCTCGTACTTGAACTTTCCGTAGTCCATGATCTTGCAGACCGGCGGGCGCGCGGTGGGCGCGACCTCGACGAGGTCCAGATCGGCCTCGAGGGCCAGACGAAGTGCATCCTCGACGCGAACGATCCCCACCTGCTCGCCCCCGGGGCCGACGAGTCGGACTTCGGGGACACGGATTCGTTCGTTGATACGTGCTTCGGCGCTGATGGGCCCTCCTCGGTAGATGGTGCTCTGCCCGCGACCACTGGCGCGGTCGCGCATCCGCCCTCGAGGTACCCACGGCGACACCGGACACACCGGTGAAACCGAGAAGGCCCCACGGCACGGATACCGGGGGCCTCTCACTCCTCACCCGTCGACGAGACATCCCTGCGATATGCTCGCAGACCCCTCGTCGGGGGTGGTGACCATCAAACTACCTGGGGCGTCGGATGGTGGGAGATCGGGCTCCTCTTGGACGTCGGAACCCACCACGAAGCGGATTCCCACAGTCGGGGCAGAACTCTACCAGCATTCCCGGGGACCCCCAAACCGGTCCGACCGCCCGGAGACGACCGGCCCGTGGGACAGTGTTCGGCATGAACACCGACCACCCCGCGTCCACCGATCCCGCCGCCGACGCGACCGCAGAGAGTTCTCTCGAGGACCATCTCGACGCCCGCGAGGTCGAGATCGTAGAACTCGCCGACGTCCCTGCCCAGGAGATCATCTTCCGCTCGATCGTCGTGCTGATGAGCGCCGCGGCGGAGAAGCTGGGACTGTCCGACGACGACCCGACCGCGAGCCCGCACCTCGACCTCGACGAATCGCGCAAGCTGATCACCTCGCTCGCCGGGCTCGTGACCGGGTCCGCCGAGTACCTCGGGCCGCAGGCCAGCGTGGTGCGGGACGGACTCCAGGGGTTGCAGCGCGCGTTCCGCGAGGCCAGCGCGTTCCCCGACGAGCCCGGCGAGGGCCCCGGCGAGAAGTTCACCGGCCCCGTCTACTGACCCCCGACTGACCGACGCCCGGGTACGCGACGCCACGGTCGCACGCTCCGGCGTCGGCTCAGCGCAGGGCCCGTGCCTTGCGTGCCGCCTTGGCCGCGGTCTTGTCCGCCGCCGTCGTCCTCGCGGGAGCCTTCTTCGCGGGCGTCTTCTTCGCGGCCGCCTTGCTCGCCGCCGACTTCTTCACGGGCGCACCACCGGCCGATGCCTGGGCGGTCCGGGATCCCTCCGGGACCTCCTGCGTGACCGGGAGGACCTGCGCGAGGAAGCGACCGGTGTGACTCTCCGGCACCGCCGCGACCTGCTCGGGTGTGCCCTCGGCCACGACGACGCCACCACCGGCGCCACCCTCGGGCCCCATGTCGATCACCCAGTCGGCGCTCTTGATCACGTCGAGGTTGTGTTCGATCACGATGACGGTGTTGCCCTTGTCGACCAGCCCCTGGATCACCAGTAGGAGCTTGGTGATGTCCTCGAAGTGCAGACCCGTGGTGGGTTCGTCGAGGATGTAGACGGTCCGTCCACTCGACCGCTTCTGCAGCTCGGCCGCCAGTTTGACCCGCTGCGCCTCACCGCCGGACAGCGTGGGTGCCGACTGGCCCAGACGCACGTACCCCAGGCCGACCTGCGAGAGGGTCTTGAGATACCGGTGGATCGAGGTGATCGGCTCGAAGAACTCGCACGCCTCTTCGATGGGCATGTCGAGCACCTCGGCGATGGTCTTGCCCTTGTAGTGCACCTCGAGGGTCTCGCGGTTGTACCGGGCGCCGTGACACACCTCGCACGGGACATAGACGTCCGGCAGGAAGTTCATCTCGATCTTGAGCGTGCCGTCCCCCTGACACGCCTCGCACCGGCCGCCCTTGACGTTGAACGAGAACCGTCCCTGCTTGTAACCCCGGACCTTGGCCTCGGTGGTCGCCGCGAACAACGTCCGGATCTTGTCGAACACCCCGGTGTACGTGGCCGGGTTGGACCGCGGGGTGCGACCGATCGGTGACTGGTCCACCTGGACCAGCTTGTCGAACGACTCCACCCCGTCGATGCGGGAGTGCCGTCCGGGAACCTGGCGCGCCCGGTTGAGCTGGTTGGCCAGCGAGGTGGCGAGGATGTCGTTGACGAGGGTGGACTTGCCCGAGCCGGACACGCCGGTGACGGCGCACAGCACACCGCCGGGGAACACCACGTCGACGTTCTTGAGATTGTTCTCGCGTGCGCCGCGCACGTGGAGGACCTTCTCCGGGTTCAGGCCACGCCGGGTGTCGGGCACCGCGATCGACCTCCGGCCCGCCAGGTAGTCACCCGTGAGCGACTCCTCGCTGGCCAGCAGGCCCTCGTAGTCTCCGGAGTGCACCACCCGTCCGCCGTGCTCGCCGGCCAGGGGGCCGATGTCCACGATCCAGTCCGCCGCGCGGATGGTGTCCTCGTCGTGCTCCACCACGAGCAGCGTGTTCCCCAGGTCCCTCAGCCGGACCAGAGTGTCGATCAGGCGACGGTTGTCCCGCTGGTGCAGACCGATGGACGGTTCGTCGAGCACGTAGAGCACGCCGGCGAGACCGGACCCGATCTGGGTGGCCAACCGGATCCGCTGGGCCTCGCCGCCGGACAGACTGCCCGCCACCCGGTCCAGGGACAGGTAATCCAGTCCCACATCGAGTAGGAAACCCATGCGGGCTTGGATCTCCTTGAGGACCCGGCCGGCGATCATCGCCTGGCGGGAGTCCAGTTCGAGGCCGTCCAGGAACTCGGCGCAGTCCGCGACCGACATCCGGGAGATGTCGGCGATCGACCGGTCACGCCCGCCGGGGCCGGTCATCGTGACGGCGAGGATCTCCGGCTTGAGGCGGGTCCCCTCGCAGGCGGGGCACGGCACCTCCCGCATGTACCCCTGGTAGCGCTCCTTCTGCGACTCCGACTCCGTCTGCTCCAGTCGGCGTTTGAGGAACGACATGACGCCCTCGAACTTGGCGTCGTAGGTCCGGACCCGGCCGTAGCGGTTCTTGTACCGCACCCGGACCTTCGTCGACGCCCCTCCGAGCACCGCCTTGCGCACCTTGGCGGGCAGGTCCTGCCAGGGGGTGCGCAGGTCGAAGCCCATGTCGTCGGCCAGTCCCGAGAGCAGCTGCTGGAAGTAGTCGGCGCTCTGGCCCCCCGACCACGGGGCGATCGCGCCGTCCGCCAACGACCGCTCGGGATCGGGTATCACCAGGTCGGGGTCCACCTCGAGATGCGAGCCGAGCCCGTCACAGACCGGGCAGGCGCCGTAGGGCGAGTTAAAGGAGAACGCGCGGGGTTCCAGGTCGTCGAGCCCGATCGGGTGGCCGTTGGGACAGGCCATGTGCTCGGAGAACCGGCGCCGCCGGCCGGGGTCGGCCTCCTCGAGATCCACGTAATCGATGACGATCACGCCGTCCGCCAGTCCCAACGCGGTCTCCACTGAATCGGTGAGCCGCTGGCGGGAGGACGGTTTGGCGGCGAGGCGGTCCACGACCACCTCGATGTCGTGCTTCTCCTGCTTCTTGAGCGTGGGCGGCTCCGCGAGGGTGTGGAGTTCACCGTCCACCCGCACGCGGCTGTACCCGTCGGCCGCGAGTTGGGCGAAGAGGTCGACGAACTCGCCCTTACGGGTGCGCACGACCGGTGCGAGGACCTGGAACCGGGCCCCCTCCTCCCCCTCGAGGATCTGATCGACGATCTGCTGAGGGGTCTGGCGCGAGATCACCTCACCGCACGTCGGACAGTGAGGGACACCCGCCCGCGCATAGAGCAGACGCAGGTAGTCGTACACCTCCGTGATGGTGCCCACCGTCGACCGAGGGTTCCGGTTGGTGGACTTCTGGTCGATCGACACCGCCGGGGAGAGTCCCTCGATGAAGTCGACGTCCGGCTTGTCCATCTGACCGAGGAACATGCGCGCGTAGGAGGAGAGGGATTCGACGTATCGCCGCTGCCCCTCGGCGAAGATGGTGTCGAAGGCCAACGAGGACTTGCCGGAGCCCGACAAGCCCGTGAAGACGATCAGGGAGTCGCGCGGGACGTCGATGTCCACGCCCTTGAGGTTGTGTTCCCGTGCGCCGCGGACGACCAGACGGTCCACCATGGGTACTCCTTCCGAGGGGGATGTCGCCACGGACCCGTGGCGGTGGCCGTGCGCGCCGCATGGCCGCCGTCCCGCAGACGAAGGTACCAACCAACACCGACACGCTTACCACCACGAACCGCCGTCGCCGTCAGTAGCCTGCAGATATGACGAATCCCACCGAGTCCGTCCCCGAGCACATCACCCTCACCGAGGGTTACTCCGGCCGCCTGGGTGGCCGCCTGACCGGTGAGCGCTGGACCGTCGGCCCGGCCCGGTTGTCCAAGATCTCCGTCGGCGAGATGGACAACAACGTCTACGTGATCGAGTCCGTCTCGACGGGCGAGGCACTCCTCGTCGACGCCGCGAACGACGCCCCCCAGCTCATCGCGCACCTGCGGGCGCACGCCCCCGGGGTGAGAGAGGTGGTCACCACCCACCTGCACGCCGACCACTGGATCGGTCTCCCGGAGACCGTCGAGGCCCTCGGCCTGGCCACCATCGCCTCACCCGGCGACGCCGGGGACATCCACGTACCGACGGACCGCCACGTCTCCCACGGTGACGAGCTCGTCGTGGGGGATCTGCGCCTCGGGGTGATCGGCCTGCGGGGACACACCCCGGACGGCATCGGCCTCCTGCTACGCACAGAGGAGGGCACCCACCTGTTCCCCGGTGACTCCCTCTTCCCCGGCGGACCGGGGAAGACGGGCACCCGGGAGCAGTTCGACACCCTCATGGACGACCTCGAGTCCCGGGTGTTCGCCGTGCTCGACGACGACGTGGTGGTCCACCCCGGGCACGGGGACGACACCACGCTCGGGGCCGAGCGTCCGAATCTCGGCACGTGGCGGGAGCGCGGCTGGTGACGCCCGACGGCACCGACCGACCGGCCGATCAGAATCGTTATCCGGCCCCCGTCCAAGCTGATCGTCCCAGCGCATCACGCAGGTCCGTGGGGTCCGGGTCCGGGGACGATCCCCCGACCGGAGGCGCAGCGCCGGGGTTTTCACTAGGTTCGACCACGCATCCCAATTCCCAGGAGGAACGATGATCCGACGACTCGCACGACCCATGCTCGCCACGGTGTTCGTCATCGACGGCGTGGAGACGCTACGCAATCCGCAGGCCCATGTCGCCAAGGCCGCCCCGCTCGTGGACAAGGCCGCGCCCCTGGTGGAGAAGGGCGAGCAGGCCGTCAACGAGCACGTGACGACCTCCGTACCCCCGGTCACCAAGGACACCGAGACCCTGGTCAAGGCTCTCGCCGGCGTGAAGGTCGGTGCCGGCGTGCTGTTCGCGCTCGGCAAGGCGCCCCGCCTGTCGGCCCTCGCCCTGACGGCGTCGCACCTGCCGACGACCGTCACCCGCAACGACTTCTGGGCGGAGTCCGACCCGGCCGCCAAGAGCCGCAAGACCACCGGTCTGGCCACCGACGTCGCCCTGCTCGGTGCGCTCCTGCTGGCGTCGGTCGACACTGCGGGCCAGCCGGGCCTGACATGGCGTGCCCGCAAGGCCGGGGACAAGGTCTCGGCCAAGCTGCCCGGGGCCAAGGCCGAGTCCGTCGCAGCCGGTGCCGCCATCGCGGGGGTCGCCCACAACGTGGCCGACCACGCCCGCGGCGTCGCCGACACCGTGAAGGACAAGGCCCCCGAGGTCGCGGACACCGTCCGCGAGAAGGCCCCCGAGGTCGCCGACCAGGTCCGTGGTCAGGCGACCGGCGTCGCGGAGACCGTCCGCGCGAAGGCCCCGGAGGTCGCCGAGCTCCTCCGTGAGCGGACCGCGGCGGCACGGAAGCAGGCCGCCCCGATCGCCGCCCAGGTGCGGGACCAGGCCGGCGTCGCCGCCCACGTCGCCGCCGAACAGGCCGCGGAGACCCGCGAGGTCGCCCGCGACCGCGCGGCCCACGTCCGGGAGGTCGCCGCCGCGCGCGCCGACAAGGTGGACACCAAGGACCTCCGCAAGTCCGTCGAGTCGGCCAAGAAGAAGGCCCGGAAGGACGCCCGCAAGAAGGTCACCACCGCGAAGAAGACGAGTGACCGCGCCCGGAGCAAGGCCGCAGCCGCCATCCGGCCCTGACGATCCGCTCCCCCGGTGCCCACGTACCGGAAGTCGACGACCCCGCCCCCACCGGCGGGGTCGTCGGCGTCGGGGGGCCCTGCGCGTGACCCGGTAGCCTGGTTGTCCTGCACTGCGCGGTCCACCCACCCGATGCGCAGTCCCCACCCGAGAGGAGTGCGCATGACGGGACACGACGCCGTCGACGAGGAACAGCGCCACCTCGGCCGTCTCCTCGATCGTCTCGAGGAACTCCGGGCCGACACCCGGGCCCGCCTCGACGCCGTCCTCCGGGGCACGGGGGGGACTCCTCAGGCGCGATCGGAGCGGGAGTCGTTCGCGCGGCTCTACTCGTCGGAGCTGGCGGCGTTCAACGCAGCCAACCTGGGCCTGTACTTCGGACGGCTGGACATGGAGGACGGAGAGGTCCGGAGGATCGGTCGCGTCGGACTGAGGGACGACGACGAGGACCTCACTCCGCTCCTGCTGGACTGGCGCGCGGACCACAGCCGTCCGTTCTATCTGGCCACCACCGCCCGTCCCGAAGGCGCACACCGTCGTCGTCATCTCCGCACCATCGGCAGAAGGGTCATCGGGGTCCACGACGAGTACCTCACGGCACCGGTCGACGGTGAGGTGCCGGAGGACCACGATGACGTCGTCGGGGAATCCGCCCTGCTCGAAGCACTGGACAGCGCGCGCTCCGCTCACATGACCGACATCGTCGCGACCATCCAACGCGAGCAGGACGAGATCATCCGCAACCCCCACGCCGGTGTCCTGGTGGTCCAGGGCGGGCCGGGGACGGGGAAGACCGCCGTGGCCCTGCACCGTGCGGCCTACCTGCTCTACACGCACCGCCGCAGGCTGGACCGCAGCGGAGTGCTGATCGTGGGACCCAACGCGCGGTTCCTCGACTACATCGCGCGCGTGCTGCCGTCCCTCGGCGAGTCGGGCGTCGTCCTGCGCACACTCGCCGACCTCTACCCCGGGGTCCGTGCCACCGGTTCGGAGACGCTCCGCGGCGAGGAGGTCAAGGGCTCGGCGGACATGGTCGACATCCTCAAGGCCGCCGTCCGCGCCCGCCAGTTCGCCCCGGAGGCGGACGTGGTGGTGCGGTGCGAGGGACACGACCTGGTCCTCACGCCCGCGGTGGTCCGCGCCGCCCGCGGCCGGGCCCGGATGACGCGGCGACCGCACAATCAGGCGCGTTCCACGTTCGCGGCGAAGATCATCGACGCTCTCACGGAGCAGTACGTGGCGTCCCTGACCGATCCCGTCGGACACGCGGAGGACGACGCCTGGTCCCCCGAGGGCGACGGGGTCGGGGATCTCGGTGACCCCGCCCGGCCTCTGCTGGACGCGGAGGACCGGGCCGCGCTGCGCACCGAGGTCGAACGCGCTCCCGAGGTCCTCGCCGCGATCGACGAGTGGTGGCCCACACTGCGGCCGGAGCGGTTGTTGGCCGACCTGTTCTCCAGCAGCGAGCGGATCGCCGAGGCGGCCGGTGACTACGTGGCCGAGGACCAGGAGGCTCTACTCCGCGCTGACGGCGGGGCGTTCTCGGTGGCCGATGTCCCGCTCCTCGACGAACTCGCCGAACTGCTGGGCGAGGACCCCACCGAGGAGGGCAGCGAGGCGGACCGGGCCTGGGCCGAACAGGTCCGGCAGGCGGAGGAGGCGCTCGAGATCCTCACCGGCTCGGCGGTCCAGGACATCGAGGACGATCTGGATCCGGAGGTCCTCATGGCGTACGACGTGGTCGACGCCGAGTCCCTCGCCCGGCGGCACAGTGCGGACTCGGACCTCACCGTCGCGGATCGTGCCGGCGCGGACCGGACGTGGGCGTTCGGGCACGTGATCGTCGACGAGGCGCAGGAGCTGTCCGCCATGGCGTGGCGGGCGTTGATGCGCCGCTCCCCCAACCGCTGGATGACCCTCGTCGGGGACGTCGCCCAGACCTCCAGCCCTGCGGGCATCGACTCGTGGGAGGACGCGCTCTCGCCGTACGTGGACGACCGGTGGGTCCTCTGCGAGCTCACCGTCAACTACCGCACCCCGGAGACCGTCTCCGCGGTCGCGGAGCAGCTGCTCGCGCAGATCGATCCGGGGGCGACCTCGCCGCGCCCGGTACGTGCCGGACGACGGCCTGTCGCGTGGCTCGAGACCGAGACGGGCTCGGTGGGCCGGGTGGTGGCCGACGAGATCTCCCTCGTGCCGCAGGACCGGGCGGTGGCCGTGCTCCTCCCCGATGACCTCGAGCACGAGAACGCGTCCGGGATCGCCGCCCTCAGGGAGGCCGTGCTCGCGGCGCGCCCGGACGCCTCGGTCCTCCCCCTGGCCCTGGCCAAGGGACTCGAGTTCGACGTGGTGGTGGTGGTCGATCCGGAGCACGTCCTCGGACGATCACCGCAGGGGCTCCAGGATCTGTACGTGGGGGCCACCCGCGCCACCCAGGAACTGGTCCTCGTCCAGCCCGGTCGGTTCGGGCCACTGCTCTCACGGATCCGCGAGACCGTCTCGGACGACACAGAGGAGCTCAGCGCATGAGCACACACGCGGTGCGGATCTCGGCCGTCACGGCGTTGTGCGCGGTCCTCGCGGTGGGCGGCGGATGCGGGCCCGCGGAGGAGGCGACCGACCGGACCGTGAGGGCGGAGACCACCGGTCAGGGGGCCGAGGCCGAAGCCGGGGAGACCGCCGCGGGCGGCGCGAGAGGCCCTGCCCGGAACGGTAGCGAGCAGGATTTCCTCGACGACCTGACGGCGTTCGGACTACCCACTGAGATGACCGCCGCCACCACCGTCGAGGTGGGTATAGGGATCTGTCGGAACATCTCCGACGGGTCCGACACCGAGACGATCCTCGATCACCTCCGCCCGCTCACCAGCGCGATAGCCGCGCAGGATCCGGAGCGTGACACCGCCGAGGTGGGCCGGGCCATCATCGATGCGAGCCGGGCCCACCTCTGCGGTTGACGCTCCCCGGTCCACCGACCCGGGTCGTCCGCCAACTCAGGTCGTGTGGACGATGAGCACGTCGCAGACGGCCCGGCGGGCCGCATCCGCGGGCACCGAACCCAGGAGTCGGCCGGTCAGCGAGTTGAGGCCCTTGTTCCCCACGACGAGCAGATCCGCGTCCACCTCGTCGGCCAGCTTGATGAGCGATTCGACCGGCGCGCCCTTGACGGTGCGTGCCTCGACCGTCGACGCTCCTGCGGCGACCGCCCGGTCCTTGGCGGTCCGGACGATATCCTCGGCCGGGTTGTCACCGCGGATCTGATAGGCGTCGGCGCCCAGCTGATCGGCGGCCTGGCTGACCGAACGCGGATCGGCGGGCACGTAGGCGCAGGCGATCACGAGGGTCGCGGACTCGTCGGCGGCAAGCGACGCGGCACGGTCGACGGCCCGGTAGGACGACTCCGAGCCGTCCGTACCCACGACCACCTTCTTGTAGGCGCTCAATTCTCTTCCTCTCGTCGGCAACAAGTTCTACCCAGCGTAGTGCGCGTGGGTCCCCGCCGTGCCCGGTAAGCGCGCGACGTCACAGTGACGGGTCAGTCGATTCCCGCCTCACGCATCCCCTTGAGCTCTTTGCGCAGCTCGGCGATCTCGTCCCGGAGCCGACCCGCCAGCTCGAACCGTAGGTCCGTGGCCGCCGACATCATCTGCTCGGTCATCTCCCCGATGAGCTTCTCGAGTTCCTTCCGTGGCCGCGCCGACTCACCCGCCGCCCGAGCACCCACGAGCTCGGGCCGGTCCCGCGGGTCGGAGGACGACTCACCGTCCTTGTCCTCCCCGACCCTGTCGAGGATGTCGGCGATCTTGCGCCGCAGGGGCTGCGGATCGATGCCGTGCTCGGTGTTATAGGCGACCTGCTTCTCACGCCGGCGGTCGGTCTCCTCGATGGCCTGTCGCATCGCCTCGGTGACGGAGTCCGCGTACATGTGGACCTCGCCGGAGACGTTGCGGGCCGCACGTCCGATGGTCTGGATGAGCGAGGTGGCCGACCGGAGGAAACCCTGCTTGTCGGCGTCGAGGATGGCCACAAGGGAGACCTCGGGGAGGTCGAGTCCCTCCCGGAGCAGGTTGATGCCCACCAGGACGTCGTACTCGCCGCGTCGCAGGTCGCGGAGCAGCTCCACCCGCTGCAGGGTGTCGATCTCCGAGTGCAGATACCGCACACGCACACCCAGTTCGAGGAGATAGTCCGTGAGATCCTCGGACATCTTCTTGGTCAGGGTGGTCACCAGCACCCGCTCGTCGCGATCGGCCCGGGCGCGGATCTCACCGAGGAGATCGTCGATCTGCCCCTTGGTGGGCTTGACGACGATCTTCGGGTCCACCAGACCGGTGGGACGGATGACCTGCTCGACGAACTCGCCCCCTGTCCGTCCCATCTCGTACGCGCCGGGGGTGGCCGACAGGTACACGGTCTGGCCGACCCGGTCGGAGAACTCCTCCCAGGTGAGCGGTCGGTTGTCGAGTGCGGACGGGAGCCTGAAACCGAAGTCCACGAGGTTGCGCTTGCGGGAGGCGTCGCCCTCGAACATCGCGCCGATCTGGGGAACGGTCACATGGGACTCGTCGATGACCGTGAGGAAGTCCTCGGGGAAGTAGTCGATCAGAGTGGCCGGGGAGCTGCCCGCGGCGCGGCCGTCGATGTGCCGCGAGTAGTTCTCGATCCCGGAACAGAATCCGACCTGCTGCATCATCTCGATGTCGTACGAGGTGCGCATCCGCAGTCGCTGGGCCTCCAGGAGTTTGCCCTGGTTCTCCAGCTCGGCCAGCCGCACCTCCAGTTCCTCCTCGATCGAGGCGATGGCCCTGGCCATACGGTCGGGTCCGGCGACGTAGTGCGTCGCGGGGAAGATCCGTACCTCGTCGACCTTCCGGACCACGTCTCCGGTCAGGGGATGGATGTAGTACAGGGCGTCGACCTCGTCACCGAAGAACTCGATGCGCACCGCGAGCTCCTCGTAGGTGGGGATGATGTCGACCGTGTCACCCTTGGCACGGAACGTCCCGCGCGTCATCGAGACGTCGTTGCGCTCGTACTGCACGTCCACCAGCAATCGCAGTAGCCGGTCGCGTTCGACTTCCTGGCCCACGGCCAGTGCGACGGACCGGTCCAGGTAGGACTGTGGTGTGCCGAGACCGTAGATGCACGAGACCGAACTGACGACGACGACGTCGCGCCTCGAGAGCAGCGACGACGTCGCGGAGTGACGGAGCCGCTCCACGTCGTCGTTGATGGACGAGTCCTTCTCGATGAAGGTGTCCGTCTGGGCGATGTACGCCTCGGGTTGGTAGTAGTCGTAGTAGGAGACGAAGTACTCGACGGCGTTGTTGGGGAGCATCTCCCGCAATTCGTTGGCCAGCTGCGCGGCGAGGGTCTTGTTGGGCGCCATCACCAGGGTCGGCCGCTGTACCTGCTCGATGAGCCAGGCCGTCGTGGCGGACTTACCGGTACCGGTGGCCCCGAGCAGCACGATGTCCCGCTCTCCCCGCCCCAGCCGCTCGGTGAGCTCGGCGATCGCCGTCGGCTGGTCCCCGGACGGGACGAACTCACTGACCACCTCGAACCGGTCGGTGGTGCGCTCGACATCCCCGATGGGACGGAACTCGGAATAAGACAGGACGGTCGGGTCTGCGGGGATCCCGTCGTCGGGGATCTCGGTCGCGAAAGCCATACCGCCAGCTTACGAGTCGCCGCGCACCCCCGCCTCTCGACGAAAGACCTCCGGCGCCTCAGGTTGCTATTACTCTGCACTGGAGCTCCCCTCATCTCGCTGCCCTCGTCTGGAGAAGCCGTGTCCCGGAACACCCCTCGTCGTCCCCGTCTTTCCCGGAGGACACCTTCACCCCTCGCGGCGGGCACGGTCGCCGCACTCGCGATCGGAGCGCTGTCGGTGCTGTCACCCGTCGCGGCGGCCGCGCCGTGTGACCCGTGGCCCCCGGCCGGCGGGACCGGCGGGACCGGCGGAATCGGCGGATCGGGCTCCCTCTCCGGATCCGCCGACACGCAAGTGGGAACGCCGGCCACCCCGTGGGCCAACGGGGCGAGTGGCTACATCCCCGTCCTGCAGGGGCGCACCACGACGGTGGAGTTGCTCACCGGCCCCACCAGTCCCAACAGGACCGTCGAACGATTCGGGATCTCCGGCACCGACCTGGGGATCCTGTGGGAGAACGGCAACGCCTCGAACCCTCAGATCATGATGGCTCTGGGCGATACCATGGGCGACTGCAGTGTCCCGGGAGACCAGTGGCGCAGCAACATCCTCTTCCGCTCGTCCGACCGCACGCTGTCGAACGGGATGCGGATCGACGACGCACCGATGGAGCGGGTCGGCCTGGCCAAATCCATTCTCCCCCGCTCGAACCTCCCCGGCGAGGTCACCGTCATCCCGACCGCCGGAGTGGAGGTCGGTGGCACGCAGTACCTCCGGTACATGTCCGTCGCCAGCTGGGGCGACCCCGGCGAGTGGGTCACCAACTACTCGGCGCTCGCGGCGTCGGGGGACAACGGGGAGAACTGGACCCCGGTGGCGGGCACCGCCCGCACCGGCACCGGGAGCGCGCGACTCGTCCCGACGAACCTCGGGGCCCCGTTCACGACCCACACCGCCGGCCAGATGAGCGCGTTCCTCAAGCACGACGGGTTCGTCTACGAATACCTGACCCCGTCGGGCCGCAGCGGCGCGGTGACGCTCGCCCGCGTGCCGGAGCGCTCGATCAGGGACATGTCGGCCTACGAGTTCTGGACCGGGTCCGGCTGGGGCGGCGACCACCGCTCGGCGGCGTCCGTGATCCAGCCCCGCGTGAGCGAACTGTCCGTGTCGTGGAGCGCCCGACTGGGGCGCTTCATCTCCCTGTACACCAACGGCAACAACGACATCGTGATGCGTCAGGCCGTGAGGCCCGAGGGGCCGTGGTCCGGAGAGGACATCCTGCTGTCATACCGGCACGTCCCCACCCTGTACGGGGCGTTCGTCCACCCGTGGAGCCCGGCGGTCGAGACGGTCGGGTCCGACCTGTACTTCACCATGTCCACCTGGGACGCCTACAACGTCTTCCTCATGAAGACCGACCTGAACCAGATACCCGCGAGGGCGCTCCCGGCCACCGAGAGCCGGATGCGCGTCGCGGACAACAGCTGGACCCGAAACACCCCGGACCCGGCCGAGACCGGTGAGACCGTTCTCGTCGAACGTCTCCCCATCCCGAGGGCCTGATGAGCAGGGCGCTGCCGCGACTGGCCGCAGCGGCACTCGTCACCGTGTCGGCGTCCGTCACGATGCTCGCCGACACCGGGGCCGGCATCGCCACGGCCGGCCCGTGCAGCGTCATGTTCGGCAACTTCGGCTCGCTGCTGGAGAACCAGACCGGCGCCGGTATGGCGGGCGGTTCGCTGGGGTCCGCAGGCTCGGCCTCCACCGGTCCACCCGGATCCGCCTCGCGGGCCATGGGCTCGGCCGACCGCTCGGGGTCACTCGTGCAGCAGCTCGAGACCGGGTCCCTGGGCAACGGACTCTCCGGCTCCCTGAACACGGTCGCCGGGTCCGTCTACGGGATGCCCCCCTGGATCACCGGAGAGGAGGGCACCGTCCCCGTCCTCCGCGGCCCCACCCAGTTCCTCCAGCTCGTCACGGGGCCCACGAGTCCTACCGAGTCGATCAGCCGCTACGGGGTGGCCGGAACCGATCTCGGCATCATGTGGGACAACGGGCACGCCACCGATCCGGAGATCCTCATGGCCTTCGGGGACACGATGGGTGACTGCACCGTCCCCGGGAGCCAGTGGCGGTCGAACGTCCTGTTCCGGTCCGGTGACACCGACCTCGGCGACGGTGTGCAGATCGACTCCGCGGCCACCGGCCCCGACGGTCTGGCCAAGTCCATCGTTCCCCGTTCGGGACTACCCGGGGAGGTCACGATCATCCCGACCGCGGGGATCGCGGTCGAGGGGGTCCAGTACCTGCGCTTCATGTCGGTCGCCCGCTGGGGGCAACCGGGGTCGTGGACCACCAACTACTCGGGGTTGGCCTATTCGACGGACAACGGGGAGAACTGGACCGTCGTGCCCGCTCTGGCACGACCGATCACCTCCGCGGTCCCGGTGGGCGACGGCGCACCCCCCGTCGACCCCGTCTGGCGGGACTCGCAGATGAGCTCCTACCTCCGGACCGGAGAGCACCTCTACGAGTACCTCACACCGTCAGGGAGGCAGGGATCCGCGATCCTCGCCCGCGTACCGGTCGCCGGGTCCCCGTCGGCGGAGGACCTCGACGGAGCCGGTGGGTCACCGCCGACCGCGGGAATCCTCGATCCGGCCGCCTACCGTTACTGGGACGGCACAGACTGGGTGGCCGACCCGTCGGACGCCGAGCCGGTGTTGCCCCGCCCGGCCAGCGAACTCTCCGTGATGTGGAACGACTACCTAGACAAGTACACCGCGATGTACTCCCAGGGCTACAACTCCGTCGTGCTCCGCACCGCCGATCGCCCGGAGGGCCCCTGGACCGCGCCCACCGTCCTCGTGGACTACTCCATGCTCCCCGGGGTCTACGGCGCGTTCATGCACCCGTGGGCCCAGGGTGAGGATCTGTACTACCTGGTCACCACGTGGAATGCCTACAACGTGTTCCTCGTGCGCACCAGCCTGTCCGAGGTCGTCCCGACCGCCCTCCGCAGGGCCACGGCGCCCGCCGGACCCCCGGCCTCCGAGGTGATCAGGCATGTGCCGGTCTCCGAGCTCGTCGGCGGTGCGGTCCCGACGGAGTGACCGCGCCGAGCTCGTCGGCGGTGCGGTCCCGACGGAGTGACCGCGGTGGGGTGAGCAGGGCGGGGTGGTCAGGGCGGGGTGGTCAGGGCGAGGCACCCAGGCCGAGATGATCGGGCCGACGCGGCCGAGGCACGCGAGCCGGGTGACCGCTCAGCGGTCCGACGCCTCACAGAGGGTCCGCTCCCACTCCCGGGTCTCCTCGCGGTCGGCCCGGCGGAGGATCTCCGAGTACTCCACCCGCGCGCTCGGATCCGAACCGATGGCCTCGGCGATCAGCAGGGCGAACTCGTGTTCCGGATCGTCCTCGGCGAGGATCGACACCTCGAGCGGCCGGGCGGGGTCACACCAGTGCAGCAGAGGACGTTCGGCCGAGCGGTCACGGACGTATCCCGCGCCGGTCAGGAGCGCCAGCGCACGCTCCACGGCCGCCTCGTCCCGCACCGTCACCTGCAAATCCACGATGTCCGGTGCATCGAGACCGTCGACAGAGGTGGGGCCCACGTGATCGATACGGATCGCGACGTCCCCCAGCACATGTCGCAACCTCGCCGTCGCCCTCGCCGCCTCCGCCGCCCATTCCGGCCGGAACGGCACCACGGTCCGGTCCCCCACCACAGGTGTGCCCGTACGCAGGTTGTGCTCGAAGGGTTGCAGTCGTAGCTCGACGAGCATACGGACGATCTCCCGAACCGGTTCGCGGTCGCCGGAGTTGTCGATCAGGACATCGGCCTCCGCCCGACGTGCCTCGTCGGTCGCCTGACGGGACATGCGCGCGCGGGCGTCGTCCTCCGGCATCCCCCGCTGCTCGACCAGTCGCCGGAGCCGAATCTCTGCCGGGGTGTCCACCACGATCACCAGGTGGTACGCGGGGGTCATTCCGCCCTCCACCAGCAGCGGCATGTCGTGGACGACGATCGCGTCCGGAGGCGCCGAACCGAAGAGCTCGGCAGTGCGCTCCCCGATCAGCGGATGGGTGATCGCGTTGAGCGCGGCGGTCCGCTCCGCGTCGACGAAGGCGCGGGCGGCGAGCGCGGCCCGATCGAGAGCGCCGTCCGGCCCCACGATGTCGTCGCCGAACTCGGCGACGAGCATCGCCAGACCCGGTGTGCCCGGTTCGACGATCTCCCTCGCGATCCGATCCGCGTCGACGATCACGGCACCGGCCTCCGCGAGCACTGCCGTCACCGTCGACTTGCCGGCCCCGATTCCACCGGTCAGACCCACCATCAGCATGAGTCGAAGTCTAGGTGACCGGAGTCTCCCCCGGCCGCCGAGGCACCTCCCCCGGAACAAATAGACCACGGCCCCGGTCGGCACCCCACCGCGAGGTGGGACGACCGTCCGGGGCCGTGGTCCGGGCCGTCAGGCGCCAGTGGCGCCGTCAGACCGCGAGGTCACTCACCGCCGGCGAGCTTCGCCCGCAGGGCGGCCAGCTGCTCGTCGGACGCCAGCGAACCACCGGTCGACTCGGCCGGGCTGCTGGTCTCCGCAGCAGCGGGACGGGACGACGACGGGGCGGACTCGGACGAGTAGTTGGTCGGCGCGGCCTCCGCGGCCTCCGCGGCAGCGGCGCGACCCTTCTCGATCTGACCGGTGTGCATCTTGTGACGACGCTCGGCCTCCGCGTAGCGGTTCTCCCACTCCTCGCGCTGCTTCTCGAAGCCCTCGAGCCATTCGTTGGTCTCGGGATCGAAGCCCTCGGGGAAGATGTAGTTGCCAGCCTCGTCGTAGCTGTCGGCCATGCCGTACTTCGACGGGTCGAACTCCTCCGTGTAGTCCTCGTCCGCCTGCTTGAGCGAGAGCGAGATACGGCGACGGTCGAGGTCGATGTCGATAACCTTGACCATGGCGTCGTCGTTGACCGTCACGACCTGATCCGGGACCTCGACGTGGCGCTCGGCCAGCTCGGAGATGTGGACGAGGCCCTCGATGCCCTCGTCGACACGCACGAACGCGCCGAACGGGACGAGCTTGGTGACCTTGCCCGGCACGATCTGACCGATCGCGTGGGTCCGGGCGAAGTGCCGCCACGGATCCTCCTGGGTGGCCTTGAGCGACAGCGAGACGCGCTCGCGGTCCAGGTCGACGTCGAGGACCTCGACGGTGACCTCCTGGCCCACCTCGACGACCTCGGACGGGTGATCGATGTGCTTCCAGGACAGCTCGGACACGTGGACGAGACCGTCGACGCCACCGAGGTCGACGAACGCACCGAAGTTGACGATCGAGGACACGACGCCCTTGCGGACCTGGCCCTTCTGCAGCTGGTGCAGGAACTCCGAGCGGACCGCGGACTGGGTCTGCTCGAGCCATGCACGACGCGAGAGCACGACGTTGTTGCGGTTCTTGTCCAGCTCGATGATCTTGGCCTCGAGCTCCTGCCCCACGTAGGGGAGGAGGTCGCGGACGCGGCGCATCTCCACCAGGGAGGCGGGGAGGAAGCCACGGAGGCCGATGTCGAGGATCAGGCCACCCTTGACGACCTCGATGACGGTGCCCTTGACGGCCTCGTCCTTCTCCTTGAGCTCCTCGATCGTGCCCCAGGCGCGCTCGTACTGGGCGCGCTTCTTGGACAGGATCAGACGGCCGTCCTTGTCCTCCTTGGTGAGGACCAGGGCCTCGACCTCGTCGCCCACCTCGACGACCTCACCGGGGTCGACATCGTGCTTGATGGAAAGTTCGCGCGAGGGGATGACACCCTCGGTCTTGTATCCGATGTCGAGCAGGACCTCGTCGCGGTCGACCTTGACGATCGTGCCCTCGACGATGTCGCCATCGTTGAAGTACTTGATCGTGGCGTCGATGGCGGCGAGGAAGTCCTCCGCGGAGCCGATGTCGTTGACGGCTACCTGCGGCGAGGTGGTTTTGGTGGTCATAGGGTGGGGTGCTCCGGAGTGGATAGGAATCGTAGGTGGACAGATGTTCGCGAGCGTGTACGCACGCGACGGTCAACTGTACTCTGCCAGCGTGACGTCCACAAACCCCCCCGACCACGGTGAGTCCGTCCGCGCCTCGCGCGCGTGGTGGGACACCGAAGCGGTCGAGTACCACGACGAACACGGCGACTTCCTGGGTGCCCACTCCCCCGACGGGGAGTTCGTGTGGTGTCCCGAGGGCCTGCACGAGGGCGACTGGGCCCTCCTCGGTGACGTCGCCGGCCGCAACGTCCTGGAGATCGGGTGCGGTTCCGCGCCGTGCTCCCGGTGGATCGCCGGCCGCGGGGCCAGCGCCGTCGCCGTCGACCTCTCCGCCGGGATGCTCCGCGTGGGCGCCGAGGCGGCGAGCAGGTCGACGGGTCCGGCGGCCGGGGTGCCGCTGATCCAGGCCGACGCCGGCCGCCTGCCGTTCGCCGCCGGCAGCTTCGACGTCGCGTTCTCCGCGTTCGGGGCCATCCCCTTCGTGGCGGACACGGCCGGGGTGATGGCGGAGGCGGCACGAGTGCTCCGGCCCGGCGGCCGGTTCGTCTTCTCCGTCAACCACCCGATGCGGTGGATCTTCCGAGACGATCCGGGCCCCGAGGGACTCGTGGCCGCGTTCCCGTACTTCGACCGGACTCCCTACACCGAGTACGACGAGGAGGGCGGCCTCACCTACGTCGAGCACCACCGCACGGTGGGTGACCGGATCCGGGAACTGGTCGGTGCCGGGTTCGTGGTCCGGGATCTGATCGAGCCTGAGTGGCCGGAATGGCTGGACCGCGAATGGGGTCAGTGGAGCCCGATGCGCGGCAGCGTCTTCCCCGGAACGGCCATCTTCGTGGCCACCCTCCCCTGACCGCCGGCTGTCGTCGCGCCGACTACAGGATCTTCGACAGGAAGTCCTTCGTCCGCTGGTGCCGGGGCGCCACGAGCACCTCCGACGGGCGCCCGGCCTCGACCACGGCTCCGTCGTCCATGAAGGCGATCGTGTCGGCGACCTCCCGGGCGAAGCCCATCTCGTGGGTGACCACGATCATGGTCATGCCGCCGTCCGCGAGGTCCCGCATGACGCCCAGGACCTCACCGACCAGCTCCGGGTCGAGTGCTGACGTGGGCTCGTCGAACAACATGAGCTTGGGTTCCATCGCCAGCGCGCGGGCGATCGCCACCCGCTGCTGCTGACCACCGGACAGCTGAGCCGGATAGGCGTCCGCCTTCGCCGAGAGCCCGACCTTCTCCAGCAGGGCCCTGGCCCGCTCGGTGGCCTCGGCCCGCGACTCCCCCTTGACCAGCATCGGCGCCTCGATGACGTTCTCGAGGGCCGTGCGGTGAAGGAACAGGTTGAAGTGCTGGAACACCATCCCGATGTCCCGGCGCTGCCTGGCGGCGTGCCTGGGCGAGATCTCGTAGAGCTTGTCGCCCTTCTCGCGGTACCCCACCAGGTCGCCGTCGACGTACAGCCGACCCGCATCGACACGCTCGAGGTGGTTGATGCACCGGAGGAAGGTGGACTTGCCGGAGCCGGACGGGCCGACCAGGCACAGCACCTCTCCGGCCGCCACCTCGATGTCGATGCCCTTGAGCACCCTCAGTGAGCCGAAGCTCTTGCAGACCTGCTCGGCCCTGACCATCGGAGTCATGGCATACCTCCCGACTGGTCGGTCCCTCTGGCCGCCGCGAGCCCCGAGGGGGTGAGGCCGTCCGCCTCGGCCAGCGCCCGCAGCTGCTTTGCCGTGAGCTGGCGGGTGGCGCCCCGCGAGAACTTCTTCTCCAGGAAATGCTGCCCCACCATGAGCACACTGGTGATCACCAGGTACCAGGTGGCCGCGACCAGTAGCAGCGGGATCGGCTGGAAGTTGACCCCGGAGATGTCGCGGGCCTGACCGTAGAGCTCGCCGGAGAACGGGATGGCCACGACGAGTGAGGTGGTCTTGAGCATCGAGATCAACTCGTTGCCGGTCGGCGGGATGATCACCCGCATGGCCTGCGGCAGAATAGTCCGGCGCATGGTCTGACCCCACGACATGCCGAGCGCGGTGGAGGCCTCGGCCTGTCCCTCCGGGACGGACGAGATGCCCGCCCGCACGATCTCGGCCATGTAGGCGGCCTCGTTCATGGCCAGACCCACCACCGCCAGCCAGAACGCCGAGTACAGGACCATCGTGTCGTCGAAGCGCACGATCTGGAGGTCGGTGAAGGGGATGCCGAACTGGACCTGCCGGTACAGCGTGAAGATCAGGCCCCAGAACAGCAGCTGGACGTAGATGGGGGTTCCGCGGAAGATCCACAGGTACACCCAGGCCACGGCCTTGAGCACCGGGTTGCTGCTCATCCGCATCACCGAGAGGATGACCCCCAGGATGACCGCGAGGATCATCGACAGCACCGTCAGCGCGATGGTGTAGAACACCGCCATGCCGAACCGGGTGTCGAACAGGTAGCGGCCGTAGGTGCCCCAGCCATAGGCGGGGTTGGTCGCGGCGCCCCAGATGAAGAGGAACACCAGGACCAGGACGATGGTCGCCGAGACCCACCGCCATGGGTGCCGGAGTGGCACCGCCTCGATGGGGTCAGGAGCGTCTCGGGGGGCCGAGGCGCCGTTATGCGCGGTGCTCACCGACCGGTCACTCAGCCCTTCCGGATCTCGGCGTCGTCGATCAACCCGTCCTCGAGGCCCCAGTTCTGGGCGATCTTCTCGAAGTCACCGGTCTCGATGAGCTTGTCCGCTGCGGCCTCGAGCGCGGCGGCCAGCTCGGACCCCTTGCGCACGGGCCAGCCGTAGGGGGCGGAGTCGAAGACGTCCCCGGCCAGCTGCATCTTGCCCTCGGACTGCTTGACGGCGTACGCCGAGATGGGCGAGTCGGCGGACATCGCGTCGACCTTGCCGAGCGCCACGGCGGTGGAGGCCTCGTCCTGGGAGTCGAACTGGACCTTCTCGATCGCGGGATTTCCGGCGGCGACGCACGCCTCGCTGCGGGCGGGCACGTCCTCCTGGTCGGAGACCGTCGTCCGCTGGACCGCGACGCTCAGGCCGCACGCGTCGTCGGGATCGACGTCGGTGCCCGCCGCCGATGCCCACTGGATGCCGGCCTCGAAGTAGGTGACGAAGTCGACGGTCTGCAGCCGCTCGTCGTTGACGGTGAACGACGAGGCGCCCATGTCCATGGTGCCGCCCTCGATCGCGGGGATGATCTTCTCGAAGTCGGACTCGCGGAACTCCGCACGCAATCCCATGAGCTGGGCGGCGGCGGTCATCACGTCGATGTCGAAGCCGACGATCTCGCCCTGCTCGTTCTTGAACTCGTTGGGCGCGTACGGCGGGTTGGTGCCGATCACCAGCACGCCCTTCTCGCGGATCTCGGCCGGCACCAGGGCGGCGATCTCGTCGTCCGCCTCGAGCGAGACCTCCTGCCTGGGCTCCCCCGAGTCCTCGGGCCCCTCGGTGTTGGTCGTGCAGCCGGTGAGCGCGAGGGCCGCGGTGGCGGTCAGTGCCAGTGCGGCACGGAGGCCGCGCCGTGAGGTGAGGGTCATGTGCGTGCCCTTTCAGGCGTCGGGTAGCCGAATCTGCAATGAACCTAGGGCATACGTCGGGCACCACAAAACGCACCGCCCGCATTTGGCGTCAGTGGTTACTCACTGGTTACTCAGTGGGCGGCGGAGTCCCAGTCGGGCCCCGTGCCCGTGGAGACGTCCAGCGGGACGTTGAGTTCGATCGCGGAGTACATCCGGTCGACGACGAGCTCGCGGACCTCCTCGAGCTCGCCCTTCGCCACCTCGAGAACCAGTTCGTCATGGACCTGGAGCAGCAGACGGCTCTGCAGCCCCCGCTCGTCGAGGTCGGCGTCCACCTTGAGCATCGCCGCCTTGATGATGTCCGCGGCGGTGCCCTGGATGGGGGCGTTGAGGGCCGCACGCTCGGCGTTCTCGCGCTTGAGCCGGTTGTCCGAGTTGAGCTCGGGCAGGTAACGGCGACGACCGAAGAGTGTCTCGGTGTAGCCGTCGCGTCGGGCCTGGTCCACCACCGCGTGCAGGTAGTCGCGGACTCCCCCGAAACGGGAGAAGTACGCGTCCATCTGTTCGCGGGCCTCGGTCTGGCTGATCCCGAGCTGCGCGGCCAACCCGAACGCGCTGAGCCCGTAGGCGAGCCCGTAGCTCATGGCCTTGACCCGGCGCCGGAGTTCGGGGGTGACCTGGTCGATGGGCACCCCGAACGCCCGTGAACCGACGAAGGAGTGCAGGTCCTCGCCGGTCCGGAACGCCTCGATCAGCCCTTCGTCACCGGACAGGTGCGCCATCACGCGCATCTCGATCTGGCTGTAGTCGGCCGTGAGCAGGCAGTCGTAACCCTCGCCCACGACGAACGACTTGCGGATCCGTCGGCCGTCCTCGGTGCGGACCGGGATGTTCTGCAGGTTCGGATCGGTGGAGGACAATCGCCCGGTCGCGGCTACCGTCTGGTTGAACGTGGTGTGGATGCGCCCGTCGTCCCCGATGGACTTGATCAGACCCTCGACGGTGGTGCGCATCTTGGTCGCCTCGCGGTGCAGGAGCAGTGCCTCGAGGAAGGCCCGTCCCGGGGTGTCCCCGGTTTCTTTGGTGAGAAGCTCCTCCAGCGCCTTGGCGTCGGTGGTGTATCCGGTCTTGGTCTTCTTGGTCTTGGGCATGCCCAGGGTGTCGAACAGCACCACCTGGAGCTGCTTGGGCGAGCCGAGGTTGATCTGCTCGCCCCCGATCGCGGCGTAGGCCGCCTCCGCTGCGTCCCGCCCACGGTCGGCGAACCCGTCGCGCAGGTCGTCCAGGGCCGACGAGTCGACCGCGATGCCGATCGACTCCATCCTCGCGAGCACCGGCACGAGCGGCAGTTCCATATCCGCGAGCAGCTGCGCGCCGTGCACCTGCTCCAGCTCCACGTCGAGGCGCTCGGCGAGGTCGATCACGGCCCGGGCGCGGGTCGCCGCCGAGTTGGCCGCCTGCTGCTCGGCCTCGGGCTCGTCGACCTCGTCCAGGAGCGACAGTTGCTTCTCCGCCGCCTCGGGCTCCGGGAGCTCACGCTGCAGGTGACGCTGGAACAACTCCGCCAGTCCGTAGCTGCGCTGACCGGGCCGGACGAGGTACGCGGCGAGTGCCACGTCCAGCGTCACCCCGCCCAGCCGGAGGTCCCGGCCCATCAGGGCGTGGGTGGCGGCCTTTGCGTCGTGTACCGCCTTCGACACCGCGTCGTCGGCCAGCCACGCCTGTAGAGCCTGTTCGTCGGCGGGGTCGATCCGCGCGAGGTCGATGTGTCCGGAGGCTCCGCCCGCCGCGGCCACAGTGACCGACTGCGCGTCCCCCGCGCCCGGTCGTGAGGGACCGACGACGACGAGGCCGTGCCGACTCCCGGCCGGCGCGTGGGCCGCCAGCCAATCCGAGACCTCGCCCGCCCGCAGCACCGCGGCCTGCTCGATCTCGATCTCGGGGACCGGATCGGGTGCGCCCTCCGGGAGGAACGCGGAGAGGAACCGGTCGCGTGCCTGGGGACCGAACTCCAGCCGGTCGAACAGGGCGTTGACGTCCGCCCGCTCGGGCAGGCGACGGGTGAGTTCATCCAGCTGGACGCCGAGGTCGAGGTCCCGGGTGAGCTCGGTGATACGCCGGTTGAGCTGCACCTGCGGGAGGTGCTCGCGGAAGCTCTCCCCCACCTTGCCCTTGACCTCGTCCGCGTGGGCTATGAGTTCTGAGAGGCTTCCGTACTGCACGATCCACTTCGCCGCCGTCTTGTCACCGACCTTGGGCACGCCGGGGAGGTTGTCGGAGGTGTCGCCGCGCAGAGCCGCGACGTCCGGGTACTGCGCGGGGGTGACCCCGTACTTGGACTCCACGGCCTCGGGGGTGAAGCGGGCGAGCTCCGAGACTCCCTTGACCGGGTAGAGGACCGTCACCGAGTCGGAGACCAGCTGCAGCGCGTCACGGTCCCCCGTGCAGATGAGCGTGTCGGCCCCTGCGGCCTGGGTGGCCAGGGTGGCGATGATGTCGTCGGCCTCGTGGCCTTCCAGCGACAGCGTGCGGACCCCGAGTGCCACCAGGGCCTCCTGGATCAACTCGACCTGACCTTTGAACTCCTCCGGGGCCGCCGACCGCGTGGACTTGTACTCCGGGTACTCGGCCGTCCGGTGCAGGGTCGCCCGGGAGACGTCGAACGCCACCGCCAGGTGGGTGGGCTCCTCGGTGGTGACCAGGTTGGCGACCATCGACAGGAAGCCGTAGACCGCGTTGGTGTGCTGCCCGGAGGCCGTGGAGAAGTTCTCTGCGGGAAGGGCGTAGAACGCGCGGAACGCCAGCGAGTGCCCGTCGAGGAGCAACAGACGGGTGGGCCCGTGTGCTTCGGCGTCGGCGGACGCGGTGGTGGCGACGGAACTGGCTTCGGCGGTCTGGCTCGTGTTGCTCACACGGCCACTCTAGGGCGGGCGTCGGACAGCCGCTCACCGGTCGTCGGTTAGACTTTCCGACCAGCGGCTCGCCGCGTTCGCCCCCGTAGCCCAATTGGCAGAGGCAACGGATTCAAAACCCGTCCAGTGTCGGTTCGAGTCCGACCGGGGGCACCACAGCGTCCGCCTGCCCGGGGCACAGCAGCTGCCGCCTGCCCGGGGCACAGCAGCTGCCGCCTACCCGGCGGGAGGCGGCTCGATGATGAGGTCGCAGACCTTGTCCCCATCGAGGCGGAACCGGTACCAGAGATCGGCCTTCCCCCCGGGGAAGTTGCCTTCCAGGTGGCCTGCCACGAGCCACGTGTCGTCGGCCGTCCTCGTCTGGCCGATGTAGTCCAATGTGTACGTGTACTGACTGGCGGACGTGGTCAACCACTCTCGGATCGCCGCCGAACCGAGGTATTCCTTGTCCTCGTCGACCACCCTTGCGTCCGCCGTGAACACGGTGTCGGCGGGCAAATCGCGCGTGCTGCTGAGTTGGGATTCGAGATATCCGCGGACAGCAGCCGGCAACAGGTCGGGCTCGTAGGGATCGAATCTGGTGGCGCTCACGGAGTTCTCCTCGGACTGGCTGGAACTGACTCGCGACCACGATGGTCGCGTCCTTGGGTATACCGTTCCGGTCCGACATCCACGCGTTGCTCCACCTCAGTCCGGATCGAGCGGATCACAGCGTGCGCAGAGCCTTCCGGATGCTGGGTGCGACCTCGCGCCGGCAGGTCCGAGCCACCGGCGGGGAGCCGTCAGCGGCTACCGCTGGCCGGCGCTGGCAGCTCCCCGGAGCACTGCGCTCAGCGCGGACAGGTCCAGGGACGGACTGTCCACCAGCAGTTCGATCAACACCGCCGCCTCGTCCTCCGTCCAGCCGGCCAGACGCAGATTCCTGTCGGCTTTCGCGCGGATCGCCTCTTCGGGAACCGGGCGCCCGGCCCCACCGAGCACGTCGCGGACGCTCGCCGTGTGCACGCGGCCGTCCCGGGTCCGCGCGTCGACACGAGCCGGGTACCGGGCGGGGAACCCGGAGTCATCCCAGAGCTCGTAGGTCATCCTGCCGGCCATGGCGGCCCGCTCCCCGCCGATCGGGTCGGTGAACAGAGAGTTCCTGACCTCGCCGTCGACCAACCGAGCCGCGAGGACGTACGGGAGACTCCACCGCGCATCGTGTCCGCTGGGAGGTATCTGCCTGGTACTCCACGGTTCGGCGATCACCGGTGCGGCCCCGGCGGGGACGTGACAGTGGAGACTGTCGATGTCCGCCGGCTGAAGGCCCTCCGAGAGCAACTGCTCGACGGCCTCCACGAACGGATGGATGAAGTGACAACACGGGATCAGCTTGTACGCGGCGTCCGGGAGGTGCCATCTCTCACCGAGGTCGCCCAGCAGCGCGTCGAGCCTGGCCGGCGCTCCGGGGTCGTCCGCGAACAAGGTGTAGAAGCCGTGGTCGCCGTCAAGGACTCTCGATGGCCCGGTGATCCCCGCCCGGGCGAGTTCCGCCGCCCACAGTCCTGAGTGAGCGGCCCACGCCGGCTGTGCGGCCTTGACCGTCGCCCCCTCCGCGAGGAATGCGAAAGTTCCGCCGGGTTGGCTGCCGGAGATGCCGAGTGCGTCGGCGCCGTTGTGGGTGTCCCCTCGGATCAGGATCGACACCAGTGCGGCGGCGAACGGGCCGGCGGCGCTCGTGGTCTGGAAACCGCGTGACTGTAGGGTTCCCGGACTGGCCAGGCCCATCCGGATGAGGACCTCCCACCCGATGGCATAGGCGGCGGTCATCCGGTCGCCGTCCGCGCCACTGGACTCGGCCGCGGCCAGCGCAGCCGACGTCAGGGTCGAACTCCCGTGCATAACCGAGGCGACGTGGGTGTCATCGAACTCCAGGGAGTGGATGAGGGAACCGTTGGCCAGGGCCGCGACCGGGGCCGGTGCGCCGTCCTCTCGTCCGAGTACGGTGCAGGGGCCGTGACCGGACGAGTCGGCGATACTGGTGACTGTCCTGACAGGACCGCTGACGGATCCCAGGATCCCGACGCCCAGGCTGTCGAGCAGATGAAGCCTGGCGGATGCCAGGACGGTGTCGGGGACCGAGGTCATCGCCTCCACGGCCGCGGCCACCAGCTTCTCCGACAGCGTCAGTCCGCCGTCGGGCAACGGATTCGAGTTCGAGTTCATCGACCGACCTCCGGGACGAGTGAGGACAGGACTGTAGACCACGGAGCGTTCCCCGCCACCTCGCCATTGACGATCTGCGCTGCGACGCCGGTGAAGGCGGGGAGGTGCCGGGACGTGAGGTCCGCCGCCTTCTGAAGCACCTCGGTCTCGCCCAGTGGTCTGTCCGGACCTCCGACGGCGCTGAGGCATTCGGCGTCGCGACGCGACCCGTCGGCGTACCGGACCGTCACCCTGGCGGGCCGGTCGTGGGGCGGCTCGGGCAGGGAGCCGTACAGCGTCAGCTGGACCCGATCACGCAGGGCCGCGACAGTGGGGTCCCCCAGCCCCTCGGAGGCGAAGACGGGGGCGTCACCGGACCCGGACGCCAGGACCGCCGCGACGACGTGCGGGACGGAGAACTTTCCGCCCAGGGCCGTGGTCGGGGCGCGGTCGTCGAGGGCCATCGCCAGCGGATGGGTGGACACCTCGATCGTCACGACGTCCTCGGGGGACGGGAGCGGCACTCCGTCGGTGATCTCCAGCGCGCACTCGAGGGCGGCGTGGGTGTACTGACATGCGGCGTATCGCTTGTGATAGCCGTCGAGGATCGCCCACGTGTCGCGCTCGGATGCCAGCTCTTCGGGGTCGACGCCCTGCCCATAGGTCGAACTGAAGACGTCGAAGAGCGTGACGTCGTCCCCGCGGAGGCCTGCTGCGGCGGCATCGGCGGCGAGGAATCCCAGCACCGCTCCTCCCCCGGCCCAGACGTTGCGCACCTGGGCTCCCACCGTGGCGTGACGGAACGGGCCGGCCATGCTCATCGTGGCCGCAGCGTCCACCGCACCGAGGACGGCCGCACCGCTCCGCGTTCGGAGCCAGGTCACCGCCGCGGCGGCGCCGATCGGCGACAGGGTTGCGTGCGGATGCAGGGTGAGTGGCCGAGGTGAAGGAAACGCTCTGGCCACCGCTGTGGCCACCTCGTACCCCACGACCACCGCGTTGAGCAGGTCATCGACCGACGCACCGGTGACCTCGGACTCGGCCATCGCGGCGGGAATCGCGTACAGCCCCCCGTGGCATGTCGCGGGCCGGTATCCCTCGTCGAGCTCGTCCCATCCCGCCGCGACGGCGTTCGCCGCCGCGGCCCGCTCGCGCGGGGCGCGGCCCCCCGCGACGACGGCGGCCTCGCCGCGCACGTCACCACGGGACATCGCGTCGGCGAAGGTCCGGATCTCGTCGTGCTGCCGACCGAACACCATCGCGGCGAGGTCGTCGACGAGTACGAGCGCGGCTTTGCGCCTGAGCCGGGGGTCGGAGCCGACCGGATCACCCGACAACCGGTCGGCGAGGTGGTCACGCCACTCGAACCAGCCCGGAGCGGCGCTCATCTGGCGGCCGCCGCGGCGGCACCGGCCAGCTGCCCCAGACCGATCGCCGTGAGCAACCCGTTGCCCGACGAGTAGCCGCGCCCTCCGGTCTGACCACTCACGCCGGCCGCGACGCCACCCACGGCGAGCAGACCCGGGATCGTGGAGCCGTCAGCACGCAGCACTCGCCCCTCGTCGTCGATGCGGAGCCCGCCCTGGGTGTGGAACAACCCCGGGGTGACCCGTGCCGCGACGTAGGGAGGCTGCAGCGGCGCCATGGCGAACTCGGTCCGTCCGTGTTCGTCGGCGCGTTCTCCCCGGGCGGCCGCCGCGTAGTTCTCCAATGTTCGGATCACCGCGTCCTCCGGTGCGCCCGTCACCGCGGCGAGCTCGGTGGTCGACGCACACTCCTTGGCACCGCCCATCTCGACGAGGTCGCGGAACTCGTCCTCGAGCGAGGTCACATCCCGGATCCGGGTGTCGAACACCGCCCAGATAGGTCCCTGACCGGCCAGGACCTCGGTGGTGAAACCGGAGTACCCGACGATCTCGTCACCGAGCCGACCACCGGTCGAGTCGATGAGCACCCCACCCTTCTCCACCGTGGTCCAGGACAGGATGTTGCCGTACGGGTACGCCACCGCGGCGTATCCCTGGTAGGCCTGCTGGTTCTCGAGTTCACCGCCGAGCTCCAGTCCCCACTCGATCGCCTCCCCCGTTGATCCTGGAGCACCGAAGTACTCGAGCCCGACGAGTTCCGGTGCCCACTCGCCCACAAGGTCTCGATTGGCCGCGAACCCGTTGGCCGCGAGGATGACCGCATGCGAGCGGAGCGTGTACTCCTGCACGCGCTCCCCGGCCACCCGGACTCCGCGCACGATTCCGTCTTCCACGAGCAGACCCGCGACGGGATTACCGGTGACCACTTCGACACCCGCACGGCCGCACGCAGCCACCAGGTCGTCGACCAGGTCCTGACCGCGACGGGACGGCGGTGCGTGCAGCCGGTTGACCGAGTGGCCGACGTGCTTGTACTCCATGATCAGCTTGAGGTCGACCCCGTGCGCGTCCACGAGCCAGTCCACCAACGCACCCGAGGACCGGGCCAGTCGTCTGGTCAGATGCTCGGCCTCGTGCGGTCCGCTCTGCCGGAGCAGGTCCGCCGTCATTCGCTCGGCATCGTCCTCTACACCCGCCTCGATCTGTTGGCGGGTACCGGCGCCCGGCACCGATCCGGTGGACAGCGCGGTGTTGCCGCCGGGAACGTCGAGCTTCTCCAGGACGACCACGGATGCGCCGGAGTCCGCGGCCGCGAGGGCCGCGGTCAGACCGCCTCCGCCTGCGCCGACGATGACGACGTCGACATCGACCTCGGTGTCGGACTGGGGTGAGACCTCTGTGACCATCTGAACGGAACCTGTCGCTTTCTGCATCGGTGAGTCGCGTGTTGTCCGGTCGTCACGACCGTCGGCCGTGCGCCGTTCCCGTCGGCTATCCGGGCACCCTTGCCATGAGGCCGCCGTCGACCAGTATCGGCGTCCCGGTCACGAAAGCCGCGTCGGGTGAGAGGAGGAAGGAGATCGCCCCGGCGACGTCCTCCGGACTCCCCATCCGGCCCAACGGGGCGGAAGCGGCGGCGCCGCCGGCAGCCCCGGACGGGTCATCCTGGGAGTCGAAAAAGCCCTGGAGGTTGGGGGTCAGGATGAATCCGGGGCACACGGCGTTCACGCGGATGCCGTGAGGGGCTCCGTCGAGGGCCATCGCCTTGGTCAGGGCCAGCACGGCTCCCTTGGAGGCCACGTAGGCGGCGTCCTGGGGGAACGCCGCGAACGACGCGGTCGAGGCCACCAGGACGATGCTGCCGCCGCCCGGAACCATCGCAGGCCACAGATGCCGGTTCAACGCGTAGATGCTGGTGAGGTTGACGTCCATCTGGCGCTGCCACTCGTCCGGCGTGAGCTGGTCCAGTGCACCGACGATCGTCTGGCCGGCGTTGTGCAGCACGGCGGTGGGCGGTCCGAGCTCGTCGATCAGCGCCGGCAGCGTGTCGTCGACCGCGGCGGGATCGGTCACGTCGAAGGCCGCGTAACGGGCGTCATCTCCGCACTCCGCGGCCGCCTCGGCGAGCCTGGCCTCGTTCCTGCCCAGCAGGACGACCCGGTAGCCATCCGCCGCCAGGCGCACCGCCGCTCCCCGACCGATCCCCGAGCTCGCCCCTGACACGTAGGCGGTGCCTCGATCACTCATTCCGCGCCACCCATCGGCAGCGCCGGCTCACCGGCGGTCCAGCCGCCGTCGACGGGCATGACGATTCCGGTGACGGCGGAGGCCGCCGGAGAGGCCAGGAACGCGATGACCGCGCCGATCTCCTCGGTCTCGAACATCCGCCCCAACGGCACCCGGCGGGAGACGGCGGCGTCCAGTTCCGGGGTCATCTGCTGCTTGGCCATGGGTGTGAGGGTGAAGCCAGGGCAGATGGCGTTGACCCGGACGCCGGCCGGGGCCCAGTCGATCGCCATCGACCGCGTGAGCGCCGCGACGGCGCCCTTGGACGCCGAGTAGGCCGACTGGTCGGGCAGGCTCACGAGAGCTGCCTGCGAGGCGATGTTGACAATCGCCCCACCTGCGGCCACCAACGCCGGATGCAGCGCCTGGCTGGCATGGACGATGCCCATCACGTTGACGTTGAAGCACTTGAGGAAGTCCTGTGGGGCGACGCGCTCGAACGGCAGGTTCTCGGTGATCACCCCGGCGCAGTTGACCAGCGCGTCCACCGCACCGTGGTCGGCGAGCACGGTCTGCGCGGCCGCATGCACCGCGGCGCGGTCGGTGAGGTCGAGCGGGCCCGCCTCGGGAGTACCCGCCAGATCCCACCCGACGACGGCGGCGCCCTGGTCGCGGAGTACCTCGACCGCGGTGGCACCGATTCCGGATGCCGCCCCGGTCACCACCACCACCTTGCCGCCGAGTGGGGCCGGGATCGTTCTCTGTTCGGACATGGTCTTCTCCTGACGAGGTCGCTAGTACTGCACTGCCGGGTAGTCGATGTACCCTCTGTCGCCGCCGGTGTAAAAGGTGGATTCGTCCCACTCCACCCGCTCGATACCGTGCCTCCACCGGTCGAGCAGGTCCGGGTTGGAGATGAACAGCCTGCCGACGCTCACCAGGTCTGCCTGACGGGCCTCCAGGAGAGGCTCGAGGTCCTCCCGCTCGCTGGGCCCGTGGAATCCGGTGTTCAACATGTAGGTGGTACTCCACCGTCCGCGGAGCTGCTCGTGCAGCGGCGTCGACCGGCGACGCAACGTATGTAGGTAGGCGATCCGCAGTTCGTCGATCTGGTCGATCAGGGAGAGGTAGGTCTCGTCGTTGCCCTTGTCCGACATGTCGTTGAACTGACCTCCGGGCGAGATCCGCAGACCCACCCGGTCGTGACCGATCCGGTCGGAGACCGCGCGCAGCAGCTCCACCACGAACCGTGACCGGGCCTCGGGGCTGCCCCCGTAGGCGTCGGTGCGGTGGTTGGTCCCCGGGGACAGGAACTGGTGGGGCAGGTAGCCGTTCGCCCCGTGGATCTCCACTCCGTCCATACCGGCGCGAACGGCCCGCTCGGAGGCGTCGGCGAAGTCCCGGATGATCCCGTCGATCCCGTCCTGGTCCAGCTCGGTCGGCACCGGTGCCGGGGCCATCACGCGGTCGATGGTCTCCACCTCGATCCCGGCGCGGATCGGGCTCGGCGCGACCACCTTCGCACCGGGCGGCATGAAGCTCTCGTGGCTCATCCTCCCCGTGTGCATGAGCTGGCAGAAAATCCTGCCGCCCCTGGCGTGCACCGCGTCCGCGACCTTCGTCCACTGTGCTTCCTGCCGGTCATCGTGGATGCCCGGCGTACCGGGGTAGCCCTGCCCCGACGCGGAGGGCTGGGCGGCCTCCGAGACGATGAGGCCTGCACCGGCACGTTGTTCGTAATAGGTCACGGCGGAGTCCGGAAGCACACCGGCGCGGTCCGCCCTGTTCCGCGTCATCGGTGCCATCACGACGCGGTTCGCCAGCTCGATACGACCGAGCCGCCACGGTTCGAACAGCAATGACGACTCCGTGGCCTGTGCGTTCACGCTCTCACCGGTCCCGTTCACTCGGCGATGTCCACGCACACGGTCTTGAGGTCCGTGTAGTCGTGGAGGACCTCGTGGCCCATCTCGCGGCCCCAGCCCGACTCCTTCATGCCGCCGAAGGGCATGCTCGGGTCGAAGATCCCGTAGGTGTTGACCCACACGGTGCCCGCCCGGAGCTTCGCGGCGACACGGTGCGCCCTGCCGACGCTGCCCGTCCAGATCCCGGCCGCGAGCCCGTACCGGGTGTCGTTGGCGAGTTCGACGACCTCGTCCTCAGAACTGAACCGCGACACCACCACCACCGGACCGAAGATCTCCTCCTTGATGATCCTCGAATCCTGGCCCGCATCCGCCAGGACGGTGGGCTCGATGAAGTACCCGCGGTCACCCTTGCGCGAGCCGCCGGTGAGGACGGTGCCCTCGGAGCGCCCGACCTCGAGATAGGACGAGACGGTGTCGAACTGGGTCTTGCTGGCCACCGGGCCGATCTCGCTGGCGGGGTCGAAACCGTCGCCGACAGTGATCTCCTCGGCCTTGGCGACCAGTCCCTCCACGACCCGGTCGTACACGTCGTCGTGGACATACAGCCGCGCACCGGCGGCGCACGCCTGTCCCGCGTTGTAGAAGATCGCGTTGGACGAGCCCGCGATGGCCTTGTCCAGGTCCGCATCCGGGAAGATGATGTTGGCGCTCTTACCGCCGAGTTCGAGGGTGACGCGTTTGAGATTGCCGCCCGCGGCGTCGAGGATCCTGCGACCCGTGGCCGTCGAGCCGGTGAACGAGACCTTGTCGATACCCGGGTGCTCGGAGATCGCCTGCCCGGCGGTCGGGCCGAAACCGTTGACCACGTTGAGGACCCCCGGCGGAATACCGGCCTCGAGTGCGAGGTGGGCCAGGCGTAGTGCGGAGAGAGGTGTGGCCTCGGCGGGCTTGAGCACCACGGTGTTGCCCGCAGCGAGGGCCGGCGCCAGCTTCCACGCGGTGATGACGAGCGGGAAGTTCCACGGCACGATCAGGCCGACGACGCCTAGGGGTTCGCGTCGCGTGTAGGTGTGGTACTCGCCCGGAGCAGAGATCGGAATCGTCTCGCCCTCGATCTTGGTCGCGTAGCCGGACATGTAGTGGTAGAGACCGGCGGCCGTGGGGACGTCGCCGTCACGGGCCGCGACGTAGGGCTTGCCCTGGTCGAGGGTCTCCACCCGCGCCATCTCCTCGGCGTCGGCCAGGAGCAGGTCGCCGAGTCGCCAGATCGCGGCAGCGCGCTCCTTGGGCTTCATCCTCGACCACGGCCCGTTCTCGAACGCCTCCCGGGCCGCCTTGACGGCCCGGTCGACGTCCTCGGCGCGACCCTCCGCCACCTTGGCGAACGCCTCGCCGGTGGCGGGATTGACGGTGTCGAACTCAGCGCCCGCGATGCCGTCGACCCATTCACCGCCGATGTGCAGTCGGGTGTGTTCGATCGGCTTACTGGCGTCGGGCTGGTTCTGGGGAGTCGTCATCACATTCCTTACGTAGCTGCGTGTGTGCCACCGGCTCGCGGTGTGCCGGGCGGTTCACCCCGGTCGGGAGTGAGACAGTTCTCAGTGCTCGTGGACGATGACGCCGCGGATGTTGCGGCCCGCGTGCATGTCCTCGACGGCCTGGTTGATGTCGTCCAGCTTGTATCGGGTGGTCACCAACTCATCGAGCTTGATGCTGCCCGTGCGGTACATGTCGAAGAGCCGAGGGATGTCGCCCAGGGGACGGCAGTTGCCGTACATGACGCCCTTGATGGACTTGGCGAGATTCGTCATGTCCTGCGGGCTCACGCTCAGCGAGCGCTCGTGCGAGCCCACCGACACCAGGACGAGGCTCCCCGCCTTGCCGACGGTGTCGAATCCCTCTCCGATGATGTCGCCGTCGACCCGGCCGACCGTGACGATGGTGACGTCCACGCCCTGTCCGTTGGTCAGCTGGGCGATCAGCGGACGGGCCTCGTCGATGGAGGTGAAGGCTGCCGTGGCCCCGAAGCCCGCGGCGAGCTCCATCTTGTTCTCCGCCGGGTCCACGACGATGATGTGATCGGCTCCGGCGTGCTTGGCACCCTGGACCGCGTTGGCGCCGACGCCACCCAGTCCCATGACCAGGACGACGTCGCCGGGCCGGACCGGAGCGGCGTTGACGGCGGCACCGTAACCGGTGGCCACACCGCACGAGACCAGGCACGCGAGGTCGAACGGGATGTCGTCGGGCAGCTTCACCGCCTGCGTCTCGTGGCAGACGAGGTAGTTGGAGAACGACCCCAGCCGGGTCACGCCGCCGATCGGATTCCCGTCGGTGTCGTGGAACCGGGCGGTGCCGTCCATCGCCATCCCGGTCTCCATGCCCGCGCCGTTGTTACAGATGTAGCTCTGGCCCCGGACGCAGTACTTGCACACACCACAGGCCGGGATGAACAGCGTGGCGATGTGGTCGCCGGGCTTGACCCGGGTGACCCGGGAGCCGACCTTCTCGACGATGCCGGCGCCCTCGTGCCCACCGACCATGGGAAGGTTCACCGGGATGTCGCCGGTGACGAAGTGGTCGTCGGAATGGCACAGGCCACTGGCCATCACCTTGACGAGGATCTCGTCCTCGGCGGGTTCACTCACCTCGAGATCCTGGACCTCCCACTGTTCGCCGACCTGGTGGATTACTGCTCCGCGTGCCTTCATTTTGCGTTCCCTTTCCGTTGCCGACCGGTGGTCGGTGGTGTCGCGTCGTCCCGAGTTCGGGGTATTCCGGGCCGGGTTCGGCCCGAGGCGGACGATGGTGTGACTACGCGTTCTGGACTTGTGTCCTACGGATCCGCTCACCGCGGGTGCGGATGACCTTGGACAGGATGACGGCGATGACCAGGGCCCCGCCGTAGAAGAGTTCCTGCACGTACTGCTGTGCACCGAGGAGCTGCAGCCCGGTGATCCCGGTGACCAGGAAGTACACCGCGATGAAGGTGCCCCACGGGTTGAACCGCCCGATCTTGAGAACGGTCGAACCGAGGAAACACGCCGCGAACACCGGTAGGAGGAACGCGCCCCCCGAGACGGGATCCGCGCTGGCCGTGGTGCCCGCGTAGACCACACCCGCGAGCCCGGCGAACCCCGACGAGATGATGAGTGCCCGCCAGCGAAGTCCCTTGACGTTGACGCCGTTGAGTCGGGCGACCTCGCTGCCCTGACCGACGAAGAGCAGGCGCTGGCCGAAAGCCGAGTGGTCGAAGATGTACCAGACCAGCAGGCACAGGATCACCGCGTAGTAGAAGCCGATCGGTACGGACAGGAACGGTCGGGTGAGCACCGCGTCGGTGAGTTCGCGATCGATGCCACTGATGGTGACCGAACCCGAGATGAAGTAGATGAAGCCCTGGACGACGGTCCCCACGCCGAGCGTGACGATGAACGAGTGGATGTCGAATTTCGTCACGATGTACCCGTTGACCACCCCGACGACCAGGCTCGCCAGTATCGCGACGAGGACCGCGGCCCAGATGTTCCACCCCTGTTTGACGTTGAGGACGGCCACCAGCACCATCGACATGTTCAGGGTGGTCGCGACCGAGAGGTCGAAGTCTCCCGCACGCAGCGGGAACACCAGTCCCAGTGCCAGGATCAGCAGGACGACCTGCGACCCGAGCATGTTGGCGACGTTCGCCGTCGTCGGGAACGTCTGGGGGGCCAGGACACTGAACGCGATGATCAGGACGACCCAGACGCCCAGGAGCGCGAAACGCTCAGGCTGGGCCGGCCTCTTGACCGCCTGCGACGGCGGACGGGAGGCGGTCGCCGTTCCCGCGTGGTTCTTCTCCGAGGCGGTCATGCCACTTCCTCCGAATAGACGGCGGACGCGAGTGCGTCCTTGGTGATGTGATCTCCGCGCAGCTCTGCCCGGATCTCACCTTGGTCGAGGACCACGACTCGGTCGGCCATCTCGACGAGCTGTTCGTAGTCCGTTGTGGCGCACAGCACCGCCATGCCCTTCTGGGTGGCTTCGCGGACGAGTTTGAAGATCTCGCGACGTGCGCCCACGTCGACGCCCTGCGTCGGTTCGTTGAGCAGCATGACCGTCGGCTGCGTGTCCATCCACTTCCCGATCAGCACTTTCTGCTGGTTTCCGCCGCTCAGGTGACCGAACATCGCCGAGGAGTCCTGTGGTTTGACCCGGAGACGGGCGAGCGTCTCGTCGGCCTGTCGACGCAGTCCGGCCCAGTCGATCAGCGCACCGCCGGCGCGGCGGCCGAGGAAGGGCAGCGACATGTTCTCCAGAACGCTGAGTTCCAGGGAGCCGCCCTGTTCCTTGCGGTTCGCGGGGATGAGGACGACCCCCGCGTCCATGGAACGAGCCGGTGTGGGGTCGTGCACCTGTTCACCCTGGTGCTCGACGGACCCCGACTTGGACGCACGCGCCCCGAAGAGAAGGTCGGGAAGCTCCTCGGTCCCGGAGCCTGCCAGCCCGGTCACGCCCACCACCTCACCCGCGTAGACCTCGAGGTCGAGGTTGTGGACCCGCTCCCCAGTGAGGGCGCGGGCGGCCAGCACGGGCGGCGCATCGGAATCGACCACGGCGTCGTGTTTGGTCAGGTGCTCTGCCTTCGATCCGAGGATCAGGCTCACCAGATCATCCCGGGTGGCGCCCCGGGTCTCGCGGGTTCCGGCCAGTCCCCCGTTCCGGAAGACGGTCACCCGGTCGGTGACCTGCAGGATCTCGTCGAGGTCGTGGGACACGAGCAATACCGCGTCACCGCGGTCCCGCAGGCGATCGAGCACTGCGAATAGAACGTCCACCTCCTGCCGCGGCAGGAAGACGGTGGGCTCGTCGAGGACCAGGATCTGGGGACGTCCCGGCTCCGACTTGAGCTCCTGCCCCCCCACGGCCCGGACGACCGCCAACATGGCGCGCTGGACGGGAGTGAGCATGTCGATCGTCGCATCCGGGTGGATGTCGATCCCGAACCGGTCGAGAAGCTCGCCCACCCGCTCTCGCTCATGGCCCCACGGCACCCGCTTGAGCCCCATCGAGGTTCCACCGGAGTCCAGGGCCATGTGCTCGAGGACGGTTCCGGAGGGGGCCAGTCCGAGATCCTGGTGGACGAAGCCCAGCCCGTGATCACGGAGGCCGCGGGCACCGAACGGGGTCGACACCCGCGTCCCGTGCACCGTGACCTCGCCCCCGTCGGCGTCATGGACCCCGGCGAGAACCTTGATCAGGGTCGACTTTCCGCTGCCGTTCGCACCGAGCAGACCGTGCACTTCCCCGGGATACATCGCCAGGTCGACACCGCTCAACGCGGACACGCCGTTGAACGACTTGGTGAGCTGACGGATCTCCAGAAGAGGCGCCGGGTCCGCGGAGGGTGGATGCTGGGCGGTCATGATCAGATCAGTCCCCACAGCTCGCGGTAGGCGTCGCGGTACTCGTCGCCGAAGCCCTCACCGCTGCGCGGCGGGTTCCCGGTCTCTTCCACATTGGTCTCGTCGATGACGCGGACGGGCCCGGAGACACCCTCGATGGGCTCCTCACCGAGCATCGCCCGGAACGCGGTGTCCATGTTGACGTGCGCCACCCAGTCCGGGTTCTCGGCCACGTTCATCGCGACGGTCCCGTTGGCGACCATCTGGAGGATCGAGGGGGTTCCGTTGAAGGTGAAGATGGGGACGTCCCGGCCGGCGGCGGCCTGCTGGATACCGGGGGACGCGTAGGTCGCCATGTTGTCGTAGATGGGCAGCACCGTGTTGATCGTCGGATCCCTGAGCAGGTTCGACTGGACCTCGTCCTGGATCCGGGTCGACCACTGCGGGACCGCCACGTTCATCACACTGGCTTTGGACCCCTCCGGACCGTACTCGTCCAGCGTCTCCTGCATCGTCTCGACCATGCCCGCGGCCGGGCCGGTCTCCGAGGACTGGATGATCAGCGCGTTGACGGGGGCGCCCTCGTGATGGGCGATCGCGTCGAGCGTCATCAACCGCGCGGCCAGGTTGAACGGGGCGAACGCCTCGTACTCCAGGCCCTCCGAGGTCCCGCTCTCCATGTCGTTGATGTGCAGCGGCACCACCGGGATGCCGGCGTCCTTCGCGGCGTCGATCTGCGGACCGAGGGTCTCCGGCAGGGGTCCGTTGAGCAGGATCGCGCCTGCGCCCGCGTTGATCGCCTGTTGGATGCCCTGCTGGTACGACGTCTGGGTACCGTCGGAGGGGAAGGTCACGAAGTCGACGCCGGCCTCCTCGGCGACGGCGGCCATGGCCGCCTCACCGTCGGCGTAGAACTCAGCCCCGCTGTCGATCGGAATGCTGTAGATGGTCTCGCCCTCGAGTTCGCTGATGTCGATCGGGGCTCCGAGGTCGTCGGGGGTCGGGACGGCCCGGTACTCGTCGACCATGGCCGCGGCCTCTTCTGCCAGTGCGGCGCCGTCGGCGGAGGCACCGGACGATCCTCCGTCCGACCCGGAGTCTGCTCCACATCCGGTCAGCGCGAGGGTGGTGGCGGCAGCGACAGCCACTATGGACTTGCTGATTCTCATGTCTTCTCCATCACTCGAGGGTGTTGTTACCGGGCGAGCTCGGGCCGCTCGGAAAGGTCGTGGTAGATACGTGCGATCGAGTTGCGCTGAAACATCTCGATCAGTGGATCCGGGTAACCGGTGTAGTCCTCGTTCCCGACGTGGATGAGATCCTCGAATCGGATCTCATCGCAGGCCTGCTCGAGGGTCTGTCCGGCGTCGATCGCGGCGGCGACCTCCCCCGCCACGTCCCGTCCCCACTGGCGGTACCGCTCGACCGCGCTGCGGTCGGTGACCTCACCGTGTCCGGGGACGAGGACGTCGAAGTCGTAGGACTCGACGGCGTCGATCGCGTCGAACCAGTCCCACAGGCGGCAGTCCTGGAACGACGGGAGGCTCGACTCGCACACGATGTCCCCGGTGAAGATCACGCCGTCCTCGGGGAGGTAGGCGAGCAGGCTGTTCGCCGTGTGTCCGGGTTGGAAGCGGAGTTCGAGATGGACGTCGCCCAGGTGCAGATCGAGACGATCCTGGAACACCACCTCCGGGATGCGCACCGAGTAGGACGGGAGCAGATCCACTGCGTCCGGGTCGATGACCTCGAACAGCTCCCGCAGGTACTCCTCGGTGGGCGCATCCCGCAGGAGCCGATCGCGGGTCCCACGATGCGAGACGACCTCTCCCCCCATCCAGAAGTTCCCGATGGTGTGATCGGGGTGATGGTCCGTGTTGACCACGAAGCGGGTGGCCCCGAAGCCGTCGACGACCCGTCGCCATGCCTGCGCGTCGGTCGGCTTGTGCGGGGTGTCTACCAGCGCGACCCCGTCCGTGCCCACGATGATCGAGTTGTTGGATCCCAGATACGCGGTCTCCACGTGGACGTGCGGGCTGACCTGCTTGACACTCATGCGCCCGTCCCCTCATCCGGATCGGGCATGGACGAGGACCCCACGAATCCGAGCAGGTTCTCGATGCGGGTGGGGGCGAAGATCTCGATGAACTCCGCCTCACCCTCGATGCTGCGGCCGCCGTGGGGAACGTTGCGGGGGAGAATAGCGATCTCGCCGGGCTCGAGGGTGAACTCGTCGTCCTCCACGGTGAAGATGATCTTCCCCTTGGTGACGATCACCGTCTGTTCGCAGTCCGGGTGGGAGTGGGTGGGGACGACGGTCGGGTGGATCCAGCGGATCCGGTTGACGCCGGTCTCCTTACCGGTCATCGCGGTACGGAAATTGTTGGTAAGCACTTCCCTCTCGGGAAGGTCGTCCCATCGTGCTCGAAACGAGCTCATCGGACCTCTCCTGTTCCATTGAGGCACCCGTGCGGGCTGCCACTGCGGACCGCCCTTTGTGACGGAACCCACATTATTCTGTCGTCTGCTAACTGTCAACAGTTTTCTGGCCGCACGCGGTTTCCATCGTGTTAAACCAACGCGGGCCCGGCAGCGCCGTCGAAACACCATCTACCTGCAGCGATTCTCATTGGACGCCGCGGCCCGGGCCAACCTCCACCCACGGACCGGTCTGTCAGTGGCGCGCGGGAACCCCGTCCAGCGCGCCCAGAAGAGCGTCAGTGGTAGACACGTCAGCGTATTTCTGCGCCATGTCGAACAGGTTGACCTCGTGGACCGTGGGGCTCCTGTCGTACACCGCATCCGATGGGACGGCGACCTTGTAGTTGTACGAGAAGGCATCGACAACGCTGGCACGGACACACCCCGAGGTCGTGCACCCGGTCACGACGAGGGAATCGACATCCGCCTGGACGAGATAGCTGGCCAACGGTGTGCCGAAGAACGCGCTCGGGTGACGCTTGGGCAGTAGGACGTCTCCGTCCCGTGGAGCGACCTCGGCCACGAACTCGTAGCCCTTCTCCGGGATGGACATGATGCCGGGGACCTTCGCCCCCAGGGCGCCCTGGTCGTACTCCTTTTTGGGAGCCACATGGGGGTAGAGGACCGGCCACCCCTTCGCCCGGAACAGCGCGAGCAGGCGTTCGATGTGACTGACCGCCTGCCAGCCGACCTCACCGCAGCTCGTGGGGAACTCCTCGAGCGCGTCGTCGAAGGGCATCGGGGCGGTACCGACGGTGCGGTACTGCACATCGATGATGAGCAGACCGGGACGCCGACCCAGGCCGACCGGCCGGCCGAAGCCCGCGGCCTCGTACCGTCGGCGGGTGAGGTCGTCGAGTGCCGAGGACTCGTTCATCGCTCCTCCTTCGGGAGACTGGTCAGCTCGGCGAGTGCCGCCGCGCCGCTGTGGGGACGCTCGATGTACTCGCCGGTGGTCGTCGCGGACAGTTCACCGTCACGCATCGCGAAGTGCCCACGGACCAGGGTGTGGACGACCCGCATCGGTACCCGCGTGCCCTCCCAGGGCGTGTACTCGGCCCCGGAGTGCTGGGTCGCGGCTTCGATCACGGTCTCCCCTGAGAGGTCGACCACCGCGAGATCTGCATCCGATCCGACCTGGATCGTGCCCTTTCTCGGGTACATGCCGAAGAGTTGCGCGGACCGGGTGGACGTGGCGTTCACGAGCCGGTCGAGCGGGACGCCGCGGCGCAGCCCCTCCGTCAGGGTCAGTGGCAGGACGCCCCCCACCCCGGGGAAGCCGGCACTGGCCTTCCAGATGTCCTTCTCCTTGTTCACGCGGTGCCGGGCATTGTGATCGGAGCCGACGGTGTCGACGTCGCCGTTCGCCAGTCCGGTCCACAACGCTTCGAGGTCCCTCGGTTCACGGAGAGGAGGATTGACCTTCCCGTAGGTTCCCGGCCCGGGATCGGTCTCGGTGGTCAGGGTGAGGTACTGCGTGCAGGTCTCGACGAAGAGGTTCTCATACGACTCCCGCTGACGCAGGACGGCTTCGAGCGCCAGAGCGCTGCTGGTGTGGACCGAGTACATGGAGGCACCGGTGACCTTCGCCATGAACGAGACCCTCTGCACCGCCTCCGCCTCGACGAACGACGGCCTCGACATGTTCCAGGCGTGCAATGGGCCGCGGGACTCGTCGATCGGGCGGCCCTTGAGCTTCCAGACCAACTCGATGTTCTCCGGGTGGGGATTGATCATGGCTCCACGATCGGCGGCCATGCCCAGCACGTCGTACATGTAACCGTCGTCGTTGCCGGGCAGCCCGAGGTACGCGCCTTCCTCACCGCGGAAGTTCATGAAGAACTTGAAGCTTGAGACGCCGAACTCGTCGATGTAGTGCGGCATCTCCTCGTAGTGCGCCTCGGAGCCGACGACGATGTGGAACCCGAAGTCCACGTGGGAGTCACGCGACATCACGTCCCGGGACCCGGGGAGCACATCCGAATAGGACTCGCCGCTCATCAGGTAGACCAGCATCGTGGTGACGCCGCCGGCCACGGCCGACGCGGACTCCAAGAGGGCGTCATCGGGATCGCGGGGGACCCTGATGTCCTTTCCCAGGTGCACGTGCGGGTCGATCGCTCCCGGGAGGACGAGCTTTCCCTGCAGGTCGACGACTTCGGTGGCCTCCACCTCGACATCGGGGGTCACGATCCCCGCGATTGTCCCGTCCTTGACGAGTAGGTCCACCCGGCGGACCCCCTCTCCGTTGAGGAAGACATCGCCGCCGTGCAGACGAAGGTCATACGTGGTCATACGACTGCTCCATTCTCGGTGTTCTGCGCCACCGCGTACTTCGTGTCGAGCTCGTCGAACTCGGGTTTGCGCACCAGGGCCTGTCGGTCTGTCCAGCTGATCATCAGCTCACCGGCGTCACGAGTGTCCCCGACCTCCGCGAGGTGGTTCATCACCTGACGCATCCCGGCCACCGCGCCACGCATGGCCGCGTTCGCGTAGAGGGCAACGGCGAAACCGAGTTCACCCAGCTCTTCCCGCGGGAGCAGCGGGGTCAGTCCACCCTCGACCATGTTGGCCATGTGGATCCCCGGGACACTCGTCGTGATCCTGCGCATCTGGTCCACGTCCCGGGGGGCCTCGACGAAGAGCACGTCCGCCCCGGCCTCGAGGTACCGTCCGGCGCGGTCGATCGCCGCGTCGATGCCCTCGATGGCCAGGGCATCCGTCCGGGCGACGATCACGAAGTCGTCGTCTCTACGGGCGTCGACAGCAGCCTTGATCTTTCCGACCATCTCGTCCGCCGAGATGACCTCCTTCCCGGTGAAGTGGCCGCACTTCTTGGGACTGACCTGGTCCTCCAGTTGGAGGGCGGCCGCACCGGCACCCTCGATGAGCCGGACGGTGCGCTGCACGTTCAACGCGTTGCCGAAGCCCGTGTCGCCGTCGACGACCACCGGGATCTGCACGGCGTCGGCGATCGCGTTGACGTGACCCACCAGTTCACTCAGGGTGATGAGTCCGAGGTCGGGGGCACCGAGGTAGGAGTTCGTCACTCCTGCGCCGGTCACGTACACGGCCTCGAATCCCGTCTCCTCGACTACTCGGGCGGTGAGCGCGTTGGGAGCACCCGGCACCATCAACGGAAGCCCTCCTGACGAGAGGAGACCCCGCAACTTCTTGGTTGTCGTCATGGGTTGTTGCACCTTTCCTGGCCCGTTTGAGCCGCTATTCGGATGTGATCCCCAGTGCGTCCACGGCGCTCTTCCGTGCCTTGTCGAGGTGCAGTCGCAGGATCTCTGCCGCACGGTCCTCGTCGCGGTCGACGATCGCCGCGACGAGTCGCTCGTGTTCGGCGAGCGCCTCACGGGCCCGATCGGGCTTCTTGGCCGATGTCTGTCTCGCGAGGGAGATCTGACGCTGGACCTCGACCGTCGCGGCGGCCAGGGCGTCATTGCCGCTCATCCACGTCAACCGGGTGTGGAGGTCCCGGTCGGCGGGATACGGGCGGGCGGGATCCTGGGACAGCTCCTCCCCCGCTTCTCCGACCAGCTGCTCGAGCTCCCGCAGCTCCTCCTCCGTCGCCCTCCGGCAGACGAGGCGGACGCTGTGTGTCTCCAGAGCGGTTCGGAGTTCGTACAGGTCGTCGACCTCACCGGGCTCGAACGTCTTCACAAATGCCCCGCGGTGGCTGACGATCGTCAACAGACCCTCGCCCACCAAGCGCTGGATGGCCTCTCGGAGCGGCCCCCGGCTGATCCCGAGCACCTCGGCGATCGACACCTCGTTCAATCGCTCCCCCGGGGGAAGGGTGCCGTCGAGGATCATCTCCCGAACCCGCTCCTCGGTCCGACGGGCGAACGTTCCGTCCCTGGTCAAAGGGGCACTCGCGGACTTCTTCATCCCTACTCCTCTACTCGACTCGATTCCTCTCACCGCGGAGGCACCAGCCAACTCTCCCCGGGCGGTCATCAGCAGGATCTACTCGATCCCGCTGCCCACCGCCGTTCAGGTCACACCTATTGTGATGCACATCTCTGTCAACTGTCAACAGTTAGCGGTGTTTAGAGTTGGCGTGCGCCTCCGGCGGACCGCCCGCCGCACCCACCTGCAATCCGCACTCGCCACAGGGCGAGGGTGTGCGCAGCGGCCCGGGGTGATGTTAACGCCGATGAGGCCTAGCGTCCGCCAGGTCCGGCCCGGCGAGGGCCGCCCCCTGGCCCCGCCCCAGACCCGGGTTGCCGCTCTGCGCGCACGCCGTTATACTTGCTTGCTGCAAGCAATTTAATCCGGGCCGAGGAGATCAGGGTGGCGATAGATGCCGAACAGGGCGGGAAGTTGGCTGTGGACCTGTCCAGGGTGGTCAAGATGCTCAGGGCACTGAACATGTCCGCGCCGCGACTCCACGAGTCACTCGAGCCGTCGACCCACCCCCTGCTCTTCGCGATCCACGACGAACCCGCGCGAGTCACCGCCCTCGCCGACCGCGTCCACACCGACATCTCTGTGGTGAGCCGTCAGGTACGTCACCTCGAGACCCTCGGCCTGGTCACCAAGGTCCCCGACCCTGATGACGGGCGCGCGAGCGTCGTCACCCTCACGCCCGAGGGAAGCGACCTCGTCACCCGGGTCTTCGCCGGACGGGGCCAGTGGATGGCCGGCGTGCTGGCCGACTGGACACCCGAGCAGGCCGCCTCGCTCGACGAGGGACTGACCCGACTCGCCGAATCGCTACGCGCGGAGATCGACGCCCTCACGTCCGCCAAGGAGAACTGATGACCGACCGCGCACCCGTCACGGTCCAGGCCGGTGAGGACGGCGAGTTCTCCCACCGCCAGATCCTCGTGATCCTCGCCGGCCTCATGTCGGCCATGTTCCTCGCCAGCCTGGACCAGACCATCGTGTCGACCGCCATCAGGACCATCGCCGACGATCTGCAGGGCCTCGACGCGCAGGCCTGGGTCACCACCGCCTACCTGATGACCTCGACCATCTCGACGCCGCTCTACGGCAAGCTCTCGGACATCTACGGGCGCAAACCGTTCTTCGTCATCGGCATCGTCATCTTCGTGTTCGGTTCGCTGCTCTGCACCCTCGCCGACTCGATGTACACGCTCGCGCTGTACCGCGGGATCCAGGGGCTGGGGGCGGGCGCCCTCATGTCGCTCTCGCTGGCGATCATCGGCGACATCATCCCGCCCCGCGAACGCGCGAAGTATCAGGGCTACCTGCTCGCCGTGTTCGCCTCGTCCTCGGTCATCGGCCCGGTCGTCGGCGGCTTCTTCGCCGGCGCCGAGACCATCTTCGGGATCGACGGCTGGCGATGGATCTTCCTCATCAACGTCCCCATCGGCGCCATGGCCCTGACGCTGGTGATGATCACCCTCAACGTCAAGAACGTCCGCGTGGACCACCGGGTGGACTGGGCGGGAGCCGCCACGATCGTCGTCGGTCTGGTGCCGCTCCTCCTGGTGGCCGAGCAGGGCAACACATGGGGATGGGGCTCGCCGGCGGCCCTCGCCTGTTACGTCGTGGGGCTGGCCGGGATCGGCCTGTTCCTCATCGTGGAGGCGCGGGCGGGAGATGAGGCCCTCATCCCTCTGCGACTGTTCCGGGACCGCACCTTCGCTATCGTCACCGCCGGCGGGGTGATCGTGGGAATGGCCATGTTCGGCGGGCTGATGACCCTCCCGCTGTACATGCAGATCGTCCATGGAGCCGACCCAATGGAGTCCGGACTCATGATGCTTCCACTGGTGGCCGGGCTCATGGGCGCCTCGATCGTGTCCGGCCAGCTCATCTCCAAGACCGGCCGGGTCCGCGAGTTCCCGATCCTCGGCACCGCCATCTCGGCCGTCGGGTTGTTCCTTCTGTGGACCATCGACGCCGACACCTCGCTGACCCTGGTCATGGGCTACATGCTGGTGCTGGGAATCGGCCTGGGCAACTGCATGCAGCCACTCACCCTGATCGTGCAGAACGCCGTGAGTCCGCGCGAGATCGGCGTGGCCACCGCGTCCGCGACCTTCTTCCGCCAGCTCGGCGGCACCGCCGGGGTGGCCGTGTTCCTGTCGATCCTCTTCAGCCGGGTCGGGGGCTCCATCACCAGCGAGCTGGAGCAGGCGGGCGCAGACGGCAGCCTCGCCCGCGGGGTGCAGGAGGGCCTGGCCGACCCGGCTCTGCGCGCGGACCCCGAAGCACTCGGGATCGTGCAGGCCCTCGCCGACCCGGTGTCGGGCGCGGGTGCGGGTGCGCTCGAGACGGTCACCAAGGACTCGTCCGTCATCAACCGCCTGCCCGAGCTGGTGGCCCACCCCTTCGAACAGGGCTACGCCCTGAGCATGTCGGAGATCTATCTGGTCGCCGGCATCCTCGCCGTCGTCGCCTCGGTGGTCCTGGCCTTCCTGCCACCGATCGTGCTCCGGACCGGCTCGGCCCAGGCCGAGGCCGCCCGCGAGGCCGCCGCGGCGGCGGCCCCGTCGGGAACCGACCTCGCGTCGGCCGAGGTGGCCACCGGTGGGAATACCCCCGAGCATGTGGACGTCACCGCGACCGCCACCGGCGAGCCCGGGGCATCGGACACGACGACGACAAGGCCGGCTACGGACGCCCCGGACCGCTGAGTGCTCGGCCTACCCCTCGACGTCGGCTTTGAGGTTGGCCAACAACTGGTGCTGGATCCGCTTGAGTCCGGCCGGCGCGAAGAGCCGCTCGAAGAACCCGCCCACTCCCCCGGCCCCGTCCCACGACGTGGTCATCTCCACCAGCGCACCCCCGGTGGCCTCGCGGACCGTGTAGGTGGTCGCCATGGACGAGTTGGCGTCCTTCTCCACCAGCGACCAGTGCGCGGCGGCCTCGTCCACGGTCACGGTGGCCTTGACGTCCCGGCTGCGCTTCTTGGTGGCCTGGAGGTTCCACGCCGCCACGGTGCCGTGCCCCTGGCCACCCTCGATCAACCTGTACGCGGTGAACTGCTCGGGCTGGATCCGGGGACGGACCTGGGCGTAGTCCGCGATCGCGGCCGTCACGGTCGCGACGGGCGCCTCGATGACGATGGTGTTGCTGGCGGTGACCCTGCCCATGATCGTGACTCCTCCTCTGCCTGACCACGTCGCGTCCACCGGCATCACCGGTGGCGGCGCCCCCGACAGGGGCGCGTCAGACCACCACCATCGTGCCCGATCCCTCCTGCCGCCGAGCACGCCACCTCGCCACGACCTTCCGGAGCTCCTCGAGCCAGAGGATCGACGAGCCCACCGCGACCGCCAACAACCACTCGTCGGCGTGCAACGGGGTGGTGTCGAAGATCCCCTGGAGAAAGGGCACCTGGACCACGGCCACCAACAGCAGCGGGACCGCCGCCAGCGCCACCCAGATCGGGGCGTTGTGCGCCATGTCCCGGGAGAACACCGAGCCGTCCGTGGATCGGACGTTCATCAGGTTGAACACCTGGAAGAACACGAAGGCGGCGTAGGCGAGGGTGGTGGCGAACAACGGCACGCCCGCGCGCTCGGGGAACATCGACTCCGCGAACGCGAGGACCAGCAGCGTCCCGGTGGCCATGACGACCCCCAGCCACAGGATCCGCACCAGTCTCGACGCCGTGAGGATCTGCTCGTCAGCGGGTCGGGGCGGCCGTCGCATCGCGTTCTTCTCCACTGGCTCCACGCCCAGCGCCATGGCCGGCGGGCCGTCCATGACGATGTTCACCAGCAGGACCTGCAGGGCGGTGAACGGCACGGCAGCCAGACCGAACAGCCCGCTGGCGAGGAACACCAGGACGAACGCCCACGCGGTGGTGAGCTGGAACTTCACGAACTTGACGATGTTGTCGTAGATCCCGCGGCCCTGTTCGACTGCCGAGACGATCGTCGCGAAGTTGTCGTCCGTGAGCACCATGTCGGCCGCGCCCTTGGAGACGTCCGTGCCGGTGATCCCCATCGCGATCCCGATGTCGGCCTGACTCAGAGCGGGCGCGTCGTTGACGCCGTCGCCGGTCATGGCCACCACGTCCCCGCCGGACTGCAGGGCCCGGACCATCCGGATCTTGTGCTCGGGGGACACCCGAGCAAGGACTCCCATCCCGGGGGCCCGCTCGGACAGCTCGTCGTCGTCGATCCCGTCGAGATCGACCCCTCGCACCGCCTCCCCCTCGATCCCCAGGTCGCGGGCGATCGACGAGGCCGTGACGAGGTGATCACCGGTGATCATGTGGACGGAGATCCCGGCCGCGCGCGCCACCCGGATGGCCTCGGCGGCCTCGGACCGGGGCGGGTCGACGATGCCGACGACCGCGAACACGGTCAGCCCCCGCACCTCGTCGAGGAGCACGCTCTCGTCGACTGCGACCTCGCCGGGTCCGTCCCCGAACGGACGCCCCGCGACGAGCAGGGTCCGTAAACCACGTCCGGCCAGTTCATCGGTCGCGTGACGGATCGTCTCACGGAGCTCATCGGTGAGCTCTACGGCATCCGTGCCGTTCCACATGTGGGTCGACCGGGGCAGGAGCGCACCCGTGGCCCCCTTGGCGCTGAGCGCGAGCCCCCCGCCCGGTGAGCGGTTGACGGTGGCCATGAACCTGTAGTCGGAGTCGAAGGGCACCTGGGCCACCCGCGGCCGGGCGACACGCAGTCCCTCCACGTCGAGCCCGCACTTGGTGGCGGCCACGAGCAGGGCACCCTCGGTGGGGTCGCCGACCAGTTCGCCGTCGGTCACGATCGCGTCGTTGCACAGCGTCATGGCGACCGCCGCCCTCCGGAGGTCCGGAACGGCATCCGGATCGGACGACAGGACCGCGCCGGCCGCCTCGTATCCGGTCCCGGTGACGGTGTGGACGGCACCGTTCGCGACGACTCGCGTCACGGTCATCTCGTTGAGGGTGAGGGTCCCGGTCTTGTCGGTGGCGATGTGGCTGGTCGACCCGAGGGTCTCCACCGCCGCGAGATTCTTGATGATCGCCCCCTCACGGGCGAGCCTCGAGGCGCCCATCGCCAGGGTGAACGCCACCACGGCGGTGAGGCCCTCCGGGATGGTGGCCACGGCGAGCGAGACGGCGCTGAGGAGCATGTCCTCCCAGGACTGCCCGCGCACCAGTCCGATCCCCATCACCAGCGTCACCACGACCAACGCGATCACGGTGAGGACCCGGGCCAGGACCCCGATCCGCCGTTGGAGCGGCGTCTGCTCGCCGCCCGCCCCGCCGAGCAGCTCGGCGATCGCCCCCATCTCAGTGTGCTCACCGGTCCCCGTGACCACCACTCGCGCTCGGCCGCGGGTGACCTCGGTGTTCATGAACACCATGCCGGTGCGGTCACCGAGCGGCGCATCCGCGGCGGCCACCGCTCCCGCCGTCTTGTCCACGGGGACCGACTCGCCGGTCAGGGCCGACTCCGCCACCTGGAACCGGGACGCCTCGAGAACGCGACCGTCAGCGGGGACCCGGTCGCCGGATTCCAGAACCACGACGTCCCCCGGGACGAGGTCCGCGCTGTCCACCTCCACCTCGGCACCGCCCCGCACCACCCGACTGTGCGGCACCGCCATGTCGCGCAACGCGGCCAGGCTCTCCTCGGCCCGCGTCTCCTGCACGTAGTTCAGCACGGTGTTGAGCACCACCACCAGGAGGATGACGACCGGGGTCTCCCACTCCCGCGAGATCACGGCGCTCACCACGGCGGCCACCGCCAGGACCATGATCATGGGGTCGCGGAGCAGCCGCAGAACCCGTCTCCAGGCCGGCACCCCGGCCGCGACCGGCAGGGTGTTGGGACCGTGCTCGGCTAGGCGACGCGACGCCTCGGCGCGGGTCAGGCCGTTCGACCCCGCGCCGAGCCGGGAGACCACCTCTGCGGTGGGCAGTGTGTGCCAGGGGGTGCGCCGGCCCGTCTCCGGGACGCGGTCCGTCGTCGTCATCCCCCTATCGTGCCCGGTCAGCTGCCCCGGGCGATCCACTCCTCCAGATGCGGGGACTCCTCGCCCACCTTCGTCCCGTCACCGTGGCCGGTGTGGACCAGGGTCTCGGCGGGCAGGGTGAGGATCCGGTCGCGGATCGAGGTGATGATGGTCGGGAAATCGGAGTACGACCGTCCCGTGGCGCCGGGCCCTCCGGAGAACAGGGTGTCGCCGGAGAACAGGACGCCGGCCTCGGGGACGTGGAAGACACACGAGCCCGGCGAGTGGCCGGGGGTGTTCATGACCGTGAACCCGGTCCCGGCGATCTGGAAGACCTGCCCGTCCTCGAGGTCCTCGTGTGCGACCGTCGGGTGGGTCTCCTCCCACAGCATCTGGTCGCCGGGGTGGACGAAGACCCGGGTGTCGAGCTCGCGGGCGAGCTCCGGGGCGACGGTGATGTGGTCGTTGTGGGCGTGCGAACACAGGATGCCCTTGACCGTGCGCCCGGCCACCGCGTCGATGATCGGCTGGGCGGTGTGGGCGGCGTCGATGATGTACACCTCGGAATCGTCACCGAGGATCCAGATGTTGTTGTCCACCTCCCACTCGCCGCCGTCGAGGGCGAAGACGCCGCTCGTCACGACCTTCTCGATGCGCAGGCCGCCGGCAGTACCGGCACTGGTGTGGGTCTCGCTCACAGGGTCACCACCGATCGGAGGACGGATCCGGACTTCATGGCGCCGAACGCGGCCTCGACCGCGTCCAGACCGATGCGTTCGCTGACGAACTTCTCGAGAGGCAGCCGTCCCTGCAGGTGCAGGTCGACCAGCATCGGGAAGTCGCGCTCGGGGAGGCAGTCGCCGTACCAGGAGGACTTGAGCGACCCGCCGCGGCCGAAGAAGTCGAGAAGCGGCATCTCCAGCCGCATCTCGGGCGTGGGCACACCCACCAGGACCACGGTGCCCGCGAGGTCACGGGCGTAGAAGGCCTGCTCGTAGGTCTCGGGCCGGCCGACCGCGTCGATCACCACGTCGGCGCCGAACCCGCCCGTGAGTTCCTGGATCGCGGTCACGGGGTCCGTGCCGGAGGAGTTGACCACGTGGGTCGCCCCGAATTCGCGGGCCCACTCGAGTTTGGTGTCGTCGAGGTCCACGGCCACGATGGTCGAGGCGCCCGCGAGTCGGGCACCCACGACCGCGGCGATACCGACACCGCCGCACCCGATCACGGCGACGGACTGGCCGCGCGTGACGTTGCCCGTGTTGACCGCGGCGCCGAGGCCGGCCATCACGCCGCAGCCCAGCAGTCCCGCGACGGCGGGGTCGGCCGCCGGGTCCACCTTGGTGCACTGCCCCTCGTGGACGAGGGTCTTGTCGATGAACGCACCGATACCGAGCGCCGGGCTGAGTTCCGTGCCATCGGTGAGGGTCATCTTCTGCGACGCGTTGTGCGTGGCGAAGCAGTACTGCTGCTGGCCGCGCTTGCAGGCCCGGCACTCGCCACAGACCGCGCGCCAGTTCAGCACCACGAAGTCGCCCTCGGCCACGTGTGTCACGCGGTCACCCACGGTCTCCACGATCCCCGCCGCCTCGTGACCGAGCAGGAAGGGGTACTCGTCGTTGATGCCGCCGTCGCGGTAGGCGAGATCGGTGTGGCAGACGCCGCACGCCTGCACGCGGACCACGACGTCGTTAGGTCCCGGATCGGGGACGACGACGTCGACGAGCTCGACATCCGCACCCTTGGTACGGGCGATGACGCCCCTGACGGTCTGTGACATACCCAGTTTCTCCTCGAGGTCGGTTCGGCTCCGGGCCGGATCAGGCGGAGCCCCGGCCCGGACCCCGTCCACCCTGCCACATATGCAGAACCAGCCATTGGTCTGCACGTGAAACGACCGGAGCCCCGGACACCTTGGGTGTCCGGGGCTCCGGCGGGTCGAGCGGTCTGCTCGAGTGGTCCGATCAGACGGCGACGCCGTTGGCACGCAGCCACGGCACGGGGTCGATCCACTGGCCGGCGGGGTTGCGCACGCCGAAGTGCAGGTGCGGGCCGGTCGAGTACCCGCGGTTGCCCACGGTGCCGATGACCTGACCGGCGTGGACGCGCTGGCCCACCGACACGAAGTTCTGGTCGTTGTGGCCGTACTCGAGCAGGTACCCGTCGTCGGTCTGGATACGGATCCACAGCCCGTAACCCGAGGCCGGGCCGGCGGCGACGACGGTGCCGGACTTGGCGGCGAACATCGGCGTACCGATCGGGGCCCCGAAGTCGGTGCCGTTGTGGAAGGTCCCCCAGCGCGGACCGAAGCCCGAGGTGATGGGGCCGTAGGTCGGGACGTGGGCACCGCCGACCGCGGCGGACGGCGAGCCGAGTGAACCGAACATCGCGGGATCGATGGCGTACTCCCGCAGCTGCGCCTCGTTCAGGCCGATGCCCTGCGCGAACTCCTGGGCCATCTGGCCGAGCTGGTTGACGTCGATGTCGGCGGACTGGGCCGAGGCGGCGGGGGCCGCGGCCATCGCGACGCCACCGGTGAGAGCGGCACCGGCCACGGCGCCGGCGACGATGCGACCCATCCCACCCGCGGAACGGGCGGAACGGTGGCGGCCGGCGGTCGCGCCGGAGCCGGCCACACCGAGTCGATCGGCGAGCTCGGTGAAGGTGATTCGAGTGGCGTCGGACATCAGGGGAAACCTCGGAGTTCGGTGCGTTGGCGAAGCGGCGGGCCGACCGGCTTCCCCGGTGGCCTCCAAAAAGGTAACAGATGTATCTCGGCTCTGTCACGTCACAAGCACGAATAGATACGAAAGCGCCGGTGAGCGGGTGCTCACCGGCGCTACCGAGTTGTTACCCGAAGGTGATCAGTGGTCCGCCTCGCCCATCCGGTGCACGAGGATGAAGTTGGTCGAGCCCTCGACGCCCGGCACGTTTCCCGCGACGATCACGATGAGATCGTCCTCGTTGTAGCCCTCGAGGGGGAGCAACAGTTCGTCGGTCACCTTGACGAGCTCCGCAGTCTCGTGGACCCGGTCGGTCAGGAACGTCTCGGTGCCCCACGTCAGAGCCAACTGGCTCCGGATGCGCGGATCGCCGGTGATGGCGATCAGGGGCAGGTGGCTGTGCAGGCGGGCGAGCCGGCGGACGGTGTCCCCGGTCGAGGTCACCGCGACGAGCGCCTTGGCGCCCAGCCGCTCCCCGATCTCGCGGGCCGAGTAGGAGATGACCCCGCGCTTGGTCCTCGGGATGTGGACGAGGTCCGGCGCGGCGGTGGAGTCGGCCTCGACCGCGAGGGCGATGGACGACATGGTCCGCACCGCGTCGATCGGGTACTTGCCCACGGAGGTCTCGCCCGAGAGCATCACGGCGTCGGCACCGTCGAGCACGGCGTTGGCGACGTCGGACGCCTCCGCGCGGGTGGGCCGTGAGTTGGCGATCATGGACTCGAGCATCTGTGTGGCCACGATGACCGGCTTGGCGTTCTCCCGCGCGATCTGGATCGCCCGCTTCTGGACCAGCGGAACGTCCTGCAGGGGCAGCTCCACTCCCAGGTCGCCGCGGGCCACCATGATCGCGTCGAAGGCCAGGACGATGGACTCGAGGTTCTTGACGGCCTCGGGCTTCTCGAGCTTGGCGATCACCGGGACGTGCACCCCGACCTCGTCCATGATCTCGTGCACCAGGTCGACGTCCGCCGGCGACCGGACGAAGGACAGGGCGATGAAGTCGACACCCAATGCGAGGGCGAAGCGCAGGTCAGCGATGTCCTTCTCGCTCAGCGCCGGAACCGAGACGTTCATCCCCGGGAGGGACACGCCCTTGTTGTTCGAGACCGTGCCCCCCTCGGTGACGACGCAGTGGACGTCGTCGCCCTCGACCCGCTGCACGGTCAGGCCGATGTTGCCGTCATCCACGAGCAGTCGATCGCCGGGTCGGGCGTCGGTCGCCAGCCCCTTGTAGGTCGTGGAGACCCGGTCCTTGGTGCCCTCCACGTCCGCGACGGTGATGGCGACCGTGTCGCCCTCCGCCCATTCGTGGCGACCCTCGATGAAGCGGCCGAGCCGGATCTTGGGGCCCTGGAGGTCCGCGAGCACACCGACGGCGTGCCCCGACTCATCGGAGGCCTTGCGGACCCAGCGGTAGTTGGCCTCGTGGTCGGCATGGTCTCCGTGGCTGAAGTTGAGCCGGGCGACGTTCATCCCGGCATCGACGAGTTCACGGATGCCGGCCTCCGACGCGACGGCGGGACCCAGGGTGCAGACGATCTTGGTACGACGGTTCACCCGTACCAATCTAGTCCCCTCACCGGGATGACCGGTTAACGCGACGTCAACGACCGGCCAACGGGGGTGCGTCCTCCGGGGACCCGCCGGTCAGGTCCTCGGGGGCACGCAGTTCCGACGGGTCCTCGCGTCCCCGACGTGCCCGCCACACGTAGACCAGCGCGGCCACCATGACGACGACCGAGACGACCGTGTTGATGCGCAGCCCGAGGATCTCGGTCGCCGCATCCGCACGGAGCAACTCCACCCAGAACCGCCCGAAGCAGTACAGGGCCACGTAGAGGGCGAAGAGCCGACCGTGTCCGAGCCTGAACCTGCGATCGATCACCACCAGCGCCACGGCCACCAGGACGTTCCACAGCAACTCGTAGAGGAACGTGGGGTGGACGGTCGCGAGCACCTGCCCGGTGGAGCGACCGATGGTCTCGGAGTACCCGTAACTCTCGTCGTAGCGCTGGTAGATCTCCAGTGCCCAGGGCACGTCGGTCTCGCGACCGTAGAGCTCCTGGTTGAAGTAGTTCCCCAGACGCCCGATCCCCTGTGCCAGGACGATGCCCGGGGCGACCGCGTCGCCGAAGGCACCGATCGCCCGGATGCCCTGCTGGCGCAGTCCGATGTAGGCGCCGACCGCGCCCAGCGCGACGGCGCCCCAGATCCCCAGACCGCCGTCCCAGATCTTCAGCGCGTCGACCGGGTTCCTGCCCTCCCCGAAGTAGCGGTACCAGTCGGTGGCCACGTGGTAGAGACGACCACCCACGAGCCCGAAGGGGACGGCCCACAGCGCGGTGTCGAGCACGACCCCCGCGCGCCCGCCGCGGGCGACCCATCGCTTCTCGCCCCACCAGATGGCCACGACGATGCCGAGGATGATCCACAGCGCGTAGGCGCGCAGCGGGAACGGCCCGAGCTCCCAGACCCCCTGGGGCGGACTCGGGATCACGAGCCGGCCCCCGGCCGACGCACGCCCGCCGCGAGCTCGGCCGTCAGCCGGGCCAGGGATTCATTCCCCTCGGTGGCCGCGGTGATGAGGGCGGACCCCACGATCACGCCATCCGCATAGGAGGCGATCTCCGCGGCCTGGTCACCGTTGCGCACCCCGAGTCCGACGCCGCACGCCAGGTCCGAGTGCTCACGGACCCGTGCGGTGAGTGTGCGAGGTGCGTCGGAGACCACGTCCCTCGCTCCGGTCACACCCATGACCGCCTGGATGTAGACGAACCCGCTCGTGTGGGACAGCGTCATGGCCAGCCGTTCGGGCGTCGACGACGGCGCGACCAGGAACACCCGGTCGATCCCGTGTGCGTCCGTAGCGGCGATCCAGTCCTGCGCCTCGTCAGGGATGAGGTCCGGTGTGATGACCCCGGTCCCCCCGGCCGCCGCGAGGTCCTCCGCGAACCGGTCGACGCCGTACTGGAGGATCGGGTTCCAGTAGCTCATGACGACCGGGACCGCGCCGGCCTCGGCGACGGCTCGGACCACGGCGAAGGTGTCCCGGATCCGGAAGCCTGCCTCCAGCGCCACATCCGCGGCCGCCTGGATGGTGGGACCGTCCATCATGGGATCCGAGTACGGGATCCCCACCTCGATGACGTCACACCCGCCCGCGACCATCGTCCGCACGGCCTCGATGGACCCCTCGACCGTGGGGTACCCCGCCGGGTAGTAGCCGATGAGGGCGGCCCGGTTCTCGGCACGGCACCCCTGGAAGACCTCGCTCAGAACGCTCATCCCTCGACTCCCCCGTCCGCGTAGTCGCCCTCGCCGTCGTCTGCACCCCGGCTCGAGTCCACCCCGGCCTCGGGCGGGGTCCCCCCGCCCAACAGGCCGAACCACCGGGCGGCGGTGTCGACGTCCTTGTCGCCGCGACCCGAGACGTTGACCAGGATCAGGTCGACACCCTCGGCGGCGAGCTGCGCCGCCCCGGCGATCGCGTGGGCGGACTCGATCGCGGGGATGATCCCCTCTGTGCGGCACAGCTGGGCGAACGCGTCCATCGCCTGGGTGTCGGTCACCGGGCGGTACTCGGCCCGACCGATGTCGGACAGGTACGAGTGCTCGGGCCCGACGCCCGGGTAGTCCAGTCCCGCCGAGATGGAGTGCGACTCGATGGTCTGGCCGTCCTCGTCCTGCATGAGGTGCGCGTACGAGCCCTGGAAGACACCCGGCCTCCCGGCGTTCACGGTCGCGGCGGTGCGACCGGACGCCACCCCGTCGCCGCCCGCCTCGCAGCCCACAAGGCGGACCGAGGAGTCGTCGATGAACGGGTGGAACAACCCGATCGCATTGGACCCACCGCCCACGCACGCCACGGCGGCATCGGGCAGGCGCCCGATCCGCTCCAGGATCTGGGCGCGGGCCTCGGTGCCCACGACCCGCTGGAAGTCGCGGACCATCGCGGGGAACGGGTGCGGGCCGGCGGCGGTGCCGAACGCGTAGTAGGTGTCGTCCGCCCGGGAGACCCAGTCCCGCATCGCCTCGTTGATCGCGTCCTTGAGGGTCGCGGAACCGACCTCCACGGCCTCGACCTCCGCGCCGAGCAGACGCATCCGCGCGACGTTGAGCGCCTGGCGACGGACGTCCACCGCACCCATGTAGATCTTGCACTCCAGGCCGAGCAGGGCGCAGGCCGTAGCGGAGGCGACGCCGTGCTGGCCGGCCCCGGTCTCGGCGATGACGCGCTTCTTGCCCATGCGGTGCGCGAGGAGCACCTGACCGAGGACGTTGTTGATCTTGTGCGATCCGGTGTGGTTGAGGTCCTCGCGCTTGAGGAAGACACGGGCGCCGATCTCGGCCCCGAAACGCCCCGCCTCGTACAGTGGCGACGGCCGACCCGAGTAGTCGCGCTGGAGACGGTCGAGCTCGTTCAGATAGGCGTCGTCGGCACGGGCCTTGGCGTAGGCGTCGGCGACCTCGTCGACGACCGCCATGAGCGCCTCCGGGACGTAGCGCCCGCCGAACGCTCCCCAGTGGCCTCGCTGGTCGGGCTCGTGTCCGGTCGTCGTCCGGAGCACGTCTCCCATCGAGGGCAGCGGTGTCAGCTCGTTAGAATTCACGGCTCCCAGTCTGCCGGAAGCGTGCGACGGGGGCCTAGCGGGGTCCCTGCGGGCAGGACGGGTGGGAACCCGCCGTGGCCAGGGCGTTGCACGCCGCGCGCGGGTCGCCCTTGGTCACCAGGCCCTCGCCGACGAGCACCGCGTCCGCGCCCACGCTGGCGTACGCCAGGAGGTCGGACGCGTCACGGACGCCCGACTCGGCGATCTTGACCACCCCGGACGGCAGGCCGGGCGCGATGCGGGAGAACACGTCGCGGTCGACCTCGAGGGTCTTGAGGTTTCGGGCGTTGACACCGATGACGGTGGCGCCGGCCTCGAGGGCGCGATCCGCCTCCTCCTCCGTGTGCACCTCCACCAGTGCCGTCATCCCGAGCGACTCCGTCCGGTCCAGCAGGGACACCAGCGCGTCCTGCTCCAGGGCGGCCACGATGAGCAGCACGAGATCGGCGCCGTGCGCCCGGGCCTCGTGGATCTGGTACGGACCCACCACGAAATCCTTGCGGAGCACCGGGATGTCGACGGCGCGGCGGACGGCGTCCAGGTCCGCCAGACTGCCGTTGAAGCGGCGTTCCTCGGTCAGGCAGGAGATGACGCGGGCCCCGCCCTCCTCGTACATCCGGGCCAGCACGGCGGGGTCGGGGATCTCGGCGAGCGGCCCCTTCGAGGGACTGGCACGCTTGACCTCGGCGATGACGCCGACCCCTGCGCCCCGGAGCGCCTTGAGCGCGTCACGCGGTTCCGGCGCCGACCGGGCCGCCTTCTTGACCGCAGTGAGGTCGATGACAGCCTCGCGGGCCGCGACGTCCTCGCGGACCCCGTCGATAATCGAGTCGAGCACGGTACCCACCGTGACCTCCCTCTGCAGTGTTCGGGCAGGAAGTGTGATCGAGATCAACAATAGAGGCAGCAGGCGGGGTTCTGAGAATCGGGACCCGGTCGGGGATGCTCAGCCCGTGGGATCGCGTCCGTCGTCGAGTTCCTGCCACAGGTCACGACCGGTGTCCGCGGTCTCCCCGCCGGACTCCGGGTCAGCTCGGCGCGCCCCCGGGGTCACGTAGCGGTCATCCCGCTGAACCCTCCGGGCCGGCCAGATCAGGGGGACGGCTCCGGCCGCGACGAGGGCCAGTGCTCCGGCTCCGGTGAGAACCGGACCGGGCGCCCGGGTCGAGATCTCCGTGATCTCCGACCACTCCGGCACCGCCTGCGCGCCTGGCGCACCCGGGCCCGCGTTGGTGCGGCCGAGCCCCTCCTCACCCGTCACCGTGGAGTGGACGCGTCCCTGGTCCACACCGCCGACGGTCGAGACCAGCAGCGCGCCGGTGGCCAGGCCCAGGAGGGCGACGACGGCCCCGACCACCCGGGCCCCCGTCCCCCGGACCAGGGCCACCGCGGCCACCGCGGCGAGAGCACCCACCGCCAAGGGGACCAGCGCCGGCTGCCACTGCGCACCCGTCAGACTGCGTCGGGCCTCCCCCGACTGATCGTTGAACGCGACCACGTCCACCCACACCATCCGGGAGGCGATCCACAGCATGACGGCGCCGAGGAGCAGCAGCACGACGGGGATGCGGAGCCGGGCCTTCTGGGTCACCGGCCCTCCCCCGGTGTGTCCGCGCCGTCAGGGTCACCCGTGGGGCCCGCGGGCCTCAACGTGTCCGCCGCCGCGACGGCCCGGAGGACCGCCATCGCCTTGTTGCGGCACTCCTCGTCCTCCGACGCGGCGACCGAGTCCGCCACGATCCCGGCACCGGCCTGGACGTAGGCGGTCCCGTCCTTGAGTACCGCGGACCTGATGGCGATCGCCTGATCGGCGTTGCCCGCGAAGTCCACATAACCGACCACTCCCCCGTAGACCCCGCGGCGGGTGTCCTCGAGATCCTCGATGATCTGCAGCGCGCGTGGTTTGGGCGAGCCCGAGAGGGTTCCGGCCGGGAAGCAGGCCGTGACGGCGTCGATGCCCGTCCGCCCCTCCGCGAGGCGGCCCGTCACGGTGGAGACCAGGTGCATGACGTGGCTGTACCGCTCGACCTGGCGGAACTCGGTCACCACGACGGAGCCCGGCTCGCAGACGCGACCGAGGTCGTTGCGACCCAGGTCCACCAGCATCAGGTGCTCGGCGTTCTCCTTGGCGTCCTCCACGAGGTCCTTGGCCAGCAGGACGTCGTGTTCGTCGTCGTCACCCCGCGGCCGGGTCCCGGCGATCGGATGGGTCGTGGCCAGCCCGTCCTGCACCTTGACCAGGGCCTCGGGGCTCGATCCGACGATGGTGAACGCGGTGCCACCGAAGCCGTCGTCCCCGCTGCCGTCCGGGACCGTCATCAGATACATGTAGGGGCTCGGATTGGTGGTGCGCAGGATGCGGTAGACGTCCCGCGGCGAGGCCGAGGTGTCGACCTCGAAGCGCTGACTGAGCACCACCTGGAAGGCTTCCCCGGAGTAGATCTGCTCGATGATGTCGGCCACCCGCGCGTGGTAGGTCGACTCGTCGGTGCGGCGGCGCAACTGCGGATCCGGGGTGTCGAACACGCTGACCCCGCCGGCGCCGGGGGCCGCGAGCCTCGCCGTCATCGAATCCACCCTGGCCACCGCGTCGGCGTAGGCCTCCTCGACCCGATCGTCACTGCCGTCCCAGTTTACGGCGTTGGCGATCAGGTGGATCCGGCCCTCGTGGTGGTCGAACGCCGCCAGGTCGGTGGCCAGCATCTGGACGAGCTCCGGGACATGGAGGTCGTCGGTGGTGTCGGGGCTGATGCGCTCGAGTCGGCGGACGATGTCGTACCCGAGGTAACCCACCAGCCCGGACGTCAGCGGCGGCAGGCCCGCGATCTGGTCGGTCCTCAACAGGTCGAGGGTCCGGCGCAGGGCGTCGAGCGGGTCGCCACCCGTCGGCGCCCCCGCGGGCACGTTCCCCAGCCACATGGCCTCACCCGCGTCGTCCACGGTCAACGCCGCGGCCGACCCGCAGCCGATGAACGACCACCGCGACCATGACCGGCCGTGTTCGGCCGACTCCAACAGGAAGGTCCCGGGCCGGTCGGCCGCGAGTTTGTCGTACGCGGACAGCGGCGTCTCGGAGTCGGCGAGCACCGTACGCACCACGGGGACGACCCGGTGGCCCGAGGCGAGCGCCCGGAACTGCTCGAAGGTGGTGGTCCTGGTGCTCATCCGACGACCCGGCCGCCGATCCCGAACGAGTCGTGCGGCATGTCGTTGACGAGCACCCACACCTTGGCCGGGTCCTTGCCCGCGGCCTCGGCGTAGGCGGCGGTGACGGCCTCGATCACCCGGGCCTTGGACTCGGGGTCCATCCCGTCGAGCTGGTTGATCTGGATGAAGGGCACGGGCTCAGTCCTCCCCGAGGAGTGTGTCGGTGTCGAAGCAGCTGACCGTGCCGTTGTGGCAGGCGGCCCCGGTCTGGTCCACCTTCAGCAGGACGGTGTCGCCGTCGCAGTCGATCTCCACGCTGCGCACGTGCTGCACGTGGCCGGAGGTCTCCCCCTTGACCCACCGCGTCCCGCGCGAGCGCGAGAAGTACACCCCGCGCCGCGTGGCCAGCGTCTCGGCGAGGGCGGCGTCGTCCATCCACGCCATCATGAGGACTCGACCGGAGGTCGCGTCCTGCACGACAGCGGCGATCAGACCCTCCGCGTTCCGGGTGAGCCGGTCGGCGATTGACGGGTCCAGGGCTGGATCGCTCATCGGACCGTGATCCCCTCGGCCGCCATGGCCCTCTTCACGTCGCCGATCGTCATCTCGCCGAAGTGGAAGACGCTCGCCGCGAGGACCGCGTCGGCGCCGGCCTCGACCGCGGGGGCGAAGTGCTCGACCGCGCCGGCCCCGCCGGAGGCGATCACGGGGATCGTCACGGCCGCGCGGACCGCACGGACCATGTCCAGGTCGAACCCCGCCTTGGTGCCGTCCGCGTCCATCGAGTTGAGCAGGATCTCCCCCACCCCCAGCTCCTGGCCACGCCGGGCCCACTCGATGGCGTCGATCCCGGTGCCCCGGCGACCGCCGTGGGTGGTGACCTCCCACCCCGACGGTGTGGGGGCCTCGCCCTCCGGCACCGTCCGCGCGTCGACGGACAGGACGATGCACTGGGAACCGAAGCGCCTGCTGAGCTCCTCGAGGAGCTCCGGACGCGCGATCGCGGCGGTGTTGACGCTGACCTTGTCCGCCCCGGCGCGGAGCAGCTGGTCGACGTCCTCGGCAGCGCGTACCCCGCCCCCCACGGTGAGGGGGATGAAGACCTGCTCCGCGGTGCGTGTGACCACGTCGAGCATGGTTCCGCGCCCCGAGGACGACGCGGTGACGTCGAGGAAGGTCAGCTCGTCCGCGCCCTGCGCGTCGTAGGCGGCGGCCAGCTCGACCGGATCACCGGCGTCCCGCAGATCGAGGAAGTTCACTCCCTTGACCACGCGGCCCGCGTCGACGTCGAGGCACGGGATCACCCGGGTGGCGAGTGTCATGCCCGCGTCACCGTTCCCCGTCGAGCCACGGACGGTTGCCGTCGGGACCGGGGGTGGCCCGGCGACGGCCCGCCTCGAAGAAGTTGCCGGGCTCGCCGAGCTCGCGGATGGTGCCGAGGACCTCCGCGTGCGCTCGCGGGCCGGCGGCGAGGATCGACTGGGAGTCGATCGACCACGGCTCACCGGTCAGATCGGTGACCACTCCCCCGGCAGCGCGGATGTGGGAGGCGCCCGCGGCGTTGTCCCACGCGTAGTTCCCGAAGCTCACCGCCGCGGACAACCGGCTGGAGCCCACGAACGACAGGTCGACCCCTGTCGACCCGAACTTGCGGGTTCGGGCGGCGTCGAGGGTGAGCTGCTCGAACACCTCTCGTCGATAGGCCGGCGGGTAGGTGGTGCGGGCGCCGGTGTTCAGCGACCCGAGGCCCAGCGCGACGTCGCGGATGGAGACGTCGGCGATCCGCGGGATCTCCTCCTCGTTCTCCTTGAGCGGGCCCCCGGCGATCGAGGTGAACCGCATGCCGAGGAGCGGAAGCCAGGTCAGCCCGAGGACGGGCTGCCGCTCGTGGACCAGCGAGACGAGGATGCCGGTGGTGGGGATGCCGAGGGAGTAGTTGGCCGTGCCGTCGATCGGGTCGACCACCCAGAGGGTGCCCTCGTTGACCGGCGGACCGCCGAACTCCTCGCCGTGAACCTCGAGTCCGGTGCCCTCGCGCAGGGCGTCGGAGATGCGACGTTCCAACTCGAGGTCGAGCTCGGTCGCGAAGTCGTTGCGCGAGCCCTTGGCGCGCGTGCCCTCGGCACCCAGTCCCTCGACGAAGCGGGGGGTGACCTCCTCGAGCACGCGGGCCGCCAGCGCGAGCGCCTCCGCGGGGTCGACGGACAGGTCCGTCGGCAGGGTGTTACCGGTCTGATCGGTCATCTCGGGCCTCCTGCTCGAGGTCATGGGGTGTGGTGGAGCCACCGGGTGGTCACTGCCGGCTCAGCGGACGCTCACCGCGGCCAGCGCCTCGGGGAGGGTGAAGCGACCGGCGTAGAGGGCCTTGCCCACGATCGCGCCCTCGACGCCCTCGGGCACCAGCGTCGCGATGGCCTCGAGGTCGGCCACGGACGACACCCCGCCGGACGCCACCACCGGCGCTGCGGTGACCGAGCACACCTGGGAGAGCATCTCGAGGTTCGGACCGCTCAGCATCCCGTCCTTGGAGACGTCGGTCACGACGTAACGCGCGCACCCGTCCTTGTCGAGACGCTCCAGCACCTCCCAGAGGTTGCCACCGTCGGACACCCACCCGCGGCCACGGAGTCGGGGCTCGCCGTCGACCACACGGACGTCCAGCCCCACCGCGATACGGTCCCCGTGGCGGGCGATCGCGGAGGCGCACCACTCCGGGTTCTCCAGAGCGGCGGTCCCCAGATTGACCCGGGCGCAGCCGGTCGCGAGGGCGGCCTCCAGCGAGTCGTCGTCGCGGATGCCACCGGACATCTCGACCTTGACGTCGAGCGCGCCGACGACCTCGGCCAGGAGGTCGCGGTTGGTCCCGCGACCGAAGGCGGCGTCGAGGTCCACCAGGTGGACCCACTCGGCCCCGTCCCGCTGCCACTGCATCGCGGCCTCGAGGGGAGATCCGTACGAGGTCTCGGTCCCGGCCTCCCCCTGCACCAGGCGGACGGCCTGGCCGTCGGCGACGTCCACGGCGGGCAGGAGTTCGAGGTATGAAGCGTTGGTCACGGGCATCAGCGTAGTCCGTCCGCCCGGGGGCGTTCCCCATCGCCCTCGACGGGTTCCGACGGCTCCCCGGGGTCCACGCCGGACCCGACCCCGGCCTCGACGGCGGGCTCGTCCCCGTACTCGGCACGAATCGCCCTGTCGGTGATGCGGGTGGACGCGACCCCCATGGCCACCACCGTCAGGACCACCCCGACCAGCGCCACGACGGCCCGTCCCACCGGTGGCAGCGGGAGCAGTGCCACCGCCAGGGCGGTCAGACCCAGGGACAGCACCCCCGCCCCGGAGACACCCAACGCCAGTACCGCGAACGACACGGGCGCCGGGCGGCCCCGGCGGTCAGCCAAGGGATCTGATCCAGTTCTCGAGCAGCTGCAGGCCGGCGTCCCCCGACTTCTCGGGGTGGAACTGGGTGGCCGACAGGGGGCCGTTCTCCACGGCGGCGATGAATCTCGTGCCGTGCCGGGCCCAGGTGACATCCGGCGGGGTCAGGTGGTCGGACGGTTCCATCTCCCATCGCTGCACCCCGTAGGAGTGGACGAAGTAGAAGCGCTCGTCGGCGGGCATGCCGGCGAACAGGACGCTTTTCTCGGGTGCCTCGACGGTGTTCCACCCCATGTGCGGCAGCACCGGGGCCTCGAGGCGTTCGACCACGCCGGGCCACTCGCCGCAGCCCGCCGCCCCGGAATCGGCGTGTTCGCCGTCCGAGAACTCCGTCCCGCGCTCGAACATGACCTGCATACCCACACAGATCCCCAGAACGGGGCGACCGCCGGCCAGACGCTCGCCGATGATCCGCGGCCCCTTGACCGCCCGGAGGCCCTCCATACAGGCCGCGAACGCGCCGACCCCCGGGACCACGAGCGCGTCCGCCTCGGTGGCCACCTGGGGATCGGAGGTGAGTTCGACCCGGGCGCCGACACGCTCCAGCGCGCGATGGGCCGAGCGGAGGTTGCCCGAGCCGTAGTCGAGGAGCGCCACCTGCGGGGCCTGTGAGGTCATGGGCTCACTTTATCGTCCGTGGCGGGCGAGGTCAGATCACGCGTCGGCCGGGTGCGCCGGGCGCCCACCGCCGCCGGGCCACCCACGAGCAGGACGACGCCGGCCGCGACCGTGAACAGGACGACGTATCCGAAGCCGGCGACGCCGCCCATGACCACCGACCCGAGACCCGTGCCCGCGTCGAAGGAGATGTTCCACGAGGCGGACGCGGTCCCCAGGCGCGAGCGCGGCATCCGCTCGAACGAGGCGACGAGCGCCTCGTTCTGCACGGCGCCGAACCCGAGTCCGAACACCACGGTCGGGGCGATGAACCACCACGGGTTCGCCGACACCGACAGCAGGCCGGCGATGCCGGCCATGCCGAGCGCCGAGACCGCCAGTCCGGGCCAGACCAGGGCGCCGGGACCGCGCCGATCGGAGACGAGGCCCGCGAAGGTGCGCCCGACGATCACGCCCACCCCGAGCAATCCGAGCCCGACCCCCGCGACGACCGCGCCGCTGCCCGAGACGATCGAGTCCAGGGCGGGCGAGAGGAACGACGCGGCGGCGCCGTACGGCAGCGACACCGCCACCATGACCAGGAACGGCCCGGCGAGCAGGACGAGCATCGCCCGGCGGCCGAGTGCGGACGGGTCGGAAGGCCTCGCGGGAGCGGGGTGCACGTCGGGGAGTCGTGCCGCCGCGAGCAGACCGACCACGCCGAACGCCGTCGCGCTCCACGCGACCGTGGCCAGACCGAAGACCTCCAGAAGCCACAGCCCGACGGGCAGGAAGATGGCCTCGGAGATCCCCACCGCCAGGCCGATCAGCGAGGTGGCGCGGCCGAGCATCCCGGGTGGCGCGAGCTCCGCGACCAGTGCGGAGCCGGCGACCGTCATCATGCCGAAGCCCGCCCCACGCACGCCGCTGACCGCGAGCACCGCGAACGGCCCGTCGAACAGGGCGAGCAGCCCAGAGGGCAGGCCGAGGAGCGCGCTGCCGATCGCGAGCACCCAGCGGTAGCCGATCGCCGCGGTGATCCTCGGGGTGAGGAGTTGGACCAGCACGGTGACCGTCATGAACACACCGGTGGTGGCACCGGCGACCAACTCGCTGCCCCCACCCCGGACCACGGCGAGTGGCACCACGGGCAGGAGCAGCGAGAAGCCGCCGAAGGCGAGGAGGACCAGGACGAACGCCGCCGGCACGCCGGGGGTCCGGGCCAGCTGTGCGAACGCGCCCGGCTTCTCGACCCCCGCGGTCACTTCGCCATCACAGAGCGCCCTTGGTCGAGGGGATCCCGCTGATCCGCGGATCCGGTTCCACCGCGGCGCGCAGCGCCCGGGCGACGGCCTTGTACTCCGCCTCGGTGATGTGGTGGGGGTCGCGCCCGTAGTGCACGCGGACGTGCAGCGCGATGCGGGCGTGCGACGCGAGGGTCTCGAACACGTGCCGGTTGAGCACGGTGCCGTACGGCGCGCTGTCGTGGCCCACGACGACGTAGCCGATCATGACGTCGGGCTCCCCCGTGTGGACGCAGTACGGGCGCCCGGAGACGTCGACGACCGCCTCGGCGAGCGTCTCGTCCATGGGGATCGAACACTGACCGAAGCGGCGGATGCCCCGCTTGTCGCCCAGTGCCTTCCCGAGCGCCTGGCCCAGCACGATGGCGGTGTCCTCGACGGTGTGGTGTGCCTCGATCTCGACGTCGCCCGTCGCCCGGACCGTGAGGTCGAACGCGCCGTGCTGGCCGAACGCGGTGAGCATGTGATCGAAGAACGGGACGCCGGTGGCGATCTCCGTCCGGCCGGTGCCGTCGAGGTCGATCTCGACGACGATCGACGACTCCCTGGTGGTGCGCTCGACGCGACCGACGCGTCCGCCCTGCTCGCTCATCGTCTCTCCCTCGTCGTGGTGATCTCTGTTCCCGCCAACTCGGCGCTCACCTGCAGCAGCCTGTCGTTCTCGCTCTCCAGCCCGATGGTCGCACGAAGACGGCCGGGGATGCCCACGTCGCGGATGAGCACGCCCGCGTCGAGGTAGCGTCGCCACGCGCGTGGCGCGTCCACGAAGGGCCCGTAGAGCACGAAGTTGGCCTCGCTGGGCAGCACGTCGTAACCGAGCGCCTCGAGTCCCGCGGTGACGCGCTTGCGCTCCTCGGCCAGCAGGGCGACCGACGCCAGGGTCTCCTCGGCGTGGCGCAGCGCGGCCGCGGCGGCGGCCTGCGCGATCACCGACAGGTGGTACGGCAGGCGGACGAGCAGCACGGCGTCGACGAACGAGGGGTCGGCCGCGAAGTACCCGAGCCGCCCGCCGGCGAAGGCGAAGGCCTTGCTCATGGTGCGCGAGACGACCAGCTTCGCCGGGTACTCGGCCAGGAGCGTGCACGCGCTCGGCGACGGGGAGAACTCCGCGTACGCCTCGTCGACCACGACGATTCCCGGAGCCGCGTCGATCAGCCGCCGAAGGTCGTCGAGCTCGATCACGTGGCCCGTCGGGTTGTTGGGCGTGGTGAGGAAGACGACGTCGGGGCGGTGCCCGGCGATCGCCGCCAGCGCAGCCTCGACGTCGATCGCCAGGTCCGCGCCCCTGTCGACCGGGATCCACTCGGTGTCCGTGCCCGCAGCGAGGATCGGGTGCATGGAGTAGCTGGGGACGAAGCCCATCGCACTGCGCCCGGGCCCGCCGAAGGCCTGGAGCAATTGCTGGAGGATCTCGTTGGAGCCGTTGGCCGCCCACACCATGTCGACGTCCACCTCGACCCCGGTCTGCCGCGCGAGGTAGGCGGCGAGGTCGGTGCGCAGGTCGACGGCGTCCCGGTCCGGGTAACGGTTGAGGTCGGCCGCCGCCGCGGACACCGCGTCGGCGATGTCGGCGACCAGTGCAGCACTGGGCGGGTGCGGGTTCTCGTTGGTGTTGAGCTGCACCGGCACCTCGAGTTGCGGGGCTCCGTAGGCGCTCTTGCCGCGCAGGTTCTCGCGCAGCGGCAGCGCGTCCAGGCCGACTCCGGGCCGGGGGGTGCCGGTCACTGGTCCTCCTCCTCGGCGGTGAGGTCCTCGAAGCGGGCCCGGACGGCCTCGCCGTGGGCCGGGAGCCGCTCGGCGTCGGCGAGCGCGACGACTGTCGGGGCGATCTCCTTGAGCGCGGCGCGGTCGTAGTCGATGACGTGGATACCGCGCAGGAAGGTCTGCACACTCAGCCCGGACGAGTGCCGGGCGGTGCCCGACGTGGGCAGGACGTGGTTCGAGCCCGCCGCGTAGTCGCCGAGCGGAACCGGGGAGTAGGCGCCCACGAAGATCGCCCCGGCGTTGCGCACCCGGGCGGCATCGGCGGCGGAGTCGCGGGTCTGCACCTCCAGGTGCTCGGCCGCGTACGCGTCGACCACGCGCAGGCCGGCGTCGATGTCGTCCACCAGGACGATGCCCGACTGCGGGCCCTCGAGCGCCTCGCGGACGCGATCGGCATTGAGGGTGACGGTGTAGCGGGCCTCGACCTCCCGGGCGACGGCGTCCGCGAGCTGCACCGAATCGGTGACGAGCACGCTCGCCGCATCGGGGTCGTGCTCGGCCTGGCTGATGAGGTCGTAGGCGATGTGCACCGGGTCGGCCGTGTGGTCGGCCAGGACGGCGATCTCCGTGGGGCCGGCCTCCGAGTCGATCCCCACGACGCTGCGACACAGTCGCTTGGCGGCGGTGACGTAGACGTTGCCGGGTCCGGTGACCATGTCGACGGGCTCGAGCTCCCGGCCGTCGGTGTCCTCGCCGCCGTGGGCGAGCAGGGCCACAGCCTGGGCGCCGCCGACGGCCCAGACCTCGTCCACGCCGAGCAGCGCGCAGGCGCCGAGGATGGTGGGGTGCGGCCAGCCACCGGAGTCGGCCTGGGGCGGGGAGGCCACCACGAGCGAGCCGACACCCGCGACCTGCGCCGGCACGACGTTCATGATGACGCTCGACGGGTACACGGCCTTGCCGCCGGGAACGTAGAGGCCCACCCGCTCGACGGGCACCCACTTCTCGGTGACGAAGCCGCCGGCGGCGACCTCGGTGACGGTGTCCGAGCGCCGCTGTGCGGAGTGGACGATCCTCGCGCGGCGGATGGCCTCGACCAGCGCCGCGCGCACGTCGGGGTCGAGGGCCTCGCCGGCTTCGGTGATGAGCTCGGCGGGGACCCGGACCGAGCTGGGCCGCACCTGGTCGAACTTCTCGCCGTAGTCGAGCGCGGCGGAGGCCCCGTGCTCCCGGATCGCCTCGACCACCGGGCGGACGGTGTCGACGACGGAGTCGACGTCGGCGGCGCCTCGCGGGAGCGTGCGACGCAGCTCGGCGGTACCGAGGGTGCGACCGCGCAGGTCGATGCGGGAGAGCATGGTGTGGCCTTTCCTTTGATCACGGGACGCCGAGCAACCGGCCGACGGCCGCGAACCAGTCTAGGTGCGCCCGGGCCCGGGCCTCCCTCATGCCACCCACGCGGGTGTCGTGGACGCGGTCGAGCGCACCCTCCGACCGCTCACGCGCAGCACATGCCGGCCTCGTCGTCGTCGTTCCTGGTGTCGTCGCCCACCACCGGCGAGGTCCCGAACGTCTCCGAGTCGGCGAGGACGGTGTAGACCTCCCACCGCTCACCCCCGGGGCCGGTGACCCAGACCTTGTCCTGGGTGGCGAAGCAGCAGGTGGTGCCGATCTCCTCGTCGGTGAACAGGCCGGCGTCGGTCAGTCGCGCGATCTCACCGTGGACCTGCTCGCTGGACTCGACCTCGACGCCCAGGTGGTTGAGCGAGCCCCCCTGGCCCGGGTTCTCGAGCAGGACCAGCTTGAGGGGCGGCTGCTCCACCACGAAGTTGGCGTAACCGGGCTTGCGCTTGGCGGGTTCGACGCCGAAGAGCGTCGAGTAGAACCGGACGGCCTCGTCGACGTCGTCGACGTTGAGGGCGAGTTGTACACGGGACATGGTCGGAACCCCTACCTCTGAGATGAATATCGAATTTGTGCACCGCCCAGGAAACCAGCCTTTTCGATGTTCGTCAAGAAGCCTGGCTATACTCACGGGCATGCCCAAGGCCCTGCCCCTCCTCGACGTCAGCTCGCCGGTCTGCTGCGCGCCCGTGTCGGCGGGGCCGATCGGCCACGAGGACGCCGTGGAGATCGCGCTGCGACTCAAGGCCCTCGCCGACCCGGTCCGTATCCGGCTCCTCTCTCTCCTGCTCACCAGTGACGACGGCGAAGTCCGCACGGGAGACCTGGCCGCGGCCACCGGCGTCGCCGAGTCCACCACGTCCCATCACCTGGGCCGGCTCCGCGAGGCCGGGATGATCGAGTCGGAGCGGCGCGGGATGAGCGTGTTCCACCGTGCCCGCGGATCGGCGATCGACGCCCTGCGCGCCGCGCTCGACCCGAACTGCTGCACCTAGCCGGGCCGGACCGCCCCGTCCACCAGGTGCACGCGGGCATCACATCGCGCCGCCACCGCGTGGTCGTGCGTGACGAGCATCAGCGCCACGTTGAACTCCCGCGCCGTGCCCAGGAGCAGGTCCACCACGACGGCGCCCGATTCCGAGTCCAGGGCACTGGTCGGCTCGTCCGCCAAAAGCACCGACGGGCCGTTGACCAGCGCTCGTGCGACGGCCACCCGTTGGCGCTGACCTCCCGACAGTGCTCCCACCGGACGGCCGGCCATCGGACCGAGGCCCACCCTGTCGAGCAACGCGTCGGCACGCTCACGCACCTCGGCGCGGCGGGCCCGCGACGGCCGCCCGCCGAGCCACGCCATGGCCTCGAGTTGCTCGCGCGCGGTGAGGGACTCGACCAGGTTGGACTGTTGGAAGACGATGCCGATCTCCGTCCGGCGCAGCTCGGCCGCCCGTCGAGCGCTCGCCGCCGCCAGGTCCACCTCGCCGTCGCGGGTCGCCAGCCACACGTGGCCCGAATCCGGCGGGGTGAGCGTGGCCGCGGCGGCCAGCAGACTGGACTTGCCCGAGCCGGAGGGTCCGGTCACCGCGAGACTGCGGCCGCGGTCGATCCCGCACGAGACGTGGTCCACGGCGGTGAGCCGGCCGTCGCCGTCGGGGTAGGTCAGGACGACGTCCTCCATCCGCAACCCCGCGGTCGCGGTGGCATCGGGGTCAGCGGCGCAGCGAACAGTGGCATGGGACATGGGGTTCTCCTGGAGAGGTAGAGGGTGTGACGACGAGGTCGCGCCGTCGCGGATGGGGCTCCGGCTCACCGGAGCGCACCGAGTGCGGTGGCGGGGTCCGCGGAGACGACGGGGCGCAGAGAGACGGCGGCTCCGGCCAGCCCGAGGACCGCCAGGAGCACGGCGGGGTACACGGTGGTGGCGGGCGAGACGACGTAGGGCACCGCCCCGCCCGCGACCATTCCGAACAGCGCGGCGATCCCCACGCCGCCTGAAACGCCCACCGCCAGGACGATGGCCGCCTGACCGACGGAGTCGCGCACCACCGCTGCGGTGGACGAACCCAGGGCCTTGAGCACCGCGACGTCGCGGCGGCGCTGCATCCCCCAGACGGCGAAGAACGCACCAACGACCAGTGCGGTGACCGCCAGCAGCATGTACGTCATGGTGTTCAGCGAGGTGTTCTCGGCGCGGTGTGAGGGCAACGAGGACACCAGGCCCTCGGGGTCGACCGCCGCCAGACCGGGCTGGGTCACCGAGCCCTCGGACGAGACGGCGACGGCGGTGGCCGCCCCACCGCGAGGAGCGAGCTCGGCCCACGTGGCCAGGTCGGTGACGACGACGGGGGTGTGCGAATGCCACAGGTCGCCGACCCCTCCGGTGACGCGTAGCGCACTGCCCTCGATCCTGAGCTCGGTCGCGCCGGCGCCCACCTCGTCGTCGACACCTGTAGAGGTCAGCACCTCCCCCGATGCCGGCGGGGCCACCGATCCCACGGGGCCGCCGAGACCCACGGCGACGGCCGAGGCGCCGGTCTCGGTCCCGTCGTCCACGCGGATGCGGGCGACGCCGAGGGGGACGGCCGAGGGGTCGGCGGCGGTCACCCGGCCCACCTGCTCGCCGGTGAGGGCGGCGCGATCGAGGTCGACGGCCCCGTCCTCGTCGGCGGGCAGGACGAAGGTCGCGTCCCCGCTACCCAGGGCCCGCAGCGCGGACACACTCTGGTGCGCCAGGCCCGCGGTGAGCCCGAGCAGGCCGGCGACCAGCACGGACAGCAGCAGGACGACGCCCGTGATGAGCGCGAAGCGGCCCCGCGCGGTGCGCAGGTCGCGGAGTGCGAAGAACATGGGGTTTCCTCTCGTGGTGGTATGCGTCCAGGTTCGTCGCCGGCCGGGTCCTACGAATCCCCCGAGCGGATGGTCCCGGGAACCAGGAAGATGGAGCGCCGCATCCATCCTTCGATGGATGCCCGGGGCGACCGCGGCGGCTAGCGTCGACCGGGTGACCGGCCCTTCCCGCCCCCGAGCGAGCACAGAGCTGCCTCCCGAATCGGCCGCGGTGCGCGCGGTCTTCACCCAGCTGCAGGTGGCCCTGCACACCCTCGTGGCGGCGCTGCTCGCGTTCACGCTGGTCAGCGCACATCGGGACACGGCCGGCGAACCGGACCTCGTGGCTGTGGTGGCCGCGGTCGGTTTCACCGTCGTGTACCTGGCGGGGACTGTGTGGGACCGCCTGCACGGGACCGGCCGGACCGCGCGGCTGTGGTGGCTCGCCGCGGTGCTGGCGCTGTGGTCGGTCCTGGTGGTCAGGGTGCCGGAGGCCGCCTACCTGGCGTTCCCGTTGTTCTTCCTGGCCCAGTTCCTTCTGGCCGTGTGGGCCGGGGTCGCGGCGGTCGCGGCGCTCGCCACCGTGGCTGTGGTGGCTCTGGGGATGCACGGCGGGTTTACTCCCGCCGGGGTCGTGGGCCCCGCGGTGGGGGCGCTCGTGGCGGTGGGACTGGCCACCGGTGTCCGGGCGCTCGACCGGGAGTCCCGGGCACGGCGCGAGGTGATCGCCGAGCTGGTCAGGACCCGCTCCGAGCTGGCTCGACACCAGCGCGAGGTGGGCCGCGAGTCCGAGCGGGCCCGCCTGGCCGGCGAGATCCACGACACCGTCGCCCAGGGGCTCGCGAGCATCGGGATGCTGCTGCACGCCGTCGAGCGCGCCGATCCCTCGCACCCGGCCGTCGACCAGACCCGCCTCGCGCGAGAGGTGGCCGGCGTGAACCTCACCGAGACCCGCCGTCTCATCGCCGCGCTACGGCCCGCTCCACTCGACGGCGTGTCGCTCGCGGGCGCATTGGGCCGCGTGGCGGAGCGGACACGCGCAGAGCATCCTGGGATCGAGGTGACCGCCGACTGTTCCCTCGAGTCCGACCCTCCCGCCGAGGTCGCGGCCGTGCTCGTCCGCGTGGCGCAGGAGGCGTTGGCCAACGCGGTCGCACACGCCTCACCCTCGAGGGTGGAGGTGGAGCTGACCGGTTCCTCCACCGCGGTCGCGCTCGAGGTACGCGATGACGGTCGGGGTTTCGACGTCGCCGCGCCGCGGCCCACCGCATCGTTCGGTCTGGACGGGATGGCGCGTCGGGTGGCGGGGCTGGGAGGAGAGTTCGACGTGAGCTCCGGGACCGGAACGGGGACCACGATCCGCGCCGTGCTGCCGACGGCGGTGGGAGGCTCGGGGATATGACGACGACGAGCGTGCGCGTTCTGATCGCGGACGATCACGCGGTGGTCCGGACAGGCCTTCGCGCGTTGGTCGCGTCGGACCCCGCCATCGAGGTGGTGGCCGACGTCCCCACCGCTGACGGTGCTGTCGAGCGGGCGCGGATCGGCGACGTGGACGTGGTGCTCATGGACCTGCGCTTCGCGGGTGACGCCTCCGCGGGGGTCAGGGCGACCCAGCGACTTCGCGCCCTCGAGTCGCCGCCGCAGGTCCTGGTGCTGACCAGTCACGACACCGATGCGGACATCATCGGCGCGATCGAGGCGGGGGCCTGCGGCTACCTCCTCAAGGACGCCGGCCCCGACGAGCTGCTGGCCGCCGTCCGCGCCGCCGCGGCCGGGGAGAGCGCGCTCTCCCCCACTGTCGCCGCCACGCTGATGAACCGGCTGCGCGCCCCTCGGCCGGTGTTGACCGATCGCGAGGTGGACGTGCTGCGAGCGGTGGCGACGGGCGAGACCAATCGGCAGGTCGCGATGTCCCTGCACGTGTCCGAGGCGACGGTCAAGACGCACCTCGTGCACGTGTTCGACAAACTCGGTGTGACGTCCCGGACGGCCGCGGTGGCCAGGGCCCGCGAGCTCGGGGTGGTGTAGCCGATCAGCACCGCCCACCCTGGATCGAAGGAAGCCGTAGAGCAAGCGCATCCGCTACTCCAGAGAGTGTCCCGACGCCCTCGTCGAATGACGCTGATTCGACCGCGATGGCCACGGCCAACTCCCCTTCTGCGGCCGGCACTATCCCGAACTGTCGCACGAGATAACCGCCACTCTCACCGGGGCCCCAGCCACCTTTGAAGCGAGCCCCCGGTATGCGGCCGAGTCCCCAGCTCTGATCGGGTGACACCTGGCCCATCAGATCGAGAACTCGGTTCGACGATCCGATGCACGGTAGGAGACTGCCGAACCGCGCTTGATCTACGAGCGGCCACTGGGTCTGACCAAAAATCGAGTACTCCGCACGGGTGCGGGCTGTCGGCACCTGCGTGGTGCTGTCACCCCCATCCGCGAGTACTGCACTGATCCCGGACGCCGAGGCTGCTCCCCCGCCGAGAGAGTCCCACAATCTCTCGGCTGCGGCGTTGTCGGAAGCAGTGATCGCGGTGGTCGCCGCTTCGAGCGAGGACGGGGAAGCACGCGCCGCCGCGACGGCCAGGGGAACCTTGATGGTCGACCAGGCGACACCCGACCGCACGTCTCCCGCCGACAGCACATCCGACCCGCCACCGACCGCCGTGACGGCGATACCGACCGGTCTCGAGGTACCACCGATCACGCCGTCGAGATCCGCCCAACCGGCCGTCGGGTCGGCGGCCGGTGAGACCGTGCCCGGAGCGGTGTCCGACCTTCCGACTCCGCCTTGCTCAATTGGACCCGGCGTGACCGTGGTGACTGTGGAAGTGACGTAGACGGTCTGCGGGGATCCGCCCTCCATGGTGAGCGCGCTGCACCCGGTCGCGACCACTACGAGCGCACAGGCGGCCGAGGCCGCTGACCATCGTCTACCTACCGATCCCATCAGTAGATGTATACGACAGCATTGTTGCCACCGGTGCAGGTCACGACGGGACCACCCGAGCAGGACATCGTGTATGTCGTGCCCGTCACCGGGCTGTAGGCGTCGATGGTCATCGGGCCCCCGTTGCCTCCGGATGCGAGGTAAGTGGAACGGACTGACACTGCGAACTCGCACGAGGTGACTGATGAGCCCACCGCGGAATGCGAGAGCGGGCCCCCGCCGACGTTCGAGCACATGAACGAGCCGGACGGTGCAGCAGGCTGCGCCGGTTGGACCTGAGGCCGGTCCGGTTCCACGACACTCGGGGCCGTCGCGGTGGCGGACACCGTCGACGTCACGGGTGCAGCGGTCGTACCGGTGAATCGCGGGATCATCAGGAACGCCACCACTGCGATGAGACCCACGATCAGCACGGCCATCAGTGTGATCATCACGGCCGTTGCCGGGGACATCGACTGCTTCTGGGTGGTCGCCCCCGGGCTCGCCTGAGAGATCTGTCCGAACTCCGACGTGGGGTAATCACTCCACTGAGAAGGAGGGTTCTGGCCCATGTCGCGCCTCCCGGCTACCCGAACACGCTCGCGACCAACCTGCCGCTGAGAATGAGAATAAGTGACGCTCCGTGATAAGAGTCGCGAATCAAGGTCCTGAACGCCACGTCATCGACCTGAGGGGGAGCCAGGTCGACTCATCATTTCGACGGTCGATCCTCAACGCCTTGTCACTGCGGAACGGGGCATCGACTTCTAAGCTCGTCACATGCGGAGACTCCCCTGGATCATCGGCGCTGCGGTCGTCGTCGTCATCATCGCGTTGATCGCGGCGCCCTACCTCTACAAGGCTGTACGCGGTGGCGACGACGCACCGGCCCCGACCGTCTCCGTCGACGGAGCCGAGGTGGCGACCGGGGACCTGGAGGGATCGTGGGTGGTGGTCCCGGGGACCGCGCCCAACGAGACGACTGCCGGGTACACGGTCAACGAGATCCTGCGGGGGGAACCGGTCACCGTCGTGGGGAGCACTGACCAGGTGAGCGGGCGGGCGGTCGTGTCCGGGACCACCCTCGAGTCCGCATCGTTCGACGTCCAGGTGGCGGGAATCCAGACGGACATCGACCAGCGCGACGCACAGGCCCGCTCGCCCCAGATCCTCGACTCCGCGTCCCACCCCTCGGCGACACTCACTGTGGCCGAACCTGTGGATCTGGCTGCGGTGCCGTCGGACGGCACAACGGTGTCGATCCCGATGGTGGTCGAGCTGACCATCAAGGGCACGACCGTGCGTGAGGAAACCGAGGTGACCGTCCTACGGTCGGGCGACGACCTGATCGCCTCCGGCGCCGTCCCCCTCACCTGGGCCGAGGTGGGGGTCGAGCCTCCGAGCCTCGGTTTTGTCGCCGTGGAGCCGTCCGGAACGATCGACTTCCTGGTGAGCCTGGCCAGGCAGTAGCCGCGCCTCGGCTTGAAGGGGTTCAATCTCCCTTCGGAGGCCTATCTCCATACGCACGACGTAGGCCATGAACGCCACAGGGATGACGGCGCTCCACGCCCAGGCAGACTCTGCGGCACGAGCGAACACCACCGTGGACACCATTCCGTACGCGGCGATGAGGCCACGGATCGACGCGATGCACATCGTGATGGTCCGCTCACTCCACGTGGTTCGCCAGAGCAGCACGGACCCCGAGAGCTCGGCCACCAGGAAGAGCATCAGGCTCAGGGTGAGCAGCATGAAGTGGGCGGGAAGTTCCTCTGGACGGAGGCCGCCCTCGATCGGGAACACACCCCTCCACGCTCCGACCGAGACACCCACCGCCCCCAGGAGTAGCAGCACGACCGTAGAGATGACACGGGACGGCGACAGCGGGTCCCACCTCTGCGGCCTGCGGGCCCGTCCCGGTCGTGGTGTGCTCACTCGTCGCCCTGCCTCGTCTTTGATCGCTCGTCGGTCGTCTCCAGGTCCTTCTGATCGATTCGACGGTTCGTGGAGCCTGATCGGTTCCATCAGTTCGGGCCGGGTGCACCTGCCGGTGCCCGGCGGCCGACCGCAACGACTGTTCAGCTCGTCGCCACCCATCGGACACGGACCCGGCACCCGACCCTCCTACGGTCACCTGGTCAGTCACTGAATCATTGCCCAGGAAAGGCCCCCGATGCGCTCACGAACCATCAGCTCAGGCGTCCTCACGGTCGCCCTCGCCGCCGGCGCGGCGATCGGCGTTCCCGCCGCCGCACCCGCCGCGCCCGCCACCACCGTGGTGATCAACGAGGTCGAGTCCAACGGCGACCCCGTGGGCGACTGGGTGGAGTTGGCCAACCTCGACACCGAGCAGGATGTGGACATCTCGGGGTGGACGCTGATCGACGACGACCCGACGCACGATCCGATCGTCATCCCCGAGGGGACCACCATCGAGTCCGGCGGATACTGGTCCGTCTACACCGACGTGGACCCGGATTACTTCGGGCTCGGCGGCAACGATTCGGTGATCCTCCGGGACGCGAGCGGCGCGATCGTCGACTCCACCACCTGGTCGGGTCACTCCCCCACCACATGGGGCCGCATCCCCGACAAGACCGGCGAGTTCGCCGTGACAGGTGAATCCACCCGAAACGGGCGTAACGTCGCGGCCATCGGGGAGGACCCGGTCGAGACGTCAGCCTGGCCCTTCGACCCGTTGACGATCACCCCCGTCGCGCTCGGCGGCGACTTCGCCGAGGACGACGACATGTCGGGCGTCGACATCGCGGCCGACGGCACCGCCTACGTGGTCAACAACGGCACCGGCACGCTCTACGTCCTGGCCTACGACCTCGCCTCCGGCACATACTCGGTCGCCCGGACCTTCGTCCTGAAGTACCCCGACGGCTCGGGCCGACCCGACTCCGAGGGCGTCACCGTGGGACCGGACGGCGCGATCTACGTGGCCACCGAGCGCAACAACGACGCCAGTAGCACCAGCCGACCGTCGGTCCTGCGCTTCGTCCTGCCGACCGACCGCGACTCCGGCACGCTCAGCGCGACCGACGAGTACTCGCTGGCCGCCCTCACCGGGCCGGTCGGCGCGAATGCCGGGCTCGAGGCGATCGAATACCTCCCCGAGGTGTTCGGCGGAGCCTTCGCCGTGGGCGTGGAGGGCACCGGGAAGGTCCACTTCGTGCAGTTGGGCGCCGGAGGTGCGGTGACAGAGATGCAGGAGTACACCTCACCGTTCACGGGCGTGATGGCGCTCGACTACGACGAGGTGGACGGAATCCTGCGGGTGCTGTGTGACGAGGTGTGCGAGGGACGCTCGCTCGAGATGACCTTCAACGGGACCGGGTTCGTCACCGACGGCACCCTCCACGCCCGGCCGGCCGGCATGCCCAACCTCGCCAACGAGGGTTTCGCCTCCCACCGCGAGACCGTCGAGTGCACGCTGGGGGGCGCCACCGGCACCTCCGAGCGGGTCCGCTTCCTGTGGGCCGACGACGGCGCCACCGAGGGGGCCGGTCTGCGGACGGCTGCGACGGATGCCGGCGAGTGCTCCGTGGAGGACGGGGACCCGGTGTCGGGCTCGCTTTCCGGGTCGATCGCCGACATCGGGTTCGAGGCCGGATCCCTCGCGGCACTCCTGCCATTTCTGCCCGCGGACGCGCTGGGCTGAGCGCACCAGGCTCAAGTCACATTTTCGCCCTGAGTCGGGAATACTCAACTACGGCGGCGAGTTGAACCGTGTGCGATCCCGGAGACGCCGGGCGCACCCCGACCAGTCCTGAAGGAGACCATCATGGCCACCACCACCCGTTTCGATCCGTTCCGTGAGCTCGATCGCCTCCTGGGCGAGGGACTGCGCAGCGCGACCGCCTCCACCTCACTGCCGATGGACCTGTACAAGGAGGGCGATCGCTTCGTGGGCCTCATCGACCTGCCGGGCGTGGATCCCTCCAGCATCGACATCGACGTGGAGGACCGCACCCTCACCGTCCGTGCCGAGCGCCGCGCGCCAGCGGAGGGCGATGCGCAGTGGCTCATGCATGAGCGCCAGTCGGGCACCTTCGCCCGGCAGCTCGCCCTCGGCAAGGGCCTCGCGACCGACAAGATCGAGGCCGACTACAGCGACGGCGTGCTGCGCCTGGTGATCCCCGTGGCCGAGGAGGCCCAGCCGCGCAAGATCACCGTCTCCCACGGAGCCCAGAAGGCGGAGCAGGCCGAGATCGTCGAAGGCTCCGCCGACCTCGGAAGCTGACCGCGGCTCCTGAACCGCCTCACCACCGCCCGGCCCCTCACCGGGCCGGGCGGTGGTCCCCCATTTCGGCTCGTGAGCACAGCGCCGGCACCCACCCGCCAGCCTGGCGCCTCATGTCGCACCGGGCTCACCCACCACCACCAGTACATCGGTTGCCCGTGACAGCCCCACGTACACCCTCTCGCGGACCCGGTCCATGCCGTCGTGGTGGTTGCACACCAGCACCACGGCGCGGCGCTCCAGGCCTTTGAACCCGAGCACGTGGCCGTAGAAGATGTCCTCGCCACTCCAGAACGTCTCCCAGTAGGTGTCATTCCCGCCTTCCTGTAACTCGACCTGCATGGGGTGCCGCGATCCGGTGGTCAGCAACGCGACGTCCCGCGGCTCCCAGCCCTCGTCGAGCAGCCGCATCGCCTCGTCGTCGCCGGTCGCCACGGGGTCCGCACCCTCCGGCACCTAGACGTAGCGGACCGCGTGCCCCGGGCCGCCGCGCAGCTCCATCCGCTGCCCCACCAGGGGCAGGTAGGCCCTGGCGATCTGGCGCGTGTTGCGCAGATTGTGATCGAGCACCAGCGGCACCAGGTCGACGGGCGGCCGACCAGTCCGCCGGAACATGCTCTGCCCGTCGTCGCCGACGATCATCAGACGGCCGAGCTCACGATCGCGCAGCACACCGATGACCGGACGCCACCAGCTGTCGGCGAAGTCCTGGGCCTCGTCGACGATCACGGCGTCGAACCTCCTGCCGTCGGGCAGGTCGTCGGCCAGCTCCGCCATGAGGCGAGGGAGCTCCTCCTCCCACCAACGGACCGTCGCCTCGGACCGGACCCGCTCGTCGGGCCCGGCGGGTGCGCCCCACTCGACGCCCAGCGCGTGGAACTCCCGCACGTACGCGGGCTGCTCGCGCCTCTTCCATCCGCTCGTGACGCGTCTGAGGTATCCCGCGAGGCCGTGCGAGTAGCAGATCAACGCGACGCGCTGCCCGGCCCTCGACAGACGCCGCGCCTGCTCCAGTGCGAGGTAGGTCTTGCCGCTACCCGCGCCACCACGAATCTCCACGCGTGGCAGTGCGTCAACTGCCCGGCGCAGAACCGATTGCTCGCGGGTGAGCGCATCGGCGATGTCGGCGTTCTCCGCGGCGCGGGTCACCACGTCGCGCTGCGGGAGCCCCCGTCCACCGAGGACCTCTGCCAGTCGGTTGACGGTGTCGACGGACAGGAACGGCCGATCCTGCGGGCCGGAAATCTGCGCCAACAGGCACGCGCGATGGGCGAGCTGATCGAGCTGGCCCCTGTGCACGATGCGGTCGCGTCGGATAGTCGGCATCGCGAAGTCGTCGGGGATCGAGGCGTGCGGGAAGACCAGCATGTGGGTCCACCGCTGGTATCTGGCGGGCCATCGCGGGTCGTTACCGACGTAGCACCGCCACGAGGATGTCGACCTCGTGCTCCTTCTCCGCGGTGGAGACACGCTGGCCCACCACGATCAGGCTGTCCTCGGAGAGTTGATCGGCGAGCAGCTCCACGACCCTCTCCTCGGAGGGGTGGCCGTAGACGGGGGTGTCGGGAATGACGCGGGGCATCTACCAGGAGTACCCGCCCACACCCGCGGGCCGGGTCGAATCACCGGGTCCGGCCGACCCCACAACACAGTGAGACTTTCACGACACTATGTCAGCATGATACTGACACAGTGTTAGCATCTTCTCCGTTCCCGATGTCGATGCCGGAAGGCCTCCATGTTTCTCGCCTGGCGCGAACTGATCTACGCGCGATCCCGATTCACCCTGATGGGGTCCGTCGTGGCCCTGATCAGCGTCCTCATGGTTCTCCTCGCCGGGCTGTCCTCGGGACTGGTCAACGACGGCGTCTCCGGCTTGCAGCGCATGCCCGTCCAGGCCGTCGCGTTCGCTCCCGAGACCCGCACCGACTCGGCGTTCACCCGGTCAGTTGTCGGGCCCGACCAGGTCGAGGCCTGGGCCGCACGACCCGACGTGTCAATGGCCACACCGATGGGTCTGTCGATCATCAACGCCAGGACCTCCGCCGGGACCCCGGTGGACCTCACCCTCATCGGCGCCGACCCGCAAGGTCCGCTCGTCCCCGAGGTGGCCGAGGGCCGTGCGCCCGCGTCCGACGGGGAGATCCTCATCAGTGCTACCGCAGCCGACGACGTCGACCTGGGCGACACGGTGACGGTCGACCGACTGGGGATCCCCCTCGAGGTCGTCGGCATCGCGGCCGACCAGCACACCTTCGGCCACGTCGACATGGCCTTCACCACCCTGCCCACCTGGCAGGACGTCCACGCCGGTACACGCCTCGGCGAGGAGCCACGCGCCGGCGCCCGCGAGGAGTACAGCGTGGTGGCCATCACCGGGGTCGACGGCGAGCTACCCGACCTGTCCACCGGCGATATCGCGGCCGACACCTCGGCGCGCACCCTTGAGGAGGCGTTCGATTCCTCGCCCGGTTACCAGGCCGAGATGATGACGATGTCGATGATCACCTGGTTCCTGTACGCCATCTCGGCGTTGGTCGTCGGGGCGTTCTTCGCCATCCTCACCGTCCAACGCTCTCGCGAGATCGCGGTCCTGCGGGCCATGGGCGCCTCGACCGTGCGACTCCTGGTCGACGCGGTCGGGCAGGCGTTCATCCTTCTGGTGGGGTCCATCGCGGTCGGTGTGGCCATCGGCGTGGGAGTGGGGTCTTTCCTGGTGGGGACCGGCATGCCGTTCGCCCTCGAGACCGGACCCATCACACTCGGCGCCGTCCTCCTCCTGGCACTGGGGCTGGCCGGTGCCACCCTCGCCACCATCCGCATCACCGCCGTCGACCCGCACAGCGCACTGGGAGAGAACCGATGACCATCACACGCACCGGCGACGCCACCACCCCGGGTCTTCGCCTGAGCGGTGTCGAGTTGACCTTCCGGGACGGCGACCACACCCTCTACGCGCTGTCCGGGATCGACGTAGAGGTGGCCCGTGGCGAGGTGCTGGCCGTGGTCGGCCCCTCCGGAGCCGGCAAGTCGAGCCTCCTGGCCGTGGCCGGGGGGCTCCTGTCCCCGACCTCCGGCACCGTCGAGGTGGGAGGCCGCGACCTCACCGGTCTCGGCCGCCTGGACCTCACCCGGTTCCGGCGCGACCACGTCGGGTTCGTGTTCCAGTCCGGCAACCTGATGCCCGCTCTCACCGCCCGCGACCAACTCCGGCTCGTGGGAGCACTCGGCGGAGACCGGTCCCGGCTCCGCGATCCCGACCACCTGCTCGAGGCCGTCGGCCTGCCCCACCGCGCGCGCCGCCGCCCGGCCACCATGTCCGGCGGCGAGCGCCAGCGGGTGGGCATCGCCCGCGCCCTGATGTCCTCGCCCGAGCTGCTGCTGGTGGACGAACCCACCGCCGCGCTGGACCGAAGGAACAGCCACGACGTGGTGCGCCTGCTCGCCGAGGAGACCCACCGGAACGGCGTCGCGACGGTTCTGGTCACGCACGACCACGAGATCCTCGAACACTGCGACCGGGTCCTCGAGATGGTCGACGGGCGGCTGCACGCGCACGTATGACCGCACGTCCACGTATGATCGGGCCTCCGCCGAGAAGGTGACGGGAGACCGACATTCCACGTATCGACGCCCCCACCGTGGGCGAACACCGGGACGCCAAGCGTCGGGCCCTGCTCGACGCGGCCCGGTCGATGCTCTCCGAGGCCCCCGGTACGCCGCCCGACATCAACGAGCTGACCGCCCGGGCGGGGATGACGCGGTCGAACTTCTACACCTACTTCTCCTCGCGCGCGGAGGTGGTCGTCGCGGTGGCGGAGGACCTCATGCCACGGTGGATCGACACCGTCACGGGGGCCGTGCGTGACGCAGGCGGCGGGCGCCGGGGGGTCGTGGCCTACGTGCACACGACCCTGGATCTGGTCGCCGCTGGCGACCACGCGATCCTCACCGCGCTGGCCGCGCAACTCCCCGACGGCCCGGCACGGGACCGGCTGACCCGGATGCACACCGAGATGACCACCCCGCTTCGTGACTCGCTCGCCGAGTCGTCCCCCTCCGATCCGCGGTTGACGACCGAGCTGGTCATGGCCGTGACGTTCAAGGCCTCCGAACTCATCGAGGGCGGGCGGCCCCTGGACGAGGTGCTCACCGCGGTGGACGCCCTCATCGATCCGCCGGGTTGACCGGTGAGACGGCACGGCGACGGGGTAGCGACCCACGAGTCTCGCGTCACCCCGGCCCGATCGCCCACCCCGTCGTCATCTGCCCGGCGAACACCGGCAGCCGCGCGAGGATGCGGTTCTGCTCGGCCCGCGGCCGGAAACCCACATCCAGGTAGCCCGGTGCCTCCGCCGGCCGGTCGCGCACGAGCGATCGGAACGCCGGCACGAGATCCTGCTCGATGTACTCCCAGCGGGGCTCCCTGTCGGCCCAGTTGAACGCGGGCAGCGGGGTCTGCATCACCGTGGGCTGGCCATTGACATCCGCGCGCACCGACAGCGGGCGGAACTCGCCCAGGGTGGAGGCGCCGGGGATATCGGGGGCACCGCCCACCGTGGTGAGGTAGGTGAGCACCCGACCGACGTCCCCACGGCCGGCCGACGTCGCGTCCCACTGGTCGGCGATGATCTGGTTCTGCTCCCGCGACGCCATCCGCAGCAGCCCCTCAGACCTACCGTCCGGTGAGCCCTCGTCGAGCCTCCGCCAGGCCTCGAGCGCGTAGTCGTCATACGCCCCGCCCGCCGCGAGTTCCCTGACCGCCGGCAACCCCCCTGCCAGGTAGGCCTCGTGAATCGGGACCATGTCCATGAAGATGTTGCGCTGCATGATCAGCAACCGGTGCAGATACCAGTCCACGTCCGGTCGCGTGAGCGTCGGGCCCGCGGTGGCCAGTAGTCGCACGTCGCGCGGCATCCCGGCCGCCAGCTCCCACGGCACTCCTCTCAACGCGTCACCGACCCCGACCCCGACCTCGTGCACCCCGGGCACGCTGAGCACGCCCCCCACCTCGTCGAGGTCCCAGAACCCCGCGGCGAACGACATCCCGGCCAACCCGGCCATCCCGGTCCACCAGAACCCGTCGTGGGAGTTGTACAACCGCAGGTAGTTCACGTACACCTTGTCGACCGTCTCCAGGTTCGCCTCCAGCCCCCGGGCCGGCTCCCACTCGGCGAGGTCGATCCCCGCGTTCTCCGCACCGACGACCAGCCAGTACTGACGAGCCAGGGTCCCGTATCGCTCCGGCGCCACGCCTGCTGCCCGCACGACGTCGAGCGCCGCTGCCAACTGCTCGCGATCGGTGGTCATGGCGGTGGAGAAGCCTCCCGCCGACTCGCCGTGCGGGTTGTCGGCCGCGACGTCCAGGTAGACGGCATAGGGTTGCGCGCTGACGTGAGCCGGCAGGTGGACGACCGCCAGGACAGCCACGAGGAATGCGGCGATGACCTCGCCGAAGACGCGCTGGGATCGAGTCGTCACTGGTCCCCCGAACCGCTGGATGTGATTCAGGTCACTCTAAGCCAGTGCGGCCCCGCCCGCGACCGGACACGCGGAGCCGCCCACCCCGATGAGGCGGTTCGGGGTGACAGGGGCAACAATGAACCCCGTACATCGTCGATCAGTTTTTCAGGTGACAAGGAAGTCCACGTGAGCACCTCCATCGATCAGGCCCCGGCCCGGAGCGCAACCCGAGATCTCGCCCAGATCGCGGTGTTCGCCGCCCTCATCGTCGTCCTCGGTCTCCCCGGTCAGATCAGCATCGGCTCCGCGGGGGTGCCGATCACGCTGCAGACGCTCGGCGTCATGCTCGCCGGCGCGCTGCTGGGCTGGCGCAAGGGTCTGCTGTCAGTGCTCGCGGTGATCGTGATCGGTCTCGCGCTGCCCGTCCTCGCCGGCGGTCGTTCCACACTCACCGCGCTGGCCAGTCCCACCGCCGGCTTCCTCATCGGCTGGCTCCCGGCCGTCGTCGTGATCGGCCTGCTCACCGCGATGCTGATGCCGCGGTACCGGCTGATCCCCGGTCTGCTCATCAACATCCTCGGCGGCATCGTGGTCATCTACGCCTTCGGCGTGGTGGGCATGCTGCTCCGCACCGAGCTGACGCTGACGGCCGCGATCGCGGCGAACGGGGTCTTCGTTCCCGGAGACCTCGTCAAGGCGGTCATCACGGCCGTCGTCGCCGTCCAGGTCCACAAGGCGCGGCCCGGTCTGATCGCCCCGCTGCGTGGGCAGCGTTCGACCCCCGCGTGACCGACCCCCGCGCGGCCGACGACCGCGGCACCGAGATCCGGTTCGAGGGCGTCAACCACGCCTACGGAGACCGGACCGTCCTCGCCGACATCGATCTGGTGCTGTCCGAGAGGCGAATAGGTATCGTCGGCGTCAACGGCGGTGGCAAGTCGACGCTCGCGCGGATGATCAACGGTCTGGTCGTCCCCACCTCGGGCACGGTGACCGTCGACGGCCTCGACACCCGCCGCAAGGGCGCCCGGGTCCGCCGCCGGGTGGGCTTCTGCTTCACCGATCCGGACACCCAGATCGTCATGCCCACCGTCGCGGAGGACGTGGATTTCTCCCTGCGCCGTTCGGGCCTGAACCGCGAGGACCGACGACGACGGGTTGACCAGGTGCTCGCCACCTACAACCTGTCCGGTCACGCCGATCACCCCTGCCACCTCCTGTCCGGCGGGCAGAAGCAACTGCTCGCCCTGGCGGCGGTGCTGGTGATCGAGCCGTCGGTGATAGTGGCCGACGAACCCACCACCCTGCTCGACCTGCGCAACCGCGCGCTCGTGGCCGAGACCTTCGCCGGACTCCCCCAGCAGCTCGTGGTGGTGACCCACGACCTGGACCTGGTGGCCGACTTCGACCGCGTGCTGGTGGTGGACGGAGGCCGGGTGGTGATCGATGACGTCCCCGCGGCCGCGCTGGCGGGGTACCGCCGGATCGCGCTGCGTTCGGGCTCGGGTCCCGGCTCGGGCTCGGATACCGGTTCGAGCCCGGATACCGGTTCGGCGTCGGGGGTCTAGGTGTTCGCCACCTACCAACCCGGGGATTCGCTGCTCCACCGCCTGCCCGCGGGCCTGAAGATCCTCCTGGTCTGCGCGCTGATCCTCGCGGTGTCGCTGTCGGTGCGGGAAGCCTGGCACGTGCTGCCCGCGCTGGGGTTCGCCGCGGTGCTCTACACCGTAGGCCGGATCCGCCCACGCGCCGCCTGGGACCAGGTGCGGCCGGTGCTGCCGATGTTGCTCGCGATCCTGGTGTTGCAGTGGATCGTCGCCGACCTCGACACCGCACTGCGGGTGAGCGGAGCGCTTCTCGTGGCGGTGGCGGTGGCGGGCCTCGTCGCGCTGACCACCAAGGTCTCGGACATGCTCGACGCGGTCACCCGGGCCGCCCAGCCGCTGCGCCGCGTCGGGGTCTCGCCGGATCGGGTCGCGCTCGTGCTGGTCCTGACGATCCGAGCGATCCCCCTGCTCGCCCGGCAGTTGCGGCAGGTGACCGAGGCCCGCAAGGCACGCGGCCTGGGCATGTCGATCAGGGCGCTGGTCGTCCCCACCGTGCTCGGGGCGCTCACCACGGCCGACCAGCTCGGCGACGCCTTGGCGGCCCGCGGCGTCGACGATTGAGCCGCCCTCCTCGCGTGTGGTCGCGAATGCGCCGACCGTGACCCCGCGGTGGGAGACCCGCCACTGCGTATCGTTGAGGTCATGCCCCGCACCCATCGGAGAACCGCCCGCGGCACCTCCGTCCACGTTCCCGCCGACCGCCGCCCGGAGCCCTCCGCCGAGGTGGCCGTGCGCTCGTCTCCCGTCGCGGGTCTCCTCGGATCGGTCTTCGGGGTCGCGGCGGCGGTGACGCGCCTGGCACGCCCCAAGGCCCTGCACCCCAAGGGCATCGTCGCCACAGCGACCCTGAGCGTGACCGGGGTCGGCCGCACCGGTTCACCGCTCCTGGACATCACGGGCAGGTGGCCGGCGACGATCCGTTTCTCGCGCGCCGTGGGTCTGCCGGACGTCGTCCCCGACATCGGCGGGATGGCCATCCGCATCCACGCCGACCGCCCCGTGGACATCCTGCTGGCGAGCACGGGCCTGGGTCCGATCAGCCGCTACGTACTGACCACCGGATGGCGCACGACCGGCCGCACCATGACCTCGATGTTCCCCGTCAGGGTCGCCGGGCGGCAGCTACTGTTGGCCGCCATCCCGACAGGCGACGGCGGCACGTGGACCCTCCACCACGCCACTCCGCTGGGCAGATGGGAGACCCTCGGGCGTGTGACGGTGGACACCTGGGAGGACGACGACGAGAACCTGCACTTCGATCCCGTCGGGAACCGCCTGCCCGGATCGCGGTATCCGCGTCTGCTCGGCGCGTTGCGGGATCCGTCGTACCCGGCACCCGACGAGGGCGGGGAGACGACGTGATCCGGTCGACCGCTCAGGATTCGGCCGAACCCCGGCGCCAGTAGCCCATGAACGACACGGCCCCCTTGGGTATCGCGGCGCCGTCCACGGCGAGCCGTCGCATCGCGCGGACCAGACCCGCCTCCCCGGCCAGGAACACATACGGATCCCCGGCGGAGACGGTGGTGGCCGTCTGCCATTCCCGCTCGGCGGGACGGCGTCCGTCGAGGACCGACTCGACGCACCCCTGACCCACGCCCAGCAGACCGCCGAGGTGATGGACGAGCGCGTGTCCCCGCTCACCGGACCGCGCCAGCAGGGTGACGGACTCCGGCGCCTCGGTCGACAGCGCGAGCACGTCGGCCGGTGTCGGCAACTCCAGGACGATCCGGACCTCTCTCCTCCCCCGCGGCTCCGCGGCGAGCTCCCCGGCGATCGACAGCAGGGCCGGCGCCGCGGTCTCGTCACCCGCGCACACCACCCGGCCGGCGGCTCCCGGTGCCCACGCCGCCCACGGGGCGTGACCCCGCCCGGGGCCGGCGAGGTGCACGGTGTCCCCGGGACGGACCGACCGCGCCCATCCCGAACCCGGTCCCTCGTCCGCACCGGGATGGACCACCACGTCCACGGTCAGCGCGGGGACCCGCTCGCCGTCGAGCTCCATCGAGTCGGCCCGCCGCACGGTGTAGGTCCGCATCCACCCCCGGTCCTCCTCGGGCAGGGTCAACCACTCCCGGATGGCGAGCGGGTCGGGGACGATCCCCCGCCCGCCCGGCGGGGGGACGAACACCTTGATGTACGCGTCACGCACCGTCCCCGGGTCCACCACGTCACGTGACCACCTCGAGAGATCCGGGCCGGCCAACACCAGGCGCAGGTAGGACTCCCCCAGTGCACGGACCCGGACCACCCGGGTCCGCGCGACGAGGATCGGGGCCTCTACGGCGATAGCGGTCATACTGTCCCCTTCGTTCGTCCCCGCGGCAACACCACGGGATGGCCGGTGAGCGGGTCGCTGATGATGTCGGCCTCCAGGTCGAACACCCGGCGCAGCGTCTCGGGGTTGATCACCTGATCGGGCGGCCCCGCGGCCACCACCCCACCCTCGGCCACGGCCACCAGGTGGTCGGCCACGCGCGCGGCCAGGGTGAGCTCGTGGAGGACGGCCACCACCGTCCGGCGACCCGCCCCGGGGCCGTCCGGATCCGGGTCGTGGCCGGCCGGCAGCGGCAGATCGCGGACCAGGTCAAGCACGTCCAGCTGGTGGGCCAGGTCGAGGAACGAGCACGGCTCGTCGAGCAGGAGCGTGGGGGTCGCCTGGGCCAACACCAACGCCACCCACACCCGCTGGCGCTGGCCGCCGGAGAGTTCCTCGACCCGGCGATGGGCGAAGCCCGCGGTGCCGGTGAGGTCCAGCGCCTCGGCGACCGCGCCGTCGTCGCCGTCTCCCGACCCCCACCACCGCCGGTGCGGGTGGCGGCCGCGGGCCACCAACTCCGCCACGGTGAGGCCCTCGGGCACCAGCGGCGACTGCGGGAGGAACGCCACCGATCTGGCGTGCTCGCGCGACCTGACGGTGGCCAGGTCCCGCCCGGCCACCTCGATCGATCCGGAGAGCGGGGTGAGTTGGCGACCCAGGGCCCGCAGGATGGTGGACTTGCCGCAGCCGTTGGCGCCGATCAGCACCGTGGTGCGGCCGCTGGGGATGTCCAGATCGAGATCCCGGATCACGGGGTCGGCCCCGTAACCCAGGGTCAGCCCACGCAGGCGGAAGGCGGGCGCGGAACCGGGCGGTGACTCCATTGGCAACGCGGTGGCGACGGGGGTGGTGATACTCATCAGGCGACCTTTCGGGAGCGCAGGAGGATCCAGAGCATGGCGGGGGCACCGAGCGCGCCGGTCACCACACCGGTGGGCAGGTCCACGGTGCTGAGGGCCTCGGAGGCCACGATGTCGGCCACCACCACGATCACCGCGCCGGTGAGTGCGGCGGCGACGATCCTGGGGCGTCCACGGCCGAGTGCGGTGGCGATCGGCGTGGCGAGCAGGGCCACAAAGGCGAGGGGACCGGCCACCGCGGTCGCGGCGGCGGCGAGCACGGTGCCCACCCCGAGCGCGGCAGCGCGCGTGGGGACGGGCCGGGAACCCAACCCCACCGCGAGTTCGGGCCCCAGCTCCGCGGGCCGGAGGGCGGAGTGCAACCAGATGGCCAGGGGCAGCAGGAGCGCCAGGGTGGCCCCGAGCCACACGATTCGCTGGACCGAGGCACCGGAGAGCGAGCCGACGGTCCAGACCGCGGCCTCCTGCGCTCCCGCCAGTGGGAGTCGCGCGATGAGCTGGGTCACCACGGCGGTGCCCAGTGCGGCCACGGCCACGCCGCCGAGCAGGAATCGCTGGCCCACGATCCCGGTGTGGCGTCCCGCGGAGGCGCTCAGGACGAGGGCCAGCGCCACCGCGGACCCGAGGAGCGCCGCGGGGATGATCGCCACCCCGCGCAGCCCCCAGAACGCCATACCGGCGACGGCCCCCGCGGACGCCCCGTGGGAGATGCCCAGGATGTCGGGGCTGGCGAGCGGGTTGCCCAGGACCCGACGGAACAGGGCTCCGGAGGCGCCGAACGCCAGCCCCGCCAGCGCGCCGAGCACCGCGCGGGGAAGCTTGTCCTCCATCACCACGAAGGTCGCGCCGGGGATGGTCGCCCCTCCGAGGATGGCGAGGAAGTCGGGGATGGTCACCGTGTACCGACCCAGGAGGACGCGGACGGCCATTGCCGCCAGGAGGGCGACGACGAGTGCGAGTACCAGGAGCAGGGCGCGCCTCCGGCGTCCGGCGGAGAGCGTCCGGACGAGCTCCTCCGTCTCCACACGGTCGGCGGGCCGGTCGAGGACTGCGGTGCTCACGAGGCACCCACCCCCCGGTTCATCCGCAGCATGGCGATCAGGAACGGCACGCCCATCGCCACCGTCATCACACCGACGGCGATCTCACCCGGCGGGGCGAGGACACGCCCCACGGTGTCGGCGAGGAGCAGGACGACGGGGCCCACGATCATGGACAACCCCAGGACCACCCTGCTGCCGACCCCGACGAGCCGGCGCAGCAGATGGGGGACGAGGAGCCCGAGGAACGCGATCGGACCGGCCAGCGCGGTGGCGACCCCGGACAGGATCACCACTCCCCCCAGGACGACCGCCCGTCCGGCCACCGGCCCGACCCCGAGCCCCCGTGCCAGGTCGTCGCCCAGCGCGAGTGCGTCGAGTGACGCGGCTCCGGCGAGGACGAGGGCGAGTCCCAGGAGGATGAACGGCAACGCGGCGGTGATCTCCGGGGCCCCGGAGCGCGCCACTGATCCCAGTCCCCAGAAACGGAACCGGTCGAGCACGCCGGGGAGCGCGATGACCAGCGACGAGGTCGCCGCGGTGCAGCCGGCCGTCACCGCGGCTCCCGCGAGCACAAGTCCGGTGCCGGAGTCGGCGCCGAGGCGCCCGGCCCCCACGACCACCATGCCGGCGGCGAGCGACCCGACGACGGCGAAGACGGCGACCGCGGTCGGGCCCGCCGTGGGCGCCAGCGCCAACCCCAGCACCACGCCGAGGGCGGCACCTGCGGTCAGCCCGAGCAACCCCGGGTCACCGAGCGGGTTCCGGGTGGCACCCTGCAGCCCGGCGCCGGCCACGGCCAGTGCGGCACCCACGACGATCGCGGTGATCGTGCGGGGGACGCGAGCGGTCACCACCGCCTCGTCCATCCCCGCGCCGGACCCCGGGGCCAGGGCCGCCGCGAGGTCTCCGGACATCAACTGGGACGGAAGTCCGGTCAGGACCGAGACGACGACGGCGGGGTCGACCGACCGGGATCCGAGGAAAAGGGACGCGGCCACCGACACGACGAGCAGCACCGAGGAGGTCACGGTGCCCAGCACCACGCGGCGACGCCCCGGTACGGAAGTCCGCACCGGGGCGGCCGGCGGTCCCGCGGTGGCGGGATCGATCCGGCTCGTCGCGGTCACCTGCATCGGTCAGTTCTGCTCCGCGGCGGCGATGATGTCCGGGACCACGTTGTCGAGCGCCCAGGGCAGACTGAGCGGCGACGCCGCCGAGATCGACAGCACCTGCTGCTCGTCGGTCTGCACCACCATCCGGCCCGCCTCGACCGCGGGGATCCGACCCAGCAACGGGTCCGCTTCGATCGCGGCGCGCACGTCGGGCGACGCCGCGTAGGTGACCAGGATGTCCGAGACGAGCTCGTCGGCCCGTTCGGGCGACCAGGTCACGGCGAACTGGTCCGCGGCACCGGTCGAGGCCTCGGAGACGACAGGAGCCTGCACCATGCCCAACTGTTCGAGGAAGCGCGGTCGGTTGTCCACGTCGGTGAAGGCGTAGATCTTCTCGGCCGCGTCGGGGTCCACCGTCCCGTAGATGAAGGTCGTCCCCCGGACGCCCGGGTGATCGTCGGCGACCTGAGCGATCCGGTCCTCCACCTCGTCGATGAGCTCCTCCGCCCGCTCCGAGCGGCCGAGAGCCTCGCCGATGAGGCGGGTCGACTCCTGCCAGGGCGTGCCGAAGGCCACGTCGCCCTCGGGCATCGCGATGGTGGGGGCGATCTTGGACAGGGTCTCGTACTCCTCGGCGGTCATCCCGGAGTAGGCACCCAGGATGACGTCGGGCTGGAGCGCGGCGATGGCCTCGGTGTTGATGCCGTCCGTCTCCGAGTAAAGCTCGGGCATCTCGCCGCCGACCGACTCCAGCTCGGCGTCGAACCAGTCGGTGGATCCACCGGCGTTGCCGCCGAACGAGTTCCTCGGCATGCCGACCGGCACCACCCCGAGCGCCAGCGAGACATCCGCGTTGACCCAGGAGATCGTGGCCACCCGCTGGGGCGGCTCGGTGATCTCCGTCTGCCCGTACGCGTGGGTGATCGTGCGGGGGAAGTCCCCGTCGCGCTCGACGTCGGTCGCCGCGGCCGAGTCCTGCGATCCATCCACCGAGCCCGTCGTGCACCCGGCCAACACCGCCAGTGTCGCGAGGAGCGCTGCCAGGATCAGCACGAGCCGTGCACGATCAGGGGCGTCGACCGGACGGACACGGGATCGGACGGCGAGTGAACTCATGGGGTCTCCGAGTGGGATCAAAGCCGATTAGGCTTGGCTTACCTTATCGGGGCAACAGTAGAGCGACGATACGCCGAAACGCAAGGCCGTACTCCCACATTCCCACTTCGCTTGGGCCGCAACGTGATTCATATCACCCTAGTGTTGATTAGGCTAGCCTACCCTCATAGCGTTCGCCGGTACCCACGTCCCCGATCAGTTCGGAGCACCCGTGAACGAACACCTGTTGAACCACCGCAGCCGGAAGGACCACGCCGCCGCCCTGGCCGCGGCGACCGCCGAGGTCGGTCGATACCTCGACGGTCGTACCACCCCGCGCTCGTCCGCCTCTCCCGCCCATCTCGCGGCGCAGACCGCGGCGGTGGATCTGGCGGCCCCGCTGGGGACGCTCGACAAGGCCATGGTGGAGGTGCGTGCGCTCTACCTCGACCACGCCGTCGGGTACCACCACCCCCGCTACCTCTCGCACCTCAACTGTCCGGTCACCATCCCCGCGCTGGCCGCCGAGACACTCGCCACCTCAGTCAACACCGCAGTGGAGACGTGGGACCAGGGCACCTCGGCGTGCCTCATCGAGCAGAAACTCGTCGACTGGGTCGCCGACCTGATCGGGTTCGACCGGCCGGACCGGGTCACGCCGGACGGCGTCTTCACCACCGGCGGTTCGCAGTCCAACCTCCATGGGTTGTTCACCGCACGCGAGGATCGGCTCTCCCGCCCCGGCCCCGGGGGGACCACACCCGCGGACCGCTGCGCGCGTCTGCCCCGACTGCGGATCGTCACGGGCGAGCACGCACACCTCAGCGTGGTCAAGGCCGCGCGTCTGCTCGGCCTGGCACCGGACGCCGTGATCGTCCTGCCCGGGGACGGAGACCGCATGGACCCCACCACCCTCGACCGGGCCCTGGCGTCCGTGGCGGACGCAGGTGACGAGGTCGCGGCCGTCGTCGCCCTGGCCGGGACCACCGACCACGGCGCGATCGACCCGTTGCGGGAGATCGGAGGGGTCTGTCGACGTCACAACGTCTGGTTGCACGTGGACGCCGCCTACGGCGGCGGGTTGCTGGTCTCCCCCACCCGCCGCGATCTACTCGAGGGGATCGGGCTGGCGGACTCGGTGACCGTCGACTTCCACAAGACCTTCTTCCTGCCGGTGGCCGCGTCCGCTCTGCTCCTGCGGGACGGCTCCGGCTTCCGTCACTCCACCGTCAGCGCCGACTACCTCAACCCCGCGGACGGTGACGACCACGCCGTGGACAAGTCCCTGCAGACCACCCGCCGCTTCGACGCGCTGAAGCTCTGGATGACGCTGCGCGTACTCGGCGCCGACGGGATCGGCCGCATGCTCGACGACGCGATCGACGTGGCCCGGCGGATCGGTCGGACCATCGATTCCGAGCCCGACCTCGAGCTGGTCCGCAGGCCGGCACTGTCGACCGTCCTGTTCCGCCCCCGGCCCGGGGGGTGTGACCCCGACGAGTCCGACGCCCTGGTCCGTCCCGTCAGGGACGCGCTATTCGCCGAGGGGCGCTCGGTGGTCGCGGCGACGGTGGTGGACGGCCGCCCCTGCCTCAAGCTCACCATCCTGGACCCCGAACTGTCGGACCAGGACGTGGCGGCCGTGCTCGCCGATGTCCGGGAGGCGGCCCAGTACCTGGCCGACGGGATGCGCCAGGCCACCACCGCGGGGGTGCTGTCATGAGCGGGAAGATCCACGACCTGCTGGGGGTGGGCATCGGTCCGTTCAACCTCGGGCTGGCGTGCCTCGCCGAACCGCTGGAGATCGACGCCGTCTTCCTCGACGCCCGCGAGGGTTTCGAGTGGCACCACGGACTCATGTTCGACGACGCGACCATCCAGGTGCCCTTTCTGGCCGATCTGGTCACGCTGGCCGACCCCACCTCGCCGTACTCGTTCCTGTCTTATCTCAAACAGGTGGGCCGGTTGTATCCCTTCTACATCCGCGAGAATTTCCAGCCCCTGCGCGCGGAGTACGACGCGTACTGTCGCTGGGCCTCCGAGCGGGTGGGTGGACTCCGGTGGGGACGGCAGGTGGTCGACGTCCGACGCGAGACGGCCCAGGACGCCGGGGGCGGGTCGGCCGGGGGGAACGGAGCGACCGACGACGAGGACGGTCCCGTCTACCGGGTCACCGCGATCACCTCCGACGGCACGGAGACCTACCGCGCCCGGCATCTCGCCCTGGGGATCGGCACCACCCCGTGGTCGCCTGTCGACACGGACTCGCTCGACGGCGCCTCCCCACACGCGGGCCGACAGGTCGCGCTGCACGCTGCCGACTACCTGCACCGGCGCGACGATCTGCTCGGGTTGGACTCGGTGACCGTCGTGGGCAGCGGCCAGTCGGCCGCCGAGATCTATCACGACCTGGTGGCGACGTCCGGGCACTCCGGCCCCCGGGTGGACTGGATCACCCGGTCCCCCCGGTTCTTCCCCATGGAGTACACCAGGCTCACCCTGGAGATGACCTCCCCGGAGTACATCGACCACTTCCACGGTCTCGACACCGGCACGCGGGACCGGCTGCTGCGCGAGCAACGGTCCCTCTACAAGGGCATCGACGCCGAGCTGATCAACGAGATCCACGACCTGCTCTACCGCCGGTCCGCCCACGGACTGGACACCGGATTGCTGGTCGCCGCGACCGCCCTGGACGGAGCCACCGTCGACGAGGCCGGGATCCGCCTGGACCTGCACTGCAACGACACGGGCCGGGCCTGGCAGCACCACACGGACGGTCTGGTGATGGCCACCGGCTACTCTCCCACCGCTCCGCGGTTCCTCGACGGGATCGCCTCGGAGATCGACTGGGAGGATCCCGGACCCGAGCAGGCCGGCGCGGGCCGGCCCCGTCGCTACCGCGTGGCGCGCGACCACACCATCGACCTCGCGCATCGGCGTGTCCACGTGCAGAACGCGGAGGAGCACACCCACGGTCTCAGTGCCCCGGACCTGGGGATGGGGGCGATGCGCAACAGCATCATCCTGCGGTCCGTCACCGGTCGCGAGGTCTACCCCGTCGAGTCACGTATCGCGTTCCAGCGGTTCGGTGTCCCGGCAGGCGGGTCCAGCCCCGCCCGGGAGACCGATCCGACCCGACCCGGCACGTCCGCCGAGCACCGCTCGCCCGCCGACCAGCAGGCCCAGGAGGCCCGATGAACCACCACACCGTCAATACTCCCGCCGGGCTCGTCTCGCTCTCGACCCTGCCCTCGGACGCCGATACCGTCGGGACCCTCCACGCCTGGCTGTCGCACCCCGGGTCGGCGTACTGGGGCATGCAGCACATGGCGCCCGACCAGATCTCGGCGTTCTTCCGCGACTGGCAGGACAGCCCACACCGGCAGGTCCACATGGTGGAAATCGACGGACTGCGAGTGGGGTTGGCGGTGTTCTACGACCCGGCCGCGGTCGAGCTCGACGGCAGGTACCCCCACGAACCCGGGGACCTGGGCATGCACCTGCTGGTCGCCCCCTCGCGAACCCCCGTGCCGGGTACCACGGCCGCCGTGATCGGCGCGATCTGCGAGACCGCCTTCGGTGCGCTGGGCGCCCGGCGTGTGGTGGTGGAGCCGGACATCCGCAACACCCCCGTTCACCGGCTCAACGCCCGGGCCGGGTTCCGGGAGGGCGGGCCGGTGGAGCTCGCCGACAAGACCGCCCTGCTCTCCTTCTGTGACGTCGGGGACTTCCGGGGTTCCGAGATCGGCCGGACCACACGGGCCGTGTCGTCGTCACGCCCGTCGACCGGTGCCGAACCCCACGCGCACCTCACCGGCCACGCGATGCGACGGGCCCACCGCCACCTGTGCGCCAAGGCGCTGGCCGAGTTCTCTCACGAGCGACTCGTCTCGCCACACGCCACGGCGGACCCGGGCGTGTACGGGGTGCGCGCGGGTGAGGAGAGGTGGCTGTTCCGTGGGCGGGTCCTGCCTCTGGAGCACTGGGTGGTGGACGAGGGTTCGCTGCGCCGGGAGATCGCCGGCCAGCCGGTCGAACCCGACGCCCTGGCCCTCATCACTGCGCTGGCCCCGGTGCTCGGGGTCCCCGAATCTCTTGTGGGCGTCTATCTGGAGGAGATCGCCGCGACCCTCGGGTCCGCCGCGTTCTGTCTGCACCACCGCGCCCGCCCCGTGCAGGAACTCGCCGGCGCCCACCTGCAGGAGGTCGAGGCCGCGATGACCGAGGGGCACCCGGGTTTCGTGGCCAACAACGGGAGAATCGGACTGGGGCTGACCGACCGACACCGCTACACCCCGGAGGCCCCCGCGACGGTGCGTCTGGTGTGGCTCGCCGCCCGGCGTGAACTCAGCCACCTCGCCACCGTGGCCGGGCTGGAGGAGAGCGAGCACTACCTCCGGGAGTTCGGCCGTGACGACCTCGACAGGTGCGACGCACGACTTCGGGAGCTGGGCCTCGATCCGGACCGGTACCGCCTCATCCCCGTCCACCCGTGGCAGTGGCAGCACAAGATCGCCGTGGCGTTCGGCCCCGACCTGGCCCGCCGCGACCTCGTCCACCTGGGCGAGTCCCGCAGCGAGTACCGCCCTCAGCAGTCCGTCCGCACGTTCTTCGACGTGACCCGTCCCGAGCGCGGGTACGTCAAGACGGCACTGGCGGTGCAGAACATGGGCTTCACCCGCGGACTGTCTCCTCGGTATATGCGTGACACCCCGGCGGTCAACGACTGGGTGGCCGGTCTGGTGGCCGGGGATCCCGTGCTCCGGGCGCTCGACTTCGGCATCCTGCGCGAGGTCGCAGCGGTGGGGTACACCGGCGACGCCTACCACCGCGCAGCGGAGTCCGGCGTCTCGGAAGAGGGGCCGCACACCAAGATGATCGCCGCCCTGTGGCGCGAGAGCCCGGTGCCGCGACTGGCGGAGGGCGAGCGGGCCTTCACGCTGGCCTCCCTACTGCACGTCGACCTGCACGGGCGCCCCCTCGTCGTCGAACACCTGGAGCGGTCAGGGTCGGACGCCCGCACGTGGCTCCGCGCGCTTCTCGACTCCTACGTTCTGCCGGTGGCCCGCTGTCTGCTCGCGCACGGGCTGGTGTTCATGCCCCACGGGGAGAACGTGATCGTGGTGATCGGCCCGGACCACCTGCCACGCCGGGTGCTGTTCAAGGACATCGGGGAGGAGGTGGCCGTGGTGACCGACCGACCGCTGCCCGAGGGGATAGAGCGGATCCGTCACGTCGTGGACGCCGAGACGGCGGCGTTGAGCATCCACACCGACGTGATGGACGGGGTCCTGCGTCACCTGGCCGCGATCCTCGACGAGTCCGGGGTGCTACCGGCGTCGGAATTCTGGGACGAGACGCGCCGGTGCCTCCTGACGCTGTCCGGCGATGCCGGCGACCGGAGAGAGGTCGACGCGGCGACGTGGGAGGCGCTGTTCGCGCCGCGGTTCCGGCACTCGTGCCTGAACCGTCTGCAACTGCGCGACACCCGGCAGATGGTGGATCTGACGGATCAGGCGGGCTCGCTGCAGTTCGCGGGCACCCTCGCCAATCCCCTCGCACCGGGACCGACCGACCCCGCGGATCCCGAAAGTCGCACGAGTCGCCAAGAGCGTTCCGAACTCGTCGGCCGAGAAGCAGGTGTGCGGAACGCTCTTATCGATGACGGAGCCCGCAGCGTGTCGTAGCGTCGGTGGGATGAACGGGCGGGAACTCCAGAGGTGTGCGGCGATGCGGGCACGCGAGCTACCGGCGACGACCCTGGAGTTCCCGTTCGGACCGGACGCCGACGTCTACAAGGTCCGAGGCAGGGTGTTCATGATCCACACCGTGGTCGACGACGAGCCCCTCGTGGTGATCAAGGCATCACCCTCCGACGGCCTCGCCCTGCGTGACGCGCACGCGGACATCACCCCCGGCTACCACATGGACAAGAGGCACTGGATCTCACTGCACCCCGGGGGGAGCCTCGGCCCCGATGTGGTCGAGGAGTTGGTCACGGAGTCCTACCGACTCGTCGTGGCCGGGCTCCCCAGCGCGCAGCGACCGGTCGAACCCCACGCCTTCGGGCGCGGTCGGCGCTGATCCGGGTCAGTTCACCGGGGAGAGCTCCGGCGACTCCTCGGGCGACACCGAGGACCCGGTGATCGAGCCGAGCCGCTCCTCGCCCAGCGAACCCTCCACGACGTCGGTCGCCGAGTCCGTGTTGACGGCTCCGGCCAGCGAGCCGCCCACCACGGGCACCCCGCCGATGACGGCGTCGACCGATCCCGGGACGTCCCCGCGCATCAGGAAGTCGACGGACTCCGCGACGGGCTTGACGACCATGCACACGACCCCGATGGGCGGCAGCGGGATGCCCGCCAGGTTGGCCGCCGTGCCGGCCACGGTGCCGATTCCACAGACGGCGCTGGCGACGGAACCAACCGGACCGGAGGTGTAACCGGGCAACGAACCGGTGACGGAGGCCGGAAGCAGGTCGCCGGCGGAGCCGAGGCCGCCGCCGGTGCCCGCATCGGTATCCGTGCCGGCGGAACCGGTGAGCGACGACGAGTCGAGGGCGCCCGACGACAGGCCGTCCGCGCTCTGCGCTGCGGCCGCGCCGGTCGAGAAGACGAGGAGTGCGGCGGCCAGCGCACCGGCGCAGGCAATGGATCTGGTCACAGTGATCTCCGAGCATGACGGGGGCGCGAGCCCCACGATGAGTTAACGATTCTTGAGTCCATCACATATCCGTCACGGGCGGGGCAGTGTTACGTCACGACCACCACGTCGTCACGTCACGCCTTTCCCTCAAGCCGTCTGCCCCCACGGCCTCATGCCGTCTGCCCGCACGGCGCCGGTCCGCACCGCACGCGGGCGCGATGAGGGAGAGTGGAGCCATGACCGGGATCCCGACGACCCCCGCCGACCATTCGCTGGCAGACGTCATGCCGTCGATCGCCGCCTCCCTGGGCGTCGACCTCCGCAACCCACTGGCGCTCCCGCCCACGCGGGATACTGTGCTCGTCCTGGTCGACGGTCTCGGCGCCGAACTCATCCGGCAGCACGCCGAGGTCGCCCCCACCCTCTCGGCGATGACCACGCGAATGATCTCCGCGGGATTCCCCGCCACCACGGCCACGAGCCTGACCAGCCTTGCGGTGGGAGCGCCGTGCTCTCGCCACGGGATCGTCGGGTACAGCTTCGCACTCCCGGACGAGGGTGCAGAGACACCCACCGTCTTCAACTCGCTTCGCTGGACCACGGGGTCGGCGGAGGGGCCCTCCGCGCTGGACCGGTTCCCTCCCCGTGAGGTGCAGGTGCTGCCGAGTCTTCTCGAACTGCTCACCGAGGAGGGGGTCGACGTCACCTACGTCATGCGCGAGGACTTCCGGGGATCCGGCCTCACCCGCGCCGCGTTCCGGACGGAGGGCGAGTATCGTCCGGCGATCTCACTGCAGGAGATCCGCGAGGCGGTACTCGATGTCGTCGCCGATCCCTCGCGCTCCCGACGGTTCGTCTATTCCTACTTCGGCGACCTCGATCTCATCGGACACATCCACGGTCCGGGCTCCCCGGAATGGGTTCAGTCGTTGCGCGAGGTGGACGCCTTCGTCGCCGACCTGGCGACGGATCTGCCCCCCGACTGCGGGATGCTCGTCACCGCCGACCACGGCATGGTGGCCGCGGAGACCGTGATCGATATCGATGCCACCCCGTCGCTCCTCATGGACGTCGAGGCGGTCGCCGGTGAAGCCCGGGTACGGCACGTACACGCCAGGGCCGGGTCGGAATCGGCGGTGTTGGCCGCCTGGCGCGAGGAGTTGGCGGGTCACGCGCGGGTGTTGAGCCGGGAAGAGGCACTGGACGAGCAGTTGTTCGGTCCGGGCCGGGAACATGCGGACCGTCTGGGTCACGTCATCGCGGTCGCCACCGGCGGCGTCATCCTCGCCCGCACCCACCACGAGAAGATGGAATCGACCCTCCTCGGCCACCACGGGGCCAATACCGCGGCAGAGCAGCACATCCCCCTCATCCTGCGGTGAGCCACCGGCGTGTTCAGCAGGTGACCAGCACCGTCGGGTCGCTGGTGGTGTCCAGCCAGCGGCCGTAGGCGGGCGGACCCATTGCTCGCACGTCTGCGCACAGCTCCTGCCGGGAGTACCCGGACGCACGGTAGACGGCATAGATGACGTTGCCGTTCTCGTCCCTCGCGCGCAGCGAGGGGCACGCCATATCGGTGCGCAAGTAGGACGCACCCGGGTTCTGCGCCAGCGCGGCAGAGATCTCCTGCGCATACGCACCCGGGGTGACGGCGGAGTACAGGACCACGATCCCCCGCCCGTCGCACGCGGGGCGGGACATGGGGACACTCAGTCCCAGATCGCCGGTTGATGCGCCCGAGGACCGGCAGTCGTCCAGGACCGCAGCGATCTCAGCGGGCATGCCGTCGGCCTCCGCCTCCTGACGGCAAATCGTGGACGGGATCCCGGTGTATCGGGTCCAGCTCCCACCGACACGACTCACTATGTACTGCGTGTCCCCGGCGGGTTCGCCCTGCGCAACAACGACGTGCGCCAGTGCCCACGCTCCCGCGCACCGGTCCACGTTGACGTTCCGACGGGCGATACCCGCCTCGCTCGCGATCTCGTCCGGGTCGCAGCCGGAGGGTCTCTCCGACGGAGCAGCGGTTGCCGGCATCGCCTCCGGGCCGGGGGACACCGTAGCCGGTTCCACGAAGCTCGTCGACGATGCTGGCACCCCGCCCGGTTCCCCGCCGTCCGAGGCGACGAGGTAGCCACCCACGCCGGCGAGGACGACGAGCAGCACCACGATGAGCACACCCATCGCCCACATGAGGCCGTTGCGGGAGGGAGCCCGTTGAGCCGTTCCGTATGCCGCCCGCCCCCACCCCCCGTCGTTCCCGCTGGAACCGTCCCAACCGGAGCCACCTGACGGATTACTCATAGTCACCACCATCGACACGGCCGACGAGTTGGCCTACGTCCGGAGAATGGCAGTTACTTTATCCACCTCGCGACCGGCAGTGCACCGCATTCTCAGGAGCCGCGCGGGACCCGGTCGAAGTCCCGCTCATCGGGGTGGTCGAGCATCTGCTCCATCCGCTTCCGGTCGAAGGGCCAGAGATCGATCTCCCCGCCGGCGGTCTGGTACCAGGACGTGCACCCGGTGTTCCACACCGTCGGACCCATCGCCGCACCCACCGCGCGGGAGAACTCGGCGGTGGCCCGCTCGGTGACCTCGACCGCGTCGAACTCACCGAGTCGCCATCGCTCGATCCACTGCGCGATGTATCGCGCGGTGAGTTCCGCCGAGAACTGCAGAGGGATCGACCCGGTCGGCGAGTTGGGGCCGAGGACGGTGAAGAGATTGGGGAACCCCGGGATCGCGGTCATCCGGTAGGCGCGCGGGCCGGCCGCCCAGGCCTCATCGAGCCTCAGTCCGTCCCGGCCCGTGATGCGCATGGGACGCATGTATTCGTGGGTTCGGAAACCAGTGGCCAGCACGATCACGTCGACCTCGTGGTGGACGCCGTCGCCGGTACGGATGCCGGTGGGCGTCACCTCGGAGATCGAACCCGTGACCAACTCCGCGTTGGGGGCGGTGATGGCGCGGTAGTAGGTGCCTGAGACGACCTGGCGCTTGCACAGTGGTTCGTAGTCGGGGGTCAACTCCTCGCGGAGCCGACGATCGCTGACCTGTCGGCGGAGACTCCACCGGGCATAGGCCTGCACCGCGCCACGCCGCCAGGTCGGCCTGAGGACCACGTCCGCGAGGATCCCCGAGGCCCACAGGGCCGCCGCGTACAGCCTCCGCCGCAGTCCGGTCGACCGACGGAGCAGGGCGGTGAGCGGTGCGGGCTGCCGGACACCCATCGGCGCCCAGAGGATCCACTGCGGGGAGCGGGCGAAGTGCAGTAGCCGTGTCGCCTCCGGCTGCAGTGCGGAGACGATCTGCACTCCCGTGGAACCGGAGCCGATCACCGCTATCCGCTTTCCGCCGGTCTCGAGACCCGGGTCCCAGTGGGCGGTGTGGACGACCGGTCCGGCGAACGAGTCGAGCCCGTCGATATCGGGCACGAACGGGTGGTGCAGCACCCCGGTCGCGCACACCACGAAGTCCGCGTGTAGCACCTCCCCCGCTGCCGTCGTCAACGTCCAGGTGGCGGACTCATCGTCGTACACGGCGTCCGTCACCTCGGTCCCGAGCCGCAACCACTCGTTCAGCCCGTCACGCTCCACCACGTCCCGGTGGTACTGCTGGATCTCCTCCCCAGATGCCCAGACGTGTGACCAGTCGGCCTTGGGTGCGAACCCGAACTGGTAGAGCTGCGAGGGGACGTCGCAGGTCAGGCCCGGATAGCGGTTCCAGTGCCACACCCCGCCGACGTCGGTGCCCTTCTCGCAGATCGTCACGTCGCTCAGCCCGGCCTGCTTGAACGTGTGCGCGGCGGCTATCCCCGCGACTCCCGCGCCGATGATCACTACGCGGGGCTGGCGGAGATCGGTCACCACTCAGATCTACCGCCTCGGGCGACCGGATGCATCGACTCCCACGGACTCGTAGCGTCGTAGATATGCGTGAGCGCGCATGACACGACCAGCGAGAGGAGCCTGCCATGAAGGCGGTCACCTGGCACGGCAAGCGCGACGTCCGCGTCGATGAGGTACCCGATCCCAGGATCGAGGATCCCACCGACGCGATCGTCAGGATCACCAGCACGAACATCTGCGGATCCGACCTGCACCTGTACGAGGTGCTCGGGCCGTTCATGAACGAGGGCGACATCCTCGGCCACGAGCCGATGGGGATCGTCGAGGAGGTGGGGTCCGGTCTCACGGACCTCAAGCCCGGCGACCGGGTGGTGATGCCGTTCCAGATCTCGTGCGGCCACTGCTACATGTGTGACAAGGGCCTCAACACCCAGTGCGAGACCACCCAGGTCCGCGACCAGGGCATGGGCGCCGCACTGTTCGGGTACTCCGAGCTGTACGGCAGCGTCTCGGGCGGTCAGGCCGAGTACCTGAGGGTCCCGCAGGCGCAGAACACCACCATCCAGGTTCCGCACGAGCACACCGACGACCGGTACTTGTACCTGTCCGACGTACTGCCGACGGCCTGGCAGGCGGTCGAGTACGCCCAGATCCCCGACGGCGGGACGGTCGTCGTCCTGGGGCTGGGACCGATCGGCGACATGGCCGCCCGGATCGCCGCCCACCGCGGGCACCGCGTCATCGGAGTGGATCCGGTCGCAGAGCGCCGGGCCCGGCAGGCCCACCGGGGCGTCGAGGTACTCGACCCCTCGGAGCTCCCCGGTGAACTGGGCGACGTGATCCGTGACATGACCGATGGCCGCGGGCCGGACTCCGTGATCGACGCGGTGGGGATGGAGGCGCACGGGTCCCCCGTGGCCACGGCGGCCCACGCGGCGGTGGGGATGCTGCCGAAGTTCCTGGGCAAGAAGATGATGGAGCACTCGGGAGTGGACAGGCTCGCCGCGTTCTACTCCGCCATCGACATCGTGCGCCGCGGCGGGACCATTTCGCTGTCGGGCGTGTACGGCGGCGTCGCCGACCCGTTGCCGATGCTGACGATGTTCGACAAGCAGCTCACGCTCAAGATGGGGCAGGCCAACGTCAAGCGCTGGGTGCCGGACATCATGCCGCTGCTCACCGACGCCGATCCACTGGGCGTGGACGACTTCGCCACGCACCGGCTCCCACTCGCCGAGGCCCCCCACGCCTACGAGATCTTCCAGAAGAAGCAGGACGGGGCCGTGAAGATCGTCCTCACGCCGTGAGTCCGCGGCCGGGCGGGATGCGGATGGGTAGGTTGCGGTCATGACCGAACTCGCCCGACTCCTGCTCGTCCGCCACGGGCAGAGCGTGGGGAACGTCGCCGACGACGAGGCCCGGGCCGCCGGGGCGCACCGCCTCGACCTGGACTACCGGGACGCCGACACCCCCCTGTCGGATACCGGGTTCACCCAGGCGTCGGCCGTCGGCTCCTGGCTCGCCGCCCTGCCGGACGAGCACCGACCCACGGTGTGGTTGACCTCCCCGTATCGGCGCGCGGCGGACACCGCCGCCGCCGCACTGGAGGCCGCCCGTCTGGACGCGACTCTCCTCACCGACGAGCGGCTCCGCGAGCGGGATCTGGGAATCCTCGACGGTTTCACCGGTCACGGTATTCGTGACCGCTTCCCGGAGGAGGCGGAGCGGCGTGACCGGATCGGGAAGTTCTACTACCGGCCCCCGGGCGGTGAGAGCTGGACGGACGTGGTCCTGCGGGTGCGCTACCTGCTCACCGACCTGCGTCAGCAGTACGCCGGCGAGAGGCTGTGCGTGTTCAGCCACCAGGCGGTGATCATGGGGTTCCGCGTGGCGTTGGAGCAGATGGCCGAGCAGGACATCCTCCACGTGGACCGTGAGGATCCCCTCCCCAACTGCTCGGTCACCACGTACCGACACGGCGGCGCGGCGCTGGAACTCGAGCGGTACGCCGACACCACGGCCGTGGAGCGGGCGGCGGCACCGACGACCCGCGAGGGGTCCGCGGCGGATGAGGACGGCCGGTGAACGGCGGTTCGTCGGAGAACGAGGAGATGGTCCTGACCTCCCACCGTCTGCGGGGCTGGGCCCTTCCCGCGCCCGGCGGCGGCAAGGAGAACCGGGGCCGGGTGCTCGTGGTGGGAGGCGGTCGCACGACCCCGGGCGGGGTGCTCCTCGCCGCGGAGGCCGCGCTACGCGCCGGCGCCGGCAAGCTCCAGATCGCCACGGCCTCCTCCGTGGCGCCGGGGCTGGCGCTGCGGATCCCGGAGTCGATGACGGTCGGGCTACCCGAGGACGAGGAGGGCGAGCTGACCCCGGCCGGTGCGGAGACCATCTGCGAGCTTGCGGAGGGCTGTGCGGCCGTCGTCATCGGGCCCGGCCTCGGCCACGTCGGGGTCGCCGAAGAGCTGCTCCGCCGGGTCGTCCCCGATCTCGACTGCACGCTGGTCCTGGACGCGCTCGCCCTGGCGTACCTGACCTCGGATCCGGACGGGGTCTCCCACCTCGACGGGCGCTGCGTCCTCACGCCGAACCCCAGGGAGCTCGCGAGGACCCTCGACGTCCCCGAGTCCGAGGTCGAGGCCGACACCCCACGCCGGGTCACCGACCTCGCCCGGCGGACCCGGGCCGTGGTGGTGTCCGGGGCGGCCACCTCGTGGATAGCGTCACCCGACGGCCGTCTGTGGCGGGACGAATCGGGCACCCAGGGGCTCGGGGTGTCCGGGTCCGGAGACGTCAAGGCCGGGGTCATCGCCGGATTGCTCGCCCGGGGCGCGGAGCCCGCTCAGGCCGCCGCCTGGGCCACCTTCGCCCACGGCCGGGCCGGTGAACGGCTCGCGGTGCGGGTCGGGCCCACCGGTTTCCTCGCCCGGGAGCTGCTGTCCGAGGTCCCGCGCGTGATGGCCGAGCTGTCGTCCTAGCCGAGTAGACCCAGCCGCCGGTCCGCCGGAGCACACCGCGCGCGGCCGCGCGACCGGCTGCATCCCGGCGCCGGGACTGGCAGGCTCGGGTCATGAGTTCGACTGACAAGATTACTGCCGAGAAGATCCGTTCCGCCATCGACGCCGCGACCGACCCTGGCCCCGACGCACTGGAACGCGCCCGCATGATCGTCGTGGACAAGCTCGGGGAGTGGGAGAGCCTGGGGGTGGACGAGATCGTCGAATCGGTCTGTGAGGCCTACGAGGCCCACTCGGGAGAGCCGCTCAGGCTGGCCGACGTGGACCCCTCAGACCCCGATACGGACACCCCCGCGATGCGGAACCTGCGCTACGCCCGGGCGGCCCGCACCGCGATCATCGATCTCGAGCGGGAGGGGGCGATCGTCGCGGTGGACGAGCATCCCGGCGATGCCGAGGCAGTGGACCTGACCGGCGAGCGGACCGACGACGGCTCGGCCGCTGATGAGATTCGCGACGACGACGAGGTCACCGCCACCAAGGAGACCACGGGCCCGGCCGGTCGTGAGTCCGGTGCCGACGAGTTGGTTCTCAGTACCGGCCCGCGACCGCGGGGCCGGCGGTTCGCACTCGCCGCCCGCTGAGCTCCCTGCTCAGAGCGAGGTCGTGGTCTCCGGGTGGTCGGTCTCCCTGAGCGGCTTCTGCGCTCCACCGGAGAGCGTGGACTCGCCGAGCCTGGCCTCGCGGTAGCGATCGGCCTGCGCCTGGGTGATCGCCTCGCGGGCGCCGTCCTTGGCGTAGCAGACCGGCAACCACGCACCCTGGGAGTCCAGGCGCGCCACTATCCGCTGTCGCAGCCGGAACGGCTGGATGGAGTCCGACCAGGCCACCAGCAGGTCCAGATCGGCCCCGCGGGCGTCCGGGAGCGAGTCGGTGGCGCAGAAGTGCTGGACACTACGCCAGACGGCGAACTGGGCCCCTGTCACGGAGAGCGGGTCCACGGTGGCAGCCCTGGGTGAGCGGGCCGAGCGGCTCCGGACGGGCTTGCCGGGGGCGGGCCGCGGGGGCGGCGGCGAGGTGTTCTCCCCGGACTCCACGCGTCGGCGGGCCTCCGCCATCCGCTGCTGTCGGCGTTCCGCCGGAGTACTCTTCTCGCTCGTGTCCCAGAAGCCCGTCATGTCATCAAACTTTACGCGGGTTCCGGCGGTCCACACCTCACCCGGACGGCAGGGTGCGGTGGACCTCACATATCCAGGCCGAGGTCGAGAACCGCGACCGAGTGGGTGAGCCCGCCGACGGCGAGGAAGTCGACACCACAGCGCGCGTAGTCGGCGGCGACGTCCAGACCGAGGCCGCCACTGGACTCCAGCCGGGTGCGGGGCGAGATCGCGTTCCGCCGCTGCACGGCCATCTGCGTCTGCCAGACGGGGAAGTTGTCCAGCAGGACCAGGTCCACGCCCGAGTGGAGCATCTGGTCGAGCTGCTCCAGCGAGTCCACCTCGACCTCACAGGGCAGATCCGGGAACCGCTCGCGCACGGCGGCGAGCGCCGGGACCACCCCACCGGCTGCCACCACGTGGTTGTCCTTGACCAGGACGGCGTCCCCGAGGCCGAGGCGGTGGTTGACCCCGCCGCCGCAGCGGACGGCGTACTTCTGCAGCAGTCGCATGCCGGGCATCGTCTTGCGGGTGTCGCGCACGGCGCAGCCGGTGCCGCTGAGCTCGTCGGCCCACGCCCGGGTCGCGGTGGCCACCCCGGAGAGGTGGCACACGAGGTTGAGCAGGGTCCGCTCGGCGGTGAGCAGCCCGCGCGTCGGAGCGGTGATCTCGGCCACCACGTCGCCGGCCGAGACGCGGTCACCGTCTCTCGCGCGGAGCGTGACCGAGTGGTCGGCGCCCAGCACCTCGGTCAGGACCATCCCGATCAGCGGCAACCCGGCGACCACCCCGTCGGACCGGGTCGCGAGCCGTGCGGTGGCCCGGGAGTCCGCGGGCACGGTGGCCAGCGAGGTGGCATCCGGTCCGTACCGCAGGTCTTCCTCGAGGGCGCGCCTGATCGCGGTCAGCGCGTCGGCACGGGTGTCGGGGTCGAAGAGCTCGTCGTCGTCGCACCCGGATCCCGGCGAGCCCACGCCCGCGCCGGTCACTCCCCGGATCCCGGGTTGCCGATGGCGATCATCCGCTCGACGGACCCCCGCGCGGCCTCGGCCGTGGCGGGATCGACGTGCACCTCGTCGGCACCCTCGACGAGCGCGCGCAGCAGCGCGGCCGGGGTGATCATCTTCATGTAGGGGCAGCTGGCCTGGTCGTTGACCGGGAGGAAATCGATCTCCGGAGCCGCCTTGCGCAGCTGGTGGATCATCCCGATCTCGGTGGCCACCAGGACCTCGCGGGCACCCGAGGCGCGGGCGGCGTCGACCATCCCGCCGGTGGACAGGATCTTGACCTGGTCGGCCGGCACCGCACCCTCGGTGGCGAGGTGCAGCGCGCTCGTGGCGCAACCGCACTCGGGGTGGACGAACAGCTCGGCGCCCGGGTGGGCCTGCGACTTGGCGGTGAGCTGGTCACCGTTGATCGCGGCGTGGACGTGGCACTCGCCCGCCCACACGAGGACGTTGTCCCGGCCCGTCTTGCGTCGGACATGCGCGCCGAGGAACTGGTCGGGAAGGAACAACACCTCGCGCTCCGGGTCGATCGACTCGACCACCTCGACCGCGTTGGAGCTGGTGCAACAGATGTCCGTGAGGGCCTTCACCGCGGCGGTCGTGTTGACGTAGGAGACCACCACGGCATCGGGGTGCTCGGACTTCCACTCCGCCAACTGCTCGGCGGTGATGGAGTCGGCCAGCGAACATCCCGCCGCCTCGTCGGGGATGAGGACGGTCTTGTCCGGCGAGAGGATCTTGGCGGTCTCCGCCATGAAGTGGACGCCGCAGAAGATGATGGTCGACTGCTCGGCCTCCGCGGCGATGCGCGACAGGGCCAGGGAGTCCCCCACGTGGTGGGCGATGTCCTGGATCGCGGGGACCTCGTAGTTGTGGGCGAGGATCACCGCGTCGCGCTCGGCGGCGAGGCGGCGGATCTCGGCGGCCCACTCCGCGTCGGGCTCGACGCCCGTGTACACCGCGCCGTCGTGGCGGATTCTCGCGGCCAGCGGCGAGTCGAGCCGTCCGACGTTGGTGTCGGGCCGCGGCGCGACCGTGGTGCCGTGTCCTGTGGCAGTGCTCATCGCTGCCCCCTCCCGGGTCGGTTCTGTGGGCCGATACGCCACCGGCCCTGTTTTCGACTTACAATCGAAAACATGATGCAGTGTAACACCGGTCACGAGGTGCTCGTCGTGGTGACCCAGGTGCGACCGGCCCCCGGTGCCACCGCGCCCACACTCCACGTGATGCTCTGGCAGCACTCCCTGGGGCCCGCCGCCGGACGGTGGGCGCTGCCCGGCGGTGAGGTCCGCGACGACGAGGACCTGCCCGCCTCCGCCACCCGGCAGCTCGCCGAGAAGGTAGATGTGCGCTCGCTCAGTCACCTGGAATCGGTGGCGGAGTTCTCCGACCCCGGCCGCATCCCCGGCCGGCGCGTGTTCGCCTCCGGCTTCCTCGGCGTCCTCCCCAGCGACGCCGACCCGGCCATCCCCGACGACACGGCCTGGTTCCGGGTCGACCGACTCCCCGACACCGTCTACGACCACGCCGAGATCGTCGCCCGCGCCCGCGCCCGCCTCGCGGCCAAACTCTCCTACTCGACCCTGGGGTTCGCCCTGGCGCCCGTGGAGTTCACGCTGTCGTATCTCGCTCAGCTCTACGGCGCCGCCCTGGGGCATCCTGTGGACCCGACCAACCTGCAGAGGGTACTCACCAGGCGGGGCGAGCTGGTGCGCTGCGGACGAAGCGCGCCACCGGGGCCCTCGGGGGGTCGTCCCGCCGCGCTGTACCGCTTCTCCGAGCGCAGGTTGCGGATCACCGACCAGTTCGCGACCCTCCGGCCGCCTGTCGACCCCGCCGCCGAGAACCGCGTGTAGAGCTCAGGCGAGCCGGCCCGGCGCAGCCGACTCCGGCGGCGCTCCGGCGACCCCGTCCAGCAACTCCGGCGAGTGGCTGAAGTGGGCCAGCACCGCGACGGTGAAGGCACCGATCATCGCGCCGAAGACCAGCCATCCGGCCCCGGGCGGAAACCAGTCCCACGACGGCCCCGATGTCCCGTAGATCATCCGGTCGAAGAACAGCGCCCCCGCCGCAGGAGACTGCGCCACCACCGATCCGTACGGTGCGTCCTCCGCGGGCGGCGCCAGGAGCGCGGCGAGCGGCGACGCGGCCGCCGCGGCGAACGCGCACGTCAGCCCCGGGAGCAGCACGAGGAAGGGGACACCGCCAGGCCTGCGCAGACCCGGGTGGCGGTGCCACAGGACCACCACGGCGCACACCACAGCCGCGCCGAGAAGGACGATGAGCATCAGGAGCTGGCTGCCGCCGTCCGTCCCGGACTCCGGGAGCCGCACCCCCCTTCCGCCGCCCACCGAGAGCAACTCCGAGCGGGGTGCCGCCACGATCCACACCAGCAGCGCGACGACGGCCGGACCGATGACTCCCGACAGGGTCCCCACGGCGCGGATCGGCGGCGAGCTGAGCATGGGCCGGACTGTACCAACGCGGGCGCCGTCGACCGTCTGTGGTGTAATCGGACGCGGCTCCGCCATGCTCTTCGGTGCGCGCGCCCGTAGAGTCGGGGCGCCCGCACAGACCGGACGACCCGTCAGGATGTACTCGCCAGTGGCCACCAGCACTCCGATCTCGCCTGCTCGCCGCCGGCGCGGGAAGATGGCCTACCGGCACGACATCGACGGTCTCCGCGGGCTGGCCATCGCACTGGTCGTGGTGTTCCACATCTGGATGGGCCGCGTCTCCGGCGGCGTCGATGTGTTCCTCACCCTCTCCGGGTTCTTCTTCCTGGGATCGCTCCTGCGCGGCGCCTCGGACGGGCGCACGGCGCTCAACCCGATCCCCCATCTCACGCGACTGGTCCGTCGGCTGTACCCGGCGCTCGTGGTCACGGTCGCCGCGACCGTCGTGGGGACGATCCTCATCAAGCCCCCTACGCAGTGGTCGGCGATCTTCGAACAGACCCTCGCCTCGCTGCTGTACTACCAGAACTGGGAACTCGCGCTCACCTCCCAGGACTACGCCGCGGCCGACGCCACCATCTCGCCGCTGCAGCACCTGTGGTCCATGTCGGTGCAGGGGCAGTTCTATCTCGTCGCCCTCACCGTCGTCCTGGGCCTGACCGCGATGTGGCGGCTCGCCGGGCGAGCCGGCACGCCCAAGTGGATGCTCCTCGGAGTGGTGGCCGCGGGTACCGCGGCCTCGGTGTGGTGGTCCGCCTACGGTCAGGCCGTCAACCAGCCCTGGAACTACTACGACACCGGCGCCCGGATGTGGGAACTCCTCGTCGGAGGTCTCGTGGCGATCCTGCTGGCGGGGATCGTGCTGCCGTGGCCGTTGCGCATGCTCAGCACCGTCGCCGGGCTGGCGCTGATCGTGAGCTGCGGCTTCGTCATCGACGGCGCCGCCTACTTCCCCGGGCCCCTGGCCTGGTATCCGATCGGCGGGGCCCTGCTGATCATCCTCGGCGGCAACCTCCCCGAGGGTGAGCGCGCGACACCGCGGAGGGACCCGGTCACCTGGCTGCTGTCCGCGCGGGTGTTCCGCCGCCTGGGCGACATCTCGTACTCCCTGTACCTGTGGCACTGGCCGCTGCTCATCCTCTGGCTCTCCTACGACCGGCAGGCCGAGATCACGCTGGCGTCGGGGTTGGTGATCGTCGCGGTCTCCGTGGTGCTCGCCCTGCTGACCGAGAAGTACGTCGAGCGACCGCTGCGTATGGCCAGCCGGGCACGCAGCCGGACCACCCCCGCTGCCCAGAAGCGTGACTCGCTCCGTAAGGGGGCCGGTCGTAACGCGCGCGATCAGCGTCGCTTCGTCCAGGCCACCGCACTCGTCGTGGTGGCCGCGGTGGCCAGCCTCGGCACGGTCGGATGGTGGTCCGCCACGTCCGCCTCGCGCTCGGCCGTGCCCTATGTCGACTCCCTCACCGACCCGGACCACCCCGGTGCACGCGCCTTCTTCGACGACATCCCGGTCCCCGAGGACGCCGACTACGTCCCCTCGCTGCTGCAGGTGGCCAACGACCTGCCTGTGAGCACCCTGGACGGCTGCATCTCGAACTTCGAATCCGCCGAGGTGCAGATGTGTGTGTACGGCGACGTCACCGCACCGCGCACCATCGCACTGGTGGGTGGCTCACACGCCGAGCACTGGATCAGCGGCCTCGACGAGGTCGGGCGCCACTACGGCTTCCGAGTAGTCACGGTGCTCAAGATGGGGTGTCCGCTGACCCTGGACGCCTCGGTGTCCGACAGCGACGAGTTGTTGTACGAGAGCTGTGCCGAGTGGACGCCCGCCGCCCTGGCCGCCCTCGTCGGCCTGGCACCCGACTTCGTGTTCACCACCGCCACCCGGCCGGTGGGGGTCGTGGGTCCGGACGTCACCCCGCGTCAGTACGTGGACCTGTGGCGCGCACTCGACCAACAGGGCATCGGCGTGATCGCCGTCCGGGACACCCCGTGGCTCAACCAGGGTCGCGGCCCGATCCGGGCCGGGGACTGTCTGGGAGACGGCGGCACCCCCGAGGAGTGCGGGATGCCCCGGGAGCGGTCCATCGCACCGATCAACCCGGCCGGGCTCGCCGGGGCCGGGATCGACTCGGTCCGACTGATCGACCTCACCGACGGCCTGTGCGACCCGGCGAACTGCCCGGTCGTTGTGGGCAACGTGATCGTCTACCACGATTCCCACCACCTCTCGGGGTCGTGGGTGCGGTCCGCGTCGGGCGAACTGGCCCGGCAGATGGGGCCCGCGACCGGCTGGTGGTGACCGCCGGGGGCCCGGCACAGCGGCACCCGCCCCGATACGCACTACTGTTGGGCCTTGTGACCAACGACGACGCGCAGCAGTCCGCCCCAGAGCTCATCCGTGCCTGGCCTGGTACCGCCTTCCCCCTCGGTGCCACGTATGACGGAACCGGCACCAATTTCGCGCTGTTCTCCGAGGTGGCCGAGCGCGTCGACCTGTGCCTGATCGACCGGGACGGCGGTGAACAGTGCGTCGAGCTCACCGAGGTCGACGGGCACATCTGGCACTGCTACCTGTTCGGGGTGACCCCGGGGCAACGTTACGGTTTCCGGGTGCACGGGCCGTACGAGCCCGAGAACGGTCTGCGCTGCGACCCCTCCAAGCTGCTGCTCGACCCGTACGGCAAGGCGTTCGACGGAAAGTTCGACGGCCACCCGAGCCTGCACAGCTACGACCTGGACGACCCGGGCCGACGAAACACCGAGGACTCCCTCGGTCACACCATGACCACCGTCGTGATCAACCCCTACTTCGACTGGGGCAACGACCGCGCGCCCCGGCACGAGTACCACAACACCGTGATCTACGAGGCGCACGTCAAGGGCATGACCGCCACGCACCCCGACATCCCGGCGGAGATGCGCGGCACCTACGCCGGCATGACCCACCCGGCGATCATCGACTACCTGACCGACCTCGGCGTCACCGCGATCGAGTTGATGCCGGTGCACCAGTTCATGCAGGACCAGCGGTTGATCGACATGGGACTGCGGAACTACTGGGGATACAACAGCTTCGGCTTCCTGGCCCCGCACAACGAGTACGCCTTCGCGGAGAAGCCCGGCGACGCGGTGAGCGAGTTCAAGGCCATGGTCAAGGCGTTCCACGACGCCAACATCGAGGTGATCCTCGACGTGGTCTACAACCACACCGCGGAGGGTAACCACATGGGACCCACCATCGCCTTCCGCGGGATCGACAACCAGGCCTACTACCGCCTGGTCGAGGGCGACGAACAGCACTACATGGACTACACGGGCACCGGGAACACGCTCAACGTCCGGCATCCCCACTCACTGCAGCTCATCATGGACTCACTGCGGTACTGGGTCCTGGACATGCACGTCGACGGGTTCCGGTTCGACCTCGCCTCCGCGCTGGCCAGGGGGCTGCACGACGTCGACCGATTGTCCTCGTTCTTCGATCTCGTCCAGCAGGACCCGGTGGTCAGCCAGGTCAAGCTGATCGCCGAGCCGTGGGACGTCGGCGAGGGCGGCTACCAGGTGGGCAACTTCCCGCCGCTGTGGACGGAGTGGAACGGGCAGTTCCGCGACACCGTCCGCGACTTCTGGCGTGGCGAGCCCGCCACTCTCGGCGAATTCGCCTCCCGCCTGACCGGTTCCTCGGACCTGTACGAGAACACCGGACGTCGCCCCACCGCGTCGATCAACTTCGTCACCGCCCACGACGGCTTCACCCTCAACGACCTGGTCAGCTACAACGAGAAGCACAACGAGGCCAACGGCGAGGACGGCAACGACGGCGAGAGCCACAACCGCTCCTGGAACTGCGGGGTCGAGGGTCCCACCGATGACCCCGAGGTGCTGCGCCTGCGCCACCGGCAGCGGCGCAACATGCTGACCACCCTGATCCTCTCGCAGGGCACGCCGATGATCGCCCACGGTGACGAGATCGCCCGCACGCAGGGCGGAAACAACAACGTGTACTGCCAGGACAACGAGATCGCCTGGATGAGCTGGGACCTCGACGAGGAGAAGGAAGACCTCCTCGAGTTCACCCGCACCCTGGTCCGACTGCGGAAGGACCATCCGGTGTTCCGCCGGCGACGGTTCTTCGGCACGGTGCTCCGCGACGACGAGGACCCCCAGGACATCGCCTGGTTCAGCCCCGACGGCTCGGAGATGACCCACAAGGACTGGGACTCCGGCTTCGGCAAGTCCCTGGCCGTCTATCTCAACGGCGAGGGCATCCACGAACCCGACGAGCGTGGCCAGCGGATCGTCGACGACTCGTTCCTCCTGCTGTTCAACGCCCACCACGAGCCGATCGAGTTCTCGTTGCTGGGGTCCGAGTACGCCGAGAGCTGGGAGGTCGTCCTGGACACCGCGGTCCACCTCGAGGAGCGCGAGGGCGAACTGAGCTCGGACGAGTCGATCACCGTGGCCGACCGCGGCACGATCGTGCTGCGCAAGGTCTCCTGACCGTGGCCACCGCGGATCTGACCGGGGCCGGGCCGCTGCGCAGGGGTGCGGCCCTGGCGAGCACCTACCGCATTCAACTGCGGACGCCCGCCTCCGACCCGGACGGCCGCGGTTTCGTCCTGGCCGACGTCGAGGACCTGGTCCCCTACCTCGCCGACCTCGGCGTGGGATCGGTGTACCTGTCGCCGATCCTCGAGGCCACCCCGGGATCGACCCACGGGTACGACGTGGTGGACCCGACCACGGTGGCAGCGGAACTCGGCGGGATCAGCGCCCTGCGGTCGCTGCGGGCCGCCTGCCGCGAGCACGAGCTCGGCCTGGTGGTGGACATCGTCCCCAACCACCTGGGCGTGGACCGTCCGGCATCGAACCGCTGGTGGTGGGACGCGTTGCGCCGGGGCCCGGAGTCGCCCTACTTCTCGTATTTCGACTTCGACACCGAACCCGGCAACGGGGCGGACGGCCGGATAGCGATCCCGGTGTTGGGTTCACCGGACGACGTCGCCGACCTCGTCGTCGTCGCCCCCACCGACCCGGACACCGACACCGACGGCTCCGATCCGGACGGTGCGGAGACCGAGCTGCACTTCTACGACCATCGCTTCCCGGTGGCCCCCGGCACCGGGGACGGGACCGCCCAGCAGGTGCACGACCGCCAGCACTACCGACTGGTCCACTGGCGGGAGCCGCTCCTGGGCTACCGGCGGTTCTTCACCGTGACCGGGCTGGCCGGGCTGCGCCAGGAGGACCCCGCGGTCTTCGACGCCACCCACGCCGAGGTGCGCCGCTGGTGCGAGGAGGACCTGGTCGACGGCATCCGGGTCGACCACCCCGACGGGCTCGCCGACCCGGTGGGCTACACGCGGCGTCTCCGCGAGCTGGCCGGCGACGACCGCTGGCTGCTGGTGGAGAAGATCCTCGCTCCCGCCGAGGTGCTCGAGCCCGCCATGCCCGTCGACGGGACGACCGGCTACGACGCCCTCCGGCTGATCGACCAGATGCTGGTGGACCACAGCGGGCAGGCGCGGTTGACCGAACTGGCCTCCCGGTACTGCGGTGGCCCCGGCGATGAGGAGCAGGTCCACGAGCAGTCCGCCCGTCTCAAGCGCCAGATCGTCCTGGAGGACCTCGCCCCCGAGCTGGGACGGCTCACCCGCGCGGTGCGGCGCGAGGCCGCCCTCGGCAGGGAGCCGAGTGACGTGACGGGTGATGACGACGGCGAGGACGCCCTGCTCCGCGAGGCACTGGTCGCGGTGATCGAGCGCACGCCCGCCTACCGCGCCGACTATCCCGTCCTCCGCGGGACCCTGCCGGCGATACTGGACGACCTGCACCGCGACCGCCCCGACCTGGCTCCCTCACTGGGTCTCGTGGCCGGGGCTCTGGCCCGTGGGGCCGAGGCCTCGATCCGATTGGCGCAGGTGACCGGCGCGGCCACCGCCAAGGCCGAGGAGGACCGGTTGTTCTACCGGCTCGGCCGGCTGGTCTCGCTCAACGAGGTCGGCGGCTCGCCGGGCCGCATGGGCATGCCGGTGGAGGCGTTCCACCTCGCGATGGCCGAGCGCGCGCTCGCCACTCCGCTGGCCATGACGGCGCTCAGCACCCACGACACCAAGCGGGGCGAGGACGTCCGCGCCCGGATCTCGGTGCTCTCCCAGCTGCCCGACGAGTGGGCGGATCTGGTCTCCGAGGTGTTCCGGACGTACCCCCCGCCCGCCGAGGACGCGGGCTACTTCCTGCTCCAGGTGATCGTGGGAGTGTGGCCGGAGCACGACGAGCCCGCCGACGGCCTGCGATCCCGCCTGCACGACTACGCCGAGAAGGCCCTGCGTGAGGCGGCCGTGCACACCACCTGGACCGATCAGGACGCGGACTTCGAATCCGCGGCCCACCGGTGGATCGACACCCTCCTCGACTCGGGCGGGGCGCTGCTCGCCCCCTTCGTCAGCCGGATCGCCCCCGCCGGACGGGACAACTCGCTGATCGCCAAGGCGACGCAGCTGCTGTCCCCCGGCGTCCCCGACGTCTACCAGGGCACGGAGGTGTGGGAGGACTCGCTGGTCGACCCTGACAACCGCCGGTTCGTGGACTACGAGCCCCTACGGTCCGGCGCGGTGGCCCACAGCGGGCACCCCAAGTTCGCGCTGGTCCGTGAGGCACTGCGGCTCCGGCGTGCGCACCCGGCGGAGATGGCGGCCGGCGCGCACGTTCCGCTTCCGGTGCGGGGTCCCGCCGCCGCCGACGTGGTGGCGTTCACCAGGCTCGTCGACGGTCGTGCCGCGGTCGGCATGATCGCCAGGCGGCGCACCGCGGTGGTCGGGGCCGGCGAGTTCGGCGGCACCGAGGTCCTGCTCCCGGAGGGCACCTGGGCGGTACGCCCGGACGGCTCGTCGGTCTCGGGCCGGGTGGACGTCGGCGACCTGCTGAACGGGTCGCCGGTCGTGATGATCGTCCGCGAGGACGACTGAGCTCCCGGGTCCGCGCCGACTCGCGGTGGCGGTCCGGCTGCGGATCGGCCCTACCCGCGGCCCTGGAGGCGGTCGGTCTCGCGTCGCTCACGCTTGGTGGGCCGCCCCGCTCCCCTGTCCCGCCGGGGCTGTGAGGCCAGGACCTCCCTGGGCGGAGGCGGTGGCGAGTGATCGATATAGCAGGTCACGGCCACGGGGGCGCCCACCCGTTTGTTGACCGTCCGGACGACCTCGAGGACGCGGATCCGACCGAGCGTGCCGGTCACCTGGACGCGATCTCCGGGCACGACACCCTTCGACGGTGGCACCGCCTCCCCGTTGACCTTGACGTGCCCGCCGCGGCAGGCGGCCGCCGCCTTGGTCCGCGACGGGAACAGCCGCACCGACCACGTCCACGCGTCCACCCGCACTGCCATAGGGCGAGGATAGCGAGACCGGTCGTCGCTAACCGGTCGGGACACCGTCACCGGGTGGCTGCGCGGCGGCCAACCGGGCCTCGACCTCCCGCGCCGCCCGGAGCAGTCCGTCGGGGCCGAGAACGCGGAACCCGGCGTCGAATCGCACGACCGCGGCGATCACGCCCACCCATGACCACGACCCGAGCGACACCCGGGTGGAGTGCGCCGACAGCGCCTCGACCTCGCCGTCGTGCACCCAGCGGGCCACGTCGGCCACGGGGAGGTCGATCTCGACCTCCCCGACGCACGGCCACCCGTCGTCGTGGCCGGACCCCTTCGATCGGCTCGCGAGGAATCCCGTCGCGGTGCCGGTCGGGATCCCCCTGGCCTCGAAGGCGGGCCCGGTGGGTGTTCGCGGGGTCATGCGGTCCAGCCGGAACGTGCGCCAGTCGTCCCTGTCCAGATCCCACGCCACCAGGTACCAGCGTCCGTTCCGGGCCACCACCCCGTGCGGTTGGGTCCGCCGGGACGGGGCATCGGGGTCGCGGTATCCGAAGCGCAGGGTCATCCTCTTCCGGACGGCCTCGCTGACGGCCTCCACGACGTCGGGGGCGACACCGGAGGAGTCGACGCCGGCGGGGTGGGGTGTGCCCTCGAACCGGATCCCGTCGATCCGGTGCCGCAACCGTGAGGGCATCACCTGCCGTACCGTCGCCAGCGCGCGGTGCGCGGCATCACCCATCTCGACGCCCGTGGCGGCCGCGAGACGCAGGGCGATGGCGATCGCGACCGCCTGCTCGTCGTCGAACCGCAGCGGCGGCAACTCCGTCCCCGACTCCATCCGGTACCCGCCGTCGGGCCCCTTCACCGCCTGGATCCGGTACCCCAACTCGCGGAGACGGTCCACATCACGACGCACGGTGCGGGTCGTCACCTCCAGGCGCTGCGCCAACTCCTCACCCCGCCAACTCCTCGGGGACTGCAGGAGGGAGAGCAACGCCAGTGTCCGCTCGGGAGCTCCGCTCATGCTCCCATTCTCGCGGAGAAGAGGACATGGGGTGTCCTCACGTGGCGACACACTCGATCCAGCGGCAGATCGCCGCGGAGTCGGTACCACCCTGAGGGAGTCACCATGTCAGTCACCACCACCACACATCTCAACCTGCCGGGCACCGCACGGGAGGCGCTCGCGCACTACCGGAGCGTCTTCGGCGGCGAGGTCCACATCACGACCTACGGCGATCTCGGAATGCCCCAGGACGCCCCGGACGCCGGGAAGGTGGTCTTCGGCCGCGTCATCGCGGACAGCGGTTTCAGCGTGATGGCCTACGACGTCCCCGGACGCCACGAGCCCTTCGGTGGTCTCACGACCCGCCGGAACGGCATGACGGTGACCGATCAGCCGTTCTTCGTCTCCGTCAACGTCAGCACCCTGGGTGAGGCGGAGGGGTACTGGAGCGCCCTCGCCGAGGGTGCGACGGTCATCGAGGCCCTCGCGGCGTCCGCGTGGAGCGCCGGCTTCGGGATGCTGACGGACCGGTTCGGCGTCACCTGGAGCGTGGACGTGGCCGGCACCCCGGCGGGCTGACTGGACCGCGGCCACTCGGCTGCAGGAAGGATCCGGCCGGGGCTCGGGACGGGCCCCGGCCGGGGGCCGCGCGCCCCCGTGCGAGACTGACATCACAGTTCCGCACGACCTCCTGGAGGGCCCATGACCGACGCCGCCGCCACGCTCGAGCGGATCCTCGACGACCGCTACAGCTGCCGAGGGTTCACGTCCGACCCCGTTCCCGAGGAGACGATCGACCGGATCCTGCAGATGGCCCAGCGCACGGCATCCTGGTGCAACTCGCAGGCCTGGCAGGTCGACCTGGTGACCGGACAGGCGACCGCCGAGTTCGGCAGGCATCTCACGGAGTACGTGTTGGCCAACGGGATGCGCTCGGACCTGCCGGCACCCGAGCGCTACGAGGGCGTGTACGGCGAACGGCGGCGGGCCAGCGGTTACGGCCTCTACACCGCGCTGGGCATCGAGCGCTCGGACAAGGAGGCACGGCTGACGCAGATGCTGGAGAACTACCGGTTCTTCGGCGCACCGCACGTCGCGGTGATCACCTCGGACGCGGGCCTGGGCACCTACGGCGCGGTGGACTGCGGTGGCTATGTGGCGACGTTCCTGGCGGCGGCGTCCTCGCTGGGCGTGGCCACCTGCGCCCAGGCCGCGCTCGCGCTCTACTCGGACGGTGTCCGCGAGCACCTTGGGATCGGTGAGGACCGGCTGATCGTGTGCGGGATCGCCTTCGGCTACGCCGACCCCGAGCACCCCGCCAACACCTTCCGGGCCGATCGGGCGGATCTCACCGACGTGGTCCGCCGCCACGGCTGACCGGGGACGCACGGCGGTACCGGCCGCCCCCCGGTCACTCCGGTTGTCGTCAGTACAGCTCGCGCTTCTTGGGCTTCCCCGAGATGGCCTGGCGCACCTGGTTGCCTTTGTAGATCGCCACGATCCCGGCGAGAATCGCCACCACGGTGAAGAACGAGCTGGCGAACAACGCGATCGGCAGCGCCACCACGGTCACGCCCAGCGCGATCGCCGTGGTGCGCGCATCCTTGCGCACCTGCTGCTTCTGGACCTCGATCGAGTTCGGTTGGTAGGGCTGCATGCTCATACCGTCAGGATTCCACATCTCGACGTCGCGCCGCGTTCTCGGTGGTCGCCACCCCTGCGGGCTGCCACTCGACGCCACCGGAGGTCCGGGTCGCCAGGATCGGCCCCAGCACCTCGAGGTCCCCGGCCACGGTCAACGCCACCCGACGGCCGTAGTCCACGCCGAGCACCCGCGCCCCCGCCCCGCGGACGGCTCCCTCGAGGCCTCCCGCCAGTGAGTGGTCGACCTCGGCACGCCACGCCGGGGTCCGCGTGACCTCCACGACCCGAGCCGTCCGCCACGCCTCGTCGAGGGCGGCCGCCACCGCGGAGCCGTACGCCCGGACCAGGCCGCCCGTGCCCAACCGGGTGCCACCGAACCACCGCACGACCACCGCACCCACTCCTGTCACCCCGCTGCCGCGCAGGACCTCCAGCATGGGGGTGCCGGCGGTTCCGGAGGGTTCGCCGTCGTCGTTCGAGCGCTCGATCCGGCTCGACCCCGGCACGTCCACCAGGAAGGCGCTGCAGTGGTGGCGCGCGTCCGGATGGGCACGGCGGAGGTCGGCGATCAGGTCGCGGGCGGCCTCCTCGTCGTCGCACCTCCTCAGCACGGCGAGGAACCTCGAGCGCTTCTCCTCGTACTCACCGGTGACGTCCGGGCCGGCGGACAGCCTGAGCACACGTGTCCCGGGGTCGGTCATGGGACCAGTATCGCCGCCCCACCCCCGGTGGTTTTCCCTACCCTGGGGATGTGACCTTCCCGAGCAGTGACACGTTCTCCGTCTGGGCGCCGACAGCCGAGGCCGTCGGCCTGGTCCTGGACTCCGCCGACGCCGATCCGATCGCCATGCACCGCACCGCCGACGGCTGGTGGTCCTCGACCGTCGTCCGGGAGCAGGGCAGGGACTACGGGTTCGTGGTGACGGGCGACGACGGCGAGGTGGGCGACGCGCGTCCCGACCCGCGTTCGGCTCGTCAGCCCGATGGCGTACACGGGCTCTCGCGGGTGCACCGGGTGGACGAGACGCGCTGGACCGACTCGGCGTGGACGGGTCGGCAGCTGGCCGGGTCAGTGCTGTACGAGATGCACGTGGGCACCTTCTCCCCCGGTGGCACCCTGACCAGCGCGATCGAGCACCTCGACGACCTGGTGGAGCTGGGCGTGGACATGGTCGAAGTGATGCCCGTCAACGGGTTCAACGGCGAGTACGGCTGGGGCTATGACGGAGTTGCGTGGTTCGCCGTGCACGAGCCGTACGGAGGGCCGGACGCGTTCCAGCAGTTCGTGGACGCCTGCCACGCGCGCGGGCTGGGAGTGTGTCTGGACGTGGTCTACAACCACCTCGGGCCGTCGGGGAACTACCTGCCGGAATTCGGCCCGTATCTGTCCGCCGCCGACGGACCGTGGGGATCGGGGCTCAACCTCGACGGCCCCCACTCGGGCGAGGTGCGCCGGTACATCATCGACAACGCACTGCGCTGGTTCGACGAGTTCCACGTGGACGCCCTGCGGCTGGACGCGGTACACGCCCTCCACGACGCCTCCGCCGTGCACCTGCTCGAGCAGTTGGCGGTGGAGGTCGAGTCCCTCTCCGCCCACCTCGGCCGACCGTTGTCGCTGATCGCGGAGTCGGACCAGAACGACCCCCGGCTGGTCACCGCGCGTGAGGGCGGTGGCCTGGGCCTCACCGGCCAGTGGGACGACGACGTGCACCACGCCGTCCACGCAGCGGTCTCCGGCGAACGCCAGGGTTACTACTCGGACTTCGGCTCGCTCGAGGTGTTGCGACAGGTCCTCACCGGGGCGTTCCTCCACGCCGGGACGTGGTCGGCGTTCCGGGGTCGGGTCCACGGCCGCCCGCTGGACGTGGGACGGGTACCGGGCAGCCGGTTCGTGGCGTACACGCTCACCCACGACCAGGTGGGCAACCGCGCCGCGGGTGACCGGCCGTCGGTGAACCTCACCCCGGCGCAGCAGCTGGCCAAGGCCGCGATCGTCCTGTGCTCACCCTTCACCCCGATGCTGTTCCAGGGCGAGGAATGGGGCGCCCGCACCCCGTTCTGCTTCTTCACCTCGCACCCCGAGCCCGAGCTCGCCGACGCCGTGCGCCGCGGCCGGACCCGCGAGTTCGCCGAGATGGGATGGGACCCGGCCACGGTGGCCGACCCCCAGGACCCGGAGACGTTCCGGCGGTCGGTGCTGGACCGGTCCGAGCAGACGGAGGACCAGCACGCCGAGATCCTCCGGGGATACCGCGCGCTCATCGCCCTCCGGCGGGCCGAGCCCGAGCTGACCGATCCGTGGCTCGGGTCCGTGCGCGTGCGGTGCGGGGTCGAGGCCGACGACGGCCGCTGGCTGATCGTCCACCGCGGATCGCTCGCGCTGGTGGTGAACCTGGGAACGGAGCCGACCAGGGTGCCGGTGGCCGGTGAGGCGGTGCTGACCTCGGGGGCGGTGGTGGACGACGACTCGGTCTTCTGTCAGGCGTTCGGGTTCGCGGTGGTGCGCACCCGCCTCGTCACCGGGTAGGCGGGGCTCAGGTCAGGTACTCGTACGCCGCGGTGCCGGGCTCGAGCCGCTCGCAGTCGATCCGGGAGGCGTCCATGCGCTCGAGCAGGGAGTGCAGGCCCGTGGCGGAGCCGAGCTCGATGCCCACGAGGGCGGCCCCGTACTCGCGGTTGTTGCGCTTGAGGTACTCGAACTGCGTGATGTCGTCCTCCGGACCCAGCACCTCGTCCAGGAATCGACGCAGTTGGCCGGGCTCCTGCGGGAACTTGACCAGGAAGTAGTGCTTGAGCCCCTGGTGCACCAACGAGCGTTCGATGATCTCGCTGTACCGGGAGACGTCGTTGTTGCCGCCCGAAATGATGCAGACGACCGTCGCGCCCTCCTCGATCTCGAGCTGCTCCAGTGCCGTGACCGCCAGCGCGCCGGCGGGCTCGGAGATGATCCCCTCGTTCTGGTACAGCTCCAGCATCGCCGTGCACACCGCGCCCTCGTCCACGGTGAGGACCTGGATCCGCTCTGTCATCGACGAGATCACCCCGAACGGGAAGTCCCCGAGCCTGGCCACCGAGGCACCGTCGACGAAGGTGTCCACGGTGTCGAGGGTGACCGGCTCACCCGCCTCCAGAGCGCGGGTCAGAGACGGGGCTCCCGCGGGCTCCACGGCGATGATCTTGCAGTCGGGTGCGTACTCCGCCAGGTAGGTGGCGAGTCCGCCCACCAGCCCGCCGCCGCCGACCGGTACCACCACCGCGTCGGGGACCCGGTCGAGCTGCGCGAGGATCTCCGCCGCGATGGTTCCCTGACCGGCCATGGTGTCCGGGTGGTCGAACGGCGGGACCATCGTGGCCCCGGTCCGCTCGGCGTCGGCGCGGGCTGCGGTCTGGGCCGCGTCGAAGTTGACGCCGGTGACGACCAGCTCAACCCAGTTGCGTCCGTGGGCGAGGATCCGGTCCCGCTTCTGCTTGGGGGTGTTGGTGGGGACGTAGATCCGACCGTTGATCCCGAGGCTCCGGCAGGCGAAGGCGACGCCCTGGGCATGGTTGCCCGCGCTCGCCGTCACCACGCCCGCGCTGCGCTCGTCACCGGTCAACTGCGACATCAGGTTGTACGCGCCACGGATCTTGTACGACCGGACCGCCTGCTGGTCCTCGCGCTTGAGCAGGATGGTCGCGCCGGTCTGCTCGCTCAACCGCTCGCTCTGGTGCAGTTCGCTCGCGAGGATCACGTCGCCGATGCGGCGGGCGGCGATGTCGATGTCGTCGGGGGTCACAACCTGGGTCGCGGCGGAATCGGTGACGGTCACGACGACCAGTGTCCCACCGTGCGGTCCGTCACCGCCAACTGGTCATCCGGTGAGACAACCCGGCCCGAGCAGCGCTTTGAGATCCCCCATGAGCGAGGACGACGTCTCGACCCGCAGATGGTCGTCCAGTCGCAACACCGTCGAGGAACTCCCGTTGACCAGCCGCAGGTGGACGTCGGAGGGTCCGGGGTGTCGGCCGAGCACCTGTTTGAGGGCGGTGACGGTCTCGATGGTGCACATCCGGGTGGGCAGGGTCAGCGCCAGCGGGGCGCCGTTGCCGCCGACGACCAGGTCCGGCACCTCGAGGGTGTCGCCGAACACCGACACCCGGTCCTCGCGGATGTTGATGCGCGCCTTGACCAGGACGACCGCGTCCTCGGCGATGTCGAGCGCGGCGAGCCGGTACGTCTTGGGGAAGAAGAGCACCTCGACGCTTCCGTTGAAGTCCTCGATGGTCACGATCGCCCACGGTTCGCCGTTCTTGTTTACCCGCCGGTCCACGCCGGAGATGATCCCGCCGATGGTCACCGCGGTGCCGTGCGCGAGCTCGCCCTCGTGGATCGTCGCGATCGACGTGTCGGTCTTGGCGGCGAGCGCGGACTCCAGACCGTCGAGCGGGTGGCCCGAGACGTAGAGACCGAGCATCTCCCGCTCGAGCGCCAGCTTCTGCTTGATCTCCCATTCCTCGTCGGGGACGCGGACCGCGAAGACGTCGCTGAAGGCGGAGGCGCCTCCCGACTCGTCCGCGTCCGCCCCGCCGAAGAGGTCGAACTGGCCCACCGCCTCGGCCTTCTTGGTGGACATCACCGACTCGACGGCGTCGGCGTGCACCAGGAACAGTCCCTTGCGGGGGTGCCCCAGGGAGTCGAACGCCCCGGCCTTGATCAGCGACTCCGTGACCTTCTTTGTGCACGCGGTCTGGTCGATCTTGGCCAGGTAGTCGGAGAAATCGGTGAACGCCCCCTTCTCCGTGCGGGCGGCCACGACGGAGTCCACGACGTGCGAACCGACGTTGCGGACCGCACCCATACCGAACCGGATGTCCGTGCCCACCGAGGCGAAGTTGGTGAGCGACTCGTTGACGGACGGCGGCAGGACCCGGATCCCCATCTGCCGGCAGTTGGACAGGTACAGCGCGGCCTTGTCCTTGTCGTCACCCACGGAGGTGAGCAGGGCGGCCATGTACTCCGCCGGATAGTTGGCCTTGAGGTAACCCGTCCAGAAGGACACCAGCCCGTAGCCGGCCGCATGGGACTTGTTGAACGCGTACGAGGCGAACGGCTCGATGGTCCCCCATAGGGCGTCCACGGCCTCCTTGGAGAAACCGCGCTCGAACATGCCGCCCGAGAACTTCTCGTACTCGGCGGCGAGGACCTCCGCCTTCTTCTTGCCCATGGCCTTGCGGAACCCGTCGGCCTCACCGGCGGTGTATCCCGCGAGCTCGCGGGAGATGGCCATGATCTGCTCCTGGTACACGATCAGACCGTGGGTCTCACCGAGGATCACCCGCAGCGGCTCCTCCAGCTCCGGGTGGATCGGCACCAGTTCCTGCTTGCCGTTCTTCCGGTCGGCGTAGTTCCAGTGCGTCCCCATCCCCATGGGGCCGGGTCGGTACAGCGCGAGGGCTGCCACGATGTCGTTGAAGCCGGTCGGCTTCATGCGCTTGAGCAGCTCACGCATGCCACCGGAGTCCAGCTGGAACACACCGAGGGTGTCACCGCTGGCCAGCAGGTCGTAGGTCGCCTGGTCGTCGGTGCTGAGCGTGTCGAGGTCGATCTCCTCACCGCGGTTGGACTTGATGTTCTCCAGGCAGTCCCCGATCACCGTGAGGTTGCGCAGACCCAGGAAGTCCATCTTGAGCAGGCCGATGTCCTCACACGAGGGGTAGTCCCACCCGGTGATCAGGGCGCCGTCCTGCGCGCGCTTCCACATGGGGATCACGTCGAGCAGCGGCTCGGAGGACATGATCACCGCGCACGCGTGGACCCCCGCCTGCCGGACCATGCCCTCGAGTCCGCGGGCCGTGTCGTAGATCCGCTTGACGTCCGGGTCGGTCTCGATGAGCTGGCGGACCTCCGAGGCCTCGCCGTACCGCTCGTGCTTGGGGTCGGTGATGCCCGACAGGGGGATGTCCTTGGCCATGACCGCCGGCGGCAGGGCCTTGGTGATCCGGTCGGCGATCGCGTAGCCGGGTTGGCCGAAGTTCACGCGCGCGGCGTCCTTGATGGCCGCCTTGGTCTTGATGGTGCCGAACGTGATGACCTGGGCGATCTTGTCGGCGCCCCACTTGTCGCTGGCGTAGCGGATCATCTCGCCGCGGCGACGGTCGTCGAAGTCGATATCGATATCCGGGGCGGACGGGCGCTCCGGATTGAGGAACCGCTCGAACAGCAGGCCGTGCTCGATCGGGTCGATGTTGGTGATCTTGAGCGCGTACGCCACCAGCGCACCCGCCGCGGACCCTCGACCCGGTCCGACCTTGATCCCGATGGAGCGGGCGTACTCGATGAGGTCACCGACCACGAGGAAGTACCCGGGGTACCCCTTGCCCTTGATCACCTCGAGCTCGAACGCCGCGCGGTCCAGGTACTCCTGCGGAACCCCCGCGGGGAAACGCCACTCGAGGCCCTTGTGGACTTCCCGGGCGAGCCAGGTGTCCTCCGTCTCGCCGTCGGGAACGGGGAACTTGGGCATCCGGTCCTTCGGCGCCCAGATCTCGTCGTACGGCTGGACGCGTTCGGCGATCCACAGCGTGTTGTCGCACCCGCCGGGGACCTCGGAGTCCCACTGGGCGCGCATCTCGGCCGCGGACTTGAGGAAGTACCCGTCGCCGTCGAACTTGAAGCGGTTCTCGTCGGCGAGGGTCTTGCCGGTCTGCACGCACAGCATCGCCTCGTGCGCGTGGGACTGCTCGCGGGTGACGTAGTGGCAGTCGTTGGTCACCAGCGGCGGCATGCCCATGTCCCTGCCGAGCTTGAGCAGGTCCTCACGGACCCGCCGCTCGATGTCGATCCCGTGGTCCATGAGCTCCAGGAAGAAGTTGTCCTTCCCGAAGATCGACTGCCACTTCTCGGCCGCCTCGTAGGCCTCCTTGTGGTGGCCCAGGCGCAGTCGGGTCTGGATCTCGCCGGAGGGGCACCCGGAGGTGGCGATGATCCCCTCGGAGTGCTCGGCCAGGATCTCGGCGTCCATCCGGGCCCACTTGCCCAGCTGTCCCTCGTAGGAGGCCAGCGAGGACAGCAGGAACAGGTTGCGCAGGCCGGTCGCGTTCTCGGCGACCATGGTCATGTGGGTGTAGGCGCCCGAACCCGCGACGTCGTCGCCCTTCTGGTGCTTCTCACCCCACAGCACGCGCTTCTTGTTGAACCTCGACTCGGGTGCGACGTACGCCTCGATGCCGATGATCGGCTTGATCCCGGTCTTGACGGCCTGCTTGTAGAAGTCCGAGGACCCGTACATGTTGCCGTGGTCGGTCATGCCCACCGCGGGCATCCCGAGCCTGGAGGCCTCGGCGAACATCGGGTTGATCTGCGCCATCCCGTCGAGCATCGAGAACTCGGTGTGATTGTGCAGATGCACGAACTGGGATCCGCCCACGCAGCATTCCTCCTACGGCTTGTCCGGCCCAGTGTAGGTCGGTTATCCGACACGACCCGAAACGCCAGCACGCGTCGAGCGGCGTGACCGTCCCGCCAGCGTGAACGCGATCACCGCCACCCAGATCAACGCGAAGCCCGTCCACTGGACGGAGTCCAGTCGCTCCCCGACCACCAGGATCCCCCAGGCCATCTGCAGGACCGGGATGATGTACTGCAGCATCCCGACGGTGGCCAGGGGGATCCGCTGGGCGGCCACGGCGAACAACAGCAACGGCACCACGGTCACCAGCCCAGAGGTGGCGAGCAACGCCGCGTGCCCCACCCCGTGGCCGGTGAACGTGCCCGCGCCGGTCGCGCCCAGCCACACCAGGACGGCGAGCGCGACCGGTGCGATCATGAGTACCTCCCCGGTCATCCCCACCACCGGGTCCGCGCGGAGCGTCTTCTTGAATACCCCGTAGAGCCCGAAACTCGTCGCCAGGAGAACCGAGAGGTACGGGAAGTGCCCGTACCCCACGGTGAGAACCCCCACCGCGACGACGGCGAGGGCCACCGCGAGCACCTGGGGGCGGTTCAGCCGTTCGCGGAAGACCAGGACTCCCAGGAGCACGCTCACCAGGGGGTTGATCGTATATCCCAGTGCCGCCTCGGTGACCCGCTCGGAGTTGACCGTGTGGACGTACACACCCCAGTTCACGGTGATGAACGCGGCGGCGCCGGCGATCCGCGCCCACGAGAGGCGGTCGAGCGCCCACAGCTCCCGCCACCGGCGCATGACGGTGAGCACCAGCGCCATGATCACCAGCGACCACACGATGCGGTGGCCCACGATCTCGACCGCGCCGGCGGGCTCGAGCATCGGGAAGAACGCGGGGAAGAAGCCCCAGAGCGTGTATGCCAGGACCCCGGCGAGCATCCCGAGTGCCACCGACCGGTCGGCGGGATCCCGCCCGCGGAGCTCCCCACCCCGCTCGGTCATCCGCACCACCCCGGCACCCGCGCGCTCACGCCGACGGCACGGGCGCGTCGTCGGGCAGGGGGAACGCGGCGTCGACCTGCTGGGGCTGGAGCGGGCGGACCGCGAAGCGCTCCCACACCGCGTCGGCGGGGAGGGCCTCGACCGCCCGCACCCCCGGTTGTCCGGCCACTGTCCGGAGCTGCGCCGGGGTGCCCCGGGCGAGCAGACCGATGATCGCCGGTGCCCCGGATCGGATCCGCGACACGGTGAGCGCGGCGGTCGCGTCCGCGCGGTCGGCGTCGGGTGGGGCCTGGGCCCCGGGGCCGACGGGGCGGCCGCCGCGCAGACGCTCCACCACGTCGCGGACCCCGCGGTCGAACACCTGCTCGCGGCCCGACTCCCCCGCCACCGGCTCGGCCAGCGTCACCCCGGTCACCGGCATCGCGACGCCCTCGACCGGAACCTGGACGTAGAGCCCCGAGACGCGCGGCAGCTCCCGGACCACGCCGGACGCCTCGGGCACGGTCCACGCCCGGCCGGCGGTCACGAGGGCCCAGCGGAGGTCGTCCGCCCCGGTGGCGGGGTTCTCGCCGTCGTCACCCAGGGATTTCACGGCACGCGCCAGGTAGTCGTCGACCGGTTCGCCGTTCTCGGGGCCGAGCGCGTCGCTCATCACCCCCGGGCTGCGCGGGAGCTCGGTGCGCAGCGCGGTGAGGATGGCGACCAACGCCAGGACGATCACCACCCCGACGCCCGCGATCCTGAGAACCCGCAGGCCGGCCGAGCGGGGAGTCGTCCGACCGGCGCCCGCGGGGCTGCTCACGCCGCGCGGAGGGCGTCCAGCGCGTGCTGGAGGTCATCGGGGTACGAGCTCGCGAAGTCCACGCGCTCACCGGTGCCCGGGTGGTCGAACCCGAGCCCCACCGCGTGGAGCCATTGGCGCTCCAGCCCGAGCCGCCTGGCCAGCACCGGATCGGCGCCGTAGGTCAGGTCGCCCGCACACGGGTGGTGGAGGGCCGAGAAGTGCACCCGGATCTGGTGGGTGCGCCCGGTCTCCAGTTTCACCTCGACCAGCGTCGCGGCCTGGTGCGCCTCGAGCGTGTCGTAGTGGGTGATCGAGTGCTTGCCGTCGGAGGTGACCGCGAACCGCCAGTCGTTGGAGGTGTGGCGGCCGATGGGGGCGTCGATCGTCCCGGACAGCGGATCGGGGTGTCCCTGGACCAGCGCGTGATAGGTCTTGTCGACCGTGCGGTCGCGGAACGCCCGCTTGAGGAGCGTGTACGCGCGCTCGGAGGCCGCCACCACCATCAGGCCGGAGGTGCCCACGTCGAGGCGGTGGACGATGCCCTTGCGCTCCGGCGGCCCCGAGGTGGAGATGCGGTACCCGGCGGCCGCGAGCCCCCCGATCACGGTGGGGCCGGTCCAGCCCACGGAGGGGTGGGCGGCCACGCCGACGGGCTTGTCGACGACGACGAGATCGGCGTCGGAGTAGATGACCGCCATCCCCTCCACCGGCTCGGCGACCACTGCCGGTTCGGCCCGCGGATCGGGCATCTCGACCTCGATCCACGACATCCCGGTGAGCTTGTCGGACTTGCCCACGGCCCGGCCGTCGATCAGCACCTTGCCCTCGCCGGCGAGGTCGGCGACCGCGGTCCGCGAGATCCCGAGCAGGCGGGAGACGCCCGCGTCGACCCGCATCCCGTCGAGACCGTCCGGGACGGGGAAGGTGCGGAGCTCACCCATGCGATCCGCCCACGGGGCCGCTGCCGTCCTCGCCGTCACGACGCTCCGTCACGGCGTCCTTCTCCACCAGCCCACGCTTCTCCTCCAGCGCCCGCGATCCGTCGACCTCCACTCCCTTGAACACCGCGATGGCCACCACGATCACACCGACGACCAGACTCGAGTCGGCGACGTTGAAGACCGGCCACCAGCCCACCGAGACGAAGTCCACCACGTGTCCACGCAGCACCCCGGGCGAGCGGAGGTACCGGTCGACGAGGTTCCCTGCCGCACCACCCAGGATCAACCCGAGTCCCCACGCCCACCACAGCGAGTGGACCCGGCGCGAGAACCACAGCAATCCCAGCACGACCAGGGTCGCCACGATGCTCAGGACGACGGTCGAGCCGGTCCCCATCGAGAAGGCCGCCCCGGGGTTGCGCAGGAGGAGCAGTCGAACGGTGTCGCCGACGATCCGGATCGGGTCCTGTCCCTCGAGTCCCCACACCGCCAGGGCCTTGGTCACCTGGTCCGCCGTGATGATCACCCCGGCGATCAGCAGCATGACCACCGGCCCCGCCCTGAAATGGCCGGCACCGGCGCCGCCGGGCGTCGTCCCCGTCGCGTCGGACCGCGTCCCGTTGGTCTCCGTCATGCGGTCCAGTATCCCTGATCCCCCGGCGGGGCCGGGTGGCCCGGTGGGTGGACCCTCTAGGCTCGGGGGTCGTGAACCCCCGAACACCCCGTGCCTCCGGCCCGTCCCGACCCACGCGAGTGGGTCGCCGGCTCCTCGTCACCGCACTGGTCGCTGCGCTCGTGGCCTCCGCGGCCGCGTGCTCGGACGGCGGGGACTCCCCCACAGATTCGGCGGTCGGCGCGCAGGAGGACCAGGCCCTGGAACCGGCGGTGGAGGTGGACCCCGGCCCCGCCCCGACGGTCGAACTCCTCGACGAGGGCTCCGGGGACCTGAGGGTGTTGGCCTACGCCCCCTCGCGTGAGCCCGTGACCGTCGCCGTCACCAGGTCGGCAACGGCTCGCACGACCGTGCCGGGCTCGGAGCCGAGGATCGACGAGACCCCCGAGCAGACGCTGACCGTCGAGGGCCTGTCGGAACCGGATGTCGACGGCGCCCAGCGGGCCACCGTCACGGCTCGGGACTTCACCTCCGTGGACGAGCTCCGCACAGCCCAGTTCGCCACCGCTCCCGGCTTCGCGGTCACCTGGACCCGCAGCGCCGACGGCATCGTCCGCGGCCTCTCGCTGGAGGCCCCGGCCACCGCGACGGATGCCGCGCGCGCGGGCGTGGAGATCACGGCGAACGCCGTGTCCGACGCGACCGTCGCGTGGCCGACGGAGGCGATCGGGGTGGGTGCCCGGTGGACCGTCACCCGGGTCGTCGACGACGCGGTGGCGCCGGAACGGGCCGTCACCTACGAGCTGACCGCCCTCGACGGCGACGTGGCGACCGTGACCCTGGAGGTCGGGGCGCCCGACACCGCCGCGACCCTCAACGCCCCGGCACCCGACGGGGGCCCGGGCGTCACGCTGGAGGTCGAGGCGTACGAGGTCACGGGGTCGGGAGAGCTCACGGTGGACCTCCGGGCACCGCTGCCCGTCGACGGAACGACCGAGTCCTCGACGCGGGCCGTGTACGTGGACCCGGATTCGGGCCGACGCACGACCTACGACGAGGACTCGGTGCTGGACTTCCGCGGCGCGGGCTAGAACCCGGCGACACCTGAGGGGATCAGGCGACCTGGCAGGTCGCCGGCGGCTCGAGCCCGGCGTTGGTGATGAGTGCGCACGCGAAGGACTGCTGCAGCTGCCACTGCCCACCCTGCTGGATGAACTGCGCCTGGACGTTGATGTCCTCCTGGCCGGGCTGCATGATCACCGCGTTGGCGATGAGCGTGCCGGGGATGTCGCCCTCGGCGGCACCGGTGATGGTCACGTCGGCGCCCTGCTCGGCCTTGAGGGCCGCGATCTGGTCGAAGAGCTCGGGCGCCTCGGCGCCGCCCTCGACCAGGTCCACCTTCTCCTCCAACGGCACCGCCGGGTCGGAGGCCCGGGCGAGCAGCTGGGTCAGCTCCTCGGCCGTGGGCACGGTGGGGCCCTCCTGCTCGATGGCTGTGGGGGCCGGTGCCGTGTTGGGCCGGGTGTCGTCGTCCCCGCCGCACGCGGCGAGTCCGCCCAGGGCGAAGGCGGACAGGGAGACTGCGGCGATGGTCCGTCGAAGACTCACGCATGGTCCTTTCGTCGTGATGTGCAGCTGTCGGGCCGTTCACCGGCCCAACGGGTACCGGTGCGCCATTGTTCCACCGACCACGGCCCGGGTGGTTGACGACGGGTCGCGCGCCCACCACTGTGGACCGGGTGACCAGCGTCGAGACCAGCACCGATACCCCCCACGTCGTGATCTGCACCACCGGCGGCACGATCACCGCCTCCACCGTGCCGGGAGGGGTGGTGGTGGCGGGCGACTCGGATGTCGCCACGCAGGCCATGCTGGACGGGCTCCGCTCGGTGCTCCCGCCCTCGATACGCGTGAGTGCGCGAGCCGTGCTGGACGCCGACTCGTCCACGTTCGGCCCCGCGGAGTGGGACCGCCTGGTCGACGCGGTCACCGGCGCCCTCGCCGATCCGGGCGTGACCGGGGTGGTGGTGGCCCACGGGACCGATACCCTGGAGGAGTCGGTCATGGCGCTGGACCTCCACCACACCGACCCCCGCCCGGTGGCGGTGACCGGTGCCCAGCTACCCGCCGACCACCCCGAGTCCGACGGCCCCGCGAACCTCCTCGACGCGGTGCTGCTCGCTGCCGACCCGGTCTCACGCGGCCTCGGTGTCCTCGTGGTGCTGGGACGGGCGATCCTCCAGGCCCGGGGGGTGCGGAAGTGGCACACCACGGAGCCCGTCGCCTTCGCCCGCAACGCCCCGGACCTGCCGGTCGAGGGCCTGCCACCGGAACTCGAACGACCCACGCTCCCCGGCCGGGCCCGTTTCTCCGGCACCCGGGTGGACGTCGTCTCCTGCCCGCCCGGGTCCGACGCCGTGGCGCTGCGGGCCTGCGTCGACGCCGGAGCCCGCGGGCTCGTGCTCGAGGGGACCGGGTCCGGCAACCTCCCGCCACTGGTCGCCGAGGCCGTCGCGGACCTGGCGGCGGCGCGCCCGGACATCGTGGTGACGACCTCGACCCGCGTGCCGCGGGGCGAGGCGACGCCCACGTACTCGGGTCCCGGCGGGGGCGCCGAGCTCGCGACGCGGGGCGTCCTGAGCTGCGGGTACCTGCGCTCTGCTCAGGCACGGGTCCTGCTCACCGCGCTGCTCGCGCGCGCCGAGGCCGACGAGGTCCGCGCCCAGTGGTCCAGGTACCACCTCTACAGCTGAGAAGTCACCCGGGCCGGGGTCACCACCCGAGCGAGTCGAGCGGATCGGCGAGTTCCAGGGCGGGGTCGTCCTCGGCGAAGGTCCGCATCCTCCCGGGCCCGGTGACGGCCGTCTCGAACCGGACCGACACCCGGCCGTGGCCGGAGCCCTGGACCCAACCGTGGCCGAACTCGGGATGGCGCACGTCCGAGCCCGTGCGGAACCTCTCCTCCAGTCCCTGACGCCACGCCCCGATCGCAGGAGGCGCGTGGAGGCCGTCGTCCGCGGCCGATGACGCCCCACCCCCGACCGCGGCCTCGTCGTCGTCGGTCGTGACGGTGGTCCCGATCCCGACGATGTCGGGGAGGTCCTCGAGCTCGTCCTGGGCGGGGACATGCCGCGCACCGGGGAGGAACTCCTGCTCGAACAGCGCGTCCTGGTGGATCTCGGTGAGCCCCGACAGGCCCACGCCCAGCAGCCGGATCGCGCCGAAGTCCAGGGGATCGGGGGCCAGGGACCGGGCCACGGCGACGATGGTCTCGAGCGACGTGGTGCCCGCCGGCAGGGTGTACGAGCGCGTGATCGACGTGAAGTCCGTGCGCTTGACCTTGACCGTCACCGTCCGGGCCGCTCGGCCGTCCCCCAGGAGCCGCCGGTGAGCGCCCTCCGCGGACCTGCGCACAGCCCCGGCCACCTGACCGGCGGTCGTGAGATCCGCCGCGAAGGTGCTCTCGGCGCTGATCTGCTTGGCCTCGGCCCGCTCGTGCACCGGCCGGTCGTCGTACCCCCGCGCGATCCGGGCGATCGCCGGCCCCACGGTCCTCCCGAGCGCGTGGACCACGTCGTCGTCGTCCATCGCGGCCAGATCGCCGATGGTCGAGATCCCGAACTGCGACAGCCGCTCCCCCGCCACCGGCCCCACGCCCCACAGACTCCGGACCGGGAGCGGATACAGGACCTCGGTGTGATCGCGGCGCGGCACCACCGCGACCCCGTCGGGCTTGGCCAGCTCGGAGGCGATCTTGGCGTACTGCTTGCCCGCGCCCGCCCCCACCGAGGCCGGCAGACCCGTGGCCTCACGTATCGCCGCCCGCAGGTCCTGCGCCCACCGGCGGGTCCGCTCGGGGTCGGCGCCCCGAAGTTCCGGCGGTTCGAGGAACGCCTCGTCCACCGACACCTGCTCGACCACCGGCGCGTGCTCGGCGAACACCTCGAACACCCGTCGGCTCAACGCCCGGTACACCGCCATCCGGGGGAAGACGAACACGGCCGAGGGGCCCACGAGCCGCCTGGCCTGGTGCGAGGGCATGGCCGAGCGGGCGCCGCGGGCGCGGGCCTCGTACGAGCACCCCGCGACCACGCCGCGGCCCCCCACGCCCCCCACGAGCACCGGCCGACCCCGCAGGGTCGGCCGGGTGAGCTGCTCGCAGGACGCGAAGAAGGCGTCCATGTCCACGTGCAGGACCCAGCGGTCCTGCCCGTCAGCCATGCCGGCTCCCGTCTCGGCTCAGGCCCGGTCCGTGTCAGACCCGGGCCAGCGTCATCCTGACGCCCTCGGCGAGCTCGGCGGGCTCACCTTCGCCCGGGTCGAGCGCGTCGACCACCCCGAAGTCCGTGGCCAGGACCTCGCCGGCGATCAACCCGGCGTGACGGTCGGCCCACTCGCGGCGGGCCGCCGGGACCTCCAGGCGGACCCGGATGCGGTCGGAGATGTCGAACCCGGCGCTGCGACGGGCCTCCTGGATCTCGCGGATCCGGTCCTTGGCCCAGCCCTCCGCCTCCAGCTCCTCGGTGACGGCCAGGTCCAGCACCACCAGTCCGGCCCCGCCCGGGAGCGCGGCCGTCGACTCCGGGTCCGCGGCCACGAGGCGGTGTTCGTACTCACCCTCCTGCAGTTCGACCCCACCGGCGATGACCACCCCGTCGGCCTCGGACCAGTCCCCCGTCTTGGCGGCCTTGATGCACGCCTGCACCTGCTTGCCCAACCGCGGCCCCGCCGCGCGGGCGTTGACGGCCAACTCCATCCGCCCGTGGGCCGCCACGTCGCTCGTCAGGTGGACGTGGCGCACGTTGACCTCGTCGGCGATGATCCCGGTGAACGGCTCGAGACGCTCGGCGTCGGGCATCGCCACGGTGAGGGAGTTCAGGGGCAGGCGAACGCGGAGCTGCTTGGCCTTGCGCACCGAGGAGACGGTCGAACACACCGACCGCACGGCCTCCATGGCCTCGACCAACCCGGCGTCCCGCGGCAGCTCGTCGGCGGCCGGCCAGTCCGCGAGGTGGACCGACTCGCGCCCGGTCAGACCGGTCCACACGACCTCCGACATGAGCGGGAGGAGCGGGGCGGCGAGCCGCATCGTCGTCTCCAGCACCGTGTAGAGGGTGTCGAAGGCGTCGCGGGAGTCCTGCCCCGAGGCCTCCCCCGCCCAGAACCGGGACCGGGACCTGCGTACGTACCAGTTGGTCAGGGCGTCGGCGAACTGTCGCAGCTCGTCGCAGGCGGCGGCGATGTCCGTGGTCTCCAGGGCCTCGGTCATCGCGTCCCGGGTCGTGGCCAACCGGGACAGGATGTAGCGGTCCAGCACGTGCGGGGAATCCGTGCGCCAGGTGGCGCGCTCGGCGGCGTACAGCTGCAGGAAGCTGTAGGAGTTCCAGAGCGGCAGCATGGCCTGACGCACGCCCTCCCGGATGCCCTGCTCGGTCACCACGAGATTGCCACCGCGGAGGATGGGGGAACTCATGAGGAACCAGCGCATGGCATCGGAGCCGTCGCGGGCGAAGACCTCGTTGACGTCCGGGTAGTTGCCCTTGGACTTGCTCATCTTGAGCCCGTCGTTGCCCAGCACGATCCCGTGGGCGGCCACGTGGGTGAACGCGGGACGGTCGAACAGCGCCGTGGCCAGGACGTGCAGCGTGTAGAACCAGCCGCGGGTCTGACCGTTGTACTCGACGATGAAGTCGCCCGGGTTGTGGGTCTCGAACCACTCCTTGTTCTCGAAGGGGTAGTGGACCTGCGCAAACGGCATGGACCCGGATTCGAACCAGCAGTCGAACACGTCGGCCACCCGCCGCATGGTGGATCTGCCGGTCGGGTCGTCGGGGTTGGGCCGGGTCAGCTCGTCGATGTACGGACGGTGCAGATCGGTGGGCCGCACCCCGAAGTCGGCCTCGAGCTCGTCGAGGGAGCCGTAGACGTCCACGCGCGGGTAGGCCGGGTCGTCCGACTCCCACACGGGGATCGGCGCGCCCCAGTACCGGTTCCGGTTGATGTTCCAGTCCCGTGCGCCCTCGAGCCACTTGCCGAACTGCCCGTCGCGTACGTGTTCGGGCATCCAGGTGATGTGCTCACGGTTGAGCTCGACCATCCGGTCTCGGAACGCGGTGACCTTGACGAACCAGGCCGGCAGGGCCATGTAGATCAACGGCTGCCCGGAGCGCCAGGAGTGCGGGTAGGAGTGCTCGATGGTCTCGTGCCGGATCAGGCGACCCGCGGCACGCAGGTCGCGGGAGATGGGCGCGTTGGCGTCGAAGACCAGCTGGCCCGCGTACGGGGGCACCTCGGCGGTGAACTTGCCGTCAGGTCCGACCGGGATGACCAACTCGATGCCGGCCGCGTCGCAGGCGTCCTTGTCCTCCTCACCGAAGGCGGGCGCGAGGTGGACGATGCCGGTGCCCGACTCGGTGGTGACGTAGTCGGCCGACAGCACGACGTGCGCGCCCGGGTGACCGGAGAAGAAGTCGAACGGCGGGACGTACGTCAGACCCACCAGATCGGCGCCCTTCGCCGTCGCCACCACCTCGGCGTCGTCGCCGAACTCGGGCTCGTACACCCCGCGGCGGGCCTCGGCCACCACGAAGCGGCGGCCGGCGAGCTCGCCGGAGTTCACCTGCACCACGCAGTAGTCGATGTCGGGGTGGACGGCGGCGGCGAGGTTGGAGGGCAGGGTCCAGGGGGTGGTGGTCCAGACCAGCGCCTCGGCGCCGTGGAACGGGCTGGACTGCGGCGCCTCGAGCGGCAGGCCGACGGTGACCGCGGGGTCCTGACGCATCTTGTACGCGTCGTCCAACCGGGTCTCCTGGTTGGACAGGGGCGTCTGCTCGTACCAGGAGTACGGCAGCACGCGGAAACCCTTGTAGACCAGGCCCTTGTCGTGGAGCCGCTTGAACGCCCACAGGACGGACTCGGTGAAGTCGATGTCCAGGGTCTTGTAGTCGTTCTCGAAGTCCACCCAGCGGGCCTGACGGTGGACGTACTCCTCCCACTCGTCGGTGTAGCGCAGGACCGACTTCTCGCAGGCCGAGTTGAACTCCGCCAGACCCATGTCGAGGATCTGCGACTTCTCGGTGATCCCCAGCTGTTTCTCGGCCTCGAGCTCGGCGGGCAGCCCGTGACAGTCCCAGCCGAAGCGGCGCTCGACCAGGTATCCGCGCATGGTGCGGTAGCGCGGGATGACGTCCTTGACGTACCCGGTGAGCAGATGCCCGTAGTGGGGTAGACCGTTGGCGAACGGGGGGCCGTCGTAGAAGACGTACTCCTCGGCGTCCGCCCGTCTGCGGACGGACTCCCGGAAGGTGTCGCGCTGGTCCCACCGGGCCAGGACGGTCTCCTCGAGGGCGGGGAACGACGGCGACTGTGCCGTGGTACCGCCGGTGAGGTCGAGAATCGGGAACGCGCTACCCGTGGCGGTGGGCTCGGTGCTCATGCGGGCGGACTCCTCGCGGTACGGGGCCCGCACGAGTGTGTACCCGTGGGGCCGACAGGCCTGCGCTCGGGGACGATCCGGACACGGCTGGCGTGTCCGTCCGCGGTACCACCCCGTTTGACGACGACGTGCGACGCCCACTCGTGGGTCGGGGGCTCGGTCGGGCTCCCCCGTTCGGTTCTACTGAGCCGCCCCGCATCGGGACCGGCCGTTCTTCCGAGCGCTCCCCGGTGATGGCCGGATCGCAGCGCATCCGGCTCTCCGCCGGACATGGGGTGATGTTACCTGTCGGTGTGGGCGTCCGCCTCGTCCGCCACCTCTGACCGCTCCCGTCCGGAACCGTCCCGCGCGGACCTACCGCGGATGAGATCCATGACCAGCAGCAACAGGCCGAGGGCGCCGACCACGATGCAGGCCCACGCCCACCCGATCTGACCGGTGGCCACGGCGGCGACGAGGAAGGCGAATCCGAGGATCGTCAGTCCGAGTGCGGCGACGAGCATGCGGTCCTCCTGCCGTGGTGCGTGTCTTGGGGCGCACCGGCCTCCGGGGCGATCCCACTCACCGAATATACGTCGGTCCCCGCACCCTGGGCAGGGGCGGGGACCGGACGCGTCGACGCGGGTGGGCTACTCGGCGCGGTGGCCGCCGTCCTTCTTGGAACTCTGGTCGGGCGCACCGGCGTTCTCCGCCGGGGCGGCCGGGGCTGCCGACCCGGACTTCCCGAGCTCGGACAGCTGGTTCTCGAGGTAGCTGGTGAGGCGGCTGCGGTAGTCCTTCTCGAAGGTCCGCAACTGGTCGATCCGGCCCTCGAGCACGCCACGCTGCTGGTTGATGGTGGCCATGATCTCGGTGTGCTTGCGCTCCGCGTCGGCCTGCAGGGCGTCCGCCTTGGCCTGGGCTTCCTTGATCTGCTGCTCGGAGCGCGACTGGGCGTCCTTGACGATCCCGTCGGACTTGGTCTTGGCCTCGCCGAGGATCTTGTCGGCCTCCCTGCGGGCGTCGCCGACCATCTTCTCCGACTGCGTCTTGGCGTCGCCGACCAGCCGATCGGACTCGCCGCGCGCCTTGGCCATGAGCCCGTCGGACTCCTTCTTGGCCTCCCCGGTCAGCCGGTCCGCCATCTCCTGCGCCATCGCGAGAACGCGGGCGGCACGCAGGTGCGTGTCGGAGTTCGCCGCACCGCTGTCCTCGCTCTTCGCGAGGGAGGGGGTGGCCGCGGCCGGGGCCGGAGTCGGCGCGGGGGGCGCGGCGGCCGGCGTGGCGGCCCGGGGCTCCTCGACGCGGCCGGCACCCGAACCGCTCGCGGAGTCACCTGGGGTCTTGTCGGACTTATCGGCGGCCTTGCGGGCCTTCTCGAGGTCCTTGTTCAGCTCCTCGACACGCTGACGGAGGTCGTCGTTGTCCTCCACGAGCTTTCCGAGCTCCTCCTCTACGAGGTCGAGAAACTGGTCGACCTCGTCCTCGTTGTAGCCCCGCTTACCGATCGGCGGCTTTGAGAACGCGACGTTGTGCACATCGGCTGGAGTCAAGCGCATGGGATACCCCTCGTGGTCGTCTCGGGTGCCGGCCCGGCGTTCTCGAACCGGACCCACGACTTCATTACTACCTTAACGCGTGCCAATCTAGTCACATTCGGCCCGCGCGTCACCTGCGGCCCGCCGCGGGCGTCACCTACGGCCGCCGGCCCGGCTCACGCGACGCTGGCCATGAGGATCCGCAGGATCAGCTGGACCACGATGATGATCACGAAGAGGACGAGGACCGACAGATCCAGGGAGACCTGGCCGAGCCGCACGGGCTTGATCACCTTGCGCAGCGCCTTGACCGGCGGGTCGGTGATGGTGAACAGCCATTCGAGGATCACCGCCAGGAAGCCACGGGGATTCCAGCCGCGGGAGAATGAGGCGATCATCTCCACGACGATCCTGGCGAGCAGGAGATACCAGAAGACCTGGGTGATGATGTAAAGGACCAGCAGGATTTCACGCACGACATAACCCTACTGGCAGTGGTCGGAGCCGCGCCGCCGGCACCCGGTCAGGCGGGGTGGGCGCCCGGGGGTCAGCGACGGAACGCGCCGTTGACGGCGTCGCGGACCTCGGCCTCGGTGAGGTCCATCCCGGCGGGCTGCAGGAGGAAGGTGCGCTCGCGGTCGGTGACCTTCTCCATGCGGCCGTCGAGACCGAAGACCAGTCCTGCGGCGAAGTCGACCATCCGGCGGGCGTCGCCGGAGGCCATGGTGGACAGATCGAGCACCACGGCGCGACCGGCGCGGAAGTGCTCGCCGAGGCTCTTGCCGTCACCGAATCCCCGTGGACGCTCCACCACGGTCTCGGGCAGGGTCACCAGACCGTCCTCGACGAAGTCCTCCTCGGGCGCCAGCGCGACGGCGCCGCGGGTGACGGGCACGCCGCGCAGCGAGGCGCGGGCTCCGGCCTCCGCGGCGTGGTAGCGCCGCGGGCGGGGGGTCGGCTCGTCGAGGCCGCCGCGCTGCCGGCGGTCCGCGAGGTGGTCCTCGACGGGATCGAGGTCGGCGAGTCGGGCCCGAGGGGCCGCGTCCTCGCCGTAGCGGTCGGCCGCGTACCCGTAGTCCTCGCGGCGATCACGTGCGACGGGACCGAGGTCGTCGGTCTCGTGCAGCGCACGGGAGCCGCGGATGTCGTGGTGGACCGGTCGGTCGTAGTCGTCCAGGTACTCGTCCTCGTACGCCGCGACGGGCGCCATTCCGAAGTACTCCTTGAACCGGGCGATTGCGCTCATCTTCCGGGGACCTTCCTGATACGGGTCGTCGCGGGCCGTTCCTCGTGGGGAGAGGCCCCACGATGCTGGACCTCAAACTACTGGTCGCGGCCCGAGGATCGCCGTTCCGACACGCACGCACGTCGAACCGGCGGCGATCGCGGCTTCCAGATCGCCGGACATCCCGGCGGAGAACTCGCGGGCCCCCGGGTGGTCGCGCCGCAGCTCCTCCGCCACCCGGGCGGCGTCGGCGAAGTGGGCGGCGGGTGTCCCGTCCAGCGGGGGCACCACCATGAGTCCGACCAGCCGCAGGTGGTCCAGTCCCGCGACGTGGTCGGCGAGCCCGGGGAGGTCCTCGCGGGCCGCCCCGCCACGTGAGATGTCGCCGTCGAGGCTCAGCTGGAGCAGCACGGGGAGCTCCCCGGGGCCCTCCCCCTCCGCCGCGGCCCGTGCCCGACCCTTCTGGAGACCGTCCGCGACCCTGGTCGAGTCGACCGAGTGCACGCGGTCCGCCCATCCGGCCACCGCGGCGGCCTTCTTGGACTGGATGTGGCCGATCATGTTCCAGCGCACCGCCGCCGCCAGATCCGGCTCGGCGGCCGACAGGTCGGCCACCTTCGCAGCCGCCTCCTGGACGCGGTTCTCGCCCAGGTCCCGGACCCCCAGGCGGGCGAGCCGTACGACATCTGCGACGGGGTGGAACTTGGTGACGACGACGAGGTCGACGCCATCGCGACGTCCCGCGGCCGCCAGCGCCGCGTCCATCCGCTCCCTGGTCTCGGCGAGCCGTGCGGCCAACTCCTCAGATCGGGGATCAGTCACGGCGGGCGGGCTCCGGGCGGGGACATCGCTGCATGTCTTCAATCTATCGCCAGCGGCCCGGCCGGTCGCCAGCAGGTCAGAGCTGCCGCAGGATCACACTGGCCTGGCGTCCGGTGCGACCCTGTCTGCGGTAGGAGAAGAGGGAGTCGTCGGCGATGGTGCACCGCGGGTCGGTGTCCACGCGGACCACGCCGAGTCCGGCGAGCTGCCGGGCCAGGCCCGCGCGCAGGTCCACCCCGGCCGTCCCGTCCACGGTCCGGGTGCGGCTGCCCGGCAGGGCCGCCTCGACCTCGTCGGCGAGGTCGTCGGGCAGTTCGTAGTGTCGCCCCGCCGCGGCCGGTCCGAGCAGGACGGAGATCCTCTCGGGGCGGGCCCCCAACGACGTCATGGCCCCGATCAGCGAGGGGACGATACCGCCGACGGCACCCTTCCGACCGGCGTGGGCCGCGCCGATGACCCCGGCCTGCTCGTCCGCGGCGAGGACGGGCACGCAATCGGCGCTCAGCACGGCCAGTGCCAGGCCTGGCCGGTCCGTCACGAGCCCGTCGGTCGCCGGGACGGCCCCGCCCGTGGGGCGGGTGACCCGGGCGATCCGGGTGCCGTGGACCTGATCCATCCACACCACGTCCGTCGCCGCCACGCCTAGCCTGCGCGCGAGACGGGCCCGGTTGGCCGCCACCGCGGCCGGGGCGTCTCCGACGTGGTCACCGAGGTTGAACGAGTCGAAGTCCCCGGTGGAGGCGCCTCCGCGGCGAGTGGTGATGACCCGGCGGACGCGCCCGGGGCCGTGGGTGGCCACGGCGGTCAGTGCCGCATGAAGGGGGGGACGTCGATGTCGTCGTCCTCGTCCCGGCGGCGCGATCCCTGGGAACCGGCGCCGGGCTGACCCGACTCGCGGCGCTCCTCGCGACGACCGCCGTCGAGCGGGGTCGATCCGAGCCCGGAGGCCCCGCCGGTGTCGCCGGAGGCGCCGGGGACCTCGTCGTCGTCGAGGTGATGACGGCCGCGCCGCGGGAGACCCGAACCGGAGGACTGCCGGGACCCGCCCTCGAACCCGGCGGCGATGACGGTCACCCGCACCTCGTCGCCGAGGGAGTCGTCGACGACGGTCCCGAAGATGATGTTGGCGTCGGGGTGCGCCTCCTCCTGGACGAGCGTCGCGGCCTCGTTGATCTCGAACAGGCCCAGGTCGCTGCCGCCGGCGATCGACATGAGCACGCCCTTGGCACCCTCCATCGTGGTCTCCAGGAGCGGCGAGTTGATGGCGGCCTCCGCGGCCTTGTACGCCCGACCCTCGCCCCGCGAGGAGCCGATCCCCATGAGCGCGCTGCCGGCCCCGGACATGACGCCCTTGACGTCGGCGAAGTCGACGTTGATCACGCCGGGGGTGGTGATGAGGTCGGTGATCCCCTGGACGCCGTTGAGGAGGACCTCGTCGGCGGTCTTGAAGGCCTCCATCATGGACACGCCGGCGTCCCCGAGCTGGAGCAGGCGGTCGTTGGGGATCACGATCAGGGTGTCGCAGGCCTCGCGCAGGCCCTCGATCCCCGCCTCGGCCTGTCCCCCGCGACGCTTGCCCTCGAAGGAGAACGGGCGGGTGACGACGCCGACGGTGAGCGCGCCGAGCTTGCGGGCGATGGCCGCGACGACCGGCGCGCCACCGGTGCCGGTACCGCCACCCTCCCCGGCCGTGACGAAGACCATGTCCGCGCCCTTGAGGACCTCCTCGATCTCGTCCTTGTGGTCCTCCGCCGCCTTGCGCCCGACCTCCGGGTCGGCGCCGGCGCCGAGGCCGCGTGTGAGTTCGCGACCGACGTCGAGCTTGACGTCGGCGTCGGACATCAGCAGCGCCTGCGCATCGGTGTTCACCGCGATGAACTCGACGCCCTTGAGGCCCTCGTCGATCATCCTGTTCACGGCGTTGACACCGCCGCCCCCGATTCCGACGACCTTGATGACTGCGAGGTAGTTGTGCGGTGAGCTCATCGAGGCCCGGCCTTCCTTTGGGGGTGTCGTGCTCGGTTGCATGCTGTCTCGACGAAAGACTCTCGCCTAACTCTCACCCTCTACTTGAGGGTTAAAGTTGCTGGTCAGAGGCGGTTTCCGCCGTCGGATCACACGGTAGGGGCACCGGCCCCGCACGTCCACGAGGCTCGCGGGCGTGTCGGTCTACCGTGAGGCCGGCAACGCCGGATTGGAGACGTTCCAGATCTGCCCGGGTTGCTCGAGGACCATCTGCAGGGCGACCGCCTTCTCGTGGTCGCGACCCGCGGCCCCCCACTCCACGGTGCGACCGTCGACGAGGGTGAGGACGATCGACGCCGGACTCTCCACCTCGACGGACGCGATCTCCTGTCCCGCGGTCCCCCGGACCTCGGCGAAGACCGTCGACAGGTCCCGGACGATCCCGGGCAGGTCGGACCGGGCGCCGTCCCCCACGGTGAGCTCGGGGGTGCCGGGAGGCGGGTCCCCCTCCCCGAAATCGATTCCCTGCCCGTCCACCAGGTGCCGTGCGCCGTCGACCTCGACCACGACCAGTGCGGTGCGCTCGATCAGCTCGATCCGCAGGTTCGAGGGGTAGTCCCGCTTGACCGTGACCTGGTCCACCCTCGGGATCCCCGCCACGCGGCGCGCCACCGCGTGGGTGTCCACCTGGAGCAGCGGGGTCCCGGGGGACACCGCCGCGCGCTCGGTCACCGCCTCCACGGGAATGGTCCGGGTCCCGACGACCCGGACCTCCCGGACGGAGAACACCGGCAGGAAGTACAGCGCGATGTACCCCACCAGGAGGACGACCAGCGCCACTCCGAGCCCGATATAGATGCGGTTGGTGCGGCGACGTCGCCTGCGCAGCGTGGCCCGCACCGCGGGGTCGGAGTGACGTACCCGCTCGTCCGAGCTCCGGACGGCCGCCGCGGCGAGTCTCCGGTCCGGGTCGTCCGAGGCCGCCGGGTCCGTCGGCTGATCGAGTGGCTCGTCGGTCACCGCTGAGCCCCCTTCACGGCGTGGCCCTCGTCATGACCCCGTCCCGCTCCCCGCGGGCCCGGCCACGATCCTCGGGCCGAGCGTGGTGATGTCACCGGCCCCGAGCGTGAAGACCACATCGTCCGGCCGGACGATCCCGAGCACCGTGGACAGGGCGGCGTCGAGGTCGGGGACGTGGTGGGCCGGCGAGCTCACGTGGCGGGCGACGAGGCCGCCGTCGACACCCTCCTCGGGTTGCTCGCGCGCGCCGTACACGTCGACCACCACCACCTCGTCGGCCAGGGACAACGCCCGACCGAACTCCTCGGCGAAGATGCGGGTGCGCGAGTACAGGTGGGGCTGGAAGACCGCGATCAGGCGGCCACCGTCCGAGGCGACGATCTCCCGCCCGGCACTCAGGACCGCCCTGACCTCGGTCGGATGATGCGCGTAGTCGTCGAACACCCGCACCAGGCCACCCTGGACGGCTACCGTGCCCTTCGGTTCGAACCGACGGCCCACTCCCCCGAATCCGGACAGACCGGACAGGACGTCGTCGACGTCGATCCCGGCGTCCCCGGCGACCTCCCGGGCGGCCAGGAGCGCGGCGAGCGCGTTGAGCGCCATGTGTCGACCCGGGGTCCCCACGTGGAGTTCGCCTCGAGACCGCCCGTCCAGGGTGAGCCCGGCCCGGGTCCCGTTCGAATCGACGTCGATCCCGGCGAGTTCACCCACCACCGGCAGGTCGGTCTCGGGACCGGCCGTGGTGCGGTACCCCACCACCCGGACCCCCGCGGCCGCCGCCCGGCGGGCGCGCTCGGCGGCTCCCGCGTCGTCCAGGCAGACCACCAGGACGCCGGTGTCCGGGATCCTGGCGAGGAAGGTGTCGAAGACCTCGAAATACGCCTCGGCGGTGCCGAAGTGGTCGAGGTGGTCGGGCTCGGCGTTGGTCAGGATCACCACGTCGGGCTCGTAGTGCACCAGTGAGCCGTCGGACTCGTCGGCCTCGGCCACGAACACCGGATCGGTCCCGCCGTGGGCGTTGGTGCCGAACTGCAGGACCGTGCCGCCCACCGCGAAGGACGGGTCGGCACCGGCGGCCAGCATCCCGGCGATCAGCATCGACGTCGTGGAGGTCTTCCCGTGCGTGCCGCACACCATGATCGAGCGACCGGCGCGGGCGAGGTGACCCAGTACCTGGGAGCGCGTGACCACGGGGATCCCGGCGGCCCGGGCCGCGACCAGCTCGGGGTTGTCCGCGGGGATCGCGGCCTTGGAGACCACCACGATCTGCGGCGGGGAGTCGAGCGCGTCCAGCGCGGACGCGTCGTGGCCGACCCGCACCACCGCGCCGCGCGTCTCCAGCGCCCGGAGGTCCGCCGAATCCCTGGCGTCGCTTCCCGAGACCGCCACACCGTGGTCGAGCAGGATCCGCGCGACGGCGGACATGCCCGCGCCGCCGATGCCGATCATGTGGACCCGGGTCAGGGTTGCGGGAACGGACCCCGCCGTGACGTCGTCCCCGGTGGGTCGGGCCTCTGGTGTGGTGCTCTCGGTCAACGCCGGGCCTTCCCGGCGGCGTCGAGCGCGATCCGCGCCACGACCTCCGCCGCATCTCGTGAACCGCCGCTGACGGCGGCCGCGGACATGCTGTCCAGTCGGTCCCGGTCCAGGGCGAGTGGCAGGACAGTGGACCGCAGGTGGTCCGGGGTGAGTGCGGCGTCCTCGACGAGCAATGCCGCACCACCCGCGACCAGGTCGCGGGCGTTGAGGGCCTGCTCCCCGTTGCCGTGCGGGAGCGGGACGAACACGGCGGGGAGCCCCACGGCGGACACCTCGGCCACCGTGATCGCGCCGGACCGACACAGGATCAGGTCGGCGGCCGCGTACGCCAGGTCCATCCGGTCCAGGTACGGCACCGTCACGTAGGCGGGGCCATCCCCCGCCACGACCGGTGCGTCACCGAGATTCTTGGGTCCCACCGCGTGGAGCACCCCGACTCCGGAGTCGGAGAACTCCTGCGCCACCGCGGCCATCGCGGTGTTGAGGGACCGCGCCCCCTGGGATCCGCCCACGACCAGCACGGTCGGCGCGTCGGGGTCCAGCCCGAAGGCCGCCCGGGCCTCGGCTCGGAGGGCCGGCCGGTCGAGACCGGTCACCGCCCGCCTCACCGGATTGCCCACCACCCGGGCGTCGAGCCCGGAGTCGCTCACCGCGGCGAGGGTGGCCACCGCGAACCGGCTTCCGAGCTTGTTGGCGATCCCCGCGCGGGCGTTGGCCTCGTGGACCACGATCGGGACGCGACCCCTGGTGAGGGCTGCCGCCAGGTACACGGGGACACACGCGTATCCGCCGAAGCCCACCACGACGTCGGCCTCCGTCCGGCGCAGCACGTCGCGGGCGCCACGAACCGCGCGGACCAACCGGGTGGGCAGGCGGAACAGGTCCCCACCCACGCTGCGGGGCAGCGGCACGGGGTCGACCAACTCGAGCGGGAACCCGCGGCGCGGGACCAACTCCGTCTCGAGCCCCCTGGGGGTGCCGACGGCGGTGACGCGAGCGGCGGGGTCGAGCCCTGCCACCGCCTCACCGACGGCCAGGGCGGGCTCGATGTGACCCGCGGTGCCACCCCCCACGACGAGGACCGAGGGACCGTCACGGCGCGGCGCGGTCATCGCTCCCGTCCCCGGTGGATCGGGCTGGGACCGCCGGCGCCCGGGGACTGCCGTGATCCGGGGTCGGGTGCGGGGCGTCGGGGCTGGCGACGGTCGGCCTCACGACCGCGGACACCGCGGGCGTTGCGACCGGTCATGGCGGTGGCCCCACGACGACGATCGCGGGCGGTGTCGGCCGGGATCGGCATCGACTCGTACGCCGGGCCCGTGGGTGCCCCGCGCGCCGGGCGCGGGGCCGGAGCGGGCTGGGCGGCCCTGCGGGCGGCCGCGGACCTATCCCGGGCCGGTGGGTCGGACGGCCGTGCTCCGGCCGAGCGCGCTCCGGACGATCGGGCGGCCGACGGTCCCGCGGCCGCCGCACGGGCGGTGGACGACCGGGGTGCGGGTTGCCGGGTGACGGGCTCGCCGTAGCGACGGGCACCGGCACTCGAGCGGCCGGGTGCGTCCGAGGCCGGGACCGGGCGCTCGGGGGTGTACGGGCGCGGGTCCGGGAGGGTGAACCAGCGACGCCGACGTCGCTCCGGGGAGCTGAGGATCGCCGAGATCGCCTCGGGCTCGTGGCGGGCGCAGTTGGCGAGGAGTCCGAGGGAGGCCAGGGTCACGACCGCCGAGGTGCCACCGTTGGAGATGAGGGGCAGCTGGAGGCCGGTGACCGGGAGCAGGCCCACCACGTACCCGATGTTGATGAACGCCTGCAGCACGATCGTCGTGGTGATCGTGCCGGCCAGCAGACGACGGAACGGGTCGGCCGACCGCAGCGCGACACGCATGCCCGCCCACCCCAGCGCCAGGTACAGCGTGACGACCACGGCGGCACCGAACCAGCCGAGCTCCTCCCCGATGATGGCGAAGATGAAGTCGTTGGTCGCCTCGGGAAGGTAGAACCACTTGGCGCTGGACTGCCCCAGGCCCACACCGAACAGTCCGCCCTCGGCGAGCGAGAGCATCCCCTGATACGACTGGTAGGCCGAACCCTGGGGGTTCGAGAAGTCGCCGACGAAGGTGTTGAAGAAGGTCCTGACCCGCTCGAAGCGGTAGGCGAACGTCACGGCGAGCACGCCGAACACGACGGTGCCGAACGCGATCACCCACACGAAGTGCCGGGTGGGGTACCCGGAGAACCACAGCACGCACAGGAAGGCGATGGTCACCGCCGTGGCCATGCCGAGGTCGGGGGCGACCACGACGAGGGCGGCGATCACCCCGTACCCCACGATGGCCGGGAAGAGCAGGTCGAGCCAGTACCCGGTGCGGATGCGCTTGGCCACCACCGACGACGCCCAGATGATGAACGTGAACTTGGCGATCTCCGCGGGCTGGATCGCGAAGAAACCGAGGTCGATCCACCCTCGGGAGCCGTTGATCTCCATGCCCACACCCGGGATCAGCACGGCGATGAGCAGACCGATGGACACCAGGAGCATCGGCAGCGCGGCGGCCCGGAGCAGCTCGAACCGCATGCGCAGGGCCACCACGAACCCCACCCAGCCGATCGTGACGAACACGGCCTGGCGCAGGAAGATGTCGAACGGCGTGCCACCGCCGGAGAAGGCGAGGACGTTGGAGCTCGACAGCACCATCCCCAGGCCGATCACGGTGAGCAGGGCGGTGACCACCATGACCACGTGGTACGAGGTCAGCGGCGCACGGTTGATCGCGGCCAGTGGCGCGGCGATGCGCCCCAACAGATCGGGCCGGGTCGCGGCGCCGGCATCGTCGGCGTCGTCCCGGCGAGCGGGTTCGTGAAGTGCCATGCCCTACCTCCCGGCGACCCGGCCCACGGCGAGCGCGAAGCTGCGCCCGCGGTGGCCGTAGTCGGTGAACATGTCCATCGACGCGGCGGCGGGGGCGAGCAGTACGGTGTCGCCTCCGGTGGCCATCCGTGCGGCCTCGGCGACCGCGCGGTCCATCGTCTGCTGCGGCTCGTCGGGAGCCGCCGCACCGTCATCGTCTCCCGAGGCCAGCTCCACGACGGGCACCCCCGGCGCGTGTCGGGACAATGCCTCGGCGATCCGCCCGCGGTCGCGGCCGATCAGGACCACACCGCGGAGTAGGTGCGACACCTCCGCCACCAGCGGGTCGACATCGGCGCCCTTGAGCAGACCGCCGGCGAGCCACACCATCTTCCCGCCCGCCAGCAGCGAGGTGCGCGCGGCGTGCGGGTTGGTCGCCTTGGAGTCGTCCACGTAGCGGACCTCGTCGACGGTGTCGACGAGCTCGGCGCGATGCGCGGCCACCGTGAATCCCCGGAGCGCGGCCGCCACGTGCTCCGCCTGCGCCCCCACGGACATCGCCACGGCGGCGGCGGCCAGGGCGTCGAGGACGCCCGCGGGCCCGGGCGGCCGGACGTCCACGGCGGGCAGCAGCGCCACCTCGTCGTCGTCGCCCTCCTGATCACCGATCCGCGCGGTGAGGACACCGTCGATCACACCGAACTCGCCGGCGCCGGGTGCGCCGAGGCGCACCCCGATCCGCCTCGGGGCCGGGGCCGCGGCGAGGAGTCGGGAGGCGATCTCGTCCTCGGCACCGGCCACCGCGACCCGCCCGGTGAGCACCTGTGCCTTGGCCGCGGCGTAGGCCTCCATCGACCCGTGCCAGTCAAGGTGGTCCTCCGCGACGTTGAGGACCACCCCCACGTCGGGTCGGCACCCGGGGGCCCAGTGGAGCTGGAAACTCGACAGCTCGGCGGCGAGGACCTCCACCCTGGGCTCGGCGAGGAGCACCTCGGTCACCGGCAGGCCGATGTTGCCGCACGCGCGCACGGCCATCCCCGCCTCCAGGCAGATCGCCTCGAGCATCGAGGTGGTGGTGGTCTTCCCGTTGGTCCCGGTCACCGCGAGCCACGTCCGTGGCGGTCCGAACATCCCGGCCGCGTCGGCGCGCCAGGCCAGTTCGACGTCCCCCCACAGCTCGAGGCCGGCCTCGGCCGCGGTCCGCAGCAGCGGGGAGTCCGGCCGCCACCCCGGGCTGGTCACCACCAGGTCGACGCGCCCCGGGCCGGTGTCGACGAGCAACTCCGCAGCGCGGTCGAGGCCGACCCCGGTACAGGTCACGCCGTCCGGGAGCGCCCCCCGCAGTAGCTCGACGGCCTCCGGTCGTGAGTCCGCCACCACGGGCTCCGCGCCGAGCGCGTGGAGGATCCGGACGGCCCCCGGTCCGGACACCCCGGCGCCGAGGACGAGCACGCGGGCGCCGGCGAGGTCGCCGATGCCCACACGCCGCCGCGTCGTCCCGGGTCCAGTCGTCCCGTTCTGGATCGTGTTGTCCCGTGTCACGTCCGTCATCCCGTCGAGCTCGCGAGCCAGTCACCGTAGAACAGCGCGATGGCCAGGCCACAGGAGATGGCCACGAGGAGCCAGAACCTGATGGTCACGGTCGTCTCGGCCCACCCGCCGTTCTCGAAATGGTGGTGGATGGGTGTCATCCGGAACGGACGACGGCCGGTCGTGCGGAACGCCGCGACCTGGATGAGTACCGAGACGAACTCGATCACGAAGACCGCGCCGACGACGACCATCAGGAGCTCGGTCCGGGAGACCACCGAGACACCGGCGACGATGCCGCCGAGGAACATCGACCCCGTGTCGCCCATGAAGATCTTGGCCGGCGCCGCGTTCCACCACAGGAAGCCCAGGCACGCCCCGAGCGCGGCGGAGCACACCACGGCGATGTCGAGAGGATCCCGGACCTGGTAGCACCCGGACAGGTCCACCCCCTCCGCCGTGGAGAAGCACGAGTACCGGAACTGCCAGAAGCTGAACACCACGTAGGTGCCCATGACCATGGCCATCGAACCGGCCGCGAGCCCGTCCAGACCGTCGGTGAAGTTGACCGCGTTGGACCAGCCGTACACCAGGAGGACGATGAAGACGAGGAAGACGACAACCGGGAAGGTCACGGCGACGAAGTCCCGCACGTAACTCAGCGACCTGCTGGCAGGGGTCAGCCCGTCGTCGTTGCGGAATCCCAGGACCAGGATGCCGAAGGCGAGGGCCGCGAGCACCTGACCGACGGTCTTGGACAGGATGCCCAGGCCCTTGTTGTGCCGCTTGAAGACCTTGAGGCCGTCGTCGATCATCCCAACCACCGCCAACGCGGTCGCCAGTCCGAGGATGAGCAGGCCTGAGGCGGTGAACCCGCCACCGCCCACCGTCACCTGCCCCACCAGCCCGGCCACGATGTACCCCAGCCACACCGCGGCGAGGATCGCGATCCCGCCCATGTTGGGGGTCCCGCGCTTGCTCATGTGTGACTGCGGGCCCTCCAGGCGGATCTCCTGCCCGAAGCCGTGCCGCCGGAAATAGATGATGAGCACCGGGGTGAGGAAGATGCTCACGACGAAGGCGACGATGCCCGCGATCATGATCTGGGTCATTCGGACTTCTCCTCACCACGCGACGCGAGCAGATGCTCCGCGACGCTCCACAAGCCCACGGCCGCCGAGGCCTTGACCAACACGATGTCACCCGGCTGCACGCGCTCGTCCACGATGGCGAACGCCTCCTCGGCGGTCTCGACGTGCTCCGCCTCCGATCCCCACGAGCCCTCCTGCACCGCCCCCTGGAACATTGCGCGCTGGGGTCGACCCCGGCCGACCACCACGAGTTGGGACACGTCGAGGCGCACGAGGAACCGTCCGATGAGGTCGTGCTCCGTCACCGAGTCGTCGCCGAGTTCCGCCATCTCGCCCAGGATCGCCCAGGTCCGGCGGTGTCCTCCTCCCGACCGCGCCATCACCGCGAGCGATTTGAGGGCGGCCCGCACCGAATCGGGGTTGGCGTTGTAGGAGTCGTTGATCACGGTGACACCGTCGGTGGTGACCCGGACGTCCATCCGCCGGGCGGAGGCGGCCCGGGCGGTGCCGAGGGCGGTGGCGACCGCGGCGACGTCCATGCCGCAGGCCAGACCCACGGCGGCGGCCGACAGGGCGTTACCCACCTGGTGTTCGCCGTGGACGCGGAGGGCCACGTCGGCCTCGCCGTCCCGGGTCACCAGCCGGAAGGAGGCCCGGACCTCGTCGTCGAGCCGCACGTCCTCGGCGCGGAGGTCCGCGGACCGGCGCGACCCGACCGTCACGACCTCGGCGGAGGTCCGCCCGGCCATTCCCAGGACCCGGTCGTCGTCGGCGTTGAGCACCGCGACCCCTCCGTGGGCCGCATCCGGCAGGGCCTCGACCAGCTCACCTTTCGTGGCGGCGATGACGTCGCGCGACCCGAACTCCCCGAGGTGCGCGGTCCCCACGTTGAGCACCACCCCGATCCTCGGGGGCGCGATCTCCGCGAGCTCGCGGATGTTGCCCGGCGCGCGAGCACTCAGCTCGAGCACCAGGAAGTCAGTGGACTCGTCGGCTCGGAGGGCGGTCCAGGGATGTCCGATCTCGTTGTTGAACGATCCGGGCGGCGCGATGACCGTCCCGGCGGCGGAGAGGACCGCGCCGATGAGGTCCTTGGTGCTGGTCTTGCCCGAGGAGCCCGTGATCCCGACCACGACGAGACCGTGGTCGGCGACCAGCCTGTCCACGCTGGCGCGCGCCAGGGACCCGAGCGCCGCCAGTACCGCCGCTCCGGACCCGTCGGAATCCGCGGCCAGGGCCATGGCGTTGGTCTCGCGCCGGTCCACGGGGGGCACCACGATCTGCGGGCCCGCGCCCTCGGGGACCTCGGTGACCTCGCGGGCGACCATTGCCGCCGCCGCGCCCGCCTGCTTCGCGCGGGCGACGAACTCGTGGCCGTCGACCCGCTCGCCGGGCAGTGCGAGGAACAGTCCGCCCGGCTCTATACGACGGGAGTCGAACTCGACGGAACCGGTGACCGCGGTCGAGGGGTCGCCGCCGACCAACCGACCGCCGACGATCCCGGCGATCTCGCCGAGGGTGAGGTCGATCATGAGGTGCTGTCCTCCGTCTGGACCGATGGGTCGGTGTAGTGCATGCGTCTGATGAGTTCTTCGGCCGCGCGGGCCCGGTCGTCGAAGGGGAAGACCGCGCCGTCGATCTCCTGCCCGGTCTCGTGGCCCTTGCCCGCGATCACCACGGCGTCGCCGGCGCGGGCCCAGTCGATCGCCGCGGCGATCGCGGCCCCCCGGTCCCCTATCTCCTCGATGCGGGTGCCCCCGGTCGCTGTGGACTCGGCGCCCGCCCGGACGGCCTCGCGGATCGCGGCCGGGTCCTCGCTTCGCGGGTTGTCGTCGGTCACCACCACGAGGTCCGCGACCTCCGCGGCCGCAGCCCCCATCAGAGGTCGCTTGCCCGGGTCCCTGTCCCCGCCCGCGCCCAGGACGACGGCGACCCGCCCGCTGGTCTGCGCACGCACGGAGCGGAGGACCGCGGCGACCGCGGCGGGTTTGTGGGCGTAGTCCACCAGCACCCGGAAGTCCTGGCCCCGGACCACGGGCTCGAGCCGGCCCGGAACCCTCACGTTCCGAAGCCCGGCGGCCGCGGCCCGAACGTCCAACCCGAGGGAGTCGACGATCGCGAGCGCGACGAGTGCATTGGCCACGTTGAAGCGGCCGAGCAGTGGCAGATCGACCTCCACGGTCACGCCGTGCGGTCCCCACGCGGCGAAGGCCTGGCGATCGCCGTCGGTGGTCAGCGCCTCGCCCGCCGTCCAGTCGGCCGACCCGCGGGGATCGGCCGAGACGGTCACCGCGTCCGGCCGGGACGCCAACAGACGCCTCCCCCAGTCGTCGTCGATCACGATCACGGCCCGTTCGGCGGGCCGCACCGCGGAACCCGTGTCGGCATCGGCATCGAAGAGTCGGGCCTTGGCCCTGAAGTAGTCGTCCATGCTCGGGTGGAAGTCGAGGTGATCCTGGGAGAGGTTGAGGAACGCGCCGACGGCGAACCGCGTCCCGTCCACCCGGCCGAGCCGCAGCGCGTGGCTGGAGACCTCGGCGGCCACGGCGCGGGCGCCCTCCGAGCGCATCGCACCCAACAGCGCCTGGAACTCGGGGGCTTCAGGGGTCGTGAGGCTGCTCGGCAGGTGTCGCCCGCCCACCCGGCTGCCCGTGGTACCGATGATCCCCGCCACGAGGCCACAGCCCTCGAGTGCGGCCTCCACCAGATAGGAGGTGGTGGTCTTGCCCGACGTCCCGGTGATCCCCACGACGTCCAGCTCCGCGGACGGGTCCCCGACGATGGCCGCCGCCACCTCGCCCAGGACGGACCGCGGATGGGGGTGCACGAGGACCGGGACGCGCTCGGCGGCGGGCCCCATCAGCTCCAGACCCTCGGCGTCGGTGAGCACGGCCGAGGCGCCCGCCTCGACCGCGGTCGAACAGAACGAGGCGCCGTGGATCCTGGTTCCGGGCAGCGCCGCGAAGAGCGTGCCGGGCACCGCGTCCTGGGCCCGGATGGTGGCGCCGGTGAGCTCCGTGTGGGCTGCCTCCCTGTCGCCGAGGAGGCCGGCGCGCACCGCGTCCGCCAGCTGTGCCGCTGTCGTCATAGCCTGTCCTCGACCCGCCTCTCGTTGTCCGTGACCCCCCGTGAACCCGCTACACGCTACCTTGCCGCTCGCGGGTCACTGCGCCTGCAGGATCAGGTCCGCTGCGGGGGCGGACGGCGGGATGTTGTCCCGGTTGACCAGCCAGGAGGCGATGTCGTGGAACAGCGGTGCGGCGGACGCGCCGAGGGCGCCGCGTTGGGGGGCGTCGAGCATGATCGAGATCACGTACCGCGGATCGTCGGCGGGCAGGATCCCGGAGAAGGTGATCCAGTAACGCGAGTTGGAGTAGCACGCACACGACGGGTCGATCTGCTGGGCCGTACCGGTCTTACCGCTGATCTGGTAACCGGCCACAGCGGCCTGAGGGCCCGTTCCCGCCTGTGCCCCCGGCCCGGACTGGACCACCGAGCGGAACATGTCGCGCACCGTGCGAGCGGTCTGCTCACTCACCACCCGCTCGCCCTCCGGCCGCTCGGACACATGGGTCTCACCGTCCGGGTCCACCCGCTCGGCGACGATCCGGGGCGGCACCCGGACCCCGTCGTTGGCGATCGTCTGATAGATACCCGCCATCTGCAGGGTCGTCATGGACAAACCCTGGCCGATCGGCAGGTTGGCGAAGGTACCGCCCTGCCAGTTCTGCAGGTCGGGCACCAACCCGTCCGATTCACCGGCGAGTTCGATTCCGGAGCGCTGCCCCAACCCGAACTTCTCCAGATACTGCGAGTACGGCTCCTTGCCGACCCGCTGGGCCAGCATGAGGGTCCCGACGTTGGAGGACTTCCCGAAGATGCCCGTGGTCGTGTACGGCGTGGGTCCGTGCTGCCACGCGTCGGAGACGGTCACCCCCTCCATACTGATACTCCCGTCCACGGAGTGGACCTCCCCGGGATCGGTCAGCCCGGCCTCGATCGCCGCTGCGGCGGTGATGATCTTCTGCACCGACCCGGGCTCGAACGGCGAGGTGATCGCCGGGTTACCGAGGTCGGCCCCGCGCTCGAGCTCGGCGCCGATCCCCACCGCGGGGTTGAAGGTGTTGTCGTTGGCCATCGCGCGGACCTCGCCGGTCCGGGAGTCCAACACGACCGCGGACGCGCTCTGCGCGCCCGAGGAGTCCTTGGCGGACTGCACCGCCTTCTGGACGTGCCACTGCAGGTCCGCGTCGAGGGTCAGGCGGATCGTGTCGCCGTCGCGTGGTGCCGAGACGTTCCGCAGCGTCCCCGGGATCACCGTGTCGTCCTGGGCCCTGTCAAAGGTCTGCCGGCCGTCCTCGCCGTCGAGTTCGTCGTTGAAGGACGCCTCGATGCCCTGCAGGCCGATGAGTTTGCCGTCGTCGCTCTTCGACGTGGCTCCCACCACGTTGGCCGCGAGGGCACCGCCCGGGTACTCGCGGATGTCCACACGCTCCGCGCCGATCATCGGGAACTTCCTGGTGATCGCGTTGGCCTGGGTCACGTCGACGTTGCGGACGAGGTAGGTGAAGCCACCCTCGGACGTGAGCTTGGCCTCGATCTCCTCCCGGTCCACCTTGTCCCCGAGCACGGACTCGAACTCGTCACCGATCTCGTCGACCAGCTCGTCCCAGGTGGGTTTGGTGCGGTCCAGTTCCCTGCGCGCCTCGGCGTTGCGCTGTTCGACCAGTGGCTGGATGGACAGATCACGGGCTTCCCGGGTGAACGCGATCGGGTCGCCGTGCATATCGACGATGGCGCCGCGGGTGGCGGGGAGCACCTGATGGACCTGCCGTTGGCTCTCCGCCCGGGCCGCGAGTTCGGTGCCGCCGATCGTCTGAACCCACAGCAGCTTGACCAGCGCGATCACCATGATCACCACGAAGGCGGAGCGCATCCAGGTGAACCGCCGGTCCGTCGACGCCGAGGTGAGGACCCTGCCGGAGCGGGTGGGGGGCCGACCATCGCCCGACCGGCTGCCACGAGGGGCCCCCGAGGGGACTCGCGGTCCCTGTCCCGGGTTGCGTCGATCGGTCATCGGGGGCCTTTCGCAGGTCGTGTCGTCAGTAGAGGGGGCCGGGCACCGGCGCGAGTGTCGCGGCGTCAACGCCCGGGGCGGGTGCGGGAACCGGGGGTGCGGGGGCCTCGGCCGGGGCCGGGGCGGCGGGCTCGTCCATCGGCGCCGGCGGCGCGACGGGGGCCGGACGAGCGGCGAGTGGCGGATACGGGACGGGGGCGACCCCGCGAGGGGTCCTGTCCTGGGGCGCCTGCGCGGGCGGTGCGTCGAATCCGCCCCGGTCGGGCGACGTCGACGGTTCGGACGCTACCGGAGCCGGCTGCAGCGGCTTGACCGGCGCGCCGAGCTTCGCCTCGGGCTCGCCGACCACCTCGATCACACCGTCCGAGCCCCTGGTGAGGATCGGGGCACTGGCGACCCCGACCATCCCGAGCTTCTCGGCGCGCTGCGCCAGGACCTCCGCCGACCGGGCGCGTTCGTTGGACGCCTGGAGGGCCTCCATGCGTTCGACGAGCTGCACGTTGGCGTCACGCGCGTTCTTGAGGTTGTAGGTGTCCTGGGTGGTCTGCGCGGACAGCAGGAGTGTGCCGCCGACGCCGCTACCGATGAGGAGGAGCATGACGACGACGAAGGGGATCCTCCCCGCGAGCTCGGCAGGACTTAGCCGTTCCGCGGGGACGACCACCGTACGACGGCCCCGGACCGAGCGGGTGACCGGCTTCCGGCGCAGTCCCACGGCCCCGACGCCTCTGACCGGCGCGGCGCCCTCGGTCGTGGTGCCGGGCCGGGTGTCGAGGTCGTCGGCGGGATCCGACGTGTCGATCGTGCTCGTCATGAGGTTCTCCCGTCGATACGCCGGACGCAGCGCACCCGGACCGAGGCCGAGCGCGGGTTGTGATCGATCTCGGACTGTGAGGCTTTCTCCGCACCCCGGGTCACGGCCTCGAACTCAGGTCCGTGTCCGGGCAGTTCCACGGGTAGACCGGCCGGGGTGCGCGAGGCGGTCCGGGTGGTCAGTTCACGCTTGACGATCTTGTCCTCGAGCGAGTGGTACGCCATGAACACCGCCCGCCCGTCACCCCGCAGCAGGTCGAGGTACCCGGGGACCGCGTTCTCCACAGCCTCGAGCTCGGCGTTGACCTCGATGCGCAGAGCCTGGAAGACGCGTTTGCCCGGATGCCCGCCGGTGCGGCGGGCGCCCTGCGGGATGGTGTCGTAGAGCAGCTCGACGAGTTGGGCACTGGAGGCGATCGGATCGGTCTCGCGGCGGCGCACGATCGCGGAGGCGATCTGACGCGCGAACCGCTCCTCGCCGTAGACGCGGAAGATCCTGGCGAGGTCGTTACGGGGGTAGTCCGCCAGGATGTCGGCGGCGGTCGGGCCCGTGGTGGGGTCCATCCTCATGTCCAGCGGGGAGTCGACCGAGTACGCGAAACCACGTTCGGCCACGTCGAGCTGCATCGAGGAGACCCCGAAGTCCAGCAGCACGCCGTCGATCGCCGGGCCGGCCCCGTCCCTCGCGTCCTCGGGGAGGCTGTCCACGATCAGGTCGAAGTCGTCGAAGCGGGCGTGAACGGGAGTGAACCGGTCCCGGTAGGCGGTGAGTCTGCGGGTGGCGATCTCGAGGGCCTCCGGGTCGCGGTCCACCCCGACCACCCTCAGGTCGTCGAATTCGGCGAGGAGATGCGAGGTGTGGCCGCCCAGGCCCAAGGTGCCGTCGACGATCACCGGGCGGCGGCCTCCCGCGGCCGCGGCGTCGACGACGGGCCGGAAGAGTTCGAGGGTGCGGTCGAGGAAGACGGGGATGTGACCGGACCGGGCAGCCGCGCGGTCGGAGTCGGGCTCGTCCGCCATGTCGCCTCCCTCGCGTCCGGATGTCATCGGTGCTCCGGTTGTGGTGGAGCCCCCTGGTCCCCGTCCGGTACCCACCTGGCGTTGGGGAAGTACGTCAGGGTGGTGCCGGGCAGGGGCCGGGGGGCTCCGTCCGTCGTGCAGTCGTGCAGTCGTGCAGTCGTGCTGTCGTTCCGTCGTGCAGTCGTACGGGTCCGTCCCGGGGATCAGAACTCGATCCCCAGGGAGGTGCCCTCCATCTCGGAGAACACGGGGAGGTTCTCCGCGCTGTAGCGGTCCCATGCCTCGGCGTCCCAGACTTCGAGACGCTCTCCGAGGCCGTTGACCACGCAGTCCTTGTCGAGGCCCGCGTAGTTCCGCTGACTCGCCGGAATGGAGACCCGTCCCTGCGAATCGAGTTGTTGGACCTCCGCGCCGCTCACCAGGAGCCGGAAGAACGCCATGTGCCTCTCACTGAGGTTGGCGGTCGGCCGGACCTTTCTGACCAACGCGTCGAACTCGCGTTCCGGGAAGACCGAGAGCGTGTTGGTGAACCACCCACACACGACCACCCCGTCGGCCAGTCCAGGCCTGAATCTGGCGGGGATCGTCAGCCGCCCCTTGTCGTCGAGCTTGGGACGGTGCGTCCCGTACCCGACGAAGGCTCGTTCACGCTCGGAGTCGGTGGGATCGGTGTCGGTCACCCGCCACCTCCTGGGTTCAGGCCCCTTCGAGCTCCTCGCGTCCCCCACTGTACCCCACAACGCCCCACAAACAAGGCCTGCGCCCCACTTCTCCCCACCTACGTATGTCTTCCCAGTTCAGAGCCCTCTAACGAGCCATGGCCAGCCACATTTCCCGCCACGGGTCAGGTCGGAGACGACCTCGGAAAGCGAACCCCTGTGGTTTCTGTGACTATTTCAGGCCCACGGGGCGATTGATGGATCCCGGGTGGGGCGAAGTGGAGAGCCGGGGGGCGCATTGTGGGGCGAGCCGCCGCAGGGCGTCCCGACGTCGATGAGTCCCCGGTCAGCCGCGACACTCGCCGCCGAAATGGGCGGGAGGGGCGAGCGCGGATGCGCTCGCCCCTCCCGGGACGTGATCAGTCGTTCTGGCTACTGCTCGAAGCGACGCCGGAAACGATCCTCCATGCGAGAGGAGTAGCTCTGCCCCTCGGCTCCCTTGGTGGACGCCTTACCCGTACCCGGCACCCGGGCTCCGCCCGCGGAACCGGCCGATGGCGACGCCTTGGACGGCACCGAGCGCATTGCCAGCACGCCTGCCGCGAACATCACGAGGAAACCCACGAGACTGAGGACGGGAAACCCGCCCGGTTTGAAGTCGAGTGCCAACCCGCCCACGAGGAGCGCGACCCCCACGAGACCGAGGATCACCACCAGCCCGGCAGGACGGCGGCCGCCGGTCCCACCGGTCTTACGGACAGACGACGCGAACTTGGGGTCGTCGGCGTAGAGCGCATTCTCGATCTCGTCGAGCATGCGCTGCTCGTGCTCTGACAGGGGCACTTCGACCTCCTTAGAACGCTCGCGGTTACGAGCTCGGCCGGCTCGGCCGTGTGACGTCGACCGTCTACGGGGATCAGCCGGTCAAGGGTTGACTCCATCATACGAGCGGAAGGCGGTGGTGACCACCGGGATTCCGTGGACGCAGCAGAAGCTCGCCCGACACGGCGTCCTCGACCTCACGCCGCCGGACCCAGTACTCCCAACCGCTCGTCCACGAGGTCGAGGAAGCGACCAACAGCCCAGAGGAAATCGTCCGCCATGCGGGGTGTGACCGTACGGGGAAGCCCGTCCTCCACGGCGGCCGCGAGGGCCGAGTACCCGCCGAAGGCGGAGGCCCATTCCGCCAGCTCGGGAACCTCTGCCGCGAGCCGGTGCCACACATCGGACGGGCCCCTGCGACGCGGTCCCGGGGACAGGAGCGCGGCCGCGGCCGAACGGGCCGCCCGGTAGGACTCGAGAAACCGCTCGGCGGGTGACGCCGCGGCCAGAGCCCGGCCCCGGTGGACCTCGGCACGCCCTGCCCGACCGAGGGACCCGATGCCACCCCCGCCCGGCGCACGAACTGCGGTTCTCGACGCCATCTCCGCTGCACCTCCCCTTCTGCACCGCACGGTATCGGCGGGGTACGACACAACTCGCGGTCGCGAACGCGTGCACGTGATGAGATGGGGTGGATGGACACCGTGATCACCAGCCTGGACGCCGGGGAGTTCCGTGACCGACTGCCGGAGGCGCTCGGTGTCTACGTCGACGCCATGGGGTACCCGTCCCAGGTGATCCGATCCCGCGCCCCCGCGTGGATGGAGCACAGCCACCGTGAGGGGTGGTCCGGGGTCGCGGCCTTCGAGGCGCCGCGTCGGCGCCTTCTCGGTCACGCCCGTGGGCCCCTGGTCGCCATCTGCTACGGCTACCGGGGATCACCCGGCCAGTGGTGGTACGAGCAGGTGGCACGAGGGCTGCGAGAACAGGATCAGCGGCTGCCGACGGACTACGTCGAGTTGACGGAGCTCCACGTCTCCCCCCGCTTTCAGGGGCACGGCATAGGCACTGCGTTACTCCGGCGGTTCCTGTCCGGCCGCACGGAGGGATCCGTGTTGCTCTCGACCCCCGAGGTCCCCGACGAGGCCAACGGGGCGTGGCGGCTGTACCGGTCGATGGGCTTCTCGGATGTGCTCAGGGCCTACAGGTTCGAAGGCGACGCCCGGCCGTTCGCCGTACTCTCGCGGTCGCTCCCCCTCACCCAACACGGAGGCCCGCGTGAACAACAGTCATGACGTCGTGGTGATCGGTTCCGGTCACAACGGTCTGGTCTGCGCCGCCTATCTCGCGCGATCCGGGCTCGACGTCCACGTGGTGGAGAAGGACACCGTCCTGGGCGGCGCCACCTCCACCGTCGAGCGCTACCCCGGGCACCGCACGGACCGTGGTTCGTCAGCCCACCTGATGATCCGGCACACCGGCATCCCGGAGGAGCTCGACCTGGCCGCCCACGGACTGAGGTACGTGGACTGTGACCCGTGGGGTTTCGCCCCCGCCCCGCCGGGCAGCGACACCCCGCCGATCGTCTTCCACCGCGACCTCGACGAGACCTGTGCGAGCATCGCCGCAGCCTGCGGGCGGGCGGACGCTGACGCCTACCGCGGATTCGTCCGCAGGTGGGAGGTCCTCGCCGGGCGGATGATGAAGGGGTTCAGCGTTCGCGCCACCGCTCCGCGTCTGGGTTCCGCGTTCCTCGGACGCGACGATCTCCGGGATCCCTTCGGCGCGGTCCAGACCTTCCTGGCCTCCGGCGATGCGCTGCTCGACCAGACCTTCACGTCCGAGCGGCTCAAGGCCGCCCTGTCCTGGTTCGGCGCACAGTCCGGACCGCCGATGTCCCATCCCGGCACCGCTCCGATGATCGGTTTCGCCGCGCTCATGCACCAGACCCCTCCCGGCCGTGCGATCGGCGGGTCGGGCGCTCTCGCCGACGCACTCGTCTCCGCCGTCCGGGCCGGTGGCGGATCGGTCACGGCGGGCGCCGGGGCGACGGCGATCCGCCGCTCGGGGGCCGGTTGGCGGGTGGATACCGCGGGGGGCCCGTCGTTGCACTGCTCGGCCGTCGTGGCGGCCTGTCACGTCCACACCACCCTGGACCTCCTGGCCCACGAACTCCCCGCGGAGGGTCTCGACGCCTGGCGCCGCAGGATCCGTCCGGGGTTCGGGCTCGGGATGGTGGTCCGGCTGGGCACGACCGATCTGCCCCGGTACCCGGGTGTGCCCACGACCACCAGTGCGCACGGTCTGCAGTTGCTGGTGACGGACCGCCGACGACTCGATCGCCGGTACGGGGTCGCCGCGGCCGGCGGGCTCGATGCCGATCCCGCCGTCCTCGCCATGAGCTTCAGCTCGCTCGACCCCTCGCTGGCGCCGGCGGGCCGGCACGAACTGACCCTGTGGTCGCAATGGCACCCGCGGCATCTGGCGGACGGGCGCTCCTGGTCGGAGGCGGGTCCGGGTGAGGCGGACCGGATCATCGCGGCCGCGGAGCGGTTCGCCCCCGGGCTCACCGATTCGATCGTCCACCGTCACGTCCAGACACCGGAGGACCTGGAGACCGAACTCGGTCTGATCGGGGGCAACGTGATGCACGTGGAGATGTCCCTCGATCAGATGCTCCCTATGCGGCCCCACCCGGATCTCGCCGGACACACCGTCCCCGGTGCCGACGGCGTGTTCCTCGCGGGCGCCTCCACCCATCCCGGCGGTGGCGTCATCGGCACCAGCGGGAGGACGGTGGCGCGTCTCGTCGGTCGCCGACTCGGCACGTCGACGCGGCGTCGGCGCCGCACGCGGGCACAATGACGAGCGTGATCGAACCGAGCACCACCGCGACCAGCCCCGTGACGGCCGCACACTCCCCCGTGCGTCGCCGGATCATGGGCGTCACCGCCCTGGTGACGATGCTGTTCGTCCTCACCGGGTGTCTGCAGCTGAACGCCCAAATGAGTGTGCGGAAGGACGACACCGTCTCGGGTCGCATCCTGGTGGCCGGCGACCAGCCGGCGCAGACGGCCGCTCTGGACCGGCTGTCCACTCCGTCCGGCCTGGAGCAGAAGGTGCGGATCACCGCATACTCCGCGGACGGCTTCACCGGCAGGGAGATCTACTTCACCCAGCTGACCTTCGCCGAGGTCGACGCACTGTCCCTGGCCATCGAGGTCGAGGGGGCGAGGCCGTACACACTGGGTTTCCGCCGGAGCGGCGACACGGTCTCGTTCACCGGCTCGGTGGACCTCTCCGGGGTTCCGGAGGACCGCGCGGATTCCGCGACGACCCGGGTGGACCTCACGTTCCCCAACCGCATCGGGGAGACGAACGGCACGCTCGGTGGGGGCAACTCGGTGAGTTGGACACCGGCGCCGGGGTCCATCACCCGGATGCAGGCGTCCTCGTCCTACCCGGATCCGGCGACCCGCGGTTTCGCGGTGTGGATGATCGTCGGGATAGGCGCTGCTCTACTGGTGTCGATCGGGACGATCCTGGCCGCCCGGACCTCCCGGGCCCGGTCGGACCGGCTCGTACGCTGACCTCGCGGGGATCCCACGGGGCGCACGGACCGCGGGGGCACCGCGTCAGGCCCTGCTCGCCCCGACCCCCGGGGACGGGACCATCGACAGGTTGGCCAGCACCTCATGTGTGGCACGGGAGAAGTTGAGGGTGTTGAAGTGCAGGCAGGGCACGCCCTCGCCGATCAGGCGCTCACAGAGCTCGGTGGCGAACTCGATCCCCACCTCGCGGACCGCGGCACGGTCCTCCTCCGGCCCGTCACCCGCCGCCGCGCGCAACCGGTCCGACAGGCCGTCCGGGAGGGCGCACCCCGACAGCTCCACCATCCGGCGGACCTGACGGAGGCTCGTCACGGGCATGAGCCCGGGGATGACCGGCTTGGCGGCCTGCTCCGCGTCCGCGACCGCGAGACGGTCCCGGAGGCGCAGGTAGTGCTCCACGTCCCAGAACATCTGCGTGATCGAGTACTCGGCGCCGGCGCGCAGTTTGTTGAGCAGGATCTCGGTGTCGTGGTCCAGGTCCCGCGCCCGGTAGTGCCCCTCCGGGAAGGACGCGACCCCCACGTGGAAGTCCCCGACCTCGTGGATCAGTCGCACGAGTTCCTCCGCGTAGTGCAGGCCCTCGGGGTGCGGGGTCCAGTCACCCAGCGGGTCCCCGGGGGGGTCCCCCCGGAGGGCGAGGATGTTGGTGACGCCGACATCGGCGTACATCTGGATCATCTCGCGCAGTTCGGCGACCGTGTGCCCCACGGCCGTCAGGTGGGCGATGGGCACCAGGTCGGTCTCGCTGACCACCCTCTCGACGACCCTGACCGTCCGGTCACGGGTGGACCCGCCGGCCCCGTAGGTAACGGACACGAACGCCGCGCCCAGTTCGGAGAACACGGAGGCGGCCCGCCAGAGACGTGCCTCCGCGGCCTCGTCCCGGGGTGGGTAGAACTCGACGGAGAAGGGCACCCTGGGGGTGCTCGACGAGGCGATCCGGTCCACGATACTCGGGTGTCGGTCGCCGCCCGCTGGGTCGATGTCGGGTAGCTGGGTCACCGGACCAGGGTAGCCCGACACGCGCCGGTGCCGACCTCCGCCCGGCGTCTAGGATCACGGTAACGAGGGCTGCCGGGCGGCGGTGCCCGGAAGGGATGGTGACCGTGGTCACGGCGACTCGTCCAGACGACGGAGAGCGGATCCTCGGCGCCCTCCGTCGCCATCTCGACGGACGGCGCCGGGTCGTGTCAGGGGTCGACGATCGTGTCGACACCCTGGCGGGTCTGCTCGCGGACTTCGTCCTGAACGGTGGCAAACGGATGCGGCCCCGGTTCGGCCTGGCGGGGTGGTCGGCGGTGAGCCCCGCGGACGCCGTCGTCCCGGACGAGATCGTCACCGCCTGCGCGGCACTCGAGTTGATCCAGGCGTGCGCCCTCATCCACGACGACATCGTGGACGCCTCCGACACCCGTCGCGGCAGACCCACCGTCCATCGCTCGATCGAGGCCGCCCACCGGGACCTGGGATGGTCCGGGGACCCCGCCCGGTACGGCGTCTCGCAGGCGATTCTCGTCGGTGACCTGGCCCTGACCTGGGCGGACGAGATGTTCGTGACCTCGGGCGCGGATCCGGCCGCGCTCGGCCGCGCGCTCGCGCCCTGGTACGCCATGAAGACCGAGGTGCTCTCGGGTCAGATGCTCGACATCCTCGCGGAGTCCTCCGGCGCGACGGACGAGCTGACGCCGGCCCGGGTCAACCGCTTCAAGACCGCGGCGTACACCGTGGAGCGGCCACTCCACATCGGTGCCGAGCTCGCCGGGGCCGGGGCCGACACCGTCACGGCGCTCCGTGAGTTCGGTGTGGCCGTGGGACAGGCCTTCCAGCTCCGCGATGACATGCTCGGTGTGTTCGGTGACCCCGAGGTCACGGGCAAGCCGTCCGGGGACGACCTCCGTGAGGGCAAACGCACCCTCCTGTTGGCCAGGGCGACGGCCCTGGCACCGACCGGGGACGCGGATTTCCTGCTCTCGGTCCTCGGCACCGACCTCGACACCGCCGACCTCGAGCGGGCTCGCCGGATCCTCGTGGACTCGGGGGCGGTCGCCTCCGTCGAGGCGGAGATCGACACCCTCACCGTGCGGGCACTGGACGCGATCGGTTCCGACGCGGTGAGCGAGCACGGCCGGGTCACCCTGCGCGACCTGGCCGAGGCCGCCACCCGTCGTCGGGCGTGACGATGGCACCGGGCCCGGCCCCGGGGGCCGTCTCGCCTCCCTCGTCGGATCCGTCGGCGCGGGCGCGCGCCACCGTGGTGGCCAGGTCGCTCACCTCCTCCGCCCGCGCCGCGCTGTCCGGCCCCTCGGGCCCCGCCCTGTACCGCGGGATGCTCGGGTCCGCGCTTCTGACCCTCGGCGGTTTCGGTGCCGGCGCCCTGCCGATGGACGGCGGTCCCGCCGTCGCCGTGGGCCTGCTCGGGTTCACCTTCGGCCACGGCGAGGTCCTGGCCCTGGTGCTGTGCTGGATCGGTGTGGCCCTGCTGTTCACCGCCTGGCTGGCACTGGGCCCCCGGGCGCTGTCGGGCCGACTCCCCACGCGGGACGCGGTCTGGGCCACCGCGTTGTGGTCGCTACCGTCACTGCCCGCGGTGCCGATGTTCAGCCGCGACGCGTGGTCGTACCTCGCCCAGGGGGCGATGACCGCCGCGGGGGTCGATCCCTACGAGGTCGGCCCCGAGGCCAACCCGGGACCCTTCACCGACGAGGTCAGCCCCGACTGGCGGTCGACCGCGACACCCTACGGTCCGCTGCACCTGATCCTCATGCGGATCGTGGTCGCCGTGTCCGGCGGGCACCCCGCGGTGGGGATCGTCATCCTGCGCGTGGCGGTGTTGGCGGCACTGGCCGCACTGACCGTGATCCTTATGATGGCGGCCCGTCGCACCGGGGTGGACCCGGGGGCCGCGGTCTGGCTGGCGTGCGCGTCCCCGCTGTCGGTGATCCACCTGGCGGGCGGGCTGCACAACGAGATCTTCCCGCTCGTCGCCTGCCTCGGGGCTGTCGTTCTGGCCCTCGACGGTCGCCGGGCGTGGGCTGGCGCGGCGATCGGGATCGCGGTGGCGTTCAAGGCCACCGCGGTGATCGTCGCCCCGTTCCTACTGTGGATCGCGCTGACCCGTCGGCGCGAGGACCAGTCGGTGGCCAGACCTGTGGCCCGGGCCCTCGGGGACACTGCACTGGCCGCCGTGATCGCGGTGGCCGTCCTCGGGCTGGCAACCCTCGCCTCCGGTACCGGGATCGGGTGGTTCAACGCGATCGCCGTCTCCGACAGGGTGATCAACTACCTCAGCGCACCCACGGCGGCAGCACACCTGTACCACGCGGTCACCGACTCCCCCGGATTCGAGGATGTGCTCGCCGTGTCCCGGCAGGTCGGGCGGGTGGTGCTCGCCGTGGTGCTGGTCGCCGTGTGGTGGCGTCATCGCCGGGACCGGATGACGGCGCTCCGCGGCATCATGCTCGCGTTGCTCGCCTTCGTCGTTCTCAACTCGCTGGCCTGGCCCTGGTATTACGTCTGGGTAACCGCGTTCTGGGTGCTGGCGAAGCCGGGGCCCCGGGCCACCACGGCAGCGGTCGGGATGACCGTGTTCCTGGTCATGGCGATCGGGCCGAACGGATCGACCAGCCTCTACAGCCCCGTGCTCTCCGGGATCGCGGTACTCGCCTCGCTGGCGGTGGCCTGGTGGTGGTGGCGGGCCACCGGCAGGGTCAGAACGCCATCGCCTGAGCGCGCCGGATGACCTCCCGGGCCCGATGACCGTGTAGCGCGTCCGCGGGGCGACCCGGCAGGCTGTCGTCCTCCGTGAAGAGCCACCGCAGGATCTCCTCGTCGCGGTAACCCCCGTCACGGAGAACCGAGACGAGCCCGGGCAGGAAACGCGCCACCTCGTCGTCGTCGTCCAGGAACACCGCGGGGACCACCACCACACCGGCACGTCGGACGGCGATCAACCCCCCCTCGCGGAGGAGGTCGTGCACGCGGGTGACAGGGATGCCCAGTCGCCGGGACACCTCGGGAAGATTGATCGTCTCGACGTCCCCGGGCAGGACGTCATCACAGTGCGGAACGGTACTCACGGCCACCACGTTAGTCCCAGCGGGGCCCGGCGGTCACCACCGCGGGGCGCACGGCCCGGTTGCATACCGAGATCGGGACGCCGACGGGCAGAATGGACTCCATGACCACTCACGACGGGCAGCTACCAGGGCCGGGAACCGTGCTCGACGGGCGCTACCGACTCGACGCCGTGATCGCGCGCGGCGGGATGTCGATCGTGCACCTCGCCACGGACGAGCGGTTGGACCGCCATGTCGCCGTCAAGCTGTTGGACCCCGCCCTCGCCGGTGATCGCGCCTTCGTCGACCGGTTCACCCTCGAGGCACGCTCGGCCGCGCGGCTCTCCGACCCCGGCATCGTCCAGGTCTTCGACCAGGGGGTCGAGGGGGACACCGCCTTCCTCGTGATGGAACTGGTCCCGGGCGGCACGCTGCGCGAACTACTGGACGAGCGCGGCCCCATGCCCCCGTACGCCGCCGCCGCCGTGCTCCGCCCCCTCCTCGGCGCCCTCCGCGAGGCCCACGAGGCCGGGCTGGTCCACCGCGACATCAAGCCCGAGAACGTCCTCATCTCCACCACCGGGGCGGTGAAGCTCGCCGACTTCGGCCTCGTCCGCGCGGTGGCCGAGTCCAGGGCGACCTCGCGGAGCGTGGTGATGGGCACCGCCGCCTACCTCTCCCCCGAGCAGATCTCCGGCGCCGACACCGACGGGCGCTCGGACCTGTACTCCCTGGGGGTGCTCGCCTACGAGATGCTCACCGGCGAACCCCCGTTCAACGGGGACAACTCGATCGCCGTGGCCTACCGGCGCCTCGACACCGACGTCCCGGCGCCCTCCGACCAGTCCGATTCCGTGGCGGAGGACCTCGACCACCTCATCCTCCGGGCGACGCGGCGGAGCCGCGAGGACCGCTACCAGGATGCCGGGGAGATGCTCGACGACCTGGACCGGGCGGCCGAGATCGGACGCTTCCCCACCTATGTCGTCCCGGCGCCCAGCCAGTCGTCCTGGTCCCGGGCCCGCGCCGCCGCGGCGCGATCGGCGCCCGGCGGCGCCACGGAGTTCGACGCCGCCGATCGCGAGAGCGGCGAGGCGCTCGGCCACGGTGACGGCCCCGTCCCCACACGGATGCACACGAGGGTCGGACTCGACGCGGTCCCGCCGCCCCCCGTCGCCGAGGAGTCCTACGCCCGAGGGGAGGTGGAACCGGTCCCGGACCGGGCCCCCGTCCGTCCCCGACGCAGGCTCGGCCTGCTGTGGCTGGTGGTCGTGCTGGCGGTCGCCATCGCCCTCGCCGTCGCCGGATGGTGGCTCGGGTCCGGACGCTTCGTCACCGTCCCCGCGGTTCAGGGCATGTCGGTGGGACAGGCGACCGAGGTCGTGAACGAAGTCGGGTTGTCCGCCTCCACCCGCGATGCGTTCAGCAACGACGTCCCCCGGGCCGGACTGGTCGGGACCGACCCCGAGGCCGGGACCCGGGTGCCCCGGGGCGAGACGGTGGCGGTCCTGGTCTCCGTGGGCCGCCCGGTCGTGCCCGAGGTGGGTGCCGGACGCGACGTCGACACCGTGTCCACACTCCTGCGGGAGAACTCGCTCGAACCGGTCCGGGGCGGGACCGAGCACTCCGACTCGGTCCCGGTGGGTCAGGTGGTGGCCCTGGAACCGCGGCCCGGGACAACCGTCGACGTGGGGACCAGGGTCTCGATGGTGACGAGTTCGGGTCCCGCGCCGGTGAGCGTCCCCGATGTCGCGGGCCTCGAGGAGGAGCAGGCACGGGCCGCGCTGGAGGGATCCGGGCTCACCGTGTCGGAGGTCAGACGGGTCTACGACGACGAGGTGGACGGCGGACTGGCCGTGGGCACCGACCCGGACACCGGATCGGACGTCGCCCGCGGAGACGGGGTGACGCTGCTGGTCTCCAACGCCCTCACCGTCCCCGACATCAGGGACGTGCCGCTGGACGAGGCGACGGACGTGCTCAGCAGGGCCGGGTTCACGATCGTCCGTGAGGCGCCCGTGACCGACCGCCGGATCTCCGACGGCCGGGTGGTCAGCACCGACCCGCCCGCCGGCCGGCGACTCGACCCCGCGAACGCCGTGCTGCGGGTCGTCCCGTCCAACGCGGTGACCGTCCCCGTCGTCCTCGGGTCCCGGGCCTCGGACGCCCAGCGGACTCTCCGGGACGCGGGGCTCACCCCTTCCCTCGACACCGGATCACCGGGCGGGATCGTCTACGGTCAGAACCCCCTGCCCGGGCGGGTCGTGGCACGGGGCAGCGGGGTCGAGATCGACGCACTGGGCTGACTCCGCCCGGGCGGCCCCGGGGGCGCGGCCGTCCCGGCTCAGGCCACGGCTCAGTTGCGGAGCATCTCCGCCACCAAATAGGCCAACTCGAGCGACTGCTGGGTGTTGAGCCTCGGGTCGCAGGCGGTCTCGTACCGCCCGGCCAGATCGAGGTCGGAGATGTCCTGGGCGCCCCCGAGGCACTCGGTGACGTCCTCACCCGTGAGCTCGATGTGGATCCCGCCCGGGTGCGAGCCGAGGGCGTGATGGACCTCGAAGAAGCCCTGGACCTCGTCGATGATCCGGTCGAAGTGACGGGTCTTGTAGCCGTTCGACGTGGAATGGGTGTTGCCGTGCATCGGGTCGCACTGCCAGATGACCTTGTGTCCCGAGGCCTCGACGGCCTGCACGATCGGCGGGAGTGCGTCCCTGACCTTGTCGTTGCCCATGCGGGAGACCAGCGTCAGGCGTCCCGGGCGATTGCGTGGGTCGAGCTTCTCCACGTATTCCACCGCGAGTTCCGGGGTGGTCGAGGGCCCGATCTTCAGACCGATCGGGTTCTCGATGAGTGAGGCGAACGCCACGTGGGCGTCGTCGATCCCACGGGTCCGCTCCCCGATCCACAGGAAGTGGGCCGAGAGGTCGTACAGCCCCTGCTCCGCGTCACCCGTGAGGCCCGTCCCGTCGTCGGCCAGACGCAACATCGCGCGCTCGTAGTCGAGTACCAGCGCCTCGTGGGAGGAGAAGATGTCCGCCGACCGCAGGTTCTCGTCGGAGACACCGCAGGCGTCCATGAACCGCAGCCCGCGATCGACCTCCGCCGCGAGCGCCTCGTAGCGCGCGCCGGCCGGCGACCCGGCGACGAACTCCATGTTCCACTCGTGCACGCGGTGCAGGTCCGCCGTTCCCGAGGCCGTCAGGGAGCGGACCAGGTTCATCGCCGCGGCGGCGTTGGCGTAGGCGCGGACCAGGCGGGACGCGTCGTGCTCACGAGCGGTGTCGTCCGCGTCGAGCCCGTTGACCATGTCCCCGCGGTAGGAGAGCAGGCCGGTGGCGTCCCGGTCGGCGGAGCGCGGTTTGGCGTACTGACCGGCGATCCGGCCGACCTTCACCACCGGCATGGACGCGCCGTAGGTCAGGACGACGGACATCTGCAGGAGCGTGCGGATCACGCCCTTGATGTGCGGCTCGGTGTTGGCCTCGAACGTCTCCGCGCAGTCCCCGCCCTGGAGCAGGAACGCGCGCCCGTGCGCGACATCGGCAAGCCGGTCCGAGAGATGCTCGACCTCAGAGGCCACGCAGATGGGGGGCACGCTCTCAAGGACCTTGCGCATCGCGGCGGCGTGATCGGGATCCCACGACGGTTGCTGCAGCGCGGGTCGCGACAGGGCGTCCGCCAGCAGCCGATCGAGATCCGCCGAGAGCGGGGGGAGGTCGGGAAGCTGTGCGATGTCGACGTCGACTGTCCAGTTGCTCACCCCGCGAGGATACGCCACCGCCGCCGGCGCGGACCTCAGAGACCCAGGTGGGGCGCCTTCGCCGCGATCGCCCCGAATCTCAACCACGAATGGCGGGCATCGCCGAGGGCGTCGTGGGCTCCGCCCGGGTGCGGGGGCAGCTCCGGTTGCCCGGCCATCTCCCACAGCTGGCGCACGTCCCGCGTGAACCTCGGCATCGCCGCTGGCAGCTGGGTCATGTCACCCCAGAGCTGACACACCGCGACGTGGTCATAGGCCCCGATCCACGCCCACAGCTCGACCGGCCCGGAGATCGGTGCGGTGACGAAGGCGTACAACCCGTCCCGGATCCCCGCACGCGACATCCAGGCCGATGAGGAGGGATTGGGCAGCTTCGGCAGGACGTTCCGCCGGACCCACGGGCCGGCCTTCGCGGGGTCGAAATCCGTGGACACCGCGTAGAACTCGCGTCCGTCCTCCGCCACCACCCCCACCGACACCAGGTCGATGGTGGTGCCGTCCTCGATGAACTCACAGTCGTAGAAGTAGCGCACCGGCGTCAGCGCTGTCCCTCGACGGGCTGGTCGAGGAGGTTGCGCCCCGACTCGCGCACCGCCTCGTAGCGCTTCTTCATCTCCGCGCCGTAGATGTCGTGGACGTACTCCTGACCCGTCAACGCCTGGATGCGCCGCATGAACTCATCGGTGATCTCCCGCTCGGCCACGCGGTCGCCCTCCCGCCCGGCCCACGGCGTCAGGTCGAGTGGTTCCCCGATCATCACCCGGACCCGGGTCCGGCGGTGGGGACGGTTGACCTTGCGGATGTACTCACCGGTCCCGATCACGCCCACGGGGACGATCGGGACCCCGGCGCGCAGCGCGAGCCGGGCGGGCCCGGTCTTGCCGCGGTACAGCCGCCCGTCCGGTGACCGGGTCCCCTCCGGGTAGACGCACAGGATCTGACCCGACGAGAGGACCTCGAGGCCCGCGTTGAGAGCGGCCTGGGCGGCATCGGCGTCGGTGCGGTCGATCGGGTACTGACCGGTCCCGGAGAAGAACCACCTGCTGAGCATGCCGCGGATCCCGCTACCGGTGAAGTAGTCGCTTTTCGCCAGGAACGTGACCCGCCGGGGAAGCAGGAGCGGGGTGAACAGCCAGTCGGCCACCGACTCGTGATTGCCCACGAGGACCGCCGCCCCGCTGGTCGGGAAGTTCTCCCGGCCGGTGATGACCGGCCGACTGGTCAATCGTAGGAAGGGCCCGATGATCACGTACTTGAACAACCAGTACAGCAACTTGGGTCACCGGACCTTCCGTCGTGGGGGACTTGACGGAGCGGATACTACCCGGATCGGTCGGCGAATCCGGACGGGACGAGATTAGGTGGCCACAGCTCGGGATCGGGGACGAAGCCTGCGATCACGGCGCGCGCCTCGGGGTCGAAGTGTGTGGTGACGAGCGTGCACCGGGACAGCATCGCGGGCAGCCGCACCACCGTCCGGACACCGTCGTGTTCCAACCGCAGCTCGTCGCCCTCGACCGCGGGCGGGGTCGTCGGACGATCCGGCACCGGGCACTCCACCCGGTATCCGCCACCGCCGTCCGGGGAGACGGAGGGGGTGACCGCGCCGCGGGCGAGTTCGGCCAGCGCCGCGGTCCGGTCCGGTGCACTCCCCGCGACCATCACCTCGAGGGGCCCCGCGAGGAACGTCGAGACCTCCGCCGCGAGGAGGGACAGTCGGTGCGCCTCGCGGGTCCGGGCGTCCGCGCGGTCACCGGCGGCCATCGAGGCGAACCGCACGTGCGCGGGCCAGCGCGACTCCACCAGCGCCGCCAACTCCCCCGCCGCTGCGATCCTCCGGACCGCCGCGAGGTCGCCGTCGAGTTCCACCACCACCACGTCCCACACTCCCGCGGCGGCCGCCCGCCGGGCGTACTCCCATCCCAGGACCGAGGCGAGGGGCGCATCCCCTCCGGTGGACAGCGCCGCGAGAACGTCGTCGTCCGGATCCACCGCACCGGACCTGTACGACTCGAGTCTCGCGGTGGCGTCCTCGACACGGACCTCCACGGGGCCCTCGTCGGTCGTGTCCAACCGCGGATCCACCGCACCGGGGTACCCGGTCAGGATCAGAGCGGTTCCACCCGCGTCCAGCAGGAACTCCGCGGTCGCCTCCGACCTGGCCGGGGGGTCTCCCCCCATGACGATCGCGACCCTGGCGCCGGTCACCGCGACTCGGCCCGGCGCTTGAGTTCGCGCAGGGCCTCGGAGAGGATCCGCCGTTCGGCCCGGTCGCGGAGCCGGCCGATCACCGGCACCACGAGTTCGATCTCCAGCTCGTAGTCGACCCTGGTGCCGCCCTCGACCGGTTCGAGGCGATAGGAGCCCTTCTGGGCACGTTGCAGCGCCGAGCTCTCCAGCCTCCACTCGACGACCCTGTGGTCCGCCGACCAGGAGTAGGCGAGGACGTAGTCGTCGACGATCGCGCCCGCCTCCAGGGCGAACCGGACCCGGTCCGGCCGACCGTCCGCGCCGACGGACAGGACCTCGGCGACCCGGATCGACGTGGACCATTCGGGATACGAATCGAAGTCCGAGATGACGGCCATCACGTCCTCGACCGTCGCGTCGATCACCGTGGAGTCGCTGGTCGGCCACACCTCTGGGGCGCCGTTGTCCTCGCTCATATCCCCCAGCTTCACATATCTTCGGTCGGGATGCGCTCCGGCGACCGGCGCCCGGGCACACGGGTGACGTGGATGCCGTCCGGCCCCGGGGATAGTGTGTCCTCACTGCGATTAGACCATCGATCGTCTCCACCAGGAGGACACTTTGCGCGAATACGTCGCCGCCCCCGCCACGTTCACCGTCCCCGACGACTGGTCCTGCGCCCAGGCGGCATACGACCGTGCGGGGCGGACGCCGAACAACGTGGCGTTCCAGCGGCCGGTCGACGGTCGGTGGACGGATGTCACCAACAGGGAGTTCGCCGAGACGGTCCGCGTGGTGGGTCGGGGCCTCGTCGCCCGGGGCGTCCAGGCCGGGGACAGGGTCGCCCTCCTGTGCTCGACCCGATACGAGTGGAACGTGATCGACTTCGCGATCTGGGCCGCCGGCGCGGTCACGGTGCCCGTCTACGACAGCTCCTCGGCCGAGCAGATCCGTTGGATCATGGAGGATTCGGGCGCCCGGCTCGTCATCGTCGAGAAGGAGACCCACGCCGCCACCACCCGCGAGGGGATCGCCGGGCTGGAGGCGGCCCCCGACGTCCTCGTGATCGAGGGAGCCACCCCCGCGTTGGACGCCCTCGCCGCGGGCGCGACCGATGTGCCCGACTCGGTACTCGACGAACGGCGCGCCGGGGTGACCGCCGACTCCCCCGCGACGTTGATCTACACCTCGGGCACCACCGGACGCCCCAAGGGCTGCATGCTCACCCACCGCAACTTCATGTCCGAGGCCCTCGCGGTCCTCGAGACCCCGTTCAACCAGTACCTCCGTCAGGACGCGACCACCGTCATGTTCCTGCCCCTGGCCCACGTGCTGGCCCGCGCCATCACCTACGCCGGGTTCCACGCCGGTGTCCGCATCGCCCACTCGTCGGACCTGACCAATCTCGTGGACACGTTCTCCGAGATGCAGCCCCATTACATCCTTGCCGTCCCTCGCGTGTTCCAGAAGGTCTTCAACAAGGCACAGGCCACCGCCCAGGACGGCGGCACCCTCAAGGCCTGGATGTTCGACAAGGCCACCGACACCGCTGTCGCGTACTCCAAGGCCAACCGCAGTGGACGGGTCGGGCCGCTGCTCCGGCTCCGCCACGCCCTGTTCGCCAAGCTCGTCTACGCCAAGCTCGTCGCGGCGCTCGGCGGACGCTGCGAGATCGCCATCTCGGGCGGGGCACCCCTAGGCGAGCGCCTGACGCACTTCTTCGACGGCATCGGGGTCAACATCTTCGAGGGGTACGGCCTCACGGAGACGTGCGCCGCGATCGCGGTCAACACCCCCGGTCAGATGCGTATCGGCACAGTCGGCCAGCCGCTGCCCGGGTGTGCGGTCCGGATCGCACCGGACGGTGAGGTCGAGGTGAGCGGACCGGTGGTGACCTCCGGATACTGGCGCAACGAGCGCGCCACCGCCGAAGCGTTCTCCGACGGGTGGTTCAGGACCGGGGACCTCGGGTCGCTGGACGAGGACGGTTACCTGACCATCACCGGCCGCAAGAAGGAGATCATCGTCACCGCCGGGGGCAAGAACGTCGCCCCGAGCCAGCTCGAGGACGCGCTCCGGGCCGATCCGCTCGTCGCCGAGGCGGTGTGCGTGGGCGACGGCAAGCCGTTCATCTCGGTGCTGCTCACCCTCGACCCGGAGGCGCTGGAGCGGTGGAAGGCCCACCACGGCAAGACCGGTTCGCTCTACGAGCTGCTCCGGGACGCGGACATGATCGAGCATCTCGACCAGGCACTGTCCCGGGCCAACCGGACCGTCTCCCACTCGGAGGCGATCAAGAAGTATCACGTGCTGCCCGATCAGTTCACCGAGGAGACCGGGGAGCTCACCGCCTCCCTCAAGGTCAAGCGGAACGTGGTGCACCAGAAGTTCGCGGCACAGATCGAGGACCTCTACGCCTGACCCGAGGCCAGGACCGGGGTCGGAGCGGGGTCAGTCGCCGGAGAGCACCCGTCGCATGTCGCGAGCCAGGTCCTCCCAGCGCCACGATCCGAGAACCCAGGTGCGTCCGCGGACGCCCATCGCGGAGGCGCGTGGCCGGTCCGAGAGCAGACCGGCCACGGCCTCGACGATCTCGCCGTCCGAGGTCCCGTCCACCACGAGACCGGTGCTCCCGTCCAGGACGGTCTCCGGGGCACCACCACTCCGGCCGGCCACCACGGGGACACCGCAGGCGGAGGCCTCCAGGTACACGATCCCCAGCCCCTCCACGTCCAGTCCCCCGCCCCGGGTGCGGCACGGCATGGCGAACACGTCCGCCATCCGGTGGTGGTCGACGATCTCGTCCGCCGGGATCCGACCGGTGAAGATGACCCGGTCGGACACTCCGTGCCTGCGGGCGAGACCTTCCAGCGTCCGCCGGTACGGACCACCACCGACGACGACGAGGACGGCTCCCGGAACTCGGCGGGCGATCTCCGGCATCGAGCGGATGAGCGCGTCCTGACCCTTGCGCGGGACGAGTCGCGACAGGCACACGATCACCTCCCGGTCGGCCACCCCGTATCGCTCCCGGATCGCCCTTCGCCGCACCGGGTCGGGACGGAACCTGTCCGTGTCGACCCCTCCCGGCTGGTGCACCAGTCGGGCGTGTGGGCCGAACGCCGCCGCGAAACGACGTCGCGTGTAGTCACTCACGTAGGTGACGGCGTCGGTGGACTCCCCGATCAGTCTGAGAACCTGCCGCGAACCCGGCAGCATCGACCACCCCACCTCGTGGCCGTGGGTGCTGGCGACGATCCGCGTGACGGGACCCTCCCGGAGGACGGGCGCCATCGCGGCCAGCGGCGCAGCCGCACCGAACCACACCGTGCTCGCCCCGAAATCCGAGGCGAGCCTCCGCGCACGCGCCGCGAGCTCCGGCGTGGGCAGCAGCATCTCCGTCGGCACCCTCTCGACCAGGTAGGGACGGGAGTCGTCGTACTCGGTCGACTCACTGCCCCGGAACGTCGAGGCGAGGACCGCCACGTCCTCGGGATCGAGATGCGCCAGATAGGTCTCCAGGTACGACTGGATTCCGCCGGGCCGCGGCGGGTAGTCGTTGGTGATCAGCAGCGTCTTCGTCATCACGTCCGAGACTGCCACAGTGTCCGGGGATGTCCCGCCCGGCGTCCCCGAGTCAGTACCGACGGATCCCGCTGATCGGCATCGCGTCGACCTTCTCGAGTTTGACCGGGACGCCATAGGTCGGCGCGTGCAGTACCAGCCCGTCGCCGGCGTACATACCGACGTGGGTCGCCCCCGGGTAGTAGATGACCAGGTCGCCAGGTTGGATGTCGGCCATCGCGACGGGCGCGCCCGACACCGCCTGCGCCTGACTCGACCGCGGTAGCGTCTTCCCCTCCTGCGCGTACGCCCACACCATGAGTCCCGAGCAGTCGAACTCCTCGGCGCCGGTCGCCCCCCAGGAATACGGGGAACCGAGCCGGGTGAGCGCCACGTTCAGCGCCGCCGTGTTGACGCCGTCGACAGCCGGGGCGACGTAGCCGGGCGGGACCAGGGGGCCGCCGGCCCAGAGTGCGCGCTGCGCGTCCGAGAGGGCGTCGACACGACGTCTCACCTCATCGATCCGCACCCGCATCTCCTCCGAGCGCCGATCGAGCTCATCCGCCCGCCCCTGGGCGTCCCGGGCCGAGGCCCGCGCGATCTCCGATGCCACGTCCGCGTCCCTGCGGAGGCGGGCGGCCTCCACCGAGGCGGCACGCGAGGCGTCCAGTGCGGTGGTGGTGGCGCCGGAGAGCCGCTGCAACGTACCGAGCCGGTCGACCAGGTCGCGCGGGCTCTCGGCGAGGACGGCGGCCCGCGTGGCCCCGGTGTCGCCCCCGCGATAACGCACGGTCGCGAGTCGATCCACCAGGGACTGGTCGCGCGAGGCACCGGCATCGGCGACCACGGCGAGGCCCGCGGCGACCCCGGCCTCGCGCTCGCGTCGGTCCCGCTCGGCGTTGGCCCGCTCGAGTTCCGCCCGCGCCAGATGGAGCTCCTCCCCGAGCGCCCCGGCCTCCCCGGACAATCTCGCCAGCTCCGCCAGGTCCTCACCGGGTGGGCCCTCCGCCGAGTCATCTCCGGCCCGGACCGTGCTCTGCGCCGGGCCCACCATCTCCGCCGGACCCACGGCCCGGGAGGGGTCCGCGGTCTGGGCCGACACCGTCACGACACCGGAACTCAGGACGACGAGAGTCGCCGCGGTGAGCGCGGCCGACCGGACTCTGTGGGTCATGGGGAAATGTGGCACTCTCGGGTCTCTGTTCGGTGACGGCCGGAGCGCGGCGGGGACACCGTCACGCTCCGTGGTCGAGATGGTACAGACGACGAACCCCGCCGGTACCGGTTACGTGACCGGTGCTCGGCGGGGTCCGCGGAAAAGCGTGGTGCGAGGCGACTCAGTAGTAGCGGGTCGCGCCGTAGAACGGCATGGAGTCCAGCGGCGCGTAGCTCACCGACGTGCCGGAGTACGGGGCGTGCACGACCTGGCCGTTACCGGCGTAGATGCCCACGTGGCTGGCGCCGCTGTAGAAGGCGACGATGTCCCCCGGCTGCAGGTCGGCCTTGGAGACCTGGGTCCCGCCGCCGATCTGGGCCTGGCTGGTGCGCGGGATGGAGATGCCCGCCTCCTTGTACGCCCATGAGGTCAGGCCGGAGCAGTCGAACGAGTTGGGGCCGGTGGCACCCCATGCGTACGGCGAGCCGACGCGGGTGCTGGCGGCGTCGAGGATGCGCTGACCGGTGGAGATCTGCGGCGCCGGGGCGGCGAACTCGACGGGGGCCGCCTGTGCGGCGGCGGCCTGGGCGAGGCCGGCCGGGAGGGCGATGCCCTCAGGGAGATCGACGGTGACCTGTGCGGGCACACCGGGCAGACGCAGTTCGACGGGGACGTCGACGGTCACCGGTGCGGCGGCCGCGGTCCCGGCGCCGGCGATGGCGGCTCCCGCTGCGAGCAGTCCTGCGGTGGCGACACGGCGCCCGGTCGAGCTGGCCTTGATGCTGTGGGCTCCCACGAGAGTGATTTCCTCTTTCTTCCTGGACACCGACCGGGTTAGCTGACGGGTTCGGACACGGAAGTCTGTCCTACGCCCGGACCTCTCGGCCCTCGGGCGATTCACCCCAGTGGAACGTGGTTCCCCGGTGCGCCGTGGTGGCGCTTTGGTGGTGACCCCGGCCCCCCACCGGCGGGCGGGTGATGACTTCCGAGGTCTCGAAAAGGTTACGAAACCATCTCGTCGAAGTCCAGTCCATCCGCTAGGCGGCCGTTTCCGACGCCACGATCTCGACGCTCGAGACCATTCCGAGCTCCATGAGCACCTCGATCGCCGATCGCACATCCGGCTCCAGGACGTACCCGCACGACTCCTCGGATAGCGCGTCCACCTGGGATTCTTCGGAGAAGAGCACCGAGATTACGCAGTCCTCGCACCGGCGCGGGCGGACCGGACACCGTGAGCAGTCCATCGAGAACATGATCTACGTCACACTCCGTCCTGGGCGTGTTGCCCATTCGTTACCGGGCCGCGATCTGCGGCTCGACGCCGACCGTATCGGCGGGGTACGACATCCATCCCCGAGGCGGCCGCACGTCGGTCCGTCACACCCTGTCGGACCGGGTCGCTACCGTCTGGGCCATGCCCACTCCCCCGACGCGCGAGCCGGTCCGCCCGCCCGGGACCCAGGGGGTCCAGGCGGCGTTCGACGAACTCGAGCCGATGCTCTCCGAGGTGACGTTCGTCGTTGTCGACCTGGAGACCACCGGCACCCGGCCGGGGACCGACGAGATCACCGAGATCGGCGCGGTCCGCGTCCGGGGCGGCGAGATCCGGGCGGAGCTGTCCACGTTCGTCGCCATCGACGGTGCCCTGCCGGGGCACATCAGTCGGCTCACCGGCATCGACCCCGGCGACCTCGTCGGGGCGCCCACCCTCGGCGAGGTGATGTCGACGTTCCTGGAATTCTCCCGTGGCGCCGTCCTGGTGGCCCACAACGCGCGGTTCGACCTCGGATTCCTCCGTGCCGCGGCCGTATCGACCGACCATGAGTGGCCGGATCCCCCGTCGGTCTGCACGCTCGCCCTGGCACGTCGGATCCTGCACCGGGGCGAGACCCGCGGGCACCGACTCGGTGAACTCGCCGCCCATCTGGGATCCACCATCGAGCCGAACCACCGGGCACTCCAGGACGCCCGCGCCACCGTCGACGTCCTCCACGCCCTGATCTCCAGGGTCGGCGACTGCGGGGTGGCCACGCTGACCGAACTCCGGGCGTACGACGGCCGCCTCGCCCCCGGTGTGCGCCGCCGCGCCGCGCTGACCGACTCGCTCACCACCGGCCCCGGGGTCTACCTCTTCCGTGACGGCGCGGGCGGCGCCCTGTACGTGGGTTCATCCGTGTCGGTTCGGAGGAGGGCCCGCTCGTACTATTCCGGTGCGGATTCACGCAGCAGGATGCGCACGATGGTCGGCCTGGCCGCGAGTGTCGAGTCGGTGCGGTGTGCGCACCTCCTCGAGGCGTGGACCGTCGAGGAGCGGCTGATCGACTCCCTGCAGCCGCCGTACAACCGGCGTTCGCGGAGTCCCCGTCGCGGGTGGTGGCTCTCCCCACCCTCCGGGCGCGCGATCCGTGGACAGGTGACCCGCACACCGGAGCATCCGTCCGCCCTCGGGCCGTTCCGGAGAGCCGAGGACGCCAGAGCGGCGTGGCTGGACCTCGTCGAGACCCTCGGCACCCCTCCTGACGCGCAGCACTGGGAGGACCTGGTCCGCGGCCGGAACTCGGCGGCCGTCAGGGCGATGGTCGACCGGATCGACGCGATCGCGGCGGGCGGCGCGTTCGAGCGTGCGGCCCGGTTGCGCGATCGCGCGGCGACCCTCGTCCGGATCCTCACCCGACATCAGGAACTCGCCGCCACCGCCGGCCTGAGCGAGCTGGTCCTGGCCCAGTCCGGACCCGCGCGGACATGGGCCGTGGCAGTCGTGCGTCACGGACGTCTCGCCGCGTCAGGGATCGTGCCGGCCGGAGCCGCCCCACTGCCCGTCATCGACTCACTCCGGGCGGGCGCCACGACCGTGCAGCCCGGGCCCGGGCCGTTCTCCGGCGCGAGTGCCTCGGAGATCCGGAACGTGCACAGGTGGATCGACTCCGCACCCACCCGCATCGTGTCGGTCGCGGGGTGCTGGGCACTGCCCGTCGACGGCGCCCACAGACTGACCGGGTGGGCGGATAGAGCCGAACTGGCGGCCTCGGAGACGAGCAGTGCCGGGATCAGTCCCGCGCGGCGCTGAAGGCCGCCCACCTGTCCAGGAGTCCGGCCGCCTCGCCGTCGTCCACGGCCCTCGCGGCGCGATCCAACGCCGACGTCATCGCGGTCACGAGGTCTGCGTCCCGATCGAGGCCGTCGAACGCCACCAGCGCCGCGGCGGAATTGAGCAGGACGGCATCCCTGACGGGGCCCCTCTTGCCGGCCAGCAGGTCCCGGGCCACCGTTGCGTTGTGGCGTCCGTCGCCCCCGCGCAGTTCCTCGATCGCGCACGTCGCCATCCCGAAGTCACCGGGGGCGATCTCGTCCTCGTCGATCCGGCCCTGCGAGACGCGCAGCACGCGGGTCGGCCCGGTCATCGTGATCTCGTCGAGGCCGTCGGCTCCCCGCACGACCAGCGCAGAGCGCCCGCGGAGCGCGAAGACCTCCGCCATCACGGTCATCAGACGGTCGAAGGCGCACCCGATGAGGTTGGCCGCAGGGGCTGCGGGGTTGGTGAGGGGACCCAGGATGTTGAACACGGTCGGGATGCCGATCTCCCGCCGGGGCGCGGCAGCGAAGCGGAGTGCGGGATGGAACACGGGGGCGAAGCAGAAGGCCACACCCACCTCGTCGACACACCGTGCGACCTCCTCCGGCCCCAGGTCGATCGCCACCCCGAGGGCCTCGAGCACGTCGGCCCCTCCGCTCTTCGAGGACGCCGCACGATTGCCGTGCTTGACCACGGGAACTCCGCAGGCGCTCACGACGAGGGCGGACATGGTGGAGATGTTGACCGTTCCCTGCCGATCGCCACCGGTTCCGACGATGTCGACGCAGGGCCGGGAGGTCGGCACCCGGCGCGAGTAGTCGAGCATCGTGGAGGACAGGGCGTCCAGTTCCGGACCCGTCACCCCCTTCATGTCGAGTGCGACCCCGAACGCCGCGATCTGCGCGTCCGTCGCGAGGCCCTCCATGATCCGGGACATCGCCCAGCGGGCGTCCGCCGGTTCCAGGTCCTCACCCGCCGTGAGCGTGCCGAGTACCCCGGGCCAGGACCGGCCCTCGTCGAACGCTGCAGAACTCCCCACGTGTCCCGACCTCTCTCCCTGGATCCCGGCGGTCTGTCACCGTCCGACCGCACAGTGACAATCGTGCCACCAGCCGCGTCGCCGGTGCCCGCGGACTCCCATCACCGGACCCGTCCCGACAGCCGTCGAGGAGCCTGAGAAGGCCCTGATACCCCTGCACGGGGTGCGTCTCCTGACGGGTGACCGGGGAGTTCTATGAACGACCTGCGAAAACGCTGTGGGGACACGCCGAAATCGGGGGTCCCTGCAGCCTCCGCCCACCTCAGGGGTCATACTTGGCCTCGTGACGAGCGCAGTGGATAACTCAGGATCGGCAATGGCTCAGCGCGTTCATTCGCTGAACCGGCCGAACATGGTCAGTGTGGGCACCATCATCTGGTTGTCCCAGGAGTTGATGTTCTTCGCGGGGCTGTTCGCGATGTACTTCGTCTCCAAGGCGAACTCGGGAGGTGACTGGCCCTCCTACCCGACGCACCTCAACGTCCCGTTCGCTCTGACTATCACGGCGATCCTCGTGGCGTCCTCGGTTACCTGTCAGATGGGCGTCTTCGCCGCCGAGCAGGGCGACGTCTTCGGCCTCCGTCGTTGGTACATCATCTCGGCCCTCATGGGCACGGTCTTCCTCGTCGGTCAGGCCTACGAGTACTACGAGATGTACCTCGAGGGCACCACGATCTCGTCCAGCGTCTACGGGTCCGTCTTCTTCATCACCACCGGTTTCCACGGCCTCCACGTGGCGGCCGGCGTCCTGGCGTTCGTCGTCCTCGTCATGCGGACGACGATGTCCCAGTTCACTCCCGCCCAGGCCACGGCGGCCATCGTCGTGTCGTACTACTGGCACTTCGTCGACGTGGTCTGGATCGGCCTCTTCGTCACCATCTACTTCATTCAGTAGTCAGCTGGCCGCAGGACGCTGCGTCCAGCAGGTCCCAACTCCAAAGGGAACTCATAATGAACTCACCTCACCCACCCGCTGCGGACACGCCGTCGCCGGAGCCCGCGGTGAATCCGGCTCGTCCGGCCTCGTCGAAGCGTCGCCGTAAGGCGACCGGCGCGCTCGTCATCGCCGCCGGTCTCCTCGGCGCCGGGGCCATCGCCACGGCCGTCGTTCCCGAGCCCCAGGTCGCGACCGCCCAGCAGGATCAGGCCGCGCTCATCGCCGAGGGCAAGTCGATCTACGACGTCGCGTGCATCACCTGCCACGGCCAGAACCTTCAGGGTGTCGAGGACCGCGGTCCGTCGCTCGTCGGCACGGGCGCGGGAGCCACCTACTTCCAGGTCCATTCCGGGCGTATGCCGGCGGCCAACAACGAGGCCCAGGCCGAGCGCAAGAAGCCGCGCTACAGCGAGCACCAGATCATCGCGCTCGCGGCGTACGTCGACCTCTTCGGCGGCGGCCCCGAGATCGTCACCGATCCCGACGGTTCGATCGCCCAGGGGTCGCTGCGCGGTGCCTCGGGCGAGGCCCGCGCCGAGGAGATCGCGCGCGGTTCCGAGCTCTTCCGCCTCAACTGCGCCTCCTGCCACAACTTCACCGGTCGCGGCGGTGCGCTGTCGGCGGGCAAGTACGCGCCCATTCTCGACCCTGCCAACGAGCAGGAGATCTATCAGGCGATGCTCACCGGACCGCAGAACATGCCCAAGTTCTCGGACCGTCAGCTCACGCCTGACGAGAAGAAGGACATCATCGCCTTCATCAAGGACACGGACTCCAAGGTCTCGCCCGGCGGTTACGCGCTCGGCGGGCTCGGCCCCGTGACCGAAGGTGTGGCCATCTGGCTAGTCGGCATCGTCGCCCTCATCGGTGCGACCCTCTGGATCGGATCCCGTTCATGAGTGAGACCCCCAAGAACCCGTCCCCCGCGGACCTCGACCGGATGGGCGACGCCGAGCTCGTCCGGTTGGGAACCGAGCTCGACGAGGTCGACGTCCGATTCCGCGAGAACCGGTGGCCGGACGGTGTCACCTCCCGAGCCGAGAAGCGTGCCGCACGAGTCGTCACCACCTGGTTCGCACTGTCGGCGGTCCTCGCGCTGGCCTTCGCCGTGATCTACATCGCCTGGCCGTGGGAGTACCGCGGCCAGGGTGAGGACGGCTACTGGCTCTACATGGCGTACACGCCCCTCCTCGGCCTGACGATCGGCCTGTCGATCCTCTTCCTGGGCTTCGGCGCGGTGCAGTTCACCAAGAAGTTCATCCCCGAGGAGATCTCGGTCCAGACCCGTCACGACGGACCGTCGGAAGACGTCGATCGTCGGACCCTCGTCGCCGGCCTCAACGACTCCTGGAAGACCTCGACCCTCGGCCGTCGCAAGGTGATGGGCGGCTTCCTCGGAGCGAGCGTCGCGCTCATCGGTCTGTCCGCGATCCTGCCGCTCGGTGGCATGGTCAAGAACCCGTGGCGGCGCGGCGAACTCACCATCGCCGGAGACGGCACCCTGCACACCACGGGGTGGACCCTCGCGTCGGACACCCGACCGGACGGGCTCCCGGCCGAGAAGGTGTACCTCGGTCGCGACACCGGCAAGGTCTACCCGGACGGACATCCCCCCGCGGGTGAGGGACGTCTCGAGCGCATCCACGTCGAGGACCTGGCAGCCGGAGGACTCGAGTCGGTGTTCCCGCTTCCCGCGAGCGCCCTGGGCGACTTCGAGGAGCACATGCACTCGATCCACGGGGCGCGCAACTCGGTCATGCTGATCCGCTTCCGCCCGGCCGACTCGGCCCGGGTGATCAAGCGCAAGGGCCAGGAGAACTTCAACTACGGCGACCTCTACGCCTACTCGAAGATCTGCACCCACCTGGCCTGCCCCACCTCACTGTACGAGCAGCAGACGCACCGCTTCCTCTGCCCGTGCCACCAGTCGCAGTTCGACGCGCTCGAGTACGCGAAGCCGGTCTTCGGCCCCGCCGCGCGCGCACTGCCGCAGTTGCCCATCGCTGTTGACAACGAGGGTTACCTCGTCGCCAACGGCGACTTCATCGAGCCGGTCGGACCTGCCTTCTGGGAGCGTCGTTCATGAGTAACAACACCAAGATCGCGACGATCGGGGAGAACCTCGACTCGCGATACACCATGGCCAAGGGCATGCGTCGGCAGATCAACAAGGTCTTCCCCACGCACTGGTCCTTCCTACTGGGCGAGATCGCCCTGTACAGCTTCATCATCCTGCTGATCTCGGGTGTGTACCTCACCCTCTTCTTCGACCCGTCGATGTCGAAGGTGATCTACCAGGGTGCCTACGCGCCCCTCAACGGCATCGAGATCTCCCGGGCCTACGAGACGGCACTCAACATCTCGTTCGAGGTGCGTGGCGGGCTCTTCGTCCGACAGATCCACCACTGGGCGGCGCTGCTCTTCGTCGCCTCGATGATCGTCCACATGATCCGCATCTTCTTCACCGGCGCGTTCCGTCGCCCGCGTGAGGCCAACTGGGTCATCGGCTGCGTGCTGCTGCTGCTGGGCATCGTCGAGGGCTTCCTCGGCTACGGCCTGCCGGACGACGTCCTGTCGGGAACCGGCATCCGGATCACCTCCGGCATCATCGTCGGGCTCCCGGTGATCGGGACCTGGATGCACTGGATGATCTTCGGCGGGGACTTCCCCGGCGATCTCCTGATCCCGCGCTTCTACATCCTTCACGTGCTCATCATCCCCGCGATCATCCTGGCCCTCATCGCCGCGCACCTCGCGCTGGTCTGGTACCAGAAGCACACCCAGTTCCCCGGGCCCGGCCGCACGGAGAACAATGTCGTCGGCGTCCGGATCCTGCCGGTCTTCGCGGTCAAGTCCGTCGCGTTCGGCGCCATCACCGTCGGGATGCTCATGCTCTTCTCGGGCATGTTCACCATCAACGCGATATGGAACCTCGGGCCATACAACCCATCCCATATATCGGCGGGCTCGCAACCCGACTGGTACATGCTGTGGACCGAGGGCGGCGCCCGCGTGATGCCTGCGTGGGAGATCTACCTGGGTAACTACACCATCCCTGCAGTCCTCTGGGTGGCCGTGATGCTCGGCGCGATGGTCGCTGTGATGTTCCTGTACCCGTGGATCGAGGCCAAGCTCACCGGTGACACCGCGCACCACAACCTGCTCCAGCGTCCGCGCGACGTTCCGGTCCGTACCGCCGCCGGCGTCATGGCCATCACGTTCTACGTGATCCTGGTGTTGATGGGATCCAACGACCTCATCGCATATCACTTCAACATCTCGCTGAACGCCACCACATGGGCGGGTCGCATCGGTCTGATCCTGCTGCCGCCGGTCATGTACTTCTTCACCTACCGGCTCTGCCTGGGTCTCCAACGGGCCGACCGGGAGGTCCTGGAGCACGGGATCGAGACCGGCATCATCATGCGGATGCCGCAGGGTGAGTTCGTCGAGGTCCACCAGCCCCTGGGTGGGATCGACGAGCACGGTCACGCGGTTCCGCTCGAGTACGCGGGTGCCAAGGTGCCCACGAAGATGAACCAGCTCGGTGCAGCCGGCCGGCCCCCGCGGGGCGCACTCACGGCCGACCCGGTCGACGAGGTGCGTCATCTCGACGACGCCGATCACGGCAAGCACGACCGCGAGCACTCTATGCTCACCACGTTGCAGCAGGAGAACCGTACGCGTCGGCACGACGAGCACTGATCCTCTGCTGACACCCGACCGCGGGCCGGAACTCCGACAGGAGTTCCGGCCCGCGGTCGTCTCGCCTCCTCCACCGGGGTCGGGTGATCCTTCGGGGGCGACGGCGGAGGACTGTGGGACTATCCGGGAGGTGCGGTCACCGTGCGCCGCCAACCGGGAGATGCTGTGGACGCACAGTTCACCGGGCGACCGGTGCGGGATCCACCGGCAACGACTGCCCGGCCATGTCGGCCACGGCCCTGAACGCCATCGTCATGCCCGACCCCAGGGGAACCCCGGGACCCGGGTATGCCTCACCGGACACCGAGGCCGACGAGTTCCCGGCGGCGTAGAGGCCCGGGATAGGTGACCCGTCCGTACCCACCACGGACCCGTTCGGGTCGATCACGGCACCACCCTTGGTGCCCAGGTCGCCCAGCACCAGGCGCACGGCGTGCAGTCGCTCATCCCGTAGTGGCCGCAGGCATTCCTCGGGCGTGGAGGCGCCGAGGAAGAACCGCCCGTACGGATCCTCGCCTCGACCGAAGTCGTCATCTCTGCCCTGAGCGGCATGACCGTTGAACCGGGAGACGCTCTCGGCGAGGACGTCCGGATCGATACCGATGGCCTCCGCCAGCTCCCCGATCGACGCTGCGGTGTGCCAGAGGCCGGCCGCCCGCAGCTGCTCGGGATCGGGGGCGGGGACACAGATCGCCGGGTACCCGCCCGCCTCCGAATCATCGAAGACAAACCAGAACTCCTCGCCCGCGCCGTCGACCATCCGGGCGTGCATCCGACGGCCCATCTGGTCGTACGGCAGGAGTTCGTTGCCGAAGCGTCGACCCGTGCCGTCGACGATGATCCCGGAGCGGAAGCCGAGGGTGAACGCGGCGTGCCCGTTGGGGAACAGCGTCGCCGGACACCACCACGACTGGTCCAGCAGGTCGAGCCGGGCCCCGACCTCATCGAACATCCGGACGGCGTCCCCGGAACCGGTATCCGGGTGGGAGGCCGACCAGGCGGATGTCGGCATCTGCTGCCACCGTCGTCGCAACTCCGTCGACCGCTCGAATCCGCCCGCCGCGACCAGCACGCCGCGACGTGCGCGAATCGACCGGACGCCCGAACCGTCGCGCACCTCGACCCCCACGACCCGCCCGGTGTCGTCTCGGATGAGCCGCTCCGCAGCCGTCGACAGCCGGAGCTCAGCCGCCTCCATGGCGTCCAACGCCAGCACGAGCCGGGCGACCCAGGCACGGCCGCCCTCCAACCTGGCGGTGTCCTCCGGGGCACCGAACTGATCCGACGGCACCGAGGAGCGGATATCTCCGGTGCGCTCACCCACCTCCTCCCCCGTGATGGGTTTGGGGTAGATGCTACGACCCACCTCCTGACGCCCGGGTGCGTCGAAGTAGTCGGGGAACGCCTGGAACCTCGTGGGGATACCCAGCCTGTCCTGGAGGAAATCGACGACCATCGGCCCGGTGTTCAGGTACGCGTCCTGCAGGTCGTGGTCGGTCCGGTCGCCCACGACGGCGCGGAAATAGGTCCGGCCCGTGTCCACCGAGTCCTCCAGCCCGTCGCGGGCGAGGACGGCGTTGCCGGGCAGCCACACCGCACCGCCCGAATACGCGGAGGTGCCGCCGAAACGGTCCGTCTTCTCGACGAGGCAGGTGGACAACCCCCGGGACGCCGCTGCGGCCGCACCGAAGAGCGCCGCGACGCCCGATCCCACCACAACCACATCGAACTCTGCATCGAACGTGCTGGTCTGCGTCGTCACGGGCTCTCCTCATCTCGACTTCACCGGCACACGGCCCGGACACCGGCCGCGGGCCGACGCTCACTAGAACACGTTCTACACTAGCGGCCCGGTGGGTTTCCGTGGCTCGACCGGCGGGTTTCGTGACACCCCCACCGAGTGCGGGCATGATCGCGGTGTGACGCGCAACGAGGTCGAACACACCGAGGACGGTCGCTACATCGTGGTCGGGGGAAGGCGATGGAGGGCCACCGACCCGTCGATCCCGGACACCCTCAGAACCGAACTCGTCTCCGCGCTCATGACCGGCCGCCGGCTCGTGAAGTCCGAGGGCGACGCTGCGCGGGTGATGGTCCACGACGCCAAGATCGCACTGGGCGAGCGCGGCGCCCCCTGGTGGGATCCGACCGAGGAGGGAACGCGGGACCGGTTGGCCGCGACGATCCGGACGCTGCTCCGCTCCCGCGGCGAGGGCTCGATCTGCCCCAGCGACGCCGCCCGCACGGTCGGCGGCGAACGATGGCGCGAGCTCATGGATCAAGCCCGACAGGTCGCCCTGGACCTCTGCGCAGACGGTGTCGTCGCCATCACGCAACGTGGCCAGGTCGTCTCCGGAGCCGACATCCGAGGCCCGATCCGCATCGTGGCGGCGGACGCGCTCGACTTCCGGCCACCGAGGGACAGCAGCGTGGAACGGGACTGAAGCTACCAGTCGGTAACCCGCGCCGTGCCGCGCTCCGCGGCCTTGTACGATCTTCTGGTAGGAGACATTCACCTGATCGCCCCGTCCCCCCTCTCACGGCGGGTCGTCCAATGGAAAGGCATACACCCTTGCGCCGCACAGTGTTCAACGAAGACCACGAGGCCTTCCGCCAGACCATCCGCGCCTTCATCGAGTCCGAGGTGTCCCCCCATTTCCAGGAGTGGTTCGACGCGGGCATCGTGCCGCGCGAGTTCTACTACAAGCTCGCCGACCTCGGGGTCTTCGGCATCAACGTCGACGAGGAGTACGGCGGCGCCGGGATCAACTCGCACAAGTTCGAGGCCATCCAGTCCGAGGAGACCGCCCGGGCGGGCGTGAACTTCGGCGGATCGGGCGTTCACGTCCTGCTGGGACTCCCCTACATCAAGGCCCTGGCCACCGAGGAGCAGAAGCAGCGTTATCTGCCCAAGTTCGTCTCCGGCGAGGAGATGTGGGCGCTGGCCATGACCGAGCCCGGCACCGGATCGGACCTCGCCGGCATGAAGAGCACGGCCAAGCTCTCCGAGGACGGCACCCACTACGTCCTTAACGGTGCCAAGACCTTCATCACCGGCGGCGTCCACGCCGACCGCGTGATCGTCTGTGCCCGGACCGCTCCCCCGCGCGAGGACGACCGTCGCTTCGGCATCTCCCTCCTGGCCGTCGACACCAAGCTCGAGGGCTACTCCGTGGGACGCAAGCTCGACAAGGTCGGTCTCCGCACCTCGGATACCGCAGAGCTGGCGTTCAGCGACGTCAAGGTCCCGGTCGAGGATCTGCTCGGCGAGGAGAACCGTGGTTTCCACTACCTCGGCCAGAACCTGCCGTCCGAGCGCTGGGGCATCGCATACGGCGCGTACGCCCAGGCCGCGGCCGCGGTGCGCTTCGCCAAGGAGTACACCCAGCAGCGCACGGTCTTCGGAAAGGAGGTCGCCTCGTTCCAGAACACCAAGTTCGAGCTCGCCGCCTGTCAGGCGAAGGTCGACGCGGCGCAGGCCGTCGCCGACCGTGCCCTCGAGGCACTCGACGAGGGAGAGCTGACCGCGGCCGAGGCCGCATCGGCCAAGCTGTTCTGCACCGAGATCGCGGCCGAGGTGATCGACCGTTGCCTGCAGCTGCACGGCGGATACGGGTTCATCAACGAGTACCCGATCGCCCGCCTGTACACGGACAACCGGGTCAACCGGATCTACGGCGGAACCAACGAGGTCATGAAGACCATCATCGCCAAGGACATGGGACTGTAGTCCACCACCGGACATGATCCGGGCCGGGACCTGCGCACCGCGCGGGTCCCGGCCCGAGCTCGTTGTGCGGGACCCGGCCCGAGCTCGTTCCCGGGTGGTGTCCCCGACGTCTGAGACGGTCTCGACTGCGGGGGCGCCGACGCGGGTCCCGGCTGCGAGCGGTGGTCCCAGACACGCGACTTCCTGCCGGTGTCCCCTCACGGACGAGGCCCCCACCGCTTCTCGCGGTGGGGGCCTCGTGGGGTCGGACCCGTCGGTCAGTGCTTCTCGCGGCCCCAGTGGTACTCGAAGACCAGGGCACAGGCGGTGATGATCAGCGCGGTCGCCCCCCCGAGCAACACCCACCAGTTCCAGAACGCCGCGCCGAAACCGATGAAGAGGATCGAGAAGGCGATGAAGAACGGCCAGTAGCTGTGCGGGCTGAAGAAACCGAGCTCACCGGCGCCGTCGGAGATCTCCGCCTCCTCGTAGTCCTCGGGGAGCGTGCTGATCCGGCGCGCGACAAAGCGGAGGTACCCACCGATCAGCAGGCACAGCCCGGCGGAGAGCACGAGAGAGGTGGAGCCCACCCACTCGATGCCGGTGCGCGAGGTGCCCGTGAGGTAGGTGTACGCGATGGCCAGGATGGCGAGGAAGACCACCAGTCCGTCGAAGATTCTTACTGTTGCGTTCATCGTGCAGGAGCCCTTCGCGTGATACCGGGAGAGACGTCAGTTAGCGGATGCGTTCTCGATGATGTTGTTCTGGTCGCGGGTATCGCTGCGGCCGGTCTTGAACGGTGCCGTGGACGTGGAGTAGGGCTCCTCGCCGATCGACGCGAGCGCCTCCGCGTTGGACGCCGTCGGGTTGTCCTGGCGGAACTGGATGTACTCCGCGAAGGCCTCCGGCGACACCGCCCTGAGCTCGAAGTTCATCATCGCGTGGTACGCGCCGCACATCTCGGCACACCGTCCGACGAAGGCGCCTTCACGCTCGATCTCCGCGATCTGGAACATGCTCAGCTGCTGGTTCTGACCGGGGTGCGGCATGACGTCGAGCTTGTAGATGAACTCTGGGATCCAGAAGGAGTGGATCACGTCGGCCGCCGCGAGACGGAACTCCACGCGGGTCCCGGTCGGCAGGACGAGGACCGGGACCTCTTCGGAGGTGCCGACGGTCTCGATGTTGTTGAAGTGGAGGTACGACTTGTCCTCGGCGAGGCGCCCATGGATCGGGCCACCGGCGGCGGGCTCCCCGTGGTGGCCGAGTGCCATACGCTGCTCGTCCGAGAGGACGCCTGCCTCCTCGGCCGCACGCTGGGCCTCCTCGTTGGTGCCGTCCTCGATGGACACACCCGCGACGTCGACCTTGTTGTACCCGAACTTCCAGTTCCACTGGAACGCGGTGACGTCGACCTTGACGCCGACCTCTTCCTCCGGCCGGAGGTCCAGGACCTTGTTCTGGGTGATGACGGTGAAGTAGAAGAGCACCGAGATGATCACGAACGGCACGGCCGTGTAGACCAGCTCGAGCGGCACGTTGTAGGCGGTCTGACGCGGGAACTCGCCGTCGTCGTTCTTCCTCTTGCGGTGGAAGGCCATGGTCCAGAAGATGAGGCCCCACACGAAGAATCCGACGACGAGCGACGTGATGACGGTGAGAGTCCAGAACTCCCTGATGGCGATGCCCTCGGGCGTGATCCCGTTGGGGAACCCGAAGTTCATGGTCTGGTTCCACCATTTGTTGTCGGTGTGGAGGCTGCAACCGGACAAAAACAAGCCCAATGTGCCGAGCGACACCGCGAGTGCAGCCCTGCGCGTCCGACGACGCCCGTCACGCTGTTCCACCATCACGCCTTCCTGATCAGCGGCACCGACCACGTGGCCGGGACACTTAGGAATCGTAGACCACGGCTCTCAGTTTGGAAGCCGCGGGTCCCGGCATTTCACCGAACCCACCCCTCCACCGTCCGGCGCGGCGGGCGGGAGCCCCGGGACCAGTAGTATTCGAACCCATCGTGGCCCGCAGACGCGGGTTCTCCCCACCCCCGACGACGATCGACGAGGTACCCGACGAATGTGTGGCCTGCTTGGTCTGCTCACCCCCGACGGCTCCGCCCGCGCCCAGGAATCGAGGGTTCTGGGCGCGATGGGGTGCCAGCGTCACCGCGGTCCGGACGAGGTGGGGACCTGGGTCGACGACGACCTGGCGTTCGGATTCAACCGTCTGTCGATCATCGACATCGCTCATTCGCACCAGCCGCTGCGCTGGGGCCCGCCCGAGAACCCCGACCGCTACGCCCTGACGTTCAACGGCGAGATCTACAACTACGTCGAACTCCGGGCGCAGCTCCGTGAGGAGTTCGGTGCCGAGTTCCGGACCGAGGGCGACGGGGAGCCGATCGTCGTGGCCTTCCACCACTGGGGACCCGCGGCCGTCCGCCGGCTCCGCGGGATGTTCGCCTTCGCGATCTGGGACACCGTCGAACGCACCCTCTTCGTGGCCCGCGACCCCTTCGGTATCAAGCCCCTCTACATGGCGACCGGCCCCGGGGGCACCGCGTTCGCGAGCGAGAAGAAGTCGATCACCGAACTGGTCGACCTCCTCGCCGTCGACACCTCTCTCGACACCCGCGCCCTGCAGCACTACGTCACGCTCCAGTACGTCCCGGAGGACGAGACGCTGACCCGCGGTGTCCGCCGCCTGGAGTCCGGTTGCCACGCGACCCTCTCCCCCGGTTCCCCTCCGGTGATCGAGCGCTACTTCGAGCCGACCTTCCCCGTGGTCCCGGTCGCCGACGGTGATGCCGAGCGCCGCTACGAGGAGATCGCCGTTGCTCTCGAGGACTCCGTGGCCAAGCACATGCGCGCCGACGTCACCGTGGGTTCGTTCCTGTCCGGGGGCATCGACTCCACCGCCATCGCCGCGCTCGCCCGTCGACACAACGAGAACCTCCTCACCTTCACCACGGGGTTCGAGCGGGAGGGTTACTCGGAGGTGGACGTGGCCGCCGAGTCCGCCGCGGCGATCGGTGTGGAGCACATCGTCAAGGTGGTCTCGCCCGAGGAGTTCGCCGCCGCGATCCCGGAGATCATCTGGTACCTCGACGAGCCGGTCGCCGACCCCGCACTGGTGCCGCTGTACTTCGTCGCCCGCGAGGCCCGCAAGCACGTCAAGGTGGTCCTGTCGGGCGAGGGTGCCGATGAGCTCTTCGGCGGATACACCATCTACAAGGAACCGCTCTCGCTCGCACCGTTCGAGAGGATCCCCGGCGGCCTGCGCCGCTCGCTGGGACGGGTGAGCACACGGATCCCCGAGGGCACCCGCGGGAAAAGCCTGCTGCATCGCGGCTCCATGAGTCTCGAAGACCGCTACTACGGCAACGCGCGCTCGTTCTCGGAGGACCAGGTCCGCTCGGTGCTCACCGACTACCGGCCCGAGTGGAGCCACCAGGACGTGACGGCACCGATCTACGAGCGCTCCCGTGGGTGGGACCCTGTCGCCCGCATGCAGCACCTGGACCTGTTCACGTGGCTCCGTGGGGACATCCTGGTCAAGGCGGACAGGGTCACCATGGCCAATTCCCTCGAGTTGCGCGTGCCGTTCCTCGACCGCGAAGTCTACGAGGTCGCCTCACGCCTGCCGTACACGGAGAAGGTCGCGCACGGGACCACCAAGTACGCGCTCCGCAGGGCGCTCGAGCGGATCGTGCCGGCGCACGTGCTGCACCGGAAGAAGCTCGGCTTCCCGGTCCCGACCCGCCACTGGCTGGCCGGACCGGAGCTGCACGACTGGGCGCGCGGGCAGGTCCTGGCCTCGGGCACCGACGAGTTCGTGGACAAGGCCGCCGTGATGTGCATGCTCGACGAGCACCGACGTGGCGAGTCCGACCACAGCCGCCGGATCTGGACGATGCTGTGCTTCATGATCTGGCACGGCATCTTCGTGGAGGGGCGCATCACCCCGGACATCGAACAGCGGGACTACCCCGTGCGCCTCTAGTCCGGCCCGACCCAACTCATCGAGAAGAGCGTCCCGCACGCCCCCTCTCGGGGAATGCGTGCGGAACGCTCTTGTCGTCGGTTGCTGGTCGACGGTGGTCGGTCGCCCGGCCGTCAGCTCGGGGGTATGGGCCGGAGGGATCAGGCCGGCAGCAGCGCCGCGAGCTCCTCGGCGGCCTCGTCCCCGTAGGCCGCGGCGAGTCGGCGGCGCGCGGCGGTGGGGTCGATGCTCCACTCCTGGGTGCCGGTGGTCTCCAGCACGTGGGTGGCGATGAGAGCACCGAACTGGGCCGAACGCTCCAGCGAGAGGCCGTCGACCACGCCGGTGAGGAAGCCGGCGCGGAACGCGTCGCCGACGCCCGTGGGGTCGAGCAGGTTGTCCGAGGGCACGATGCCCACCTCGAGCGGCTCGGCGCCCTTCTCCACGATCACCACGCTCTTGCCTCCGCGGGTGGTGATCCGGGTACCGACCTTGTCGTCCAGTTCCTCGGCCGTCCACCCGGTCTTGTTCAGCAGCAGCTCGTACTCGTACTCGTTGGTGAACAGGTACCGGGCGCCGTCGACCAGCGCTGCGGCCGCTTCACCGTCGAGGAACGCCAGCTGCTGGGAGGGGTCGGCCGCGAAGTCCAGTCCGAGCTCGCGGCACTCCGCCGTGTGGGAGTTCATCGCGGTCGGGTCGTTGGCGCCGATGAGAACGATCTCGGGCCGACCGATGCGGTCGACCAGGCGGGCCAGGGAGATGGTGGCCGCCTCGCCCATGGCGCCCGGGTAGAAGGACGCAAGCTGGGCCATGTCCGAGTCGGTCGTGCACACGAAGCGAGCCGTGTGCAGTGCGGAGCTGATGTGGACGGCCGAGCAGTCGACGCCGTGGTCCTCCAACCATCCGCGGTACTCGGCGAAGTCCTCTCCGGCCGCACCGACGAGGTGCGGGCGCCGGCCCAGCACGCCGAGCGCGAACGCGATGTTGCCGCCGACCCCGCCACGGCGGATCTGCAGGGAGTCCACCAGGAAGCTCAGCGACACGTGCGCGAGCTGGTCCGGCAGCAGCTGCTCGGAGAACCGACCCGAGAAGGTCATGAGGTGGTCGGTGGCGATGGAACCCGTGATGACTACTGACATGCTCCAGACAGTAGACGACCCGGGCCGACCAGCGATCGGCCCGGGTCGTCAGCGACCGGGTGGACTCAGTTGAACGAGTCGCCGCAGGCGCACGAGCCGGTGGCCTGGGGGTTGTCGATGGTGAAGCCCTGCTTCTCGATGGTGTCGACGAAGTCGATCGACGCTCCGGTCAGGTATGGCACGCTCATCCGGTCCACGGCGAGCTTGATGCCCCCGAAGTCGTCCACCACGTCGCCGTCGAGCGAGCGGTCGTCGAAGAAGAGCTGGTACCGAAGGCCGGCACAACCACCGGGCTGGACGGCGATGCGCAGCGCCAGATCGTCGCGGCCTTCCTGGTCGAGGAGTGCCTTGGCCTTCGAGGCGGCGGCGTCGGTGAGCAGCACACCGGTGGCGGTGGTCTCCGTGGCGGTGTTCTCCGCTGTGGTCATGTCGGTTCTCCTTGCGATCCGAGAGGGTCTTCGGTGGCGTCCTACGGTGGTGCAACGCCCACCGGGGAGCTCTCTATTCCCCGGACGCCGCGTCGCCTGACACGATACGCCTGCGGGGAGTGACGGGTGAATGTCCTCGGTGGGGATCGATCGCCTAGCCTGGGTATGTGAAGTTGCGCGCATTCGGCTCCAGTAAAGACGACCCCGGCAAGGGCTCCGCAGGTACCGACACCGGGCCGGAGTCCTCCCCGGGCACGGATCCGGAGCCTGCAGGGGACGCCCGTCGGCCCGCGGGCAAGGGCAAGCCCACCCCCAAGCGGCGGGACCAGGAGCGCGCGCGGGGCCTGCGGACGGGTCCCGTCACGGCGCCGGTCACCCGCAAGGAGGCCAAGGAGCGCCGGAAGGCCGCCGAGGCCAGCATGACCAAGGACGAGCGCAAGGCCGCGCGGGCCGAGCAGCGTACCGCCCGTGAGGAGCGCCGCCAGCTCATGATGGCCGGCGACGACCGTTACGTGCTCTCGCGGGACCGCGGCGAGGTCCGTCGTTTCGCCCGCGACTGGGTGGACACCCACCGGCGCCTGATCAACTTCTTCATGCCGCTCGCGCTGTTCGTGATCATCTTCCAGCTGATACCCAACCCGGAACTGATGTTCTACAGCCAGAATCTGTTCCTCATCCTGATCGTCGTGGTGGTGGTGGACGGCATCCTTCTCGGACGCAAGGTCAACCGGGTCGTCCGGGAGCGGTTCCCGGACACCGAGGACACCGGGTTCGGGATGGGGTGGTACGCGGTGATGCGGGCGACGCAGCCGCGGATGCTCCGCACCCCCCGCCCCCGGGTGCGCCCGGGCGACTCCATCTGACCTGACCGACAGCTGACCTGACCGACGATTCACGGAAAGGCCCGGAACGCCATGCGCCTGCTCGTCCTCGGCGGCACCCGATCGGGCAAGTCCGCCCACGCCGAATCGGTGGCCGCGGCCACCGGCGGGGACGTGGTGTACGTGGCCACCGCGCGACCGGACCATGACGACGGCGAGATGGCCGCCCGGATCGCCGTACACAGAAACCGCAGGCCCGCCGAGTGGTCCACCGAGGAGACCGACGAGATCCCGCGGGTGCTCGCCGATCACCCGGCCGACACGGTCCTCGTCGACGATCTCGGGGGCTGGCTCACCCGCCGGATGGACGCCACCCTCGGGTGGGCCGACGGCGGGGCGGCGGTGTCCGGCGAGGTCGATACGCTCGTCTCGGCGATCACCGCCCACCCGGGTCCGCTCGTCCTGGTCTCCCCCGAGGTCGGACTGGGGGTCGTGCCCGACACCCACTCCGGCCGTCTCTTCTCGGACCTGATCGGTTCGCTCAACCGGCGACTGGCCGAGGTGTGTGACGCGGCCGTCCTCGTCGTCGCGGGCAGGGTCCTCCCCCTCTCCGCCCCCGGGGCCCCCGCCGCACCGGGCAGCTCCCCCGGTCAGCCCGCCTCACCGGTTCCGACCCCCCCGGCGGCGTCCACACCCACCCTCGGTGGGGCCGCCGGCGCGACCGCGACCGCCGGGGCGACCGGGGCCGCCGCGGACCCGCAGGCTGCCGAGGGAACCGCCCGGGACCTCGAGCCGGAGACCGAGTCGGAGAACACACTGGAGACCGGGACGGAGTACGAGCCGGAGACCGGGTCGGGGTCCGCGCTCTCGGCGCACGACTTCCCCGGTCTGGCGGATGTCGCGCACTACGTCGACCCCGTGACGTTCCCCCCGGTCCACCCGCCTTCCCACACCGTCGCGGACGAGGCGCGCGCCCGGCAGCTCGCGCTGACCAAACCGTCGGGTTCGCTCGGCCGGCTCGAAGAGCTCGGGGTGTGGATCTCGTCATGCCAGGAGGCGTGCCCGCCCCGCCCGCTCGACCGAGCCCGGGTCGTGGTGTTCGCCGGCGACCACGGCGTCGCCGAGAACGGGGTCTCCGCCTACCCGCGCGAGGTCACACTGCAGATGGCCGACAACATCGTGGGCGGCGGCGCGGCCGTGTCCGTGCTGGCCCGCGCCGCGCGGGCGACCGTCCGCGTGGCCGATATGTCGATGGCTGCCGAGCGGCCCGGAGGGCTGGACGACCACAAGATCCGTCGCTCCAGCGGGTCGATCGACCGCGAGGACGCGTTGAGTCCCGACGAGGTCCGGGCGGCGATCGCGGCCGGCCGCCGGATCGCCGACGAGGAGGTCGACTCGGGGGCGGACCTGCTCATCGCGGGCGACCTGGGCATCGGCAACACCACGCCGGCGACGGTGATCACCTGTCTCGTCACCGGTCACGAGCCGGTCGAACTGGTCGGGCGCGGCACCGGGATCGACGACGTCGGATGGATGCGCAAGACCGCCGCGATCCGGGACGCGATGTTCCGTGCCTCCGGCGACCTCCGCGATCCGGTCGCGATGCTCCGCAGGGTCGCGGGCGCCGACCTCGCCGCGATGGCGGGCTTCCTCGCGCAGGCCGCGGTCCGCAAGACCCCCTGCATCCTCGACGGTGCGGTGGTCACGGCCGCGGCGCTGCTCGCCGAATCCCTGGCACCCGGGGCGCGCCAGTGGTGGGTCGCCGGTCACCGGAGCGCCGAACCCGCCCATTCCGCGGCGCTCACCTATCTCTCGCTCGACCCGATCCTCGAACACTCCATGCGCCTGGGAGAGGGCAGCGGAGCCGTCGCCGCGCTTCCCACCGTCCACGCCGCGATCGCGATCCTCACGGAGATGGCGACCTTCGCCGACGCCGGGGTCAGCGGCAAGGCCTGACCTCCCGTGGTCGACGCGGTCCGCCTGGCCCTGTCCTGGATGACGGTGCTGCCCGTCGGCGGGCGGGGCGTCCCGGGTCCGCCCGAGGCCGGTCGGGCCATGACCGCGCTACCGGTGGTGGGGCTCGTCTGCGGGGTGGTCGCCACCGCGACCGCCCACGGGGCGTACGCGCTCGGGGCGGGGTCCGTCATCGCAGGCGTGGCGGGGATCGCCGCGGTACTGGCGTTGACCCGCGCGATGCACGTGGACGCGCTGGCCGACACCGCGGACGGCCTCGGCTCGTACGCCGGACCCGAACGCGCGCTGGAGATCATGCGTTCCGGCTCGGTGGGTGCTATGGGGGCCGCAGTCCTGGTCCTGGTCCTGCTCGCCGAGGTCGCGGCCCTCGGTGCCCTGGTCGCGTCCGGCGCGTGGCTGGCACCGATCGCGGCCTTCGTCCTGTCCCGGTGTCTGCCCGTGATCCAACTTCGACGAGGCGTCCCGGCGGCGAGCACCACGGGTTTCGGCGCCATGGTCGCCGGATCGCAGTCCCGGGCCGCCGTGGTGGCCGTCGCTGTGATCTGCGCAGCGGCGGGAGCGGGTCTTGCCGGGTCGGGATGGCCGGCGACGTGGTGGGGGGCGGCATGGTGGGCCCCGACCGTCGGGGCTGTGGTCGGGCTGTCGCTCTACGCTGCCGCCGCGGGCTTCGCGCGCCACGCCGTCCGCCGCCTCGGCGGGGTCAACGGCGATGTCCTGGGGGCGGGGATCGAGGCGGGCACGGCCGCATCCCTGGTCGTCGCCGTCATGCTTGCCTGAGCTGCGGTTCGCGAGTCAACTGGAGGCTCGAGCGTTCCCGAAAGACTCGCGCGCCAACGCGAGGCTCGAGCGTTCCCGAGAGGCTCGCGCGCCAACGCGAGGCCCGCGCGCCAACGTGAGGCTCGCGCGCTAACGAGAAGAGCGTTCCGCACACCCCCTTCTAGGGAAACGTGTGCGGAACGCTCTTCACGATGGAATCGGGTCGGTCGCGAACCCGCCCCGCGGCCCGGTCAGGCGAGCGTGGTCATCCACCCGAAGGTGTCCTCGACGGACCCCCGCTGGATCCCGGTGAGGGTCTCGCGCAGACGCATGGTGATCTCGCCGGGGCCGCCGTCACCGACCGTGTACCCGCCCTCGGCGTGCTTGACCGAGCCGACCGGGGTGATCACGGCGGCGGTGCCGCAGGCGAACACCTCGGTGATCGCGCCGGAGGCGACCCCCGACTCCCACTCCTCCACCGAGACCTTCCGCTCGGTCACCGGGTAGCCGAGATGGCTCGCCAGCCGGATGAGGCTGTCGCGGGTCACGCCGGGCAGCAGCGAACCGGACAGCTCCGGGGTGACGATCTCCGCCGAGTCCCCGGTACCGAGGATGAAGAACAGGTTCATCCCGCCCATCTCCTCGACGTACTTGCGCTCGATCGCGTCCAGCCAGACCACCTGGTCGCAGCCCTCGGCTGCGGCCTGCTCCTGGGCACGCAAGGACGCCGCGTAGTTCCCTCCGAACTTCGCCGCACCTGTTCCGCCGGGGCTGGCGCGGACGTACTCGGTGCTCAGCCACACGCTCACGGGGGCCACACCGCGCGAGAAGTAGGCGCCGGCCGGCGAGGCGATGACCGAGTAGAGGTACTCGTCGGCCGGCCGCACCCCCAGGCCGGTCTCCGTCGCGATCATGAAGGGCCGCAGGTAGAGCGCCTCCTCCCCGCCGGCGGCGGGAACCCAGTCGCGGTCGATCGCCACGATCTGTCGGAGGGACTCCATGAACAGCTCCTCGGGCAGCGTCGGCATGGCCAGCCGCTGCGCGGACCGGTTGAAGCGCGCCGCGTTCTGCTCCGGGCGGAATGAGGCGATGGAGTCGTCGGCCTGCCGGTACGCCTTGAGGCCCTCGAAGATCGTCTGGGCGTAGTGCAGCACCACGGCGGAGGGGTCGATCGACAGCGGGGCGTAGGCCTCGACGGTGGGAGTACCCCAGGCCCCGTCGGAATACGGGAGGGTGACCATGTGGTCGGTGAAGTGCTTGCCGAAACCGGGAGCGGCGAGGATGGCTTCGCGCTCGGTGGCCGTCCTCGGAGTGGCCGAGGGGCGGATGTCGAACTGGGACATGTCGTCTCGCTTAGGTGAGAAGGGGCGGGTCAGCGGGTGCGGATCTCGACGAGCGGGGGTACCGCGAGGCGGCACGGTACCTCTCGCCCCCGTACATCGACGACGACCTCGTCGCCCTTCTTCAGGCCGGCGTCCAGCTCGACGAACGCGAGCGCGATCCCCGTCTTCAGGGTCGGCGAGAACGTGCCGGAGCTCGTGATGCCCACGTCGCGTCCGCCGGCCCGCACGGTCTGGCCGGCGCGCAGCACTCCGCGGCCCGTGACCTCGAGCGCGTACATGCGCCGGGCTGGTCCGGCCTCCTTCTGACGCAGCAGCTCGTCGCGCCCCCAGAAGGACGGTTTGTCCCAGCCGATGGCCCACGCGCAGCGGGCCTCGAGCGGGCTGAGATCGAGGGACAGCTCGTTGCCGTGCAGCGGGTAACCGGCCTCCGTGCGCAGTGAGTCGCGGGCACCCAGACCACACAGCGCACCCTGGCGCTCGAGGACCTGCTCGGCCAGCGCGTCCCAGACCGGGCCGGCCTGATCCCACGCGGGCAGGACCTCGAAGCCGTACTCGCCCGTGTACCCGGTGCGGCAGACCCGGACGGGCACACCGGACCAGTCGGCGTCGACGAAGGCCATGTAGTCCAGGTCGATGGGAAGCCCGACCGCGGTGAGGACCTCCCCGGCGAGTGGGCCCTGCACGGCGATCACGGCGCGGGAGCGGTGCTCGTCGGTGACGCTGACCCCGGGCGCCCGCTCGGCCGCTGCGGCCTGCATCCGTCGCACCACCTCGGCGGTGTTGGCGGCGTTGGGGATGAGGAAGATCTCGGAGTCGGAGACGCGGTAGGCGATGAGGTCGTCGACGACTCCCCCGGACTCGTCGCAGCACAGCGTGTACTGGGCGCTGCCGGCGGAGACCCGGTCGAGATCGTTGGTGACGCAGGTGTTGACGAACCCGGCGGCGCCGGGGCCGGTCACGAGCGCCTTGCCCAGGTGACTGACGTCGAACAACCCGACGGTCGTGCGGGTGGCGTGGTGTTCGGCGACGGTTCCCGAGTACTGCACGGGCATCGACCAGCCACCGAAGGGGGCGAAAGTGGCCCCGGCCTCCACGTGACGAGAGTGCAGCGGCCCCTCGTAGAGGTCCCCGGTGTCTGTCATGTGGCCACTCCTCGCGATCTCCAGTACGGCTCTGCTCCCACGGTAGTCGATAGACTATGGTGCCCTGGTCGTGGCGGTCCCGCCACGTCATCAGGGCATCTGAGACGTCCCGTACGTCCCCGCCGACCATCAGGAGTGCTTACATGCCCACCGCGCAGTCGATCCTCACCCACAGCCCGGACCTCGCCGCGATCGAGGCCGTCACGACGCCTGTCGAGTCCGAGGTGGTGGTTGTCGGTATCGCCGCGGGCACCGACCGCGGTGATGGCGGCGGCAATTCGGACGCGGCCCCCGTCGTCGTCGCCCCCGGTCTCGACGGCGCGGTCACCGCGGCGCTGGCCACGCTGGCCCACTCCGTCGGCGCCCCCACCAAGGTCGGGTCCACCACCCGCGTCCCGGCACCGGAGGGCGTCCCGGGCCGGTCCGTCGTACTCGTCGGTCTCGGGTCCTCCGTCGATGCCGTCGATGACGAGACGCTCCGCCGGGCGGCCGGCGGAGCCGCGCGCGCGTGCCGTGGGCTGGGCGCCGCACTGGTCCTGCTCGACGCCGACCGCGCCGAGGCGGTAGCGCTGGGGGCGGCGCTGGGTTCGTTCCGGCCGGCCAAGGTCACGGCGAAGAACGACGACGACGAGAAGGCGGACTCCGTGAGGGTGTTCGTCGCGGAGGGCGGCGCGGACGCGGTGACCCGGGCCGCCACCATCGCCGAGTGCGTCGGCCTCGCACGCGACCTGGTCAACACCCCACCCAACCTGCTCTTCCCCGGTTCCTTCGCGGACCGCGCCGCCGAGCTCGCGGCCGCCGCGGGCCTGGAGGTGGAGATCATGGACGAGTCCGCCCTGGCCGACGGTGGATACGGCGGCATCCTGGCCGTGGGCGGCGGATCGTCCCGGCCACCGCGTCTGGTCCGACTCACGCACCGGGGGAACGAGAACCGGCCGACCGTCGCCCTGGTGGGCAAGGGCGTCACCTTCGACACCGGCGGCATCTCCATCAAGCCGGCCGCGGGCATGGAGCAGATGACGATGGACATGGGCGGTGCGGCCGCCGTGGTCGCGACCGTCATCCTGGCCGCCCGGCTCGGTCTCGACCTGACCGTGGTGGCGACCGTCCCGATGGCCGAGAACATGCCGTCCTCGACCGCGTACCGGCCAGGCGACGTGCTCACCATGTACGGCGGGACGACGGTCGAGGTGCAGAACACCGACGCCGAGGGGCGGTTGATCCTGGCCGACGCCATCGTTCGCGCGTGCGAGGACTCGCCGTCCCACCTCATCGACACCGCCACGCTCACCGGGGCGCAGATGGTCGCGCTGGGCAAGAAGTCCCCCGGGGTCATGGGAACCGAGGAGTTTCGTGACCGGGTGGCCGAGCTCAGCCGGGGGATCGGCGAGGGCGGCTGGCCGATGCCGCTTCCCGAGGAGCTCCGCGACGGCCTGGACTCCGAGGTCGCGGATCTGACGAACGTGACCCCGCACCGCTGGGGCGGCATGCTCTCCGCGGGCCTGTTCCTCAAGGAGTTCGTCGCCGAGGGCGTCGAGTGGGCCCACATCGACGTGGCGGGCCCGGCCTACAACGACGGCGGCGCCGAGGGGTACCTGCCCAAGGGTGGGACGGGCGTGCCCGTGCGGACGATGCTCGCGGTCCTGGAGGACATCGCCTCTCGGTGAGAGATGTTCGACGATTCTCCACTGCAGGGCGCTGACATCGTCCGCACGGGTCACGCTGGACGGGGTGCGATCACGCGACCGGCTCGAGCACCCCGTCCGGGACCGACTGCACGTCCACGGCAGCCGATGCGTTGCCGAACCCGGGATTGCCGGCCGTGGCGAACCAGTCACGGGCGACGGTGATGTCGTCGGTGTAGGCGCGGCTCAGGATGAGCAACAACCGGGCCTTCTGCGGGAGCAACTCGTTGCCGGAGATCATTCCCGCAGCACTGGTGGGGCCGACCGTCCCGGAGCCGGTGCGGCTGGTGGAGACGAACCACACCCCTTGAGCGATGGCATCGCGGCGAGCCTGGCCTGCCGCCGAGGAGATGCCGCCCGCACCGGTACCGGCGGTGACGATTCCGGTGGCCCCGCCGGTGACCATTCCCCGGATCGCATCCCCGGAGGCCTCCTGGTAGTTGTAGAAGATCTCCACCTTGGGCAGATCGCTCGCTGAGATCTCCGACAGGTCGAAGGGCGTGAGCCACCGGTCGGACTGGCAGTCGAGCACTCTGGACGGTCCACGCGGGAGACTGATCCGATCGCCGTCGATCCACCCGAGAACGCCGACTCTCCGGGACTCGAACGTGTCGGTCCGCATGGTGTTGCCCTTGGTGACGTCGCGTGCCGCGTGTATCTCATCGTTGAGCATCAGCACGGTGCCGAAGCAGTAAGTCTGCTGGGATGCTGCGAGCCGGATCGACTGGACCAGGTTGGCGGGGCCGTCACTGCCGAACACCGGGTCGACATCCGGGGTCGGGCCGGCAGCCCACGGACGCATCGCACCCGTGATGACTACTGGCTTCTTGCTCTGGACAGTGACGTCAAGCCAGTACCCGAACTCCTCCATGGTGTCGGTTCCCGTGGTCACCACGACGGCATCCGAGCTCACGAGTGCTTGCTCGACCGCCAGGGTCAGCTCGCGATACTGCGCGATGGTGTAACCACCTGAGCCGGCGTTACCGAACTGCACGATGTCCACGTTGGCCATCTGGTCGATGGCCGGGGCGATTTCGGGGATGAGCTCGGCCATCGGATAGGTTCCGGCGCGGTAGTTCGAGTACGAGTCCTGCGTGGTCGCCCGGCCGGCGAGGGTGCCGCCGGTTGCCACGACTGTCACGGTGGGCAGGGTCGGATCCCCGCCATCAATCGGCTCAGTCGGATCGGGCTCGCCCGGATCGGGCTCGACCGGAGTCTCGGGTGCGTCTGGCGCAGTAGTGCCCGTACTCGATCCGAGACTGCCGGCGGCGAGGCTGTCGAGCGGAGAGGCCGCCGATGCGCTGGGCAGCCCTGTGACCAGGAGCCCGGCGCAGGACAGAGCGGCCACGAACGCTCGTGCCCTGCGGCGAGGTGTCATCTGGAGCATGTGCGCTCATTTCTCTGAGTGGGAAGGGAAACCCGGTCGCTCGTGGAAGTGATCCACAAGTGGTTCGAGCGACCAGAGACACACTCTCGCCCTGCTGTTACGGCAACATTTCCTGTGCATCTTCTTAGGTTTCAAAACCATCAAGGATGAGTTACGCAATAGTCTCGAGTCCTCGCCGGGGCCGTCGGCGGCGCCGATGGTGAGTCCCTCCCAGAGCCGCGACCCAGCGATGGGAGCGGTCGGGGTCGATCCGAGTCAGATGGACGCCAGACCCACGATTGCTCGCAACACGAGACGTCGCCTGCGGAACTCCGCTACAGGTGTGCGGTCGGATGGCGCGGCAGTGCTGTTAATCGTTCTCGCGCATCTGTTCGCGGAGCCGGCGGGCCCTCTCCTTGCGCTCGCGGGAGATCCGAACCTCCTCGAAGAGCCGCATCCGGTCCGGGTACCCGGTCTCCATCGCGTCGTAGAGGGGGATCTTGAGCTGGTCGGCGAGCTTGCGCGCGGTGGCCACATCCCCCACCGGGCGTCGCGTCCACTCGCCGTCGAACGCGACGAGGAGGAGTCCGGGCACCGACACGAGGGTCTCGGGCTCCAGGTACGCCTCGATCCCCACCCGGGTCTCGCACCAGGACCGGAAGTGGGCGAGGTCGGCGGGATCCGCGGGGATCCGCGTCTGCCGCCGCCGGAAAAGATCGCGGATCGCCACTGTCGGTCTCCTCCCGTCGGCCCCCCGTCCGGGGTGGGGCCGTCTACGCCGAATCGATCGTACCGAGCCCGAGCACCGGTGATGGCGCGGCCGCCTGGCGGATCGGGCACCCACAGACGCCGGGATCGGGGCGTCCGCCGACACCGGCAGGTGGCACAGGGCACAATGGTGGTCGATCGTCCGGGCGGGCCGCCACAGTGGTTCCGTCCCGGGTCGTCTCGAAGAATCGATAGCTCACCACCATGTCGCCGCTCACGCGGGTGCGGATCGCGCCGGCGGGCAGCGCCCACAACTCTTGAGGAGTCACGACACCATGGCCTTCTCCGTACAGATGCCGGCTCTCGGTGAATCCGTCAGCGAGGGCACCGTCACCCGCTGGCTCAAGAAGGAGGGGGACACCGTCGAGGTCGACGAGCCGTTGCTCGAGGTCTCGACCGACAAGGTCGACACCGAGATCCCGTCGCCCGCAGCGGGCACGCTGTCCAAGATCGTCGCCGACGAGGACGAGACCGTCGAGATCGGCGGGGAACTCGCGGTCATCGACGACGGTTCCGGTGGATCGGACGACGCCGACGAGCCGGCGGAGGACTCCTCCTCCGATGACGGCGATGACGACGACTCCGACGACGAGGCCGACGCCTCCGCGGAGGAGACCGACGAGGCACCCGCCGAGAAGCCCGCGAAGTCCTCCGGCGGCTCCAGCGGAAAGGGAGCGGGCGGCAAGGGCACCGAGGTCACCATGCCCGAACTCGGCGAGTCCGTCACCGAGGGCACCATCACCAACTGGCTCAAGGCCGTCGGCGACACCGTGGAGATGGACGAGCCCCTGCTCGAGGTCTCCACCGACAAGGTCGACACCGAGATCCCCTCCCCCGTCGCCGGCACCCTGCAGAAGATCGTCGCCGACGAGGACGAGACCGTCGAGGTCGGAGCCGTCCTCGCCGTCATCGGCGACGGCGACACCTCCGACCAGGACGACGAGCCCGCCGACGAGCCGGCGGAGGACTCCTCCTCCGATGACGACGACTCCGACGACGAGGCCGACGCCTCCGCGGAGGAGGCCGACGAGGCACCCGCCGAGAAGCCCGCGAAGTCCTCCGGCGGCTCCAGCGGAAAGGGAGCGGGCGTCAAGGGCACCGAGGTCACCATGCCCGAACTCGGCGAGTCCGTCACCGAGGGCACCATCACCAACTGGCTCAAGGCCGTCGGCGACACCGTGGAGATGGACGAGCCCCTGCTCGAGGTCTCCACCGACAAGGTCGACACCGAGATCCCCTCCCCCGTCGCCGGCACCCTGCAGAAGATCGTCGCCGACGAGGACGAGACCGTCGAGGTCGGAGCCGTCCTCGCCGTCATCGGCGACGGCGACACCTCCGACCAGGACGACGAGCCCGAGGACGAGGGGACGTCCGACGCCGCCGAGTCCGCCCGTCCCGATGACGCCCCCGCGCAGGCGGAGGGCGATGCCACCGACGCCGCCGGCGCAGCCGAGCAGGACGACGCAGCGGGCAAGACCCCGAAGACCGAGAAGAAGGCGGCGGAGAAAGCCGCCGCCAAGGCCGATGAGTCCGCGGACACGGCCGACGGCCCGGGGTCCTCGGGCAGGCAGGGCGAGCGTGCGGAACCGGCGGAAGCCGCCAAGTCCGGTACCTCGCCGTCCCCCACACCGTTGGTGCGGTCGCTCGCCGAGGAGAAGGGGGTCGACCTCGAGACCGTCGAGGGCAGCGGGGCCAGTGGGCGCATCCGCAAGCAGGACGTCCTCGCCGCGGCCGAGAGCGGGGGCGGCGCCACGGGTTCCAGCTCCGGCACCTCCCCCTATGTCACCCCGCTCGTGCGCAAGCTCGCCCAGGAGCACGGCGTGGACCTGGACTCCGTCAAGGGCACCGGGATCGGCGGACGCATCCGTAAGCAGGATGTCCTCGCCGCGGCCGAGGGTGGCGCCGAGAGCGACACCGAGGCCCCCGCGGAGAAGAAGGCCCCAGCAGGTGGCCCGTCCTCGGCCGGGGTGCGACCCGAACTGGCCGAGCTGCGCGGGACCACCAAGAAGGCCAACCGGATCCGCAAGATCACGGCAAAGAAGACCCGCGAGTCGCTGCAGACCAGCGCGCAGCTCACGCAGGTCTTCGAGGTGGACATGAGCCGCGTCGCGCAACTGCGGGCCCGGACCAAGAGCCGGTTCGCGGACGAGCACGGTGTCAAGCTCACCTACCTGCCGTTCTACGCCAAGGCGGTGGTCGAGGCCCTGGTCTCGCACCCGAACGTCAACGCGTCGTACGACGAGGACACCAACGAGATCACCTACCACGGCTCGGTGAACCTCGGCATCGCCGTGGACACCGAGGCGGGGCTGCTCTCACCGGTCATCCGCGACGCCCAGGACCTGGACATCCCGGGTCTCGCCAAGGCGATCATCGACCTGGCGGAGCGGGCGCGGGCGTCCAAGCTCACCCCGGACGACCTCCAGGGGGGCACGTTCACCATCACCAACATCGGGAGCGAGGGTGCGCTGTTCGACACCCCGATCCTCGTCCCGCCGCAGGCGGCGATGCTGGGGACCGGCGCGATCGTGCGGCGCCCCGTGGTGGACGCCGACGACGACGGCGAGTCGATCGCCATCCGGTCGATGGGCTACCTGCCGCTGACCTACGACCACCGTCTCATCGACGGTGCGGACGCCGGTCGTTTCCTCACCACGGTCAAGGACCGTCTGCAGCGGGCCGAGTTCGAGGGAGATCTCGGCCTCTAGGTCCTGACCACAGCGCCACGGGCGTCCTCCTCCGGGAGGGCGCCCGTCGTCGTCTGTGGGACCCCTCGGCCTAGAGTGGACGGCATGTCCCACACCGGTCAGTCCCTGCGCCGCGATCCGGTCGAGCCGGAGATCCGCCGCCTCGGCACCGTCGAGTACACACCCACCTGGGAGCTGCAGAGGTCGCTCGCCGAGGAGAGGGCCGACGGAGCCCGCGGGGACACGATCCTGCTCCTGGAACACCCGGCCACATACACCGCCGGAAAGCGCACGGAGCCGTCGGATCGCCCGGTCGACGGGACCCCCGTCGTCGACGTGGACCGGGGTGGCCGGATCACCTGGCACGGACCCGGGCAGCTGGTCGGGTACCCGATCATCGCCCTGTCGGACCCCATCGATGTGGTGGAGTACGTCCGCCGGGTGGAGCAGGCCCTCATCACCACGTGCGCCCGGATGGGGGTGGAGGTCGACCGTGTGGACGGCCGGTCCGGGGTGTGGTGTCCGGCCGGTGACGGCCGGCCGGAGCGCAAGATCGCCGCCATCGGGATCCGGGTCCAGCGCGGGGTGACAATGCACGGTTTCGCGCTCAACTGCGATTGTGATCTCGGTGCATACTCGCGGATCGTCCCCTGCGGGATCGTCGACGCCGGGGTCACCTCCCTCTCGGCCGAACTCGGACGGGACGTGCCCGTCTCGGAGGTCCTCGACCAGGTCACCTCCGACGTGGTGGAGGCGCTCGACGGACGACTACCCGTGAGGTGATTCGAGCGTAGGCTGGCGGCCGTGACTGTCACTCCCGAAGGCCGCAAGCTGCTCCGCATCGAGGCCCGCAACGCCGAGACGCCGATCGAGCGCAAGCCCTCCTGGATCCGGACCCGGGCCACGATGGGCCCCGAGTACAAGGAACTCAAGGGCCTCGTCAAGACCGGCGGTCTGCACACGGTGTGCGAGGAGGCCGGCTGCCCCAACATCTACGAATGTTGGGAGGACCGCGAGGCCACCTTCCTCATCGGCGGCGAGCAGTGCACGAGGCGCTGCGACTTCTGTCAGATCGCGACGGGCAAGCCCAGTGCCCTCGACCGGGACGAGCCGCGGCGCGTGGCGGAGTCCGTTCGCGAAATGGGTCTGCGGTACTCGACCATCACCGGCGTCGCCCGGGACGACCTCGACGACGGTGGCGCGTGGCTGTACGCGGAGACGGTCCGCAAGATCCACGAACTCAACCCCAACACCGGCGTCGAGAACCTGATCCCCGATTTCAACGGTGATCCGGATCAGCTCGCGGAGGTGTTCGAGTCACGGCCCGAGGTGCTCGCGCACAACGTGGAGACGGTCCCCCGGATCTTCAAGCGCATCAGGCCGGCGTTCCGGTTCGACCGGTCCCTCGGAGTCATCCGAGCCGCCCGCGACTTCGGGCTGGTCACCAAGTCCAACCTCATCCTGGGAATGGGTGAGACCACGGAGGAGATCGTCGACGCGATGATCGACCTGCATTCCGCGGGGTGCGACATCCTCACCATCACCCAGTACCTCCGGCCCAGTCCGCTGCACCACCCCATCGACCGCTGGGTCAAGCCGGAGGAGTTCGTGGAGCTGTCCGACCAGGCGCGCGAGATCGGTTTCGCCGGGGTCATGGCCGGTCCACTGGTCCGGTCCTCGTACAGGGCCGGGCGCCTGTACGTCCAGGCTCTCGAACACCGGGGCCAGCAGGTTCCGGAGCACCTCGCACAGTTGACCTCCGGCGGCGCCGCCTCGCAGGAGGCCTCCTCCGTGCTGGCGCGCGCCCGGGCCTGACCCTCCGCGCGTCCAGGCCCGACCCGTTCGTCTCACCCGGGCCACCCGTTCGTCTCACCCGGGCCACCCGTCCGGCTCAGCCGCTCCACCCCTGCGGCGAACCGCGGTTCCCGGACGGTGGTGCCCGCCACGTATCCTGAACGGTATGGCGAAGAGCGAGGTCAGCAAGGCGGACAAGAAGGCGGCTCGGGCTGCACGGCGGCAGGCGAGCAAGGCGCAGCGCGGGCAGATGTGGGAGGCCCTGAAGATCCAGTCCAAGCAGGACAAACTCCTGTGGCCCCTGATGATCGGCGCGTTGATCCTCTCCGCCGTCGCGTTCTTCCTCCTGGGTTCCCTCTGGGGCGGGGAATGGTGGATGCTCCCACTGGGTGTCCTCACCGGTCTGATGCTCGCGATGGTGATCTTCTCCCGCCGCGTCCAGAACACCGTGTTCGCGAAGGCCGAAGGACAGCCCGGTGCGGCGGCGTGGGCGCTGGACCAGCTCCGATCGGGCTGGCGCGTCAACCAGGCCGTCGCCGCGACGACCAGCTTCGACGCCGTGCACCGCGTGGTCGGCCGCTGCGGGATCGTCCTCGTGGGCGAGGGACAGCCACACCGGCTCAAGCCGCTCATGCTGCAGGAGAAGAAGAAGGTCGCCCGGGTCGTCGGTGACACCCCGATCTATGAGCTGATCGTGGGCGACGAGGAAGGGACGACCCCTGAGCAGGTCCCGCTGCGCAAGCTCAACCGTCGCCTGACGCGCTACCCCATGAACATCAACCGCGCGAAGGTCGACGCACTGGACACCCGGCTGCGTGCGCTGGGCACCAAGACCGGCATCCAGAACCAGATGCCCAAGGGCCCGCTCCCTCAGGGTGCGAAGGTCCGCAACATGCAGCGCAGCGCCCGCCGACGGGGCTGACCGGAGCGGTCGCCCCGGCAGATCAGCGCGGACGGATCACCGGATCCGCGCGGCCGGATCACCGGATCCGTATCGGGCGTCACCTGGTCCGGATCAAAGCCGTACCCGTCGCCCTATCGTGCAGCCCGCGGCCGTCCTCGTCCTGGACGAGGGGCGGGAGTAGGAAGAACACGAAGGCGACCCGGACGATCGCGCGGAGGACACCGACCCGCTCGTCGGCGTCGATCCGGGCGGTGCCGATCCCGAAGAGTGCCTGTCCCGGCGTCTGGGCGAAGAGCCAGACGCACACGGTGCCGGACACGCCCCAGAGCAGCGGGGTCGCCCAACTGGCCACAGCAGAGAACGTCTCGCCCCCGAGCAGGCCCGGTCCGCCGAGTGTGACGACGAGTCCCACGAAACCGTAGGCGAGGAACCAGTCGACCAGTAGTGCGCCGAGACGCACCCCCAGCGGCGCGAGCGAGCCCTCGCCGTACCGGGGCAGCCCGAGCCGCTCACCCTTGAAGTCCTGCTCCGGCTCGTTGCCGGACGAGGTCGGGCCGGAGAGCCATGATCCTGCAATTTCGCGCATGCTTCCCAGGGTAGCCGGGGCCCGGTCGCTCCCCGTGTCGACGTTCCCCCGTAGTGGTTGACTAGGCTGACCCCTATTGGGAGGGACACCACCCGGCCCGCCTCTGTAACACTGCCGAAACATTCGGTTGACGGCCGGGCAACACCTCGCCCATATCGTGAGGTCACCGCACGACGGGCGGCACCGGTTGCCCGTCGCACAGAGAGACGAGGAGCGACATCGTGGCATTCTCCACTCCGGACGAGGTCATCAAGTTCATCAAGGACGAGGGCGTCGAGTACGTCGACATCAGGTTCACCGACCTGCCCGGCGCCGAGCAGCACTTCACGATCGCTGCCGCCGCCTTCGACGAGGACATGATGGAGGACGGCCTGGCGTTCGACGGCTCGTCCATCCGGGGGTTCCAGTCGATCCACGAGTCCGACATGATGCTCCTACCGGACGTGTCGACCGCTCGCCTCGACCAGTTCCGCAAGGCCAAGACGCTCAACATCAGCTGCTTCGTGCACGACCCCTTCACCCGTGAGGCCTACAGCCGCGACCCCCGCAACGTCGCGCGCAAGGCCGAGGAGTACTTGATCTCCACGGGAATCGCCGACACCTGCTTCTTCGGTGCCGAGGCCGAGTTCTTCGTGTTCGACTCCGTCCGTTACGGCTCGGGTACCAACCACGGCTTCTACGAGGTCGACTCGATCGCCGGCAACTGGAACACGGGCGCCGAGTCCGAGGCCGACGGTTCGCCGAACCTCGGGTACAAGGTCCGCCCCAAGGGCGGGTACTTCCCGGTGGCGCCCTACGACCACTTCGTCGACCTGCGCGATGAGATGTCGACCAACCTCACCAACGCCGGCTTCGAGCTCGAGCGCTTCCACCACGAGGTGGGCTCCGGTGGTCAGCAGGAGATCAACTACAAGTTCAACACGCTCCTCCACGCGGCTGACGACATCCAGCTCTTCAAGTACATCGTCAAGAACACCGCGTGGAAGAACGGCAAGTCCGCGACCTTCATGCCCAAGCCCCTCTTCGGGGACAACGGCTCCGGCATGCACGCCCACCAGTCGCTGTGGAAGGACGGCAAGCCGCTGTTCCACGACGAGGCCGGCTACGCGGGACTGTCGGACGTCGCCCGCTACTACATCGGCGGCATCCTGCACCACGCGCCGAGCCTGCTGGCGTTCACCAACCCGACGATCAACTCGTACCACCGGCTCGTCCCGGGCTACGAGGCGCCGATCAACCTGGTGTACTCGCAGCGCAACCGCTCCGCCTGCGTCCGTATCCCGATCACGGGCAACAACCCCAAGGCCAAGCGCATCGAGTTCCGCTGCCCCGACTCCTCCGGCAACCCGTACTTCGCGTTCGCCGCGATGATGATGGCGGGCCTGGACGGCGTGAAGAACAAGATCGAGCCGCACGCCCCGGTGGACAAGGACCTCTACGAGCTCCCGCCGGAGGAGGCCGCGGACATCCCGCAGGCCCCCACGTCGCTGAGCGCGGTCCTCGATCGCCTCGAGGCCGATCACGAGTACCTCACCGCGGGTGGCGTGTTCACCGAGGACCTCATCGAGAACTGGATCGAGTACAAGCGGGAGAAGGAGATCGCCCCGGTCAACCTGCGTCCGCACCCGCACGAGTTCGACCTGTACTACGACTGCTGATCCGTCGGCTCCGTAATCGTTGAAACGCCCCGGCCCCTGTGGCCGGGGCGTTTACGGTTGACCCAGGACCGGGGAACGCCGCGAGGCGGGGAACGGAAAGGGGTCGGGAGCTCGTGGACGCAGACGACGTGGACTTCCGGAGCGCCTCCCCGAGGGCCCGACCACTCAAGGTGGTCGCGGCCGCCCTGGACCCGGACCACGAACCGGGAACCGGCCGCGACGGCGAGAGCTACCCCGTGCTGCTGAAGCTCTCGCGGGTGCTCGATCCCGAGGAGGCGAGGTTGATCCTCGAACGGAACCCGTTCCTCCATGCCAGCGCGGGCTCACGCAAGCTCATCGCGATGGACACCTCGGTCGAGACCCTGCGTGAACAGAAGGACCGTCTCCAGCTGCTCCTTGCCGAGGTCGAGGCGGACGCGCTCGCGGAACAGGCCAGGCGCCGCTCCGAGGAGCACCGCGCGGCCGAGCAGCGGGTGGCCGAGCTTCGTCGGCGGAACGACGTCCTCGGCGAGATCGAGTGGTGAACCGCCGAGGTCGTGGCGAGGCCGGGCTCATGGGAGAGTGCTGTGATGAAGACACCTAGTCCCCCTCGCTCAGTTCGGGGCGCCGCCCGCTCCGCAGTCGACCATCCCGCACTCGAGTGGCTCGCCCGCGCGGGCTTCGTCATGAACGGGATCCTCCACCTGCTCATCGGGTGGATCGCCATCCGGATCGCGACCGGATCGGGCGGAGAGGAGGCGTCCAACTCCGGTGCCCTCGCCGAGATCGCCTCCGCCCCGGGTGGCCAGGTCCTCCTGTGGGCCGGCGCGATCGGCTTCCTCGCACTGGGTCTCTGGCAGGTCATCGAGATGATCCTGGGTTCCGAGGAGGCCTCGGACAGGGTCAAGGCGGGCGCCAAGGCCGCCGTCTACCTCGCGCTCGGCGTCACCACCGCCCGGTTCGCCTCGGGGGGATCCGATTCGGACTCCGAGACGGCCTCCGGCACCACCGCCGGGCTGCTCGGCTCCGGACCGGGCAAGGTCGCGCTCGTCGTGGTGGGCCTGGTGATCATCGGGGTGGGCGTGCACCACGTCTACACGGGCGTCACCAAGAAGTTCGTCGAGGAACTCGAACGAACCGGGGGCGGCAATGTCGGGCGGGCCATCGTCATCTCCGGCCAGCTCGGTTACATCGCCAAGGGCGCGGCCCTGACGATCCTCGGCGGCCTCGTCATCGCGGCGGTCGTGACAGCGGATCCCGAGAAGGCGGGCGGCCTCGATGCGGCGCTGCGGACGGTCGGTGAACAGCCGTTCGGGCAGATTCTGCTCATCGTGACCGGCGTCGGAATCGCGTTGTACGGTGTCTTCTCCCTGGGCCGGGCCAAGTACAGCCGGATGTGAGACGCCGGGCTCCCACCGGCCGGGCTCAGCCGAGCTTGGGGAAGTTCTGGGGGCAGTAGGTACCCACGGCGGCGCCGAGGAAGAAACCCTGCTGCTCGGGGCCCAACCGCCCGTACTCGCCGAGCCACCCCGAGACCTCGTCCATCTGCTGGCCCCCGTCGAAGCGGCCGCAGGCCTCCGCGGCGGTGGCCACCGGATCCACGCCCTCGGGGAGCACGACGTCCTGCCTCTGCAGCAGCGCGACGAAGTCACCGCCCCCGGGGGCGACGGGAGCGGGCTCGGCCGCCGGGGTGTCGTCCGCTCGTGGTTCCGGTGCGGGCTCCCCCGGCATCGGCTCCGGCTGCGGCTCGGGCGGCGGGGGCGGTGTCACGGGCCCGGTGGGCTTCTCGGGTCGCTCCTCGGCGAAGGGGGTGCTCGACGCGGCGGTCGTCGTGGTGGACTCCGTGGCCACCTCGGGCGCCTCCCCCTCCACGGTCGCTCCGCCACAACCCCCGAGTACCACGGCGAGCGCGACCGCGCCGAGGCCGGACGCTGCTGTCAGGATGCGTGAACTCATGGTGCGCATCGTAGGTCAACGGACCCGGTCCGCGGCAAGACGTACCGTCGCGATCACGCCCAGGTGATCGGTGCCGCCCACCCGGACGGTGCTGGTCTCCCCCACCGCCGACGCTCCCCGCGCGAGCACGTGGTCGATTCCGATCAGTGGCGGGACGCGCCTGTCGGCGGGCCACGTGGGCACCCAGCCGTCGCCACCGCCGGAGACCGAATCGGTGTAGCCCAGTCCACGCAGTCCGCGGAACCGGGAATGGTCCCAGGTGGCGTTGAAGTCGCCCCCCACCACCACGGGGGCCGGGCCGGGCAACCCGCCGAGGTACCACCTCAGCCGGTCGGCCTCCTCGACCGCGGTCGCGGCGTCGAACACCGGCGCGACGGGATGGGCGGCCACCACCGTCACCGGACCCGCGGGGCCGGCCATGTCCGTGCGCAGGACCCCCAGGCTGAAGCCGGGGACCCGCTCGGGCGGCGCGAGCGGGTATCTCGACCAGACCGCGACGCCGGCAGCCTGCGGGGCGGCATGCGAGGCCTCGTGCGGGAGCGTCTCGCCGAGCCCGGCCGCGCGGAGGCCGTCGACCGACTCCGGGGTGGCCTCCACCGTGAGCAGCAGATCGACCCCGCCGCCACGGACGGCACGGACCACGTCGACGGGGTCGGCTCTGCCGAACTCCAGGTTCTGCACCAGCACCCGGAGGTCGACGCCCTCGTCGTCGTACCCACGGGCGGGTGAGACCAGCGGACCGTACTGGACCGCCCCCGCCCCGACCAGCGCCACGGCCACGACCGTCAACAGCACGGAGCGGGCGCGCAGCGCCGCGAGGACCGCGACGAGGGAGAACGCCCAGGCCCACAGCGCGAACGTGGCCAGGACCAGGACCGCGGGGACCTCGGAGGTCGAGTGGTGGAGAGCGATCCCCGCCGCGGCCACCAGCGCGGCCAGGACGGCCGTCGCCCGGGCCACCGGGCGGGGTCGCCTCACCGCAGGAACTTGCGCAGGTCCCCCAGTGCCGCGATCACACGGTCGAGGTCGTCACCGTTGCGGACCATCGAGCGGACCGTCTCCGCCACCGAGGCGATCGACGGTGAGGACGACGGTCCCGCGGCGGGCGGGACCGGCTCCCCGACGAGCGCACCCGAGGCCGCGCGTGCCGCCCCGGCGCGGCGCAGGTCCGGGCCGAGCTCCACCTCGAAGCGGTCGCCCATGTCGTCGGACCCCAGACAGCGCACGCGTTCGTCGGCGGGCACGCCGGCCGCCCGGACCGCGTCGACGAACTCGTACAGCTCACCGTAGGTGACGCCGTCGAGGGTGAGGGTGAGGTTCATCTTCACAGCCATGACCCCAGGGTATCGGCGCGCGGCCCCGGGGCGCATCGGTGACAACCCTGGTCCGAACCCGGAACACGCCTCAGATCTCACCCCAGAAGACGTGGTCGACGGCCTTGCGGCCGTGTCGGGTGACCCGCAGGTACTGGTTGAGGAACTCCGCGCCGTCGGATGACCCGGCGCAGATGCTGGCCACGGCCGCCAGGATCTTGCCCTGACCGGGGAGTTGGTCGACCGCTTTGCCGCGGGCCAGGACCAGGGCGTTGCGGGTGCGGGCGGCCATGAGCCACGACTGGACCAGTGCCTCCCGCTCGCCCTCCGAGAGCAGCTCCGCGGCGGCCGCGGCCTCGAGCGCCTCCAGGGTGGTGGTGGTGTGCAGGCCCGGGACCCGCGCCGCGTGCTGCATCGTGAGCAGCTGGGCGCACCACTCGACGTCCGCCAGGCCGCCGCGCCCGAGCTTGGTGTGCGTGGCCGGGTCGGCCCCTCTGGGCAACCGCTCGGTGTCGATCCGCGCCTTCATCCGCCGGATCTCCTGCACCACCTTGGGCGGCACGCCTTCCGCCGGATAACGGAACTCGTCGATCATGTGCAGGAAGTCCAGGCCCAGGTCGCGATCCCCCGCCGCGAACGCAGCCCGGAGCAGGGCCTGCAGTTCCCACGTCTCGGCCCACTTGGAGTAGTAGGCGCGGTAGGAGGCGAGCGTCCGCACCAGGGGACCGTTGCGGCCCTCCGGTCGAAGGTCGGCGTCGAGGTCGAGCGGGGGGTCCGACGACGGCGAGGAGAGCAACTTGCCCACCCGTTCGGCCACCTGGACGGCCCATCGGACGGCCACGTCCTCGGCGACTCCCTCCACCGGATCGCACACGATCATCACGTCCGCATCGGATCCGTAGGACAGCTCGTCCCCGCCGAGTCGCCCCATCCCGATGTAGGCGAGTCGGGCCGGCGGCGCCTGGCCCTCGGGAGCCATGTCCCTCATCACCGCCGCGAGGGACGCCTCGAGCACCGCCCGCCACACGGCGGACAGGCGTTTGCCGACCTCGGGCACGGAGACCAACCCCAGGACGTCGGCGGCGCCGATCCGGGCCAGCTCGGCCCGACGCAACGACCTCGCGGCGGCGATGACCTTCTCGGGGGTGCGGTGGCGGGACGCCGAGGCGGACAGCGCGGAGGCGATGTCGGAGACCTTGGAGGCCACGAGCACTGGCCCCTCGGCGCCGTCGGTCAGCTCCGGGATCACCTCGGGGTTGCGGAGCAGGAGTTCGGAGACGAACGCGGAGGTGCCCAGCACCGTCACCAGGCGGCGCGCCACGATGCTGTCGTCCCGCAGGATGCGCAGGAACCAGGTGACGTCCTGGTGCTCCTCACACAGCTTGCGGTAGGCCAGTAGCCCGGCGTCCGGGTCCGGGGTGTCGGCGAGCCATTCCATGAAGGCGGGCAGGAGCAACGCCTGGATCCGGCCGCGACGGTTGTTCTGCCCGGCCAGGGCCCGGAGGTGCCCGAGTGCGTGGCGCGGTGCGCCGAACCCCAGCGCCGCCAGCTGCCGCTCCATGGCCTCGGAGCTCAGGGACAGGGCCTCCGCGTCGTAGGCGGCGATCGAGTCCAGCAGCGGGCGGTAGAACAGCTTGGAGTGGAGTCTGCGCACCCGGCTGCGGACCTGACGCAGCTGCTCGAGCAGGACCTCCGCGGCGTCGTGCCGGCTGCTCGGTCGGACGTGGGCGGCGCGGGCGAGCCAGCGGTACGCCTCGCGGTCGCCGTCCTCGGGGAGCAGATGGGTGCGCTTGTACCGCTGGAGTTGGAGACGGTGCTCGAGAAGTCGCAGGAACTCGTAGGCGGCCACCAGGTTGGCGCCGTCCTCCCGCGCGATGTATCCCCCCGCCCGGAGCGCCCCGAGCGCGTCCACCGTGCTGGCGACACGTAGGTCCTCGTCCGTGCGACCGTGTACCAGTTGCAGGAGCTGGACCGCGAACTCCACGTCGCGCAGGCCCCCGCGACCGAGCTTGAGCTCGCGCTCCCGGAGCGGCTCGGGGACGTTCTCCTCCACCCGCCGACGCATCGCCTGGACGTCGTGCACGAAGTCGTCCCGCTCGGAGGCGGTCCACACCAGCGGGTGCACGGTGTCGTAGTACTCGGTGGCCAGGGCCAGGTCGCCCGTCATCGGGCGGGCCTTGAGCTGCGCCTGGAACTCCCACGTCTTGGCCCACCGCCTGTAGTAGGCCTCGTGTGACTCGAGCGTCCGCACCAGCTCGCCGGACTTGCCCTCGGGTCGCAGCGCGGCGTCCACCTCGAAGAAGGCCATCGAGCCGATGCGCATCATCTCCCCGGCCACCCGACCGGTCTTGGCGTCCGCGGGTTCGGAGACGAAGATGATGTCCACGTCGGAGATGTAGTTGAGTTCGCGGGCCCCGCCCTTGCCCATGGCCACCACGCCGAGGCGGCAGGGCATGGGCGAGTCCGGGTACACCGTGGAGACCGCCACCGCGAGCGCGGCGGTCAGCGCGGCGTCCGCGAGATCGGCGAGGCGACGACCCACCTCGGCGAACGGCAGGACCGGCTCGTCCTCGACCGTGGACGCCACGTCGTGTGCGGCCAGGAGCGCCACGTGGTCGCGATAGGCCGACCGGAGCACGTTGACGGCTGCGCCGCCGATGACCGCCGCGCGATAGGTTCCGACGCTGCGCAGGTCAGCGGACTGGGACGGTGCGGGTGCGCCCTCGACGGGCGCCTCTGGCACGGCGTCGACCACTCCCAGAAGGTCCGCCAGTACGTCCTCACGGGAGGGCAGCGGCGAACGCAGCAACGCCCAGCGGGTGGGCTGCGCGACCAGATGGTCCCCCAGCGCGCTCGACGAGCCGAGCAGTCCCAGGAGTCGTCCGCGCAACCGGAGATCCGAGCGGAGAGCCGAGTCCAGCGCGGCCACGTCGATGTCCCCACCGCCGCCCTGCGCCTCGCCGCCCTGCGCCTCGGCGGCCAGCGCCTCCCTGAGCCGGACCAGCGCCCCCAGGGCGAGGTCCGGGTCGGGTGCGCGCGAGAGCGCCCACAGCATCGGGATCGCGTCCTCGTCGGTCCACCCCAGGTAGTCCAACCAGTCCCCGGCGCGCTGGTCGAGCAGTCCGAGCCTGCCCGGGCTGGGCACCCTGGACCGCGACGAATCCATGCTCACCTCGACCGTCCGGTCACAACGCGAGGTAGTTGCGGAGCTCGTACGGGGTCACCTCGTTGCGGTACTCCCGCCATTCGCGCCGCTTGTTGCGCAGGAAGAACTCGAACACGTGCTCACCGAGTGCCTCGGCGACTAGCTCCGACTCCTCCATCGCGTCGAGGGCCTGCTCCAGGCTCCCCGGCAGGTCCGTGTAGCCCATCGCACGACGCTCGCGCCGGCTCATGGTCCACACGTCGTCCTCGGACTCCGGCGGCAGCTCGTAGCCGTCTTGCACGCCCTTGATCCCGGCGGCGATCATCACCGCGTACGCGAGGTAGGGGTTGCACGCCGAGTCCGGACTGCGGACCTCGATGCGCCGCGAGGAGGCCTTGTTGGGCGTGTACATGGGGACCCGCACCAGCGCCGAGCGGTTGGCACGGCCCCAGGTGGCGGCGGTGGGGGCCTCGCCGCCGCCGATGAGCCGCTTGTAGGAGTTGACCCACTGGTTGGTGACGGCCGAGAACTCCGGGGCGTGACGCAGGATGCCCGCCACGAACGACTTCGCGGTGGTGGACATCTGGTACTCGTCGTCCGCGTCGTGGAACGCGTTGGTGTCGCCCTCGAACAGGCTCATGTGCGTGTGCATGGCCGAACCCGGGTGGTCCCGGAGGGGCTTGGGCATGAACGACGCCCACACCCCGTTGTTCATGGCCACCTCCTTGACGATGTAGCGGAAGGTCATGATGTTGTCCGCCATGCTCAGTGCGTCCGCGTAGCGCAGGTCGATCTCCTGCTGCCCCGGTGCCCCCTCGTGGTGGGAGAACTCCACCGAGATCCCCATCGCCTCCAGCGCCTCGATCGCGTGACGCCGGAAGTGCGGGGCGGAATCGTGCACGGCCTGGTCGAAGTACCCGCCGTTGTCCGTGGGAACCGGCTCGGCACCGTTGGTGTCCAGGTCCTTGAACAGGAAGAACTCGATCTCCGGGTGCACGTAGCAGGAGAAGCCGAGGTCGGCGGCCTTGTTGAGCTGGCGGCGCAGCACGTGGCGCGGATCGGCCCAGCTCGGACTGCCGTCGGGGTTGAAGACATCGCAGAAGATCCGCGCCGAGTGCTGGCCACCGTCGGCGTGTGCCCACGGCAGGACCTGGAACGTCGAGGGGTCGGGTTTGGCGACGGTGTCCGCCTCCGAGACCCGCGAGAACCCCTCGATGGCGGAGCCGTCGAAGCCGATCCCCTCCCCGAACGCCCCCTCGAGCTCTGCCGGGGCGACGGCCACTGACTTCAAGGTCCCGAGAACGTCGGTGAACCAGAGCCGGACGAACCGGATGTCGCGCTCTTCCAAGGTCCTGAGAACGTACTCCTGCTGGCGGTTCATGCCGTCCAACCTAGTGCCTGTCGTGTTACGAGCGTGTGACATCGGGTCCCCGACACGCTCACCGGGCCCCCGCTCGCGGGCCTCCCGCCCGGTGGCCCGGGGAGTCACGCCCCCCGGCTCGTGGCAGACTCGTTCGCGACGGCCCCCGTCCGTCACCGCCCCCTGTCCACCCGGGGACCGGCCATCCCGCCGGCCTCGAGGTCACCGTAGGAAGGCCACACCGCCATGAGCGACAACCCCGACACCCCGGTCTACGGTTCCGGTGGCACTCCGGACGCCGGACCCCGGGGCCTGACGCGGGTGACCCGGATCCACCACCTGGCCGAGCTCAAGGCCGCGGGGGAACCCTGGCCCATGCTCACCGCCTACGACTTCGTCTCCGCGCGCGTGTTCCAGGAGGCCGGGATCCCGGTCCTGCTGGTCGGGGATTCGGCGGCCAACGTGGTCTACGGGTACGACACCACGGTCCCAGTCACCGAGGACGAGATGATCCCGCTGGTGCGGGCCGTGACCCGGGGTGCGCCGAAGGCCCTGGTCGTGGCCGATCTGGTGTTCGGCAGCTACGAGGCTTCCCCCGTGCAGGCGGTGGCCGCCGCCACGCGGATGATGAAGGAGGGCGGCGCCCAGGCCGTCAAGCTCGAGGGCGGCGTGCGGATGGCCCCACAGATCCGGGCGATCGTCGACGCCGGGATCCCCGTGATGGCCCACATCGGATTCACCCCTCAGTCGGTCAACGGCCTGGGGGGCTTCCGCGTCCAGGGGCGCGGGGACGCCGCCGAAGAACTGCGGGCCGACGCCCGCGCCGTGCAGGAGGCCGGGGCGTTCTCCGTCGTCATGGAGATGGTCCCCGCCGACCTCGCCCGCGAGGTCACCGCGGAGCTGGACATCGCCACGGTCGGCATCGGCGCCGGCAACGGCTGCGACGCACAGGTGTTGGTGTGGCAGGACATGGCGGGCCACGGCACCGGTCGGACGGCCAGGTTCGTCAAGCGCTACGCCCAGCTCGCCGACACGCTGCGCGACGCCGCCCGGGAGTACGGCGACGAGGTCCGTTCGCGCGAGTTCCCCGGCCCGGACCACTCCTTCTGACCGGGCGGTCGGCCTCGATGAGCCAGCAGATCACGCTCCGCACCCCGTACCCGAGGATCGAGCCGTACGAGACCGGAATGCTCGACGTGGGCGACGGTCAGAACGTCTACTGGGAGTGCTCGGGCAATCCGGACGGATCGCCGGTGCTGTTCGTCCACGGAGGTCCCGGCGGCGGGACCACCCCGGCGCACCGCCGGATGTTCGACCCGGCGACCTACCGCATCATCCTGGTGGATCAGCGCGGCTGCGGCCGGAGCGCGCCGCACGTCGCCGACGGCGCGGACCTCACCGTCAACACCACGTGGCATCTCGTGGCCGACCTCGAGCGTCTGCGCGAGACCCTGGGGATCGAGCGCTGGCTCGTGTTCGGCGGCTCGTGGGGGACGACGCTCGCGCTGGCCTACGCGCAGGAGCACCCGGATCGCGTCCGCGGCCTGGTCCTCCGGGGGATCTTCCTCTGCCGGCCGTCGGAAATCGACTGGTTCTACCGGGGCGGCGCCGCCCACCTGTTCCCCGACGCGTGGGAGGGCTACCTCGCGCCGCTCGTGGCCGCCGAGGGAGCCGATGCGGTCCACCGGGAGGACTTCGACCACGTGGCCGCCTACCACCGCCTCCTGCACTGCGGTCATCCGGCGACAGAGATCACGGCAGCGCGAGCGTGGACGACGTGGGAGACCACGACGTCCACCCTGCTCCCCCGTCCCGGGACCGGGGACGACGACGAGGCCGACAGGTTCGCCCTGGCCTTCGCCCGCATCGAGAACCACTACTTCGTCAACGACGCGTTCCTCGACGGCCGGGCCATCCTGGACCGCATGGACAGGATCTCGCACCTGCCCGCCGTGATCGTCCACGGGCGCTACGACGTGGTCTGTCCGGTGGCAGGCGCGTGGGAACTGCACGCGGCCTGGCCGGGCTCCGACCTGCACATCGTCCCCGACGCGGGGCACGCGATGGCCGAACCCGGCACCACACATCACCTGCTCGAGGCGACCGACCGCTTCCGACCCTGACCCCCCCCGCTCGGGCGGGGTGGTCGGGTCAGACCACCCCGAAGTGGCGGGAGACGGCGACCGTGCCCTTCTGGTAACCGGCCGGGAACAACCGGACGAGCGCGTCGATCACGTGCGCATCCGGGCCCACCAGCACCCTCGCGCGGCGGCGCTCGACGCCGTCGAGGATCACCCGCGCGGCCGTCGACGCCTCCGTGCGTGCGAACTTGGCGTCGAAGATCGTGGCGAAGGTCGCGCTGTCCAGGCCCTCGGCCGCGCCGGCACTCCTGGCGACCGCGGTCCTGATGCCCCCGGGGTGGACGCAGGTGACGTCCACCGGGTGGCCGGCGGCGAGCATCTCCATCCGGAGGGACTCGGTGAACTGTTGCACCGCGGCCTTGGCCGCGTTGTAGGCGTTCTGGGTGGGCACCGAGAGGATCGCGAAGATGCTGGAGATGTTGACGATGTGCCCGTCCCCGGAGGCGATGAGGTGCGGCAGGAACTCCTTGGTGCCGTGGACGACCCCCCAGTAGTCCACGTCCATCACCCGGGCGATGTCCTTGTACCCGGATTGCTCGACCGACCCGGTGAACGCGATCCCGGCGTTGTTGACGACGAGGTTGACCACGCCGAACTGGTCGACCACGCGGCCCGCGTACTCCGCGACGGCCGCCTGCTCCGTGACGTCGAGCCGGTCGGAGTGCACCTCCGCCGAGGTCTCCGCCCCCACCAGCCTCACCGTCTCGGCCAGTCCGTCGACGTCGACGTCGCTCAGCGCCAGCCTGGCTCCCCGGCGGGCCGCCTCGCGTGCGAGCTCGCGACCGATGCCGGAACCGGCACCGGTGATGACGACGACCTTGCCGTCCATCCGCCAGCGGGGACGGCGGGCGGTCAGCCCGCCCAGCGCCGCCATCACCTTTCCGATCGGCGCGCTCACCGGAGGGCCCCCTGCCCGGTCGGCATCGCGGCGGGTTGGTCGATCGCGGTCCGGCGGTAGGCGCTCAGGTCGAACTCCCTGGTCTGGTTGCGGTAGGAGAAGGTGAAATCGGGCCACACGGCCGGGGCGTTGCCCTTCGCGTCCAGGTACCAGCTCTTGCAGCCGGTCACCCAGACGGTCTCTCCGGTGTTCTCACGGAGCTCGCGGTTGTAGGCGTTCTGGACCGCCTCGCGGACCTCCACCGTCTGCAGACCGCGGTCGCGCATGGTGCGGATGGCGTCCACCAGGTAGTTCAGCTGGGACTCGATCATGTAGATCATCGACGAGTGACCGAGGCCCGTCGCGGGACCCACCAGGACGAAGAGGTTGGGGTAGCCCGCGACCGTGGTGCCCTTGTACGCCTCCATCCCCTCGCTCGACCACTTGTCCGCCAGTCTCCGGCCGGCCGCGTCGCGGACGCGCTCGAAGAACGGGGAGTCCGTGACGTGGAACCCGGTCGCCACCACCAGCACGTCCGCCGGGTGCTCGGCGCCGTCCGCGGTGACGATCCCGCCTTCGGTCACCCGGCTGATGGGAGTGGTCACCACGTCGACGTTCTGTCGGGTCAACGCGCGGTACCAGGAGTTGGACAGCAGGATGCGCTTGCACCCGATCTCGAAGTTCGGGGTCAGCGTGCGCCGGAGTTCCGGGTCGCGCACCGACAGGGCCAGGTGCGCGCGCCCGATCGCCTTGATCGGGGCGAGCGCCGCACGGGTCCTGGTCAGTCCCACCACCTGGAACTCGCGGCTGGCGTACTGAAGCGCCCGGACGGCACGCTGCAGACCGGGGACCCTGCGATAGAGGGCCCTCTCGAACCCCGGGTACTCCCGGTCGATCCGGGGCAGAACCCAGGGAGCGGTGCGCTGATAGACGTCCAGATGCTCCACGGTCGGGGCGATGGACGGCACCACCTGGATGGCGGAGGCGCCGGTACCGATCACCGCGACGCGTCGACCGGCCAGGGGCACCGAATGGTCCCAGCGGGCCGTGTGGAAGACGGGGCCGGCGAAGTCGTCGATCCCCTCGATCTCCGGGAGCCGGGGCTCGCACAGCGCGCCGACGCCCAGAACCAGCACCCTCGCGTCGTACTCCCCTGCCGTCGTGCTCACCGCCCATCGGCCGCGGGTCTCGTCGAAGCGCGCGGCGGTGACCTCCACGCCGAACCTGATCTTCTCCCGCACGCCGGTGTCGTGGGTGACGCGGCGGATGTAGTCGTAGATCTCGCCCTGCGGGGAGAACGCACGCGACCATCCCGGGTTGAGGGCGAAGGAGTACGAGTACAGGTGGGACGGCACATCACACGCCGCCCCCGGGTAGGAGTTGTCGCGCCACGTGCCGCCCACGTCGGCGCCCCGCTCGACCACGATCAGGTCGTCGACTCCGTCCTCGGTGAGTCTGATGGCCGCCCCGAGACCGGAGAAACCGGCCCCCACGACGAGGACGTCGACGGTTGTCGTCTGATCCACTTTTTCTCCCAACGACGAGCATGTGATCCGAACCACTGGGATCTTACCCGCAAGTAAGTCCGAGGAGAGGCGGGCCGGTCAGGACGAGGTGGACGCCGTGTTCACCCGGGCCTGATACAACCAGTCCATGACGATCAGCGAGACGGTGGAGATCGAGAGCAAGTTCGAGGTCGGGCCCGACACCCCGGTCCCCACCGCGAGCGCATTCGCCCCGCTGGTGGCGGACGACCCGGTGGTGCACGAGCTCTCCGCCACGTACTACGACACCGTCGACCTCTCCCTCACCCGCCACAAGGTCACGCTCAGACGCCGCACCGGCGGCGACGACGCCGGGTGGCACCTCAAACTCCCGTCCGAGGCGGGACGTGTGGAGCTGCGGCTCCCCCTGGACCACGGAGACGACGTCCCCGCCGAGTTCGTCGCCGCGGTGGCGGGGCTGGTCCGCCGCCGGCCGCTCGCGCCCGTGGCCCGCGTGGACAACCGGCGGCACGTCGTGATCCTGCGCGACGCCGACGGGACAGCCGTCGTGGAGTTCTGCGACGACCACGTCTCGACGGAATCCCTCGTCGCCGCGGGCGCCTCCGCGGACGCCGCCGGGGACTGGCGGGAGTGGGAGGTGGAACTGGTCGATCCGTCACAGCCCCGGGCTCGGGACCATCTCGCCGCCGTCGCCACCGCGTGCACCTCGGCCGGGGCCACGACCTCGTCGTCGTCGTCCAAACTCGCCCGCGCCATCGGCCCCCTCCCCGACCCTCCGGACAGGGGCGTCTCCGCCGTCAAGGACGCCCTGCGCGAGGACCTGCACCGGGTCCTCGATCACGACCCGGCCGCCCGCCGCGTCACGATGGTCGGGGTCCACCAGATGCGGGTCGCGGTCCGCGGTCTCCGCAGCACGATCAGCTCGTTCGCCGAGGAGCTCGAAGCGGAGACCGGACACACGGACATCGACCTGGCCGCGGTGCTCGAGGAGCTCAAGGTACTCGCCGCGGTCCTGGGCAAGGTCCGCGACATCCAGGTGGTCGACCACCGGCTCGGGGAGCTGGCCGCCGGGTACCCCGAGGATGTGGTGAGCGCGGTGACCAGGCAGCGGCTCCGCGCCGAGCTCGGGGCGGAGGAGCGGCGGGCCGGCGCGCGGGTGACGGCCGCACTGGGCTCCGAGCGCTACCTCGACCTGATCGACCGGCTCCACCTACTCGTCGAGCTCGCCGGCACCGGGCCCGAGGTCACCGATTCGTCTGACGGGTCCGCGCCGAAATCGTCCACGAAGAAGCGCAGGCGCCAGGCGGAGGACATGATCCTGCGGGGGGTGGACCGGCAATTCGCCAAGTTCACCAAGGCCCGCACCCGCACAGAACGCGACCTCGAGTCGCTGGAGCTGACCCTGGCCCAGCGGGAGGAGCTGACCCACGTGGTCCGCAAGCGCGCCAAGGCCCTGCGACGCAACGTCGGCGCCCTACGGGAGTCGGACGGGCTGTCCGTCGCCCCGCTTCGCACCGCCTGCCAGCGACTGCACACGGTGCTCGGAGACGTCCAGGACAGCGTGACCGCCCGCACGTGGATCCGGCGGATCGCCAGGCGCGCGGAGTCCGCGGGCGAGTCGACGTTCGGCTTCGGGGTGCTCTACGAGCACGAACGCGGATTCTCCGAGCGCGCGCTCGAAGGGTTCGAGAACGACGCGGCCACCGTCACCGCCGCCTACCGCGAACTGTCGGAGTCCCGGCGCGCGGCGCGACGTCGGAAGAAGAAAAAGAGCACCAAGAAATAGGCCGGTGGCACGACGCACCGCCCGTCCGGTGCGTCCGGTCTCAGTCCTTCTCGTCCTCGGCGTCCCACGCCTCGTTGCGGGCCTTCGCCTTGGCCAGCGCCGCCTCCGCCTCACCGCGGGTGGCGTAGGGACCCATGCGGTTGTCCCAGTTGGTCACCTTGCCCTGCAACGCCTGACCTGCGGCGATGTCGAAATACCACTGCTCTTCCGTCACGACGGACCTCCCGGTTTCGCTCGGCGTTCCTGTGTCCGGAGCCTACTCGCGGCGGGGTCCCGGATCCCCCGGTTACGGTCGTGTCGTCGCCGGGTTCCCAGGCCCGGCGTGGGACTTGGCGTCACCGAACGGCTCGTCTCGTTGCCGAACCGCCTCCCGGAAACCGTCGGCCGCGGCCCTCGCCTGGAAGGCGTATCCCTCCGGCGTGTGGCGGGCGATCCCGTCGAAGACGGTGCTGATCATGCCCGAGTTGGCCACCCCCTGCGCCAGGAGGGCACTGTTCAGCGCCAGCTTGGCCATGACGAGCTGATTGATCGGCATCTGCGCGATCCGCCCGACGAGGTCCTCGGTGCGGTCGTCCAACTCCTCTGGCGGGGGCGCGTCGATCGCGAGTCCCCATTCGTGTGCCTGCCGCCCCGTGATGAGGTCGCCGGTGAACAGCAGGCGCTTGGCGCGTTGGTCGCCGAGCCGGTGCGCCCACATCCCGGAGGCCGGGATGCCCCAGACCCGCGCCGGCGGGTACCCGATCCGGGTGTCGTCGGCGCAGATGATCTGGTCGGCGAACAGGGCGATGTCGGTGCCGCCCGCCACCGCGAACCCGTGCAGTTTCGCCACTGTCGGTTTGTTCGCGTGCAACAGGCTGGAGAACCCGCGGTTGAACCGGCTCATCATCGCGTAGTCGACCATCGGGTCCCAGGTGGCGGCCGGGTCGTGGTTGCGGGCCTGGACGCCCGGATCGAGAACGGATCCGCCGGCCTCGCCCGAGGCGCCTCGGCCCATCCCCTCGGCGAAGATCGACAGGTCGTAGCCGCCGCAGAACCCCTTCCCTCGCCCGGACAGGAGGATCACGTGGACCGCCGGGTCGACGTCGGCGCGCTCGACCGCGGACGCGAGTTCGATCGGGGTGTCGACCGTGATGGCGTTGCCGTGCTCGGGGCGATCGAAGGTGATCCGGGCGATCGCCCCGGTCACCTCGTAGGTGAGTGTGCGGTAGTCGGCGCTCATCGGTTGGTCCCCTCCGTGGTCTGTGTCGCGCCGAACGACCCGTGCCGTCCGGCTCCGTCGGCGAACCGCGCCGCCCCCGCGACCGCACCGGCCTGCAGTGACACGAGTCCGTGCCTGTACTCGTTCCCGATCGCCGCCTCCTCGTCGAGGCCCTCCTGTTCGAGGAGCGACAACCGGTCCCGTCGCATGCACTCCTGCGGGAACCGCGCGATCTCGGTGGCCAGGTCGATCGCCGCGGTCAGGGCCGTACCGTCGGCCACCACCCTGTTCACCAGACCGATGTCCACGGCCTCGGCAGCGCTCACCGGGCGTCCGGTGAGCACGAGGTCCATCGCGCGGCTCGTCCCGATCAGTCGCGGCAGGCGCACCGTACCGCCGTCGATGAGGGGAACTCCCCACCGGCGGCAGAAGACCCCCATCACCGCGCTCTCCTCCGCGACGCGCAGATCTGCCCACAGGGCGAGTTCGAGTCCGCCGGCCACCGCGTGTCCCGACAGGGCCGCGATGACCGGTTTGCCCAGTCGGAGCCTCGTCGGCCCCATGGGACCGTCGCCGTCCGCGGCGACGCGGTTGCCCTCATCGCTCGCGATCGCCTTCAGGTCGGCACCTGCGCAGAAGGTCCCGTGCTCGCCGTGCAGCACGGCCACGGAGGCGTCGGGGTCGGCGTCGAAGGCCCGGAACGCGTCGGCGAGCGCCTGCGCGGTGGGCCGGTCGACGGCGTTGCGGACGTCGGGTCGGTCGATGCCGATCACGGTCACCGGACCCTGTGTCGAGACCGTCACGCCCGGGTGGTTCTCCACGGCCCTCACCCGACCCTCGGGGTGACGCGGTCGAGAATCGCGGAGGTGTCCACGCCGGCCGGGAGCGTGCCGAGGACGTCGCCGCGATCGCCCCCGAGCCTGCTGACGAGGAAGGCGTCGGCGACCGCCGGATGGCCGTGGCGGAGCAGAAGGTAGCCCTGCAGGATCACCGCCATGTCCCCGACCACCCGGCGCGCGACGTACTGCGCCTCCTCCGGCCGCCCGGCGGCGACGGCCGCCAGCGTCCCGCCCAGGCGATCGACGGCGCCGTCCAGTCGGGGGTCCGCCCCGCGCACGGTCGAGACCGTGTCGAGGAACGTCTCGACCGTTTCGGGCTGCTTGGCCATGGCCCGCAGCACGTCGAGAGCCGCGACGTTGCCCGAGCCCTCCCAGACCGACAGCAGTGGGGCCTCCCGGTAGAGCCGCGGCATACGGGACTCCTCCACGTACCCGTTGCCGCCCAGACACTCCAGGGCCTCCGCCGCGTGGATCGGTCCGCGCTTGCACACGTGGTACTTGCTGACGGTGAGGCCGATCCGTCGGAGAGCGTCGGCCTCCGGATCACCCTCGACGGCGAGGTCGGTCAGTTCGGCGAGCCAGAGCGCGACCGTCGTCGACGCCTCGGCCTCCACGGCGAGGTCGGCGAGGACGTTGCGCATCAACGGTTGGTCGACGAGATCGGCGCCGAACGCGCGCCGGTGCACCGCGTGGTGGACCGCGTTGGCGACTCCGACCCGCATTCCCGTGGCCGTACCGAGCGTGCAGTCGAGCCGGGTCATGTTGACCATCTCGATGATCGTCGCGACGCCCCGGCCCTCGTCTCCGACCATCCAGCCGGTCGTCTGGTCGTACTCGACCTCGCTGCTCGCATTGGACCGGTTGCCGAGCTTGTCCTTCAGGCGCTGCAGCAGGAACGGATTGCGCGAGCCGTCGGGAAGCACCCGCGGGACCAGGAAGCAGGAGAGCCCACCCGGCGCCTGCGCGAGGACGAGGAACAGATCGGACATCGGTGCCGAGGTGAACCACTTGTGCCCGGTGATCGAGTACGTCCCGTCGGAGTTCCGCGTCGCGTGGGTGGTGTTGGCGCGGACGTCCGACCCGCCCTGCTTCTCGGTCATCGACATCCCCGCCGTCAGACCGAGTTTGGTGGCCGGCGGGGCCAGAACCGGGTCGTAGACGGCGCTCGACAGCAGCGGTTCGAACGTCGCGGCGAGGTCGGGAGAGCGGCGCAGCGCCGGAACCACCGCATAGGTCATGGACACGGGACACCCGTGGCCGGCGTCCGTCTGTCCCCACACGCTCATCTTGGCGGCGCGGACCAGATGGGGGTTGGGCCGAGGGTCCGCCCACGGGGCGCCGTGCAGACCGAACCCCACGGCGCGGCGCATCAGCTCGTGGTAGGCCGGATCGTAGTCCACCTCGTCGATCCGGTTCCCGTACCGATCGTGGGTCCGGAGGAGCGGAGGGTTCGCCTCCGCACGATCACCCCACTCGAGGGCGTCGGCGGACCCGGCGAGTCGGCCGACCTCGTGCAGCTCGTCCACCGCGTGGCCCGCCCCGGCCCGGGACAGCGCCTCCAGGATCACCGGCTGCTCGGCAGCGTCGTACCCCACCAGGGGCGGGGCCTGGTTTGTCACCGTGTGCGTCACCATGGACGGAGTATTACATGATTCGCACGATCAGATCCATAGTGTAATCATTACCGATCCGCCCGGGCCGGACCACATCCCGCGCGGTCAGGTGCCCGTGCCCAGGACGCCGCTCGCGAAGCGGCCGAAATCGGTCCGGAAACGCCGGTAGGACTCGCGGAGACGCTCACCGGGCCAGTCGGCGGGCAGCAGTTCCGCCGGGAGGAGCGGGTCGTGCAGGATGTGCCTGACCGTCGCGGCCGCCACCTCGAAACGCGTGGACATCTCGTCGGCGTGTTCGGCGGCGGCGAGAAGGGCCGCTCCGTCGCGCGCCCATCCAGCGGGGTCGAACAGGCGTGAGGTCAGGGAGTCGACGTCGTCCGTGGGGACACAGGAGAACTCCTCCGACCTGGCCTTCAATGCCTCAGAACAGACGATGTCGAGGTTGGCGGGCCGGAGCCACACCCCCTCGCGCAGCTCCGCGTACCGGAGCCCGGTGAGTTCGGACCGGGTCGCCAGACGTGTCGCCGCGTCGGCCGGGACCGTGACGACCTGCATCGACCACAGACGGTCCCAGGGCTTCAGGGATGGCGAGATCGCCGCATCCTGCCGCTCCTGCCTCGAGATGAGACGGGGAGAGAGTCGGTACACCCCCCGGTCCCGTTCGAGGTCACCCGAGGCGACCATCCTGGTCAGCGCGACCCGCACGGCGGATTCCTGGAACCCGAGCCGAACGGCCACGTCGACGATGCCCGACGCCGTCGACTCCGCAGGGTGCGCACCGAGAAGGGCACTGAGCACGGCCGACCGCGCGGGGAGCTTCATCGGGCGTGCGGGCGCGGGCATGGTCGGAATGATATCCACGCCGGTCTCCACGGGCCGCAGGCGATCGTCGGCCCCGGTCAGGCGTCCCGCGGACGTCCGCGGGGAGGGCTGGGGCGAACGAGTCGGCCTGTAAGCCGGATCCTGTGCCCTCCGCACGCGGAGGGCGACGACCATCCATCTGGGCACACCGTCACCGGGTACCTCGAGCGGTCCACCCGCGGACTCGGGCGAGCAGCCCTTCCGTGCATCGCTGCACTCCATCCGCGCAGCCGCACCGCGGGCGGTGCGGCCTTCGACCTTGCTCCGGGTGGGGTTTACCTAGCCGCCCCGGTCGCCCGGGGCGCTGGTGCGCTCTTACCGCACCGTTTCACCCTTACCGCGCTCGCGAGCGCGGCGGTCTGTTTTCTGTGGCACTGTCCCGCGGGTCACCCCGGGTTGCCGTTAACAACCACCCTGCTCTGTGGAGTCCGGACTTTCCTCGGACCGGGGCCTTGCCGCCTGCTGGCGCCGGTTCCCCTGTCCGCGGCCGTCCGGCCGACTCGTTCGCCCTGGGGAGTCTAGTCCAGGTGCGAGGTGTCGTTGACCAGGTGCACCGACGTCGGCCCGTCGGGGTAGAAGCGCACGTCGGACACCGAGGCCAGGTCCAGGTGGAGCCGGAAGAGCAGCTCGTCGCCGGCACCCAGAGCAGCGCGTATCGCCATCTTGATGGGGGTGACGTGGCTGACCACGGCCACCACGCCGCCCGGCCTCTCCTCGACGATCCGGCGCAGGCCCCGCTCGACCCGGGCGCGGACCACGGCGAAGCTCTCGCCCCCGGGGGGTGGTACGGTGGTGTCCGACATCCAGCGTCCGTGTAGTTCGGGGTCCTGCTCGGCGGCCTCGGTGAAGGTCAGGCCCTCCCACTGCCCGAAGTCGGTCTCGATGAGGTCGTCCGCGACCACCAGGGGGACCCCCGCGGCGTCGGCGGCGCGCTCGGCCGTGCCCAGACACCTGCGCAGGGGGGACGAGACCACGGCGGACAGCTCCGGGATGCGCGCCAGGCGGTCGGCGGTCCGTTCGGCCTGGAGCACCCCCAGGTCGGTGAGGTCGGGGTCGCCCTGGCCGGAATAGCGACGGTCCACCGAGAGCGGGGTCTGACCGTGACGCGCGAGCACGATCCGGGTGGGCCTCCCGGTGGCGCCCGTCCAACCCGGGCCGCCGCTCACGAGTTGTCCGTGCGGACCACGATCACGCCGCACTCCGGGCAGGTCAGGACGTCGTCGGCGGGGGCGGTCCGGAACGCGGACACCGTGGTGCGGTCGAGATCCATCGCGCACGCCGAGCACCGACCCCCGTTGAGGATCGCCGCGCCCACGCCCGCCTCCGCGGCACTACGGGAATAGAGGTCGAGGAGATCGGGGGGCAGGTCCTCGGCCTGGCGGGCGCGCTCGGCGGTCGTGGCGGTCACGGAGTCCTCGAGTTCGGCGAGTGCGGTGTCGCGGACGGTGGTGGCCATGCCCAGACGGGCGTCGAGGTCGGTGATGATCGCGCCGGAGTGGCGGACGTCGGCGACGACGGCCTCGTGGCGCTCGGTCAGTTCGGAGAGCTCGGCCACGAGATTCTCCTCGCGGCGGTGGAGCGATCCGAGCTCGTACTCGAGCTCGGTGGACTGCCGGTCGGACAACCCCCCGCCCGCCAGCAGTTCGGCGTCGTTCGCGCGGCGCCTGCGCACGGCGTCGAGATCCGAGCTCAGTTTGGCGATCGCCCGGTCCAGGTCCTCCACGTGGATCCGGGCCCGCGCCGCGGACTCCACGGCGGCACGCCGCTCGGCCTCGAGCGTGTCCAGGACCCCCTGCTCCGGGAGGGATCTCCGCCGGTGCGCGAGAGAGCCCAGGCGCAGGTCGAGCTCGGCGATGTCGACGAGTCGACGCTGGACGGTGGGGTCGGCCTTCATGAGGGCCAAGACTACCGCCCGTCGCCCTCTCCCCCCGACGCCACCGTCCACGGGTCGGTGCGCAGGTCGCACACGGTGGCCGCCACCCCGACCCCCTCCTCGACCAGCGCCGCGGCCTGCGCGCACCACGGGAACTCGAGCGCCCAGTGCGCGGCGTCCACCAGGGCCGGTCCGCCCACCCTGAGGTGCTCGTCGACCACGTGGTGACGCAGGTCTCCGGTGAGGTACACATCCGCCCCCGCGGCCCGGGCCGCGCCCAGCAGGGAATCGCCCGAGCCCCCGCACAGCGCGACCCTCCTGATCTCCGTGTCCGGGTCACCAGCGGCGCGGACCCCCCATCGTGTCTGCGGCAGCCGGGCGCCGACGAGAGCGGTGAACTCCGCGAGCGACATCGGCTCCGCCAGGTCGCAGACGCGACCGAGTCCGGTGTCCTCAGGGCCCGGGCCGGGCCCGGCGTGATTGATCAACACGTCCATGGCGGGGACCTCGTACGGGTGTGCGGCCGTGACCGCCCGGCGGACCTCGGATCTGAGCTCGGGAGGCGCCACGAACTCGACCCGCGTCTCGGAGACCCGCTCCGGCTCGCCGATCACGCCGATCGCCGGGTCCGTACCGTCGCCCGGGCGGAAGCGGCCGGTGCCCGGCACGGAGAACGAACACTCGGTGTACCCGCTCATCCGACCGGCCCCGGCGGCGAAGACCGTGTGGAGGAGGTCCTCGACGCCGTCGTCGGGAACCGTCACCACCCATCTGTCGACGGTGCCGTCACCGGTCGGGACGAGCGGCCTGCCGGGGCTCAGCCCCAGCGTCTCGGCGAGCGCGTCGTTGACGCCGGGCCGCGCGGAGTCGGCGTTGGTGTGGGCGGCGTACAGGGCGCAGCCGCCCAGGACCAGACGGTGCAGCAGGCGGCCCTTGGGGGTGTCGGCGGCGATCGAGTGCACCCCCCGCAGCAGGGGCGGGTGGTGGACCAGGAGCAGATCGGCACCCAGGGAGAGCGCGTGGTCGACCACCGCGTCGGTGGCGTCGACGGCCACCACGACCGTCCCGACCTGTGCGGAGGGGTCGCCCGCGACCAGACCGACACGGTCCCAGGACTCGGCCAACCGCGGCGGGTACGCGTGCTCCAGCAGGTCGATCACGTCGGCCAGGGTGGGCCCACCGGTGGTCATCGTCGATCCCCTTCCCGCTCCGCCCGCCACGCGCGGACGAGTCCGTCCACCATCCTGCCGTCGCGGACGGCCAGGCGCAGGTGGGTGGCGTCGAGCCCGGGGAAGGTGTCCCCGCGGCGGGTCGCGATCCCCCGGCGCGCCAGGCCCGCACGGAACGCGGCGGGATCCGCCCCGTCCGGGGTGCGCACCAGGACGAACGGCGCGTCGGGGGGCACAACGACCGCTATCCCCGCGGCCTCGAGGGTGGCCACCATCGCCCGGCGTTCGGCCACCACCTGCGCACGTGCCGCCGCCAGTTCCCGGTCCGCCACGGGACCCAGGCAGGCCCGGATCGCCTCGAGTTGCAGCGTCCCGAGTGGCCAGTGCGGCCGGTTCGCGGCGAGCTCGGCCAGCACCGCCGGATCCCCCACCGCGTAGCCCACCCGCAGTCCCGCGAGCGCCCACGTCTTGGTCAACGACCTCAGCACCACCAGGCCGGGCAACCGGGCGCCGGCCAGCGTGTGCCCGGCCTCGTCGGAGACCACGTCGCAGAACGCCTCGTCCACGACCGTCACGCGGCCGGGGTGGCACAACGCCGCGACGGTCGCCCTGGGGTGGAGGACCGAGGTGGGGTTGGTGGGGTTACCGACGACGACGAGGTCGGCCTCGTCGGGCACGAGCGCCGGATCGAGACGGTATGGCGGGGGCAGGATGACCCTGTCGACCGAGACACCGGCCCGCCGCAGTTCGACCTCCGGCTCCGTGAACGAGGGGTGCAGCACGGCGGCGCACAGGCCCCGGCGGGCCGCGTGGTCGGCGATCAGGTGGAACCCCTCCGATGCGCCGGCCAGCAACAACACGCCCTCGGGCCCCACCCCGTGACGGGCGGCGACAGCGGCCACGGCCGCCTCGCCGTCGTCGGCGGTCGGGTACCCACCCAGGTCACCGAGTCGATCCGCCAACCGCTCCCGTAACCACGCGGGCGGAGAATCCCCTCGCACGTTGACGGCGAAGTCCACCGCACCCGGCACCAGCTCGGCATCACCGTGGTGACGCAGCGCGTCCCACGACGGTCCCTCGGGCAGGTGTCCGGACGCGGATCCGGGCGCGGCGCTCATGACCGGCAGCCTAGGCGGGGCTCGCGGGGGCGGCGGCGACGGGTGGCGGCGCGTGCCGGCCGGGGTCTGAGAGGATGACGGCATGCCCGACCGCCCGATACTCCTCGTCGATCTCGACGGCACCATCACCGACTCGCTGGACGGTATCGCCAGGTCGCTCCACCACGCGCTGGACACCGTCGGCGCCCGGTGGGACGACTCACGAGACATCCGCTCCATCGCCGGCCCACCAATGCCGGACACCCTCGCCTCACTGGGGCTCGGGGGCGCCGATCTACAGCGTGCGATGAGCGCGTACCGCGAGCGCTACAGCGACGTGGGGTGGCTCGAGAACGCGGTCTACGAGGGAATGGACGGCCTGCTGACGAGTCTGGCCGGTCACGGATTCCGGATGGCCGTGGCGACGAGCAAGGACCAGCGGGCCGCGCGGCGGATCCTGGAGCACTTCCGGCTCGAGGACCCGTTCGAGTTCATCGGAGGCGCGGACCTGCGCGTCGGGCGGGCGGCCAAGGCCGACGTGATCGCGCATTCGCTCTCCGCGCTCGGCGTGGATCCGGTACCGGAGGCCGAGGGCGGCACGGGCCACGTCCTCATGATCGGTGACCGCGAGCACGACGTGGAGGGTGCCGCCCGCTACGGGATCCCCACGGCGATCGTGCGCTGGGGTTACGGCAGCCCCGGCGAGTGGGACGGCGCCCGCTGGTCCCCGGCGGACACCACGGAGCTGGAGCGGATCATCCATGAGTGGTGACCCGCGCGTGCACGTGGTCTTCGTCTGTACCGGCAACATCTGCCGCTCGCCCATGGCCGAGGTCATGGCCCGGCACGCGTTCACCGGCGCCGGGTTCGGCGACAGTGTCACCGTCTCGAGCGTGGGTACCGGTGGGTGGCACGTCGGGGACGGCATGGATCCGCGGGCCGCGGCCGAGCTCGAGTCCCACGGGTACGACAGCACGCACGTGGCCGCGCAACTGTCGGCCACCGATCACCGGGCCGACCTGGTGGTGGCGCTCGACCGCGGCCACCGCGACCACCTCCTCGGCGCCGGAGTCGACGAGCATCGTGTCCGCCTCCTGCGGGGATTCGATCCCGCCGCGGACGGCGAGGACGTGGCCGACCCCTACTACGGCGACCACGACGGCTTCACCCGGACCCGTCTCCAGATCGCCGACGCGCTCCCCGGGTTGGTCGCCGAGGTGCGGGCCCTCCTGACTTAGCCCGTCCGGGCCTAGCGGATACCCTGGGGACATGCGGAGTCTGCGGCGCTTTCTGAGTCCCGGCTGGCTGATCGGTCTGCTCGCCGTGTCGCTGTTCGCCTGGGCGTGCTTCGCTCTCCTGGCCCCGTGGCAGTTGGGCAAGAGCGAGGACCTCGATGCCCGCAACACCCGCCTCGCCGAGTCGATCGAGGCCGCGCCGGCCCCGTTCAGGCAGGTGGTGGACTCCCCCGAGGCGTTCGTCGACCGCGAATGGCGGCTGGTGACGCTGGACGGCCGGTGGCAACCCGACGCGGAAGCACTGCTGCGGCTCCGCGCGGTGGATGGTGAGCCGGTCTACCAGGTGTTGACGGTGTTCGATCCGGTCGACGGGCCGGAGATCCTGGTCAACAGGGGTTTCGTCCCTGTCGGCGAGAACAACACGGTCCCCGAGTACGCCGACGCGCCCGCAGGGCCCGTCGAGATCACCGCGCGGATCCGGGCGGCGGAGAGCGGCCAGGCGGAGCCGGTCCTGGTGGACGGACTGCCGGCCGTGAGGGTCCTGGACCCCTCCGTCCTGGGTGCGGCCCTCGACCACCCGCTCGTGCCCGCCGGATATCTCCAGCTCCCCGGTGACCAGCCCGGCTCGCTCACCCCGGTGCCCATCCCCGGGATAGAGAACGGCCCGTACCTCTCCTACGGCCTGCAGTGGCTCGCCTTCGGCGTCCTGGCACCGCTCGCCCTGGCCTACTTCGCCTGGGCCGAGATCCGGGCGCGACGCCGCGACGCCGAGGCGGACGAGACCCCGGCGCCACCAGTCGACCCGGACGGTGACCACGCCGACGACGCCCTCGTGGATGCCCGCGAACGCGCTCTCCGGGCCCGGTACGGGAACCGCGACGACGCCGAACAACGGCGGGCCCACCGCCGGGCGGACCGTCTCCGGACCTGACCCCGGCCGCGCTCCCTCGCCGCGGCGGCCACCGCTGCCCCGGCGGCCCCGATCAGTCCCGGGCCGCGACGGCACCGAGGACGGTCTGAGCCGCTACGGCACCGACGGCTGCCGCGACCTGGGTGTACCGCATGAGACGGACCGCCCTGCGCACATCGTGTGGCTGCGGTGCGGGCCCCCGACCCAGCCCGGGACGCGTCTCGACTCCGTAGGGATACGGCGTCCTCCCACCCAGCCGGACCCCGAGGGCCCCCGCGCACGCCGCCTCGATCACCCCCGCATTGGGGCTCGGGTGCGCCCGGGCATCACGGCGCCACGTGGCCAGGACGGTCGAGGGCTCTCCCCCGACCACGGGCGAGACTGCTGCGGTGAGGGCGGCCGCCAGACGCGCGGCGGGCCACCCCAGGACGTCATCGAGTCGCGCCGAGGCCCACCCGAAATCCACGTACCGACTCGAGCGGTGCCCGACCATCGCGTCGAGGGTGTTGGCAGCCCGGTGCGCGGCGGCTCCGGCGGGTCCGGCCACCGCCGCCCAGAACAGGGTCGCCACGGCCGCGTCAGAGGTGTTCTCGGCGACCGACTCGACCACGGCCCGTGCCAGGTCCCCGGCCTCGAGCGCGCTCGGGTCCCGGCCGCACAACCACGGCAGGAGCTCGCGGCTCGCGGGCACGTCCCCCCGCTCGAGCAGCACCGCGTGCCGCTCCGCCACCCGGAGGAGGGACGTACCGCCCAGGCAGGACCACACCGTGATCGCCGTGACGGCCACCCGCAGCGCGGGCCGGCGGGCGGAGAGAGCCTCCGCGGCCCCCGCGGTGACCGCGGCCCCGCCGACGAGCACCACCGTGAAGACGAGCCCCCGGGCGCGGATGCCGGTCCCGCTGCGGGCCCCGGTGTCGCCATCGAGGCCGGTGTCCGGGTGGAGCACCTGCTCGAGCGCGGCCGCGCGGCTGCCGAAACCCGCCACGGGATGCCACCGACCCGGGTCCGCGAACGCGGCGTCCGCGACGAAGCCCAACGCCGTCCCGAGCGCGCGGAGCAGATGTCTGTTCATGAGTGCGCGCGGAGGGACTCGAACCCCCGACCGCTGGTGTGTAAGACCAGAGCTCTAACCGCTGAGCTACGCGCGCGAGAAGACCGCCTCGGTGATTCGGGACGGCGTGCGACAGATTATCCCACCCCCGGGCGCGGTGGACCCCGGGGTGACCTGTCGGGGCGCCTGCCCTCCGGGGGGTGGCGACGGCGGAACCACCCCGCGGGACACCCATGGGGAAACCTCTGGACAACCGTCCGTCTCCGCCGCAGAATCCCCCCATGACGAACCACCGGAGGACCGTCGGCTCGGCCATCGCGCTCTCGCTGGCGCTGACCGGCGCGACCGGGTGCAGCGCCGCCGACCGCGCTCTGATGTCCGCCCCGCGGTGTCCCGACTCCTCGGCGTCGCCGGCCCCCGCGCCGCGCGTTCCGGGGCAGGCCGTCCTCCTCGGTGGTGTCGTGCGCAGTTCGCTCCCACCGGGGCCGATCCGGGGATGGGAGGACGTCGTCTCCGTGGCGGATGCGGGCCCCGTACTCGCCGCGGTCCACCCCGACGGCACCGTCTCGGTGGTCGGAGAGGATCACCGGGGACTCCTTGCCGGCACGCCGACCGGGCCCGCGGCTGCACTGCCACAGAAGGTTCCCGGCGTCCGGGATGCCACCTCCGTGGCGGCGGTCGGCGGAGCATTCCTGACGACCCACTCCGACGGATCCGTGACCGCGTGGGGCGACTCGTTCATCGCGAGCGGGGGCCACCGCGGAGCCGAGCGACAGCAACCCACCCCGGGCCCGGTTCCCAAGGTCGAGAACGTCATCGAGGTGGCCGACGGGCAGCTCAACGTCCTGGCGCTGCGCTCCGACGGCAAGGTGCAGGGATGGGGCATCAACCTCACCCAGGTGATCGGCGAGCCGGACGGGACACAGGTCCGCACGATCCGGGACGTACCCGGCGCCGTCAGCGTGGCCAACCCGGGCGGGGCCGCCGTCATCGCCACCAGCACCGGAGAGGTGTGCGCGTGGGGCAACAACGTCCACGGACTGCTCGGCGTGGAACCGATGGGCGGCCAGTCACCCCGCGCGGTCCGGGTGGACGGGCTGTCCGACGTCGTCCAGGTGGCCGGCGGTCACGACTTCGCACTCGCCCGGGATTCCGAGGGGGGAGTCTGGGCCTGGGGCCGGATGTCCTCCGGTGTGCTCGGCGACGGACTCGCCGGGGACAACTCGATCGCGGAACCCCAGAAGGTCACCGGTGTGCCGCCGATGGACTGGATCGGTGCCGCCGAGACCGCGTCGTACGGGATCGACCGGAGCGGGGACCTATGGGCCTGGGGCGGCGGTCTCCGGGCCGCCCCGTACGCCGGCGAGGACCGGCGACCCTACCGCGTTCCGCTGCCGGGGCCCGCCCAGTCGGTGTCCGGCGGGGTGGTCCTGCTCGGACCGGGCAGCTGAGGAGTCCCCGGGCAGCTGAGTCGCGGCCGGGCAGCTGACCCAGAGGGCATCCGGACACGGCTCCGGTCCCGCGTGCCCTCACGGTGCATGCGAGAACACCGGCGCCGTCGGCGCCGGTGTTCGTCAGATCAGCCCACCCCGGGGGTGCTCCACCGCCGGGCGGCCGAGCACCCCCGGGGGGGTGCGATCACGCCCGCGGAACGTCGTTCTACTTCCGCGGAATGCTGTTCTTCCGCAACGCCAGGCGGCTTCCCGCCCAGTCCCCCAGGGCCGCGGTGCGGGTCTGGAGCATCCCGGCCGTCTGGGCCGACTCGGCGATCACCGAGGGCTCCACGTGCCCGTCGTTCCCCGTCTTGGGGGTGAGGACCCACACGGACCCCTCCTCCGCCAACGGGGTCACGACGTCCATGAGCCTGTCCACCAGGTCGCCGTCGCCGGCGCGCCACCAGAGCAGTACCGCGTCGACGATCTCGTCCGTGTCCTCCTCCAGCAGCTCCGATCCGACGGCGTCCTCGACGGCCTCACTGATCGACTCGTCACAGTCGGAATCCCATCCGACCTCCTGAACGAGCATGTCCTTCGTCAGTTCGAGCTGACCAGCAATCTGATCCGCCCCGTCCTGCTGGTTCGCCGCGGCGACCACCGTGGTGTTCCTCCCTCGTATCCGACTTCGTTCGTCTTGGTCTTTCGCTGACCAGGAACACTACCCGCGCACCCTCCCACGGGAAACGACTACCGCCTATTTGGGCGGTCAGACAGCAGCCCGGTGTCGCGCATCACGCTTTGGGGCACAATCAAGGGAAGTCATGGGCCGACGACGGCCCGTGGCCGGTCGACCTCGCGATCCGCCCCACACCCGCGGTGCGTGCGGCCGACCGGACACTGCACCCCGACATGTGTGGTGACCCCACCGGGTCGCCGCTGTACGTATCGCAGAAGTGAGGACGAGACGCATGACCGAGACCGTAGGCACCAGAGATGGTTCCGCACCCACCAACGTGCCGGTCCTCCGGGAGGGGGTCGCGTCCTACCTCGCGGACTCGGATCCCGAGGAGACGCAGGAGTGGATGGACTCCCTCGACGGCATGCTCGCGGAGGCAGGCCCCGAGCGGGCGCGCTACCTCATGCTCAGGCTCCTCGAACGCGCCTCGAAACAGCGGGTTCCCCTTCCGGCTCTCACCTCATCGGACTACGTCAACACGATCCCCACCAGCCTCGAACCCGAGTTCCCGGGCGATGAGTCGGTGGAGCGCACCTACCGGCGCTGGATCCGCTGGAACGCGGCCATCATGGTCCACCGCGCCCAGCGGCCCGGCATCGGTGTGGGCGGCCACATCTCCACCTACGCGGGCGCGGCCCCACTGTACGAGGTCGGCTACAACCACTTCTTCCGCGGAAAGGACCACCCCGGGGGTGGTGACCACATCTTCTTCCAGGGGCACGCCTCACCCGGCATGTACGCGCGCGCCTACCTCGAGGGCCGCCTCCGCGAGCACGACCTCGACGGCTTCCGTCAGGAGAAGAGCCACCCGGGACGCTCGCTTCCCTCCTACCCCCACCCGCGCTGCCTGCCGGAGTTCTGGGAGTTCCCCACGGTGTCGATGGGCCTCGGGCCGATGAATGCCATCTACCAGGCCCGCTTCAACCGTTACCTGCACAACCGCGGGATCAAGGACACCTCCCAGCAGCACGTGTGGGCGTTCCTCGGTGACGGTGAGATGGACGAGGTCGACTCGCGCGGAGCCCTGCAGGTTGCCGCGAACGACGCGCTGGACAACCTGACCTTCGTCATCAACTGCAACCTCCAGCGCCTCGACGGCCCGGTCCGCGGCAACGGTCAGATCATCCAGGAGCTGGAGTCGTACTTCAGAGGCGCCGGCTGGAACGTCATCAAGGTGGTGTGGGGCCGGGAGTGGGACGTGCTGTTCGAAAAGGACACCGAGGGCGCTCTCGTCTCCCTCATGAATTCCGTCTCCGACGGCGACTACCAGACGTTCCGCGCCAACGACGGCGCCTGGATCCGCGAGCACTTCTTCGGTCGTGACCCCCGCACGGCCAAGCTGGTCGAGGACATGACCGACGACGAGATCTGGGCCCTGCGCCGCGGCGGACACGACTACCGGAAGATCCACGCCGCCTACAAGGCGTCGCTCGAGCACACCGGTCAGCCCACGGTGATCCTCGCTCACACGGTCAAGGGTTTCGGTCTCGGCCAGAACTTCGAGGGACGCAACGCCGCGCACCAGATGAAGAAGCTGACGCTGGACGACCTCAAGCAGTTCCGGGACAAGCAGCTCATCCCGATCACGGACGAGGAACTGGAGGCGGACCCGACACTGCCTCCGTACTACAACCCGGGGCCCAACTCGCCGGAGATCCGCTACATGCTCGAGCGCAGAACCGCGCTGGGCGGCCACGTGCCCGAGAGGCGACAGACCTTCACACCCGTGTCGGTTCCGCACATCGACTCCCTGGCCTCGCTCCGCAAGGGTTCGGGCAAGCAGTCGGTCGCCACCACGATGGCCCTGGTCCGCACCTGCAAGGAGCTCATGCGGGACGAGTCCCTACGCGATCGTCTGGTCCCGATCATCCCGGACGAGGCGCGGACCTTCGGGATGGACTCGTGGTTCCCGACCCTGAAGATCTACAACCCGCACGGACAGAACTACACCTCCGTGGACCACGACCTCATGCTGAGCTACAAGGAGTCCAAGACAGGCCAGATCATGCACGAGGGGATCAGCGAGGCCGGTTCGGTGGCCGAGTTCACCGCCGCCGGCACCGCGTACGCGACCCACGGTGAGCCCATGATCCCGCTGTACATCTTCTACTCGATGTTCGGTTTCCAGCGCACCGGTGACGCCATCTGGGCGGCCTCCGACCAGCTCGCGCGCGGGTTCCTGCTCGGCGCCACCGCCGGCCGTACCACCCTCACCGGTGAGGGACTGCAGCACATGGACGGCCATTCGCCACTGCTGGCCGCCACCAACCCGGGGATCATCTCGTACGACCCCGCATGGGGCTTCGAGCTCGCTCACATCATGCGCGCGGGGATCGAGCGGATGTACGGCCCGGGCGCGGCGCACGAGAACGACACCGACGGCCTCGATCGCAACGTGTCGTTCTACATCACCCTCTATAACGAGCCCGTCCCGCAGCCGCCGGAGCCCGAGGATCTGGACTCCGACGCCCTGCTCCGGGGGTTGTACCTCTTCCGCAAGGCCGAGAAGGGTACGCACAAGGCGTCGATCCTCGCCTCGGGTGTCGCGATGTACGCGGCCGCCGAGGCCCAGAAGGAACTGGCGGAGAAGTGGGACGTCGCCGCCGACCTCTGGTCGGCCACCTCGTGGAACGAACTTGCACGGGATGGTTACGAGTGTGAACGTCACGAGCTCCGGCACCCGGATCAGCACGCCCGGATCCCGTTCGTCACCGCATCTCTCGAAGGCAGCGAGGGACCGAAGGTGGCCGTGAGCGATTTCCAGAAGGCGGTGCCGGACCAGATCCGCGGATGGGTCCCCGGTGACTTCACCGTCCTGGGAACCGACGGATTCGGGTTCTCCGACACCCGACCGGCGGCGCGTCGCTTCTTCAACACCGACGCCGAATCGATCATCGTGGCGGTCCTCGCCGGACTGGTCCGAGAGGGCAGCATCGAGAAGCGCACCCTGCTCGAGGCGGCCCGCCTGTACAAGATCGACGACGTCATGGCGGCGCCCGAGCCCACGACGGATCCCGGGGTGGCGTGACCGAGACGGCCGGACCGGCGGCGGGGGCCGGGCCACAGACCGCACAGCCGTCCCGGCGCCGTTCCGCGAGGGCCCCGGATCAGCGACCGGTCTCGGATGCGCTGCTCAAGCGCATCACCCGGTACTCGGGGACGCTGTCCACCGAGGCGGTCCGGTCCCTCGAGGAGGACCTGCCGTTCTTCGCCGGGCTGTCCGCCGACCAGCGGGCGGAGATCCAGCTGATCATCCAGAGCGCCGTGCGCGACTTCGTCACCTGGATGCGCAACCCCGAGGCCCCGCACACCGACACGATCGCCGGGTTCAAGCTGCTGCCCAAGGGCCTCGGCCAGGGCCTGTCCCTCCAGGAGACCGTGCAGCTCGTCCGCTCCACGTGTGAGTACTTCGAATTGGTGATGCCGCGGATCACCCACAACGAGCGCCAGCGCGGGCTCATGATCGCCGCGGTGCTGAAGTTCGGGCGCGAGCTCGGCTTCACCGCGGCCTCGGTGTACGCGGCCGCCGCCGAGAACCGGGGCGCCTGGGACACCCGCATGGAGGCGATGCTCGTCGACGCCGTCGTCCGCGGGGACCGCCACGCCGATCTCGCCTCCGGGGCCTCGGCGCTCAACTGGGACCCGACCACGGCTGCCACCGTCATCGTGGGGCGCCCCAGGGCCGATCTGGGGCTGGCGTCCGTGCCCGCCACGCACAAAGCCGCCGTCGCGGCGGGCAGGCACGCGCTGGCCGTGGTCCAGGGGGCACGCCTGGTCGTCATCCTCTCAGGTGAGCTGAAGTCCTCCTCTGCCGTCCCACCGGCGGTGCTCGACGCCTTCTCCCCCGACGCGCCCGTCGTCGTCGGACACACCGTGGGGTCGCTCGCCGAGGCCCCGGACAGTGCTGCCGAGGCCATCGCCGGCGCAGCGGCCGCGACCGGGTGGCCCGGTGCCCCTCGTCCGGTGGCGTCGATCGACCTGTTGCCGGAGCGGGTTCTGGGCGGGGACCGCGCGGCGGCGGGGATGCTGGTCGAGCGGATCGTCACCCCGCTCCGCGGCGCCGATCCGTCCCTGGAGGAGACCCTGAGGGCCTACCTGGACTCGGGTGGTCACGTCGAGGCGTGTGCGCGCGGGTTGTATGTCCATCCCAACACCGTGCGGTATCGCCTCAAGCGGGTGAGCCAGATCACCGAGTTCGACCCGCTTGACGCGAGGGAAGCTTTTGTCCTGCGCATAGCCCTCGTCCTCGGCAAGTTCGCCGAACGAAGCCCTCAGGACAGCTAAACAATCACTCTCGTCACACCGTGTAACGAAAACTCCGCTCACAGAGATGTTCGCCCACTCAACACCGCATTTGTGGGAACCCCACAAAATCCGGCCGGTGTTTCTGGCTACGAGAACATCATCCGAGGGAGGGCAACACGTGTTGTCTGATACTCGTGCTTTGCCTCACCGCCCCCGGACAAGGGTCCCAGAAAGCCGGAATGCTCGCGCCATGGCTCGAGCTACCCGGCGCCTCGGCCCGCCTCGACGAGTGGTCCGCCTCGAGCGGGCTCGATCTCGAGCGCCTGGGCACCACCGCGACCCTGCAGGAGATCACCGACACCGCGGTGACCCAACCGCTGGTGGTCGCCTCCGCGTTGCTGGGAACCGCAGAACTCCGTCGTCGGGGCCAGGTGCCTGCCGACACGATCGTCGCCGGACACTCCATCGGTGAGGTCGCGGCACTCGCGATCGCCGGTGTGGTCTCGGAGGCGGACGCGCTCCGGCTGGCGTCGGTCCGCGGCGCCGCGATGTCGCGGGCCTGCGCTGACCGCCCGACCGGGATGATCGCCGTCCTGGGAGGGGTCGAGGCAGACGTCCTCCTCGCCCTGGAGAACGCCGGGTTGGAACCGGCCAACCGCAACGGCGCCGGGCAGATCGTGGCCGCCGGGCCGCTCGAGGCGTGCGACGCGCTCGAGCAGAACCCGCCGAGTCGCGCCCGCCTGCGCCGCCTCGACGTGGCCGGGGCGTTCCACACCCGACACATGGGATCGGCCGTCGAGAGGTTCCGCGCCCTCGCGGACACGATCGAGGTCCGGGATCCCGAGCTGACCCTGCTCTCGAACGCCGACGGCATGGTCGTCACCTCGGGCCGGGACGCCGTCGACCGCGTGATCTCGCAGATCACCCATCCGGTCCGCTGGGACCTGTGCACGCAGACCATGCTCAAGCTCGGCGTCGACGCGTTCGTCGAACTCCCACCGTCCGGAGCACTCGTCGGCCTGGCCAAGCGCATGATGCGCGAGGTGCCCCGGCACGGCGTCACCACGCCCGAGGATCTGGAGGACGCGCTCGACGCCGTCCCCGCTCTCAGCGGCGCGTAGACCACCCCCACGAACCCGCGGTCGCCGGCCTCGCCCGGCGGTCGCGTCTCGACGACCACGCCGTGCCCGACCGGGCGCGACGACATCACCAGAAAGGACGCCACATGGCACGCACCGAGGCCGAGATCATCTCCGGACTTGCGGAGATCGTCGAGGAGGTCACCGGAATCGAGCCCTCCGAGGTGACCCCGGAGAAGTCCTTCGTGGACGATCTGGACATCGATTCGCTCTCCATGGTGGAGATCGCGGTCCAGACGGAGGACCGCTACGGGGTGGAGATCCCGGACGAGGACCTCGCCAAGTTGCGTACTGTGCAGGATGCGGTCGACTACATCCAGAAGATCGACCAGAGCTGACACTACGTCCCGGAGCACGGGGCGGGGACGCGTTCAGGGCCGAAGGTGCGGTCGGTGCACCAGACGAGCCCGCGTCCCCACCCCACGCCCGGGACCCGACACACGAGAGCACCCCGCGTCACGCGGGGTGTCGGGCGGTAGGCGCGATCAGGGACGGGGGTCCCGGATCGCTCGCCTCCCCCACACCAGCCAGTCCGGGGGTCCATAAGGAGCGCACTCTCCCATCCGGGAGGTGCGTCGCGGAAAGGACTGCATTCGATGACCATCACGAGCACCGTGGACCAGAACACCCAGATCGACCCGCGCGACCCCGTCGCCCGGCTCGAGAACCTCTTCGATCCGGCATCTCTGGAATTCCTCACGGAACCCGATGCGTCGGGCGCGCTCGCCGCGCGGGGACTGATCGACGGCGAACCCACGATCGCCTACGCCACCGACGCCACCGTCATGGGCGGCGCGATGGGCCTGGACGGATGCCGTCACATCGTCCACGCGATCGACACCGCCATCGACGAGCACCTGCCCGTCGTGGGCGTGTGGCACTCGGGAGGGGCACGACTCGCCGAGGGCGTCGAGGCGCTCCATGCGGTCGGCCTCGTCTTCGAGGCCATGGTGCGCGCCTCGGGCCACGTGCCGCAGATCTCGGTCGTGCTCGGGCCCGCCGCCGGTGGTGCCGCGTACGGCCCCGCGCTCACGGACGTCGTGATCATGGCGCCGGCAGGCAAGATCTTCGTCACCGGGCCCGACGTGGTCCGCTCCGTCACCGGAGAACAGGTGGACATGGAGGGACTCGGCGGCCAGGACGTCCACCACCGCAAGTCCGGTGTGTGTCACATCGCCGCCTCTGACGAGCGGGACGCACTGCACCGTGCGAGGCGGCTGGTGAACCTCCTGTCCGCGCAGGGTGAGTTCGATCTCCGCGCACTCGAGGGCGACCACACTGATCTCGCGGGGTTGCTCCCGGAGTCACCCAAGCGGGCCTACGACGTCCGTCCCCTCGTCCACGGCATCCTCGACTCGTCCGAACTGGACGGAAGCACGACCTTCGAGGAACTCCAGGCCAAGTGGGCGCCCAGCATCGTGGTGGGCTTCGGCAGGATGTCGGGTCGCACGGTCGGCGTGATCGCCAACAACCCGCTCCGCCTGGGCGGTTGCCTCAACTCCGAGTCGGCCGAGAAGGCGTCCAGGTTCGTCCGGCTGTGCAATGCCTTCGGCGTACCGCTGCTCGTCGTGGTCGACGTCCCCGGTTACCTCCCCGGGGTCTCCCAGGAGTGGGAGGGCGTCGTCCGGCGTGGCGCCAAGCTCTTGCACGCCTTCGCAGAGGCGTCCGTCGCCCGCGTCACCCTCGTCACCCGCAAGATCTACGGCGGGGCCTACATCGCCATGAACTCGCGCGCGCTGGGCGCCTCCGCCGTGTTCGCGTGGCCCGATGCCGAGGTGGCCGTGATGGGCGCCAAGGCTGCGGTGGGAATCCTGCACAAGCGCACGCTTGCAGCCGCGCCGGAGGACGAGCGCGAGGCCCTGCACGAGCGGCTGGCCGACGAGCATGCCGCGATCGCGGGGGGCGTCGGCCGGGCGGTCTCCATCGGCGTCGTCGACGAGGTCATCGAACCCACCGACACGCGTCGGCGCCTCGCCGAGGCACTGGACGCCGCTTCCCACGTGCGGGGCCAGCACAAGAACATCCCGCTGTGATCTGAGGGCGTTCCACTCGACCCACGCAGACGCCCGACGCCCGTCCCCAGCTCTATCGGGGGCGGGCGTGGTGCTTGCTTCGTGGGAGCGAGAACGCCCGCACCCCGAGAGGGTGCGGGCGTTCGTCGGCGAGTCGTCGTGAGTCGCTAATCGCCAACCGGGACCGGCCTGAAAGCGCTCGTCAGCCGACGCGGGAGAGCCAGGTGACCTCGGCAGCGGCGGGGTGACCGCGGAGCGGCTCCAGTGCGCGGTCCCATGCGGTGCCGAGCTCGGCCTCCACCGAGGCGTGGAACGCGGCGGGGCCGGCGGCCATGAGGTGCCGGAGCCTGTTCTCCCCGATCACCACGTCCCCGCTCGCGCCGGTCTGGCCGCGCCACATCCCGAGTTCCGGGGTGTGGGAGAAGCGTTCGCCGTCGACGAGGTCGCTCGGGTCCTCGGTGACCTCGAAGGCCAGCATCGACCACTTGGCCAGCGAATCGGCCAGGCGAGCACCGGTGCCGACCGGACCGATCCAGTCCACGATCGCCTTGCGGGCGCCCGGCTGGGCCGGCTGGTCCTCCCAACGCATGGCAGAGGACGCGTCGAGGGTGCTCGCGAGAGCCCACTCGACGTGAGGGCACAACGCGGTAGGCGCGGCGTGGATGAACACCACGCCGGTCGTCGTATCCGCGAAATGGTTCAGATCAGACATCGCTTCACTCCCGACTCACTGAGGGACGTCTTCCCCAACGACCTCGCGATATCGTGTGAACGATGATTCGTATGTGGTTGTAGTAGACAACTGTGCCTCAAGTGAACGAATTACACCAGCGACACTTCTGCATTCTCAGCAAAGTTACAGCACCGTAATCCCGCCGGTGTGAGTCCCCGGCGGCGTGTCGGCGAGGAGGGTGGGTCAGCCCCCGAGGGAGTCCTCCGGGCGGCTGCGACGGGTGGCGGCGTCCACCACCCGGTCCGACAGCTCCGGCCACAGTGGCTTGGCCCAGTCCCCGAAGTCGCGGTCGGTGAGCACCACCAGCGCCGTCTCGATCTCGGGCTGCACCCACAACAACGTGCCCGACTGACCGAAATGCCCGAACGTCGACGGCGAGTTGTGCTGGCCGGTCCAGTGGGGATACTTGGCCTCCCGGATCTCGAACCCCAGACCCCATGGACACGGTTTGTGCATGCCGTATCCGGGCACGACGCCGTCGAGGCCACGGAACTGCTCGTTCACCGCCTCCTCCAGTGTCTCGGGCGCCAGGAGCCGCGGTGCCACGAGTTCGGTCGCAAAGGCGATCAGGTCGGCGAGGCTGGCCGACGCGCCGTGGCCGGCCGAGCCCTCGAGCACCGTCGATCCCATCCCGAGCGGCTGACACACGGCCTCGGCGAGGTAGTCGGGGAAGGCGATCCCGGTGGCCTCGGCGATGTGGTCCGCGAGTACCTCGAAGCCTGCCGAAGAGTAGATGCGTCGCTCCCCCGGCCCGGCACGGACCTTCCCGCGATCACTGAAGTCGAGACCGGATGCGTGGGCCAGGAGGTGGCGGACGGTCGAGCCCTCGGGGCCGGCGGGGTCGTCGAGGGAGATCGCCTCCTCCTCGACCGCGAGTAGCGCGGCCACGGCGACTATCGGTTTGGTCACCGAGGCGAGACGGTAGACGCGGGCCTCGTCGCCACGGACGGCCAGGAGCCCCTCCGGACCGACGACCGCTGCCGAGACGTTCTCCACCGGCCAGTCCTCGACGACCGCCAGGGCTGCGTCCAACCGGTCTCGATCGAACTCGTCCGACATGTGTTCCTCCCGGGTGATGTCAGATCGGGCCGTCGTCGGCCGGATCGTCTACAACTGTGTGGTCAGTGTGTCAGCTCCGCGGTCACGTCCGCGGCACGTCCCGCCGACGGAACCCGACCAACCCCGCGCCCACCAGGGCGACCGCCAGGACCAGCAGCACCGCCACCCCGACAGTGTCGACCGGCCCGACGGGCGCCCGCCCCACCGCACCGAACGGTGACAGGCGCATCTGGGACTCGGTGAGTCGCAGGGTGGGGCCCATGAACGTGACGACCGCGGAGACGGCGAACAGCGCCCAGGCCAGTGCCTGCATGCGGGGCAGCAACCCGAACAGGGCCACCGACACACCGACGAACACGAGCGTGGCCGGGATCTGCCAGGACCCGGCCGCGACGATGCGCCCCATCGAATCCGGGTCGTCGAGGGCGACGGAGGTGGCCAGCGCGAAGGCCGCGGAACCCGCCACCACGACCAGGACGGCACCCACAGCGACCACAGCGGTGTGCAGGGCCAACAGTGCCCATCTCGAGCGTCCGGCCGCGAGTTCGAGTTCCCACCGTCCCGAGGTCTCCTCCCCCCGCAGTCCGCCGAGGGTCTGGAGGGCGAACCCCGCGCCGAGGATCCCGACGAACACCACGAGCATCTGAACGAGGGAGTCGACGAGGGCCGGGGACTCGACCAGGAAGGCCGCGAGGGCGGGGTTGGACATGATCGCCTCGACCACGACGTTCATCAGGGCGCCGTACATGGTCATGAGCGCCACGACGCCGACCGTCCATCCGATGAACGCACCGAGGTGCTGGTGCACCGCCACGCCGAGCTCGGACGCCCGCCACCTCGACGCCGTGGCCGACCCCGCGCGTGCCGGTACCAAACCGGCGCCCACGTCGCGGCGACCGGAGAGCCACAGGGCGGCGGCGGACAGGACTCCGGCCGCCACCACGGCCACGATCAGCGGGAGTGCTGAAGGGTCACCGAACGGGCGGACCAACCCGTGCCACCCCAGGGGGGAGGTCCAGCTCACCCAGTTCTCGTTGGTGTCCCCTATCCCCCGCAGGACGAGGGTGAGTCCGGCCAGGGTCATGCCGGCCGCCCACACGGTGCGGTTGTGGGCCACCACCTGCGCGAGCACCGCGGTGGCCGCGGCGTACACCCACCCGGTGGCGACGATCGAGGCGGCGTAGAGCGCGGCCCCGGCCCGGTCGACCGGGATGACGAGCGTCGAGGCCCAGATCCCGGCGCCGAGGAGGAGGAAGACACCGGCGACGACGACGAGGGCTGCGGTGACCGGGGCGAGCCGACCAGTCCGGGCGGACAGGAGGAGTTCTGTCCTGCCGGTCTCCTCCTCCCGGCGGGTGGACCGAGCGGTCAGTGCGATCGCCATGATCGGGATCGCGAAGGAGGCGATGAACGCGAACTCGTTCATCATGACCCCGCCCAGGGTGTCGAGCCCCGCTATACGTCCGTTGAGCATCACCATCGCCTCGCCCAGCGACGCGGAGTAGGTCGCGAGCTTCTCCGGGGTGTCGTACAGGGCCGCTATCGAGACGCCGGTGAGCAGATACAGCGCGACCAGGCCGAGGACCCACGCGGCGGCGGACCGCCACCCCGTCCGCAGGTCGATCCGGGCCAGTAGGCCGGTGCCGGCGAATGCGGAGTTCACCGTAACCCGCCGGGGGTCGTGCCCGTCTCTGTAGGTCCCTGTGCGGCCCCCGCGCCCGAGTAGGCGGAGAGGAAGAGGTCGTCCAGACTGGGCGGGGTGGCGGTGAGGGTGTGTATCCCGGCCGAGTGCAGGATCCCCATGACCTCGGCGAGCCGCTCGGCGGGCACATGGCAGCGGACGTCGAACCGCCCGTCCCCGGAACGCTCCCACCGCAGACCATCGACCCCGCCGACGGTCTCCAGCGCGCGGGGATCGGTGTCGGTGACGGCGTGGACCTCCGTGGTGGTGTGGCGGCGCAGGTCGCCCAGGGTGCCCGAGCTGATCGTGCGGCCGTCGCGGATGATGCTCACCCGATCGGCCAGCGCCTCGACCTCACCCATGATGTGGCTGGAGAGCAGCACGGTGGAACCTCCGTCGATGGCCTCGCGGACGCAGCCCTGGAACACCTGCTCCATCAGCGGATCCAGACCTGAGGTGGGCTCGTCCAACACGAGCAGTTCGGCGCCGGACGCCAGGGCCGCGACGAGCGAGACCTTCTGCCGGTTCCCCTTGGAGTAGTCACGGGTGCGCTTGGTGGGGTCCAGGCGGAAGCGTTCGATCAGCTGGTCCCGGCGTGCCGGGTCCAGTCCCCCCAGCGCTCGTCCCAGGATGTCGATGCACTGGCCCCCGGTCAGGCGCGGCCACAGCGTCACCTCCCCCGGGACGTACGCCAACCTGGAGTGGAGGTCGACCGCGTCCCGCCACGGGTCCCGTCCGAACAGGGTCACCCGTCCCGAATCGGATCGCATCAGACCCAGCAGGATCCTGATGGTGGTGGATTTCACGGAACCGTTGGGCCCCAGGAAGCCGTGTACCTCGCCGCGGCGGACCTCCAGGTCCAGGCCGTCGAGCGCCCGGGTGGCACCGAACGTCTTGACCAGGCCCTCAACATGCACCACCGGGTCCGAATCTGAACGCATGACCAGTCCCTTCGTCGATTCTCCACGATCATCCTCTCCATCCTCTGCACAATGTGGCAATGCGCTCACCGATGTCCGGACACAGGACCTTTCGCCCCTCGATCGCCGACCGCCTCACCAAGGCGGCCATGACCGCCTCGGGTTCTCTCCCCGGCCCGATGATCCAGCTGGCCGGCGGCGCGCCCCGGCGGATCGACGGCCAGGTGCTGGACCCGCATTTCCAGGCCGGGGTCAGGGTGATGTCCCTGCTGTCCGAGGGCGAGTACGAGGACATGCCGCTCGAGAAGGCGCGCGAGACCGTCGAGCGGTCGGCGTACACCGTCTCGGGGAACCGGATCGAGCTCGCCGTCGTCGACGACCTCGTCCTCCCGCTCGCCGGCGCCGGCCATCCCGACGACGAGACCACCCGCGCCGACCTGCCCGCCCGCCTGTACTCCCCCGTCCACGGCGACGAAGCGCTACCGATGCTCGTGTTCTTCCACGGCGGCGGGTGGGTGCTCGGGAGCATCGACTCCCACGATGCGACCTGCCGGTACATCGCCCGGATGGGCGGTCTCAAGGTCCTCAGTGTGGACTATCGTCTGGCCCCCGAGTTCCTCTTCCCCACCGCGGCCGAGGACGCCCTGGCCTCGTTCCGCTACGTGCGGGACAACGCCGAGTCCCTCGGGGTCGACCCGACGCGCATCGCGGTGGGTGGGGACAGCGCGGGGGGCAACCTGGCGGCGGTGGTGTGTCAACAGACCCGCGACGCCGGCGAGGAGACCCCCGACTTCCAGCTGCTGTTCGTCCCCGCGACCAACATGTCGGCGCGGAGCCGCTCGTTCGAACTGTTCGGCGAGGGCTTCTTCCTCACCGGCAGGAACATGGACTTCTACGAGACCACCTACCTGCGCTCCGACGCCGACCGTCTCGACCCGCGCGCCTCCCCGCTGTTGGCCGAGGACTTCTCCGGCCTGCCTCCGGCGCACGTCGCCACCGGCGGTTTCGACCCGCTGCGCGACGAGGGCGAGGCGTACGCGCGGAAGATGGCCGATGCGGGGGTCAAGGTCTCGCTCCGTCGGCATTCCACGATGGTCCACCCGTTCGTCAACGCCGTCGGCGCCACGCCGCTCGCGCGCGCCGCGCTGTCGGAGGCGGTGGGCGCGCTTCGGATGGGACTCGCGTACTGATCCCCGTCCCCGAGGACCGTGCCCGGGGACTGTGTCGCGACTCCTCCGACTCCGCGTCCCGGGCGACCCTCCTCAGCGGGTGGCGCGACGGGTCCCTGATCCCGATGCCACCCGGGGGCGTCGATCCCGTCGCGCCGCGCGGTAGCCTTCGGCCGCGAGCAGAGCCAAGGCCAGACCGAGCAGCCCGAAGGTGATGGTGTCGACGCCCCGGATCCTCTCGCCGAGCACGAACGCCACGGCGACGAGAAGGAGCGGCTCGAGATAGCCGAGAAGGCCGAACAGAGGCAGTGAGAGCAACCTGGCGGCCGCCAGGTACGCCGCCATCGCGGCGGCCCCGGAGATGCCCACCGAGACGAGCGCGAGAATCCCGGTGACCGAGGTCGGGTGCCGGGCCCCCGAGACGATCAGCCACACGCCGAGGGGACTGAGCGCCGCCACCTCCAACCCGAACGCCATCGGCTTGTCCATGCCGACACGGCGGCGCACGACGAAGTAGATCGGGTACCCCGTGCAGATCACGAACGTCACCCAGGACAGGCTCGGCGACACCGCGATGTTGACGGCGACGGCGACGGCGGCGATCCCCACTGCCACCCACTGCCAGGTCGACACCTCTGACTTGAGGACGGCCCGGCTGCCGATCACCAGGGCCAGCGGTAGGAGCAGGAACCCGAGCGACGCATCCAGAGCGTGGCCGTGCAGCGGTGCCCAGGAGAACAACCAGAGCTGCACCCCGACCAGTGCGCACAGCAGCCCGAACACCAGCGGAGTCCACCACTCCCGCGTGAGGGTCGCCCAGGAGTCACGCGCCATCGCGCGGCCCGGGGGGACGAGCAACACGAGGCTGTAGCAGGCGAAGGTCACGACGATCCGCCACCCGAAGACCACCTCGGCCGAGGCGTCGATCACCCCGGAGAGGTAGAAGATACCGCCGAACAGGCCGGACGCCAGGACCACGGCGCCGACCCCGCGCGCGGTATCGCCCATGCCCCCCGTCCGGTCCATGGGAGGAAACCTATAAGTCTCCGGTGCGCTGTGGGTGGAGGATCACCGGGCCTCGGCGGCCCGACCAGGGAGCGGGCGCCCCTCCCGGTGGGGCCAGCGGGGCTCGAACCCGCGACCAGCGGATTATGAGTCCGCGGCTCTAACCAACTGAGCTATAGCCCCCCGCACGCGCCGGGAACATCCACCGGCACGTGCCGCGCAATCGTAGCAAGACCCCTCACCGGTCCTCCGGCCACCAGACGGCACGCACTGCCGAGAGCCCGTCGGCGACCTGCGAGGGCGGGTCGTCCCACGCCATGACCAACCGCTCGGGTGACTCGTAGGCGGGATGACCCGGATCGCCGTCGATCACTAATCCGGCCCACGAGTCGTGCATCGCCTCGACCAGACCCCTCGGCGCCGGGGCGCCGAGATAGCGTTCCACGTTCTCCCCGTCCGGCACGGCCCAGAAGAAGGGCAGGTCCGCGCAGTGCCTGGGCCCATTTCCTCCTGTCCAGCAGAAGTCGTACACCCAGGTCGGGTCGCCGGCGGCCACCCGCGTCTCGGCGGCCCGGGCCACCGTGGAATGGATCGCGGCCGCGTCGATCACCGCGCCCACGCTCCGTCGCAGAGACCGGCCGTTCGACTGCCGGGCCAACGCCCTGAGCCCCTGCCTCGGAAGTTGCTGCGACAACGCCATGAACGCCGCCCCCGGCACCAGCGCGGGGCCCGGGAGCTTGTCCGAGACAGCCTCGAACTCCGTCGCGGTGGAGCCGACCAGCAGCGGGACACTCGTCGACGGGCCTGCGGCGACCGCCTCGAGGGGAGGGATCGGTAGGGTCTCGCCTCCGACCACCGGCCGGAACGGGAGCGTGAACTGGTTCTCCCGCCGTAGGCGCCGATGGAACTCGTCCACGGCGCCACGCCCCCCGGCCGCCAGCCCCTCCGCGGTGACCCCCTTGGGTGGGCGGGTCGCCGGGGCCCTCAGGACCGCCGGAGACGCTGCGATCGCCCCGTGGAACAGCCCTGCCGCCGGCGGGGAACCCAGCAGACACAGCACCGCTCCCCCGCCGGCCGACTGCCCGGTGACCGTCACCCTGTCGGGGTCCCCGCCGAACACGGCGATCTCGTCCCGGACCCACTCGAGGGCGGTGATCCAGTCGAGCATCCCTCGGTTGTCCGGGGCGTCGGGGAACGGCGTGAAGCCCTCGACACCGAGGCGGTAGCCCACCGAGACCACGACGATCCCTCGGCGAGCGAAGGTCGACCCGTCGAACCACGGCTGGTGTGAGGAGCCTGATTCCCACCCGCCTCCGTGGATCCACACCATCACCGGGTGGTCGCCACCCTCCGCCGGCGCCCACACGTCCACGTGCAGGATGTCGGTGCCCGCGACGATCGGCTCGGGGATCGCCGGGTCCGGGTCGAACCTCAGCCTCTGGGCGGTGGCGGCTGGTCTGGTCGCATCACGGACCCCGTCCCATGGCCCTCTACGGACCGGGGCGGCGAACCGCAGGTCACCGACCGGGTCCTCGGCGTACGGGATCCCGTAGAAGCGGTGGACATCACCGAGGTCGGTGCCGCGGACGCGGCCGGTCGAGAGGGTGACGGCGACGTCGGACATGGCGCCAGGTTAACGACGATGACTGAGATCTCCCGGCGATCCCTGCTACGAAAGAGGGATGACGAGTGACAGGGACCAGATCATCGAGCGGCTGGCAGACATCGCCACTGCTCTGGACACCCGCGACTGGGCCGGACTCGGAGAGCTGTTCACCGAATCCGCGACCGGGTACGGGGCGGCCGGTCGGGAGCAGATCGTCCGGACGGTGCGGGAACACCTCGGCGGGTGTGGCCCCTCCCAGCATCTGCTGGGCAACCACAGGGTGCACCTCGCGCTCGACGGAGACGAGGTCCGGGCGAGGAGCCTGACGTACGCGCGGGTGCTCCACCTCGGGACGGGTGATCAGGCCGGGCTGAGCTACGAGTGCTTCGGCGAGTACTCCGACCTGTGGACCAGGACGCCGGCGGGCTGGCGGATCGACTCCAGGAGGTTCCGCGTCGACTTCGACCGCGGCGACTTCCGAACCCTCCAGCCCGGCTGACCCCGAAATGCCGATCAGGCCAGAGGAGAGATCCCTCTGGCCTGACCCATTGCTCCCCCATCTGGACTCGAACCAGAAACCCTTCGATTAACAGTCGAATGCTCTGCCAATTGAGCTATGGGGGATTGCTTCCGGCGACCGACGAGCACGTCGGACACCGAGAACTCACCTTAGTGCGAGGGCGGCCAACGAACCAAATCGCCAGCTCAGGCCACTCCGCGCCGGCTAACTTGACGACCCCGACCCGAGCAACGAACCCACCTCGACCGCTGATCCAGCACTCCCCGGAGAATCACAGACCGATCCGAGCGACCCGGTCGAGGCCGATCCCGTCGAGGCCGATCCCGTCGAGCCCAGGGACCCACCGTGAGAAGACCCGTGCGCGCCCTCACCGCACAGGACGCTGAGCGAACCAGGGCTGAGTGAACCCGGGCCGAGCGATCCGGTGCCCGGTTGCTCACCCTGGACCGCGATGGTCACCGGCTCTGCCGTCGACGACGCGAACGGGGTGTCCGTGGAGTCGTCTGCGACAGGTGCCGGAGTGAACGTCGCGGTGATGACGCGGTCGCCGAGCTCGGAGAAGACATGCGGCAGGGTCGCGGATGCGCCGGTGACGCCCACCGGGGCACCGATCGGCTCGTCGTCGGCGAAGAACTGGACCGTGCCGGCGGCCGCCGCGGGTGCGACCTGCACGGTGAGATCGACCGGTGTTCCCGCGACCGCGGTCGGCGGCGCGGTGAGCGTCGAGACGGTCTCGGTCTGGCACCCGGACACCTCGGTCTCGAGCAGGGCGAACTGACCCGCGGCGGGATCGAAACCCTTGTCCACGGACTGGGGACCGACCACGACCTGGTAGGTGACGGTGTGCGTGTCGGAGGCCCGGTTCGGCAGACGTGGCTGATCGAGCAGATCCACCGTTCTGGTGGTGGTGATCGGGTCCCGGTCCGTGACGTAGGGGGCCGTTCCCGGGGCGAAGACGGGGGGCGCCGGCGCCGAGTTCTGCACCCCCAGACGCCCCACGACCCGGGTGATGTCAAACGCGACGCTGTCGAAGGAGAACCTGGACCGGACGGACACCCCGGTCTGGCTCCACACCCCCGGCACGCCCACCAGCGACGTCGGCTCCTCCCCGTCCACCGCGAAGTCGACAGCGTAGTACCCGTTCGTCTGGTTGATGATCGTGAAATGGACCCGACACTGGTCGTCCCCGGATGCGCTGAACCGGACCGGACCCTGGTCCCATCCATCCGCGGTTGCCGCCGGGGACACCCCGAGGCAGATACCGCACGCGGCGAGCACGGCGGGGAGTAGGAGTCGACCTGATGACGTGGGCATGGGTTACCTATCCGGAACAGTCAGAGTCCCGCGCGCCTGGGCCGGCATTACCTATCGACGGCGGGTGTGTAGCAACCGTACCGGATTAATAAAGATGTTGTCACAATGCCTTTAGGGGGAGCAGACGGCCGCGCTACCTTCGCGCTGGCCGGCACCCCACCATCCCGCCTCTGGCTCAGGCGATGTCGGGCGTGGCACCCACGGCCTGCTCGAGCAGTCCGCGGCGGTACTCCTCCAGCGCCACGAGGTCCCCGAACAGCGCCGAGTACCCCTCCGGGTCCGCTGCCGGACTCATCCGCTGCACCTTGGACTTGAGGTCGGCGATCTGGCCGGAGACCCACACTTCCTGCAGGCGGGCGAGCACGCCGGAGACGTAGCGGGGCAGCGCGTCCTCGGCCACCCGGAGCGTCTCGACCGCCATCAGGCCCACCAGCCGCTGCAGACCGTCGTCCTCGAGGCCCTTGGACACCTCGGACACCCAGTTCGCGCCGCTCTTCCCGGAGGCGCACCCCCCGGCAGCGGACAGCGCGTCCGCGATCAGGGCGTAGGCGGGATGGGTGTAGCACTCTCCCGGCAGCGAGTCGAAGAGCGGCCCCGCCAGGCCCGGGTACTGCAGTGCCGCCTTGAGCGCCTCGCGCTGCGGCCAGAGCACCGGGTCGGCCGCCGAGGGCAGGGGGACGCCCGTCGGCGGTGCGGGGGCCTGCTGCTTAGCGCGGCTGCCCGCCTCGTCGTCGTCATATCTCACCCCACCCCGTTCGGCACGATCCCGCAACGGGCGGGGTCCACCTCCGGGTCCACCCGGACCGCGCCCGCGGGGGCCGGGCGCCGCCGCCCGGGCGCGACCCCGCTTGCGGGCCTCCTCCCGGACGCGGCGCAGCACGGTCGCGGGATCGTCCCACCCCACCCAGCCGGCCAGCTGGCGGGCGTACTCGTCACGCAGGGCCGAGTCGCGGATGTCCGCCACCACCGGCACGGTCTGGCGGAGCGCCTCGACCCGGCCCTCCGCGTGGTCGAGATCGTATTCCTCCAGCATGGACCGGATGGCGAACTCGAACATCGGCACCCTGGCCGAAATCAGGTCGCGGACGGCCGCGTCGCCCTTCTTCTGCCGGATGTCGCAAGGATCCTGACCGGCGGGGGCCACCGCCACGAAGGTGCGACCGGAGAACTGCTGGTCCCCGGAGAACGCCCGCATCGCGGCCTTCTTGCCGGCCTCGTCGCCGTCGAAGGTGTAGATGATCTCGCCACGGAAGTAGTTGTCGTCCAACATCAGCCGCCGGAGGGTGGACAGGTGGTCCTCACCGAACGCGGTGCCGCACGCGGCCACGGCCGTGGTCACGCCCGCCGCGTGCATGGCCATGACATCGGTATAGCCCTCCACGACCACCGCCCGGCGCTGGGAGGCGACGTCCCGCTTGGCCAGGTCCAGACCGAAGAGCACCTGCGACTTCTTGTAGAGCATCGTCTCCGGCGTGTTCATGTACTTGCCCAGGGTGTCGTCCTCGAAGAGCTTGCGGGCGCCGAACCCGATCACCTCCCCCGCGAGATTGCGGATGGGCCACAGCAGACGCCGGTGGAACCGGTCGATCAGCGTCCCCCGTGAACTGGTCTTGGACAATCCCGCCGATTCCAGCTCCTTGGGCTCGAAACCCTGACGCATCAGGTGCTTGCTCATCGTGTCCCAGCCCGTCGGCGCGTACCCGCACCCGAAACGCTCGGCGTGGGAGAGGTCGAAGCCGCGGTCGGTGAGGAACGCCCGTGCGATCTCGGCCTCCGCGTCCTGATGGAGTCGCTCGGCGTAGAACTTCTGCGCGGCGGCGTTGGCCTGGACCAGTCGCGAACGGGTCCCGCGGTCGCGCTGGATCACCTGCCCGCCGCCCTCATAGGAGATGCGGTAGCCGATCCTGTCCGCGAGCTGTTCCACCGCCTCGACGAAGCTGATGTGCTCCATCTTCATGAGGAAGGCGAACACGTCGCCGCCCTCACCGGTGGAGAAGCAGTGGAAATAACCGTGCTGCGGCCGCACGTGGAACGAGGGCGTCTTCTCGTCCTTGAACGGGGACAGCCCCTTCATCGAATCCGCGCCGCCTGGTTTGAGCGCGACGTACTCGCCGACGACCTCCTCGATGCGAGTGCGTTCGCGGATCGCGGCGATGTCCTGCTCCGGAATCCGCCCTGCCATGCCGCCCAGAGTAACCGCCCGGGCAGGAGACCGGCGTGCCCCCTGCGCCGGGCCGATACGCTGGCCGCATGATCGCACCCCCACCCCGCCCCTACGCCGTCCGGAGCCCACGGTCCCGCACGGTGGCGGCCGTCGCGCTCGTGTCGGCGTTCCTCGTCAGCCTGGCCGGGTGGGCGGCGCCCCCCGCCTCCGCGGAACCGCCGTCCCGGCTGCAGCAGCAGGTCACGGACTCCGCGGGCGTACTGGGCGGGGACACCGCCGCCGTGGAGAGCCGGCTCGCCGAACTCCGGTCGACCGACAACATCCAGCTCTGGGTGACCTACGTCGACAGCTTCGACGGCGTGCCGGTCCAGCAGTGGGCGCAGGAGACCGCCCGACTGTCCGACCTGGGGGCCTCCGACGTGCTGCTCGCAGTGGCGGTCCAGGACCGCGGGTACTGGTTCGAGTCCGCCGACCAGGCCGCGGACCAGCGGATCGCCGACCGGGACATCGAGCCGCGACTGGCGGTCGACGACTGGGCCGGCGCGGCGATCGGCGCGGCCGACGGGCTCGAACGACAGGGGTCGGGCTCCGGGCTCTCCGGCGGGGCCCTGCTGGCGATCATCGCGGTGATCATCGCCGTGGTGGCCGCGGTCCTGCTGATCACCCGCCGGCGACGGTCCACCCGCACGGCCAGGCAGGCCGAATCCGCCCGCGAGATCCCCGGTGATGACACGGCCCGGATGTCGGCGCTGCCTGTGGACGTCCTCGACGCCCGCGCCAGGGCCGGACTGGTCGAGGCCGACCAGGCCGTGGACACCTCCACGACGGCGCTCGAGACCGCCGCCGGGGAGTTCGGTGAGCTGCGGACACGCCCGTTCCGCTCCGCCCTCGATTCCGCCCGAGGGGAGGTCGCGGCCGCGCACTCGCTGATCCAGCGGCTCGACGACGACATCCCCGAGACCCCGGACCAGCGCCGGGCGATGCTGCTCGAGGTGGCCGCCCGGGCCGAACGTGCCGAACGCGTGCTCGAGGGCCAGTCCACGGCGTTCGCCGAGATGCGCGACCTGCTGATCAACGGCGCCGCCTCGGTCGACGCCCTGACCCGGCGCGCGGTCACCCTGCGCGCCCGCATCCCCGATGCCGAGCAGTCCATGGCGGACCTGCGATCCCGGTTCCCCGCGGCCGTGCTCGCCTCGATCGAGGACAACCTGACGATCGCCGATGAGCTGCTGACCGCCGCCGAGGCCGAGACCTCTCGCGCCCGCACCGCCCTCGCCCGACCGGTCGGCGAACAGGCCGAGGCCGTGGACGCCATCAGCTCGGCCGAGGAAGAACTGTCGCGCGCCGAGAAACTGGTCGACGGCGTGGACCACGCCGCGGACGACATCGCCGCCGCCCGCCGCGACCTCGGTGCTCTGATCGCCGAGGTCGACGAGGAACTGGGCCAGGCCGCCCGGCTCCTGCGGTCTCCGGACCTCGGCCGGAGTGGCCAGAGCCTGACCGACGCGGCCTCCGCCGCACGCGACGCCCTCGACCGGGCCCGTCGCGACGGCGAGACCGACCCGCTGGGGACCTTCTCCGAGCTGGTGGACGTGGACCGTGATCTCGACGAGGCGCTCGCCGCCGCCGGGCACGAGGCCGAGACCGCCCACCGCGCCCGGGCCGCGCGCCAGGCCGCCCTCACCCGGGCCCGCGGCGCGGTACGCGAGGCGGACGACTACATCGGTAGCCGCTCCTACGTGATCGGACAGGCCGCGAGGACGCGACTCGCCGCGGCCAAGCAGTCATTGGCCACGGCCGAGGCCACCGCCGGGCCGGCGGCGTTCCCCGCGGCCGACCGCGCCCTCAAACTGGCCCGTGAGGCCCTGCGGCACGCCCAGAACGACGCCTCGCGGCAGCAGTACACCGGCGGTTACGGCGGCCGGGGCGGTTACGGCGGTCGTGGCCGGGGAGGGTCCAACACCGGTGCGATGGTCGGCGGCATGGTCGCCGGCGCGTTGATCCAGGGCATGCTCCGCGGCGGCAGCTCCGGCTTCGGGTCCTCCCGCGGGTTCGGAGGCGGCGGCTTCGGCGGCGGGGGTGGTGGCTTCGGCGGCGGGTTCGGCGGAGGTGGCTTCGGCGGCGGCGGCGCGGGCGGGCGGTTCTGAGCGCCATGACCCGTCGTCGGAAGATCGTCGTTGCCATACTGATCGTCCTGGCTCTGCTGGTCGCGGCGGTGGTGGCCGTGGGCACCTGGTACCGGCCGATGCTGATGACCGGTACCGGATATGCCGCGCACAACGCCTGCGCGATCCACTTCCTCACAGATCGTGACGACCCGGAGTCCGATCTGCCGCCCAACCCGCTGGTGCCGTTGCTGCGCACGGAGATCGACGACTCCGAGGGGTGGGCGCGTTCCTCCGTCCTGGGCGTCGCCTTCGCCCAGCAGGCCTGGGCCTCCGAGTACGGCTGCGCGGTGGGCGATGACCGCGCCGAGGGTTCCGAGTACAGCTCTCTCGTCCGACCGGCGGAGGATCGCCCGGAGGGCATCGGGCTGCCTCATGCCACCGACGTCCCGGCCGAGGTCGGTGCGGCACTCGACCGGGCCGCCGGCGTCGAGGGCACGCGAGGACTCGTCGCGGTCCACCGTGGCGAGCTACTGGACGAGTGGTACGCCGACGGCTTCGGGCCGGACACCCGGCAGCTCGGGTGGTCCATGGCCAAGAGCGTGGCGTCCACCCTGGTCGGGCGGGCACAGCAGGAGTTCCCGGCCGCCGACCTCGACCCGGCGGACACGGGCCTGCGCCCCGAGTGGACCGACGAGCGGGCACAGATCTCCCTCGACGACCTGCTGCGCATGACCTCGGGGCTGGAGTGGGACGAGGACTACGACCTCGGCACCCCCATCACGCAGATGCTGTTCGCCGAGCCGGACATGGCCGCCTTCGCCGCCGCCCAACCGCTCGCCCACGACCCCGGGACGGTCCGCCAGTACTCGTCCGGCACGACCAACATCGTGTGCGACCTGCTGCACGAGCGCACCGGCCTCGGGCCCGAAATGGCCGATCAACTGCTGTTCGGACCGCTCGGGATGACCAGCGCGGTCCTCGAGGCCGACGCCTCCGGTCGGTCGGTGTGCAGCTCGTACCTGTGGGCCACGCCGCGGGACTGGGCGCGGTTCGGGCAGTTCACGCTGGATGACGGCCAGGTCGACGGTCGCCGCCTACTCCCCGCCGGATGGATGGACTACGCGACGAGCGTCGTCCCGGCCGGCGGGGAGCCCGAGCCCTACGGTGCGCAGTGGTGGATCAACGACGCGGGTGACGGCTCCCCGCTGCGCCTGCCCGGGATTCCGGCGGATGCCTACTGGGCCTCGGGGCACGACGGGCAGTACATTCTGGTGGTCCCGTCCGCCGACCTCGTGGTGGTGCGGACCGGGTTCTCCCCCGGCGGGTCCATCGGCGCGCTCGGCATCGAGGACCTGGTGGGCGACCTCACCCGGGCCGTGGGGTGACCCGGCTGCCCGTTCAGCCCCAGGCCGCCTGGATGCCGGCGCTCGCCCGGTCGATCCGCTCGAGCCGGCTCTCGGTGTAGAGGGCCACCTGGTCCACGATCACGCGCATTCGCGCCGCGTCATCCGGGGCCTCGTCCCACAGCGGACGGAGGACCGGGTCGAGTCCGGCCGGCGCCGAGTGCGCGAGGTACTCGGCCACCCGGTGGATGCGGTCGCGTTGACGGTCCTGCCGGGCCCGGTGTCCCGGGTCGCTCATCACGTACCGCACGGCCATGGTCTTGAGCATCACGACCTCTGCCTCCACGTGCAGGGGCACCTCGAGCGCGGCGCTGTACCGCCCGTGCGGCATCTCACCGTGCACCTCGCGGGTGGTGTGGATGGCGGGCATGACGAACCGCCCGACCAACTCGCTGGTCAGCGCCTTGAGGGCGACCGCTCCCGCGAAGGTCTCCTCGAACGGCTGGACGGCGCGGACCGCGTCGAGCGCACCGAGCCGCCCGGCCGCCTCGCGCAGCTGGTCCGCGTCGGGCCCTCGGAACTCACGCGCGCCCAGCTCGGCCAGCGCCGCGACCTCCGACGGGTCGGTGAGCGACCGCAGGTCCAGCCTGCCGGCCACGATCGCGTCCTCCACGTCGTGGACTGAATAGGCGACGTCGTCGGAGAAGTCCATGATCTGCGCCTCCAGGCACCGGGTGTCCCCGGGCGCACCCACGCGGATCCAGGCGAGGGTGTCCGCGTCATCGGGATAGGCGCCGAACTTCCGGGTGCCCTCCCGCGGCAACCACGGGTATTTGGTGGCCGCGTCCAACGCGGCGCGGGTGAGATCCAGTCCGACCCCGCGCCCGTCAGCGTCGACGACCTTGGGTTCCAGCCGCGTCAGGATCCTGATCGTCTGGGCGTTGCCCTCGTATCCCCCGAACCCTCTCGCGACCTCGTCGAGGGCGCGCTCACCGTTGTGACCGTAGGGCGGGTGCCCGATGTCGTGGCTCAACCCCGCCAGGTCGGCGAGGTCGGGGTCGCAGCCGAGCCCGGCGGCGATGCTGCGAGAGATCTGGGCGACCTCGAGGGAATGGGTGAGACGGGTCCGTGGGGTGTCCCCGTCCCCGGGTCCGACCACCTGCGTCTTGTCGGCGAGCCGCCTGAGTGCCGCCGAGTGCAGGACCCGCGCGCGATCCCTCTCGAAGGGGCTGCGCTCACTGGCCGTCCCCCGCGCCCGGGAGGGTCCCTCACCCACCCGGCGCTCGGCGTCTGCGGCGTCGTACGCGTACCCCGTCATGCGCGTCTCCTGTCGGGCGAGTGCGCCCCGTCGTCGTCGTCCCGGTCCGCCCCGGGCCGGTGGTGGCTGCTGCGGGTCAGCCCGGGAAGTCCACGTCCGTTCCGGCGATCCGGTGGTACTGGTACCAGAGCACCGCGCCGGTCTCGCGGATGATGCTCAGGACCTGGTTCTCCCGGGTCCAGACGGCGGGACCCTGTCGGGTCGGCGAGGTCCACGCGTCCAGTCCTGCGTCCCGGGCCATCATCCGCGCCCGATACGAGTGCGTGGGGTCGCTGACCAGCACCACGGAACCGCCCCCCTGGTCACGCACGGTCAGCGCCACGGCGTCCAGGCTGCCGACCGTGTTGGACCCGGTCTCGACCGCCAGGATCGCGGTGGGCGGCACCCCCAGCGTGGCCAGATAGGCGCGACCCGCACCGGCCTCCGTGAATCGGTCACCCGGCTGGTTGCCACCGACCGTGATGATCTGGGGGGCGACTCCCTCCTCGTACAGGGTGGCGGCGTGGTCGAGTCGGGACTGGAACACCGGGGTTGGGACGCCGTCGTACTGGGCCGCACCCAGGACGACGATCGCGTCCGCCGCCGTGCGGTCGTCCACCCGCGCGACGTGCCACACACGGAACGCGATGAAACCGGGGACGACGAGACACAGCACCAGCGCGGTGACCAGGAGCCATCCGATGGCCCTGGACACCGCCCGCAGCGGGGACCGGGATCTGTTCACCCGACCAGTGTGCCAGCGCCGGGTCAGCAGCCGATGAGCCGCTGCGCGAGGTACCCCTCGACCTGGTCGATGGCCACCCGCTCCTGCTCCATGGTGTCCCGCTCACGGATGGTCACGGCCTGGTCCTCGAGGGTGTCGAAGTCCACGGTGATGCAGAACGGGGTGCCGATCTCGTCGTGGCGGCGGTAGCGCCGGCCGATCGCCTGCGCGTCGTCGAAGTCCACGTTCCAGCTCTTACGCAGCTGCGCGGCCAGGTCCCGCGCCTTGGGCGAGAGGTCGGCGTTCCGCGAGAGCGGCAGCACGGCCGCCTTGAACGGCGAGAGGCGACGATCGAGCTTGAGGACGGTGCGGGTGTCGACGCCGCCCTTGGAGTTGGGGGCCTCGTCCTCGGTGTAGGCGTCGATGAGGAACGCCATCAGCGACCGGGTCAGGCCGAAGCTCGGCTCGATGACGTAGGGCACGTACTTCTCGCCCGAGGCCTGGTCGCGGTACTGCAGGTCCTCGCCGGAGTGGGTCTGGTGCTGGGTGAGGTCGTAATCCGTGCGGTTGGCCACGCCCATCAGCTCGCCCCAGGGGTTGCCGGAGAAACCGAACTTGTACTCGAAGTCGATCGTGCCGGCCGAGTAGTGGGCACGCTCGTCGTCCGGGACGTCGAAGCGGCGCATGTTCGCCGGGTCGATCCCCAGGTCCACGAACCAGTCCCAGCAGTCCTCGACCCACCGCTTGAACCACTCGTCCGCCTCGTCGGGCTTGGTGAAGAACTCGATCTCCATCTGCTCGAACTCGCGGGTCCGGAAGATGAAGTTGCCGGGGGTGATCTCGTTTCGGAACGCCTTACCGATCTGGCCGATCCCGAACGGCGGCTTGCGCCGGGCGGTGGTCATGACGTTCTTGTAGTTGACGAAGATGCCCTGGGCGGTCTCGGGCCGGAGGTAGTGCAGGCCCTCCTTGTCGTCGACCGGGCCGAGGTAGGTCTTCATCAGGCCGGAGAACAACTGCGGCTCGGTCCATGAGCCGGGCTGGCCCGTGACGGGGTCGTTGATGTCCGCGAGTCCGTTGGCCGGTTCGCGCCCGTGCTTGGCGACGTAGGCCTCGATGAGGTGGTCGGCGCGGTAGCGCTTGTGGGTGTGGAGAGACTCCACCAGCGGGTCGGTGAAGGTGTCGACGTGGCCCGAGGCCTCCCACACCTTGCGGGGCAGGATGATCGAGGAATCCAGGCCCACGACGTCCTCGCGGCCGGTGACGAAGTTCCGCCACCACTGCTTCTTGATGTTGTCCTTGAGCTCCACTCCGAGCGGACCGTAGTCCCACGCCGAACGGGTTCCGCCGTAGATCTCGCCACACTGGTACACCAGTCCCCGGCGCTTGCAGAGGTTGACGACTGTGTCGATGACGGACGCTGAGGATGCCACGTCGGGGGTTCTCCCTTTGGTGAGTCGGTTGGCGGAGGTGTCGGGGTGGACGGCCTCGGCGCGGGCCGGCGCCCGCGGCACTTCTCACCAGGGTATCCGGTCCACCCCGGCGGTCTGGGATACTGGGGTCCCCCACCCGACACGGCGCCGGTCCCCACCGCGCCCGGAAGGTTGCAACCAATGGCATCCGGACCCGAGTCCCCGGCCGACGCCGGGTCTGCCGCGGAGATCCACGATCCCGGCTCCCACGCCGCCCCCGTGCCGCTGCCACCGCAGCACGTGGTCTCGGCCGCGGGCGAGTTGCTCCGTGCGCTGTCGGCGCCGTTGCGGATCGCGATAGTGCTTCAACTCCGCGAGGGGCCGCGCTGCGTCCACGAGCTGGTGGACGCCCTCGAGGTCGCGCAACCGCTGGTGAGTCAGCATCTGCGGGTGCTCAAGTCGTCCAACGTCGTCTCCGCACACCGCCGGGGACGCGAGATCCGCTACGAGCTTCTCGACGACCATCTGTTGCACATCGTCGAGGCGGCCGTCGGGCACGCCGGGGAGGAGTAGGAGGTGGACACACCAGACAAGTCGATCGGCGTGCGTTCGACCCGTCAGCGCAGTGCCATCTCCGCGCTGCTCGACGAGTCCAAGGGGTTCCGTTCGGCCCAGGACCTCCACGCCGAGCTCCGCGAACGCGGCGACGCGATAGGGCTGACCACCGTCTACCGGACCCTGCAGTCGATGTCCGACGCCGGTGCGGTGGACGTGCTGCGCACCGACTCCGGGGAGTTGATCTTCCGGAAGTGCTCCGATTCGCACCATCACCACCTGGTGTGTCGGGTGTGTGGCTTCACTGTGGAGGTCGAAGAGCCGGGGGTCGAGACGTGGGCGCACCGTGCCGGCGGGGCCCACGGCTTCACCGAGGTGACCCACACCGTCGAGCTGTTCGGCCTCTGCGCGGCGTGCGTCGCCGCGGGGAGGGGCGAGCCGACGGGCCGGGCGGACTGACTCGGGGTCCGCCCGCGGATGCGGCGCCCCTGCATCTATCGGTCGATCCTGCTCACGTTTTCCCAGAAGCGCGCGGCGGGCGACGCCCCATTTGCGACCACTCGACGACGGCGCGCGGGTCCGACCGGTCGGGCTGCGGGTCAGGCTTCCGCCACTCCCCCGAATCGCCGGTCCCGCTCGGCGTATTCCAGGCACGCCGCCCACAGGTCGCGTCGGTCGAAGTCAGGGAAGAGCGTGTGCTGGAAGACGAACTCGGCGTAGGCGCTCTGCCACAGCAGGAAGTTGGAGGTGCGGAGCTCACCGGACGGGCGCAGGAACAGGTCGACGTCCGGCATGTCCGGCTCGTCGAGGTAGCGGGAGAAGTTCTCCTCCGTCAGGTCGTCGGCCGAGACCTCGCCGGCGGCGACCCGTCGCGCGAAGTCGCGAGCGGCGTCGACGATCTCCGCACGGCCGCCGTAGTTGACGCACATCGCCAACGTCATGACCGTGTTGTCCCGGGTGAGTTCCTCGGCCTCCTCGAGCTCGGAGATGACCGACTTCCACAGCTTGGGTCGCCGACCGGCCCAGCGGACCCGCACCCCCAACTCGTGCATCTCGTCGCGGCGGCGACGCAGCACGTCCCGGTTGAATCCCATGAGGAAGCGCACCTCCTCGGGACTGCGCTTCCAGTTCTCGGTGGAGAACGCGTACGCGGACAGATACGGGACCCCGATCTCGATGCACCCCTGGACCACGTCCATGAGCACCGCCTCGCCCTGCTTGTGTCCCTCGGTGCGGGGCAGGCCCCGCTCCTGGGCCCAGCGTCCGTTCCCGTCCATCACCAGCGCGACGTGGCGCGGCACGAACTCGGACGGGATCGCGGGTGGGCGCTCCCCCGACGGGTGCGGGGTGGGCGGCCGTACGGTCACCGGCGCTGCGCCGTCCTTCGACGCGGTGCGCCTACGGAATCTGGGTAGTCCGGGCACGAGGCTCCTCAACGGGTTCGGCGGGCGGGGGTTCGACGGGCAGGGGCTCGACGGGCAGGGGCTCGACGGCCTGAACCCGGTCGACCACCCCGCGGTCGACGAGGGGCAGGCTGCGCAGGTCACGCTCGAGATGCCACTGCAGGTGCGCGGCGGCGATGCCGGAGGCCTGGCGGATGACGGCCGCCGACGAGCCGGCGACGGCCTCCCACTCACCGGCCAGCAGAGCCGACAGGTGCTCGGTCACGCCGGGTGTGAGCATCGCACAGCCCTGCGGCCTGCAGTGCACGCATACCGTACCGCCGGAGGCCACGTGGAACGCCCGGTGCGGGCCCACCACGCCGCAGCTCACACAGCATTCCAGGACCGGCTCCCAGCCGGACGCCGCCATGGCGCGCAGGAGGAACGCGTCGGCGACCAGCCCGGGCGGGCGACGGTGTTCGGCCAGGGAACGGAGGGCGCCGACGGCGAGACCGAGCAGCCTCGGAGTGGGGGCGCCGTCCTCCCCCGCCAGCCGCTCCGCGGTCTCCAGCACCACGCAGCCGGAGGTGTAGGCCGGGTAGTCCGCCACGAGGGGGCGAGCCAGCGACTCGCGACTCGACGCCTGCCTCACGGTCCCCAGACCACTTCGACCACGACCCGGGGCGATCTGCACCTCGACCACGGCGAACGGCTCCAGGCTGGCGCCCATCCGCGAGCGGGTACGGCGCACCGCACGGGCGACGGCCCTGACCAACCCGTGGTGCCGGGTGAGCAGGGTGACGATCCGATCCGCCTCACCGAGATCGTAGGTACGCACGACCAGGCCAGTGTCGGTGAACGGGTGCATGCGGACCTCCTCTCGGTGTGGGCGCAGACGGTCATTGTCCCACTCCCGGCCGCTGCGGCGGGTATCACGCCGGGCGCGCGACCGAGCCGGACACCGCCACCCGCCGGAGGGGATCCCGGCTCCCGCACGGCGGCTATAGTCTCGCTGTGCCCAGTCTCGCGTCCCGCCTGATTCCCCTCGTGATCCGGGCCACCCGGCGTCAGCGCGTGTTCGCCGACCCGGACCGCGCGCGGGCTTTCCTCGACGAGGCCGCGGTGCGTCCGGCGTCGTTCGCCCCGCCGCGGTTGCGCGACGACGTCCGACTGACCCGAGCCGATCGGCACGGCTGGCCGGTCTACGTGGTGGAACCCGCCGTCACGCCCGCCCGCGGCACCGTCGTCTACGTCCACGGTGGTGGCTGGGCCAAGGAGATCGGCGCGCCCCACTGGCGTCTGTGCGCCCAGGTGGCCGCCGAGGCCCGCACCCGCGTCCTGGTGCCGATCTACCCGCTGGCGGGCCCGGTGTCGGCGACGAACCGGGGAACAGCGGCGAGCGTGGTGGCCGGAGTGGCCGACCTGGTGCGGGACGAGGTCGCCGAGCACGGCCTGGTGTGTCTCGCCGGTGACAGCGCCGGGGGTCAGATCGCGCTGTCCGCGGCGATGGAGCTGCGGGATCGGGGTGCGTCACGTCTTCCGGCGACGATCCTGATCTCCCCCGCGCTCGACCTGGCGATGGACAACCCGGACATCGACCGGGTCCAACCCAGCGACCCGTGGCTCGCCCGTAAGGGTTCGAGGGTGTTCATCGACGCCTGGCGTGCCGACCTACCCGTGGACGACCCGCGGGTGAGCCCGCTGTGCGGGGACTTCGCCGGTCTGGGGCCGCTCACGATCTTCGCCGCCACCCGCGACATCGTCCTGCCCGACGCGCGACTCGGGGTGGAGCGGGCCCGCGCCGCCGGCGTCGACGTCAGGTACATCGAGGAGCAGGGACTACTGCACGTGCACCCGCTGCAGCCCACTCCCGAGGGACGGGACGCGCGGGAGATGATCGTGGGGATCGTTGGGGCTGCCGTTCGCTAGACGAACCCGGACACCCGCGGTCTAGAAACCCAGCCGCCCGAGCATCTTGGGGTCGCGCTGCCACTCCTTGAGGACCTTGACGTGCAGGTCCAGGTAGACCTTGGTCCCCAGTAGCTGCTCGATACCCGCCCGGGCCCGGGTGCCCACCTCGCGCATGCGTGACCCGCCCTTACCCAGGACGATCGCCTTCTGGCTCTGCCGCTCCACGTAGACGGTGGCATGGACGTCCACCATGTCGTCACGCCCCTCGTGGGGCAGCACCTCCTCGATCGACACTGCGATCGAGTGGGGCAGTTCGTCCCGCACGCCCTCGAGGGCGGCCTCGCGGATGAGTTCGGACATCCGGGTCTCGTCCGACTCCTCGGTGATCACGTCGTCGGGGTAGAACCTCGGCCCCTCGGGGAGCAGTGAGGCGATGACGTCCGCCACCACGTCGACCTGCTCACCGGACGCGGCGGACACCGGGACGACCTCGGAGTCCGGCCCGAGGAGCGTGGAGACCGCGACCAACTGCTCCATGACCTTCTGCTTGGACACGGTGTCGATCTTGGTGACCAGGCCCAGGATCGGCGTGGTGGGACAGAGCTTGCGCACCTGCTCGAGGATCCAGCGGTCGCCGGGGCCGATCCGCTCCCCCGCGGGAATGCACAACCCGATCAGGTCGACATCGGAGTAGGTGTCCTCCACGAGGGCGTTCAACCGCTCGCCCAGCAGGGTGCGTGGACGGTGCAGGCCCGGGGTGTCGACCAGGATGATCTGGGCGTCGGGCCGGTGAACCAACCCGCGGATGGCGTGCCGGGTGGTCTGGGGCCGCGAGGAGGTGATGGCGATCTTCTCGCCCACCAGCGCGTTGGTGAGGGTGGATTTGCCGGTGTTCGGCCGGCCCACGAAGCTGACGAAACCGCTCCGGAAGCCCTCGGGCGTGGTCATCGGTTCTCCTCGTCGTCGTTCTCGTGTGTGCTGTCGGTGGCGAGGCCGACCCGTTCGGCCACCACGGTGACCACCCTGACCCGGCCGCGACGGTCGTGCCCGCCCTCGGCGCGCAGGTCGAGCCCCTCGGCGACCACGTGTGCCCCGGGCAGCGGGACGCGACCGAGTTCGAGGGCCATCAGTCCACCGATGGTCTCGACCTCCTCGGTCACCTCGTCCGGGAACTCCACGTCGAACAACTCGGCGACCTCGTCCAGACCGAGCCTGGACGACAGCCGGTACCTCCCGTCCTCCAACTCCTCGACGGGGGGCACCTCGGTGGTGTCGTACTCGTCCACGATCTCCCCGACGATCTCCTCGAGGATGTCCTCGATGGACACCAGCCCGGCGGTCCCGCCGTACTCGTCGACCAGGATCGCCAGATGGTTGTGGTCCCGCTGCATCTCCGACAGCAGGTCGTCGATCCGCTTGGCGTCCGGCACGAACACCGCAGGACGCATCACGTCGGCGACCGGGGCCGCGCGGCCGTCGGGGTCGTCGAGACGGGCCACGATATCGCGGAGATAGATCACGCCCACCACGTCGTCCGAGTTGTCGCCGTCCACCACGGGGATCCGGGAGTATCCGGACTTGACGGTCAGCCGGGCCGCCTGACCGACCGTCTTGTCCGACTCGATCCACACCATCTCGGTCCGCGGGGTCATGACCTCGCGCGCCGTGGTGTCCCCGAGTTCGAACACCGACTGGATCATGCGCGACTCGTCGTCGGCCACGACCCCGCGCTCACGGGCCATGTCCACGATCTCGAGGAGCTCGATCTCCGAGGCGAACGGGCCGTTGCGGAAGCCCCGGCCAGGGGTGACGGCGTTGCCGACACCCACCAGGAGGCTGGCGACGGGACCCAGGACCATCCCGAGCACCCTCATCGGGGTCGAGGCGCCCAGCGCCAGTGAGTAGGCGTGTTGGCGCCCCAGCGTGCGGGGACCGACACCGGCCACCACGTACGCCGCGATGGTCGTCACCGCGATCACCCCGACCAGTGCCCAGACCGTGGACTCGATGACCTCGGCGAACACGACGGTCAGGAGGACGACACCCGAGATCAGGCTCAACAGGTGCAGTAGTACGGCGACGTTGATGTAGCGCGGCCGGTCACGCAGCATCAGGGAGAGCCTCGCCGCCCCGTAGCGGGGCTCCTTGGCCATCTCCTCGACCCGGGCCACCGAGACCGTGCTCAGCGCGGCGTCGAGGGCGGCGAAGACCCCGGCTACCAGGATGAGCAGCACGGCCGCGCCGGCTGTGAGTATGGTCTGGTCCACGGGTCAGGCGTCCGCGCGCGGGGCGTCGTCCTGCGGGGTGTCCCGGTGGTCGTACCACTCGCCCAGCAGCTCGTTCTGCAGGCCGAACATCTCGCGCTCCTCGGCCGGCTCGGCATGGTCGTACCCCAGCAGGTGCAGGCACCCGTGGACGGTGAGCAGGGCGAGCTCGTGCGCGAGCGGATGGCCGGAGCTGGCGGCCTGGTCGGCGGCGAACGCCGGGCACAGGACGATGTCGCCGAGCATCGCCGGTCCGGGATCGGGGAGATCGGGGCGACCTCCCGGGGAGAGCTCGTCCATGGGGAAGCTCATGACGTCCGTGGGACCCGGCAGATTCATCCACGTCACGTGGAGATCCGCCATGGTGTCCTTGTCAACGAGGGTGATCGACAGTTCGGCGGCGGGGTGGACGTCCATCCTGGCGATCACGAACGCGGCCACGTCGATGAGTTCGGCCTCGTCGACCTCCACGCCCGACTCGTTGGCGACCTCGATGCTCATCGGCGGCGGTGCTCCCTGTTCCTGTGTACGGCGGTGGGTTCCTCGCCCCTCTCGAGGCGCTCCTCGTGCTTCGCATAGGCGTCGACGATCCGGGCGACCAGCGCGTGCCGCACGACGTCCGCGGACGTCAGCTCCGAGAAGTGGATGTCGGGGACCCCCTTGAGAATGTCGCGCACCACCTTGAGCCCGGATCGCTGCCCACCCGGGAGATCGATCTGGGTGATGTCCCCGGTCACCACGATCTTCGAGCCGAAGCCGAGGCGGGTCAGGAACATCTTCATCTGTTCGGGCGTGGTGTTCTGCGCCTCGTCGAGGATGATGAACGCGTCGTTGAGGGTGCGCCCGCGCATGTAGGCCAGGGGGGCGACCTCGATCACCCCGGCCGCCATGAGCTTGGGGATGGCCTCCGGGTCCATCATGTCGTGCAGCGAGTCGTACAGCGGCCGCAGGTACGGGTCGATCTTCTCGTGCAGGGTGCCGGGCAGGTAGCCGAGCCGCTCCCCTGCCTCGACCGCCGGGCGGGTGAGGATGATGCGGCTGACGTCCTTGGCCCGCAGCGCGGCGACCGCCTTGGCCATCGCGAGGTAGGTCTTGCCCGTTCCGGCGGGTCCGAGCCCGAACACCACCGTGTGGTCGTCGATCGCGTCGACGTACCGCTTCTGCCCCACCGTCTTGGGCCGGATCATCCCGCCGCGCCGGGACAGCACGTCCGTGCCCAGCACCTCCTCGGGGGTCAACGGCCCGGAGTCGGCGAGGATCTCGACCGAGCGTCGAACCGAGGCCGGGGTGATCTCCACCCCACGTCCGGCCTGCCGGAGCAGGTCCGAGACCACTCGTGAGGCCTGGTCGACGGCGCCGGGGTCGCCGGAGATGGTCATGGTGCCGCCCCGCACGTGCAGGTCGGCGTCGAGCAACTCCTCGAGCGCCCGGAGGTTGGCATCCGCGGCGCCGAGCACCGCCATTGCCAGGTCCGGATCGAGCTGGACCGCCGTGCGGGAGGGGGAGACGCCGGGGTCCCGGCGGTCATCACCCCGCGTGCGGGCGCCCGTGTCACTCACTGCGTCGTTCTCTGAAGTACCGACGTGGATCACTTCCTGGGTGGTGGTGCGGTCGGGTCGAGTGTAGTACCAGCGCGGGCCCATCTCCGTGTGAGAACTCCGAGGGCGCCGAGCGCCACCGCGGCGGCGCTGGAGGTGCGCAGCACCTCGGGACCCAGGACGACGGCGCGGGCCCCGACGTGGGTGAGTGAGTCGATCTCGGCGTCGGAGACGCCGCCCTCGGGCCCGACGACGAGGAGGATGCGCTCCACCGGACCCGCCGCGGTCACGGCGTCCGCGAAACCGGCGGCACCGTCCTCGTGCAACACCAGCGCGATCGCACCTGCTCGGACCTCCTCGGCCACGAGTGCCACGAGACCGGTGGAGTCGAGGGGGTCGCCGATCTCCGGCTCCCACTCACGCCGGGATTGCTTGGCGGCGGCACGGGCCGCGTTGGCCCACTTCGTCCGGCCCTTGTCGAGCTTGGGCCCCGCCCAGCGACTCACACACCGGTCCGCCTGCCACGGCACGATCCGGTCCGCCCCGGCCTCGGTGGCCAGTTCCACGGCGAGCTCTGAGCGATCGGACTTGGGGAGCGCCTGGACCACGGTCACCAGGGGCGTCGGACGCGCGACCACGGTCCGGGCCAGGACCTCGGCCTCGACCCGGCCGGGCCCCGACGTCAACACCGAACAGTCAGCCACCTGGCCGCGCCCGTCCCCGACCCGGAGGAGTTCCCCGGGCCGCACCCGCAGGGCCGAGCCGGCGTGCCGACCCTCGGCGCCGTCGAGGACGGCCGTCTCGCCGACGGCGGGAACCGCGTCGATCCGGAACAGGGGCGGGGTCACCGGCTCAGTGACCCGCGACCGCGTCGCGAAGACGCGAGAACAGGCCGCCACGGCGGGCGGTGTCCTCGTTGACGATCTCGGCCGAGTCGCCACCGAGCCGGCGGAGCTGCTCCACGAGGTCCCTTCGCTTGCGGTCGAGCTTGTCGGGGATCACGACCTCCATGTGCACCGTGAGGTCGCCGGCACCGCCGCCGCGGACCCGCGGCATCCCGCGGCCGGACAGGGTGACCGTGTGGCCGGGTTGGGTGCCGGCCGGGATGTCGATCTCGAGGTCGTCACCCACCACCGTCTCCAGATCCACCCTGCCTCCGAGGATGGCGTCCACGACCGGGACGCGGACCGTGCAGTGCAGGTCCTCGCCGTCCCGGACGAACACCGGGTGGGTGCGCTCGTTGACCTCGATGTAGAGGTCTCCGGCGGGACCACCGCCGGGGCCGACCTCACCCTGGCCGGACAGCCGGATCCGCATCCCGCCGCCGACCCCGGCCGGGATCTTGGCCGAGACGGTGCGGCGCTTGCGGACGCGGCCCTGGCCGGTGCAGTCACCACACGGATCGGTGATGATCTCGCCGGTGCCCGCACAGGTGGGGCACGGGCGGCTGGTCATGATGTTGCCCAACAGGGAGCGCTGGACCGACTGGATCTCACCCTGACCCTGACACATGCCGCACTTGGCGGGCGGCGCGTCGCTCGCCGACCCCTTGCCGTGGCAGGTCTCACAGAGGACGGCCGTGTCGACCTGGATCTCCTTGGTGACGCCGGTCGCGCACTCCGCCAGGGTCAGGTTCACGCGGATCAGCGCGTCCGAACCCGGCTGCACTCGGCTCCGGGGGCCGCGTCCGCCGCCGCCCCCGCCCCCACCGAAGAACGCCTCGAACACGTCGCCGAGACCGCCACCGGCGCCGAAACCGCCGCCACCGAATCCGCCGCCATACCCACCGCCGGGCGAGGAGTCGAGGGGATCGCCGCCCATGTCCACGACGCGGCGCTTCTCGGGGTCGGTGAGGACCTCGTACATCGCGGTGATCTCCGTGAACCGCTCACGCGCCTCGTCCGACGGGTTGACATCGGGGTGCAGCTCGCGGGCGAGCTTGCGGTAGGCGCGCTTGATCTCGGACTCCGAGGCACCCCGATCGACCCCGAGGGTCCCGTAGTAGTCGCGTGACACGTGTCGCCTTTCGTCAAATGAACTGAGTGGAAGTACTGGTCCCGGGTGAGGCTACGGGCGTCAGTGCCCGGACAGGATCTCGCCCACGTAGTGGGCAACAGCGGCAACCGAGGCGATTGTTCCCGGGTAGTCCATCCTCGTGGGCCCGAGCACCCCCATCCCGCCGAGCATCTGGCGCTCGGAACCGTACACGGAGGACACCACCGACGCCCCGCGGATCTCCGCCGCCCGGGTCTCCTCGCCGATCTGGACGGTGACCCCTCCGGGCCCTCCCATCCCCACGGACTGCGCCGCCGAGAGCAACCGGAGGATCACGACCTGCTCCTCCAGGGCCTCGAGGACCGACCGGAGGGACCCGTCGAAGTCGGCTGCGCTGCGGGTGAGGTTGGCGGTGCCGCCCAGGACGATGCGGTCGTCGGGCTGCTCCACCAGTGTCTCCACCAGCACCGTCACGCACCGTTCCGCGGCATCGCGGTGGTCCGGACGAGCGCGGTCCGGCGTGGCCGCCAGGGCCTCGGAGGCCTCGCTGAGTCGCTTGTCCGCGACCGCCTCCGAGAGGAGGGTCCGGAGTTCGGCCAGGTGATCATCCGTCAGCGGGGCCGCGAGCTCGACGGTCCGCTGGTCCACCCGGCCGGTGTCGGTGATCAGCACCAGCAACAGGCGGGTGGGGGCCAGGCTCACCACCTCGAGGTGGCGCACGGTGGAGCGGCCCAGGACCGGGTACTGGACCACGGCGACCTGACGGGTGAGCTGGGACAGTAGCCGCACGGCCCGCCGGAGGACGTCGTCCAGGTCGACGGCGCCCTCGAGGAACGCCTGGATGGCCTTCCGCTGCGCGCGCGAGAGGGGTGTGATCTCCTCGATCGAGTCCACGAAGTGGCGGTAGCCCTTCTCCGTGGGGATCCGCCCGGAACTGGTGTGGGGCTGGACGATGAAGCCCTCGGCCTCGAGTACGGCCATGTCGTTGCGGATCGTCGCGCTGGAGACCCCCAGGGAATGGCGGTCGACCAGCGTCTTGGAGCCGACCGGCTCGTGCGAGGCGATGTAGTCGGAGACGATCGCGCGCAAGACCTCGGTCCTACGATCGGCCGTGCTCGACATGGATCCCCCTCCTCGCGCCCTGAGTACTGACGATTCTAGGCCAGCGGCTCTACAGGAGGACGTCGCGCACGACACCGTCCGCGAGCAGCCTGCCCGACTCCGTCAACGCGTACCCGGGGCCGTCGGGCCCGTCGGAGGGCCGCCGCCGTAGCAGACCCGCCGACACCTGGAGGTCCGCACGCTCCCTCTCCTGCGCCGTGAACGCCCCGTCGGGGAGCCCCTCGGCCAGCCGGAGGCCGGTCATGATCCGCTCGAGGTGGCGGTCGGAGTCCTCCAGTCGTTCGCCGCCCTCGACCGGGAGGTCCCCGGCGTCGCACGCCGCGGCGTACCGCGCAGGGTGGCGCAGGTTCCACCACCGGGCACCGGCGACGTGGGAGTGCGCCCCGGGTCCGATCCCCCACCAGTCTCCACCGCGCCAGTACCCCATGTTGTGACGGCAGTAACCGGACTCGTCGGTCGCGAAGTTGGAGACCTCGTACCAGTGGAACCCCGAGCGCGACAGTCGCTCCGCCACCTGTTCGTAGCGGTCGGCCAGCACGTCGTCGACGGTCCCGGGCAGTTCTCCCCGACGGATCCTCCGGGCCAGGGCGGTCCCGTCCTCGACGATGAGCGAGTAGGCGGACACGTGGTCCACCCCTGCGTCGACCACGGCGTCGAGGGTGCGGGCGAGGTCGTCGTCGGTCTCCCCCGGCGTCCCGTAGATCACGTCCAGGTTGACGTGGTCGAACCCGGCTCGGGCGGCCTCGGAGACCGCCTCCTGCGGGCGACCGGGGGTGTGGGCGCGGTCCAGCACGCGCAGGACGTGCGCCGCCGTGGACTGCATCCCCAGCGAGATCCGCGTGAATCCGCCCTCGCGCAATCGTCCGAAGAACTCCGGGGAGGTGGATTCGGGATTGCTCTCCGTTGTCACCTCGGCTCCGGGCGCGAGCCCGAACGTCGACCGGATCCGATCAAGCATCCCCACCAGGACGTCCGCGCCCACCAGCGACGGGGTTCCGCCGCCGACGAAGACGGTGTCGACCGTCGGCGGGGTGCCCGCCCCGGCCAGCACCGACGCCGCCCGTTCGATCTCCAGTGCGGCCGCCCGTTCCCAGTCGGCGGGCGAGGTGGCGGACCCGAGTTCCCCGGCGGTGTACGTGTTGAAATCGCAGTAGCCACAGCGGGAAGCGCAGAACGGGACGTGGAGGTAGATCCCGAACGGCGTTCGCGGGTCGCGCGGCGGCGGGGAGAGGGCGAGACTAGCGGGATCGTGGGCCCCGGTCGTCACGCCTGACCGGTCACGCGGTCGCCCCCGGTCTCACCGCCCCCTGACTCGGAGGTCGCGGGCCCCTCGTCCGGAACGGTGGCGGCCGGGGCGCTGTAGGTGGGTGCGGCGGCGTCGGGCACCGTGGCGGTACCGCGCGCCGGCTCGGACGCGGAAGGGTTGTCTGGTCTTGGCACGGAGCCCACAGTGCCGGATGACGGGCTCGCGGTGCCGTCGACGGGGGTGACGGGCTTGGAACCCGTGGGCTTGTCGGACGTCTTCCGGGCCGAGGTCTTCCTAGCGGGGGCGGCCCCGGACGACGTCTTCTCACCGGCCGACTTCGCGGGAGGTGTGGTCCGGCCCGTGGTTTTCTCGGCGGTCGGCTTGGTCGCGGCGGACGTCTTCCTGGTGGCCGCCGATTTCTTGGTCGCCGTGGACTTCTTGGTCGCCGTCGACTTCTTGGCGGATGCGGTCTTGGTGGTGGCCGGGTTAGTCTCCGCCGCCGCCTTCTTCGCCGGAGCCTTCTTCGCCGGAGCCTTCTTCGCGGGGGCCTTCTTCGCGGGGGCCTTCTTCGCCGGAGCCTTCTCTGCGGGGCGCTGCCGGTCGGAGGCGTCCGTGGGGGCCCCGTCCTTGCTCCCCGACGACTGACGGCCCGCCTTCTTCAGCTCCTTCCGCAACTGCGCCAACTCGGCGGCGGACATCCGCTCCGCCGTGGGGGTCCCGCTCGCCTCACGCTCGGCCGCGGCGAGGACGAGCTCCTCCACGGCGTCTTCCACCGCCTCGGCCAGGGGCCAGGGGTCGGGAACGAGGTCCTTGCAGGCGATGAAACCGAAGTGCAGCTCACCGTCCAACGACATGACCGTGCAGTTCAGGCCCGCACCGTGGAACACCGGGCCCATCGGCAGCATCTTGGTCACCCTGGCCCCGAGGAAATACAGCGGGATGTTCGGCCCGGGCACGTTGGAGATCACGAGATTGTGGACCACCGGGTGGCGCTCCGAGAGCCTGAGCCGCGAGTACATCCGGACCGCCGAACCGAACACCGACGGTGCCGCGAACTGCGCCCAGTCGGTCAATAGGTTGGCATCGAGTGCATCGGTGTGGTCTTTGGCGACGGTGTTGGCGTCCCGGATCGACTCCAGACGCTCGACGGGATCGTCGATGTCCGTGGACAGCGACATGAACATGCCCGACACCCGGTTGGTGCCGGGGCGTGACTCCGCGGCGTGCACCGACATGGGGACCATCGCGATCAGCGGCTTCGACGGTAGTTCGTCCAGACCGTTGAGGTACTTCCGCAGGGCGGTGGAGCAGACGGCCAGCACGACGTCGTTGACGGTGGTGCCGAAAGCGTTCTTGATCCGCTTGACCTGGTCGAGGTCCACACTGGCGTAGGAGATGGACCGATGCCCGGTGATGGTGCGGTTGAACGGGGTCCTCGGCGCGGTGAACGGCGCCGGCATGGCGAGCCCCTTGCGTGCTCTGTTGATCCACGACGGCAGGACTCCCAGCGTCCCCGGCACCAGCGAGGCCAGGCGCCACGGGGTGGCCAGACGGGACAAGGCTCCACCGACGGCCAGTTCGAGAGCGCCGGATCCACCGGCGGTCTCCTCGACCAGTTCCTGGTCCAGTTCAGGGTCTTCCGGGGTGAGGGTGCACAACTGGGACACCATGTTGGCGCCGGTGACGCCGTCGACGGTCGAGTGGTGCATCTTGGCGAAGACGGCGAACCGGCCGTCGGGCAGTCCTTCGATGACGTACATCTGCCACAGGGGCATCGACCGGTCTATGGGTTGACTGGCCAGATGGCCGCACAACTCCGCGAGCTCCCGGTCCCCGCCCGGCTCGGGAAGGCCCACCCGGTGAAGATGGTGATCGACGTCGAAGTGCTCGTCCTCCACCCAGACCGGGTGATCGATGTTCAGCAGCGAGTCATGCAGCTTGCGCCGGAAGCTGGGCATCCCCTTGACGCGGCGGGCCAGCTCGGACCGCATGGCATCGAACGAGTACCCGCCCTCCGTCTCCGATCCGTCGAGAACGATCAACCCGCACACGTGCAGGAGTTGGGCCCTGGTCTCGAAGTAGAGGAAGCTGGCGTCAAGTCCACTCAGGCGCTGCATGGAGGGAGTGTACGTCCGGGCTCCGTCCCGCAGAGCAGGTTCCGCGGACGGCCTGTCCTCACCAGACGTCGAGGATGAGCCACGCGATCACGACGAGCGCGATCAGCAGGATCAGGGCGAGAGTCACACGCGACCGGGGCATCAGAGGACCTCCTTCCCCGTTTCGCGGTCCCCGGCGGCGACGAGCCCCCGGAACCGGTGCACGAGCACGTCCGCCACCCGCTCGACCACCACCGCGACCAGGAAGAACAGCGGGACTCCGGCAGCGAGCATGATGAACACCTGCAGGGGGAACGGCAGGGTGGCGAGCCAGAGCTCGACCCTGTCCCAGAACTCGAGGAAGGCCGTCACGGATCGATCCTACGACCGGCCGGCGGTCGCGACCTCGCGGCCACCCACCACCGAACTGTCCAGGCCCCGACGACGCAGCAGCGCGGAGGGACTCGGGTCCGACCCGCGCATCGCCCGGTAGGCGTCGAGGAAGTCGATCGCCCCGCCGCGGGACAGCACCTCGCGGCGCATCGCGTCCCCCGATGACCGCTGGAGTCCGCCACGTTCGGCGAACCACTCCGCGGCGTCCGCGTCGAGCACCTCGGCCCAGAAGTAGGAGTAATAGGCGGCCGAATACCCGCCGGCGAAGATGTGCTGGAAGTACCGCGACCGGTACCTGGGCTCGACGCCGGGGACGTCGAGTCCCGCCTCGGCCAGCACCCTGGCCTCGAACTCGTCGACGTCCGTGACCGCCTCGGCCTCCTCGAGGGTCAGCGAGTGCCAGGCCAGGTCGAGCAGGGCGGCCGCGAGGTACTCGACGGTGGCCTGCCCCTCACCGAAGCGTTCGGCCTCCCGCATGCGCCCGACGAGATCCTCGGCGATCGGCTCCCCCGTCTCCACGTGCCGGGCGTACCGGGCGAGCATCTCCGGCCGGCGCGCCCACATCTCGTTGACCTGCGAGGGGAACTCGACGAAGTCGCGGGGCACCGAGGTCCCGGAGAACACCGGGTACTCCACGTCCGACAGCAGGCCGTGGAGGGCGTGCCCGAACTCGTGGAACATCGTGGTGACCTCGTCCATGGTGAGCAGCGTCGGCTCACCTGCCGCGGGGCGGGACAGGTTCATGACGTTGACGACGACGGGACGCGAATCCAGGAGCCGGGACTGGTCGCGGAACGAACTCATCCAGGCCCCGCCCCGCTTGGTCGGACGGGCGTAGTAGTCGAGGAGCAGCAGACCGATCCCGGCGTCGGGCTGGTCCCGCTGGTCGTCGAAGACCTCGATCACCCGGACGTCGGGGAGGAAACCGCGCAGGTCCGTCCGCTCCGCGAAGCGCAGGCCGTAGAGCTCGGAGGCCGAGTGCATGACCGCGTCACGCAGCACCCGCTCGAGCTCGAAGTACGGCCGGACGCGTGCGTCATCCACCTGGAAGCGGTCGGCGCGAAGCCGCTCGGACTCCCAGGCCCAGTCGGCCGGGTTCAACTCGCGGTCCTCCCCGCCGAGCAGGTCCTTCGCCTCGTTGCGGGCATTGGTGACGGCGGCGTCGACCACGTCGAGAAGCAGACCTCGTGCCGCCTCCGGCGACCCGGCCGTCTCCACGGCGAGTACGTGCTCGGCGTGGGAGCCCAGTCCCAACAGGTGCGCGCGTTCGGCGCGGAGCCGGATGATCTCCAGGACGATCGGGGAGTTGTCGTGCTCCGGGGTCGAACCCCGTCGCAGCGAGGCCTCCATGACGCGCCGCCGCAGACCCTGGTGGTCCAGCCACGCGGAGATCGGTTGCACCGTGGGCAGTCCCAGCGGGATGAGCCAGCCCTCGCGTCCCGCCTCCCCTGCCGCGGCGGCGAGCGATGAGCGCATGGACGCGGGCAGCCCGGCCAGCTCGGCCTCATCGGTCACGGGGACGGCGAGCTCGGCGGTGGAGGCGAGCAGATTCTCCCCGAACGCCGTGGTCAGTTCGGCCAACCGTGTGTCGATCGCCGTCAGCCGCTCGCGGCCCGCCTCGTCGAGTCCCGCTCCCGCCCGGAGGAGGTCGCGGTGATGCCGACGGATCAGACGCTCGGTCTCGTCGTCCACCTCCAGCTCCCCCGCCTCCAGTGCCGAATGGACGGCGTCGACCCGCGCGTGGAGGCCCTGATCGGTCATGACGGCCGAGCCGTGGGCGGCCAGTATCGGTGAGACCACCCGGTCCACGTCGAGCCGGGCGGGGGTCGCATCCGGACCGAGGAGCCCGTAGAACACGGACAGGACCCGGTGGAGGGCCTGGCCCGACCGCTCTAGGGCGATGACCGTGTTGGCGACGGAAGGCGGCTCCGGGTTGGCCACGATCGCCGCGACCTCGGCCGCGTGGTCGTCGATCGCCGTCCGGATGGCCGGCTCCAGTTCCGCCTCGTCGATCGCCGCGAAGTCAGGCAGCCCGTACGGCAACGGCGACTCGTCGAGCAGCGGGTGGCGGCCGGGTTCGGAGCTCGGGAGGGTCATGCCGGCGAGTCTACGTCGGCTCCCCGGGACGCCTCACGTCCACTGGGCCACCGTGTCCCACGCCAGCTTGACCGCCAGGATGCCGATGACCACCAGGAACACCACCCTGATGAACTCGTTGCCGTGCCTCATCGCCATGCGCGCGCCGATGTACCCACCGGTGAGGTTGGCCACCGCCATGCAGCCGCCGATGATCCACAGCACCTCGCCGTGGATGCCGAACACCAGGATCGAGGCGATGTTGGTGGTGAGGTTGGCGAGCTTGGCCGCCACCGTCCCCTGCAGGAATCCGAAGCCCAGGAACGCGACGATCGCGATCACGAAGAACGACCCGGTCCCCGGCCCCAGGACCCCGTCGTAGAACCCGATCAGCAGGCCGATCAGCGCCGAACGCCAGATGCGCGCCCACCCGGTGTACCGGTTCTCGTGGGTGCGTCCCATGGTGGGCCGGAACCACGTGTAGGCGCCCACCACGATCACGGCCACCAGGACGACGGGCGTGAGCAGGTCCCTCGGGATGAACCTGGCGACCGATGACCCCGCGGCTGAGCCGGCGAACGCCGCGACCACCAGCGGGAGCACCATCCCGACCGGCACCCGGATCCGGCGCAGATAGGTCACGGAGGCGACCAGCGTCCCGGCGACCGAGGAGAGCTTGTTGGTCCCGAGGATCTCCGGGGTCGAGGCATCCGCGGGCAGCCCGAGGACCAGGGCCGGGAGTTGGATGAGTCCTCCCCCGCCGACCACCGAGTCGACCCAACCGGCGACGAACGCGGCCAGCACGAGCGCGGCCAGGACCCACACGGAGACCCCCACGGCCGGGGACGCGGCCAGACCCGCGAATGACTGAGGCATACCGAGTACTGTGCTGTAATCGGTTTGTGTATATCAACCCTTACGGGGCCGATCCGGTGACCCTCGCCGCCGACCTGGCGAACCGCCGCCCCCGCAGCACCCGCGAACTGGTGGACCGCTGCCGCGAATCGGGGGTGACCATCGACCGGGGGGCGTCCGACGCGGACCTCGCGGAGGTACTGACGTTCCTCGACCACTGGCTCGTCGTCGTCGACACCACCGACCCCCGCGTGCGGGCCGACGCCCTCAACGTGCTGCTCGCCGACCACTCCGCGCCGCCGCGACTGACCGACCACGACGGCCACTGGCACGTCCACTACCGCGCGGACGACGTCTCGTTCGCCCGATTGCTCACCGCCATGTTCTCCGTGGGCACCGCACTCCACCTGACCTCACGCGGCATCGACCGGCTGTCCCGGTGTGCGGCCGACGACTGCGCGGACGTCTTCGCCGACACCACCCGCAACGGACGCAAACGGTACTGCTCGACCCGCTGCACCAACCGGTCCGCCGTGCGGCGGCACAGAGCGAGGGCCTGGGCGTGAGCCCGGGCGGACCCGACGGCCGCTACTTCTTGTCCGCGCTCGAGTCCGCGGACAGCGCGGCCACGAAGGCCTCCTGGGGGACGTCCACGCGGCCGATCGACTTCATGCGCTTCTTGCCCTCCTTCTGCTTCTCGAGCAGCTTGCGCTTGCGGCTGATGTCGCCGCCGTAGCACTTGGACAACACGTCCTTGCGGATGGCCCGGATGTTCTCGCGGGAGATGATCTTCGCGCCGATCGCCGCCTGGATGGGCACCTCGTACTGCTGACGCGGGATGAGTTCCTTGAGCTTGCCCGTCATCTTGTTGCCGTAGGCCTGCGCGTAGTCCCGGTGCACGATCGCGGAGAACGCGTCCACGGCCTCCCCCTGCAGCAGGATGTCGACCTTGACCAGATCGGACGCCTGCTCGCCGGCCTCCTCGTAGTCCATCGACGCGTACCCCTTGGTGCGGGACTTGAGCGAGTCGAAGAAGTCGAAGATGATCTCGCCCATCGGCATGACGTAGCGCAGCTCAACGCGGGTCTCGGACAGGTAGTCCATGCCCTTCATCTCTCCGCGCTTGGACTGGCACAGTTCCATGACGGTGCCCACGAACTCGCTGGGCACGATGATCGTGCACTTGACGATCGGCTCGAAGATCTCGCGGTGCTTGCCCTCGGGCCAGTACGACGGGTTGGTGACCTGGTGCTCGCTTCCGTCCTCGGCGACCACGCGGTACACCACGTTCGGCGCGGTGGAGATCAGGGCGAGGTTGAACTCCCGCTCCAACCGGTCCCGGGTGATCTCCATGTGCAGCAGACCCAGGAATCCGCAGCGGAAGCCGAAGCCGAGCGCGACCGAGGTCTCCGGCTCGTAGTCGAGCGACGCGTCGTTGAGCTGCAGCTTGTCCAGGGCGTCGCGCAGGACCGGATAGTCGGACCCGTCGATCGGGTAGAGCCCGGAGAACACCATGGGGTTGGGTTCCTTGTAACCCGCAAGAGGCTCCTCCGCCCCGCCGCGGGCGCTGGTGATCGTGTCACCGACCTTGGACTGACGGACGTCCTTGACCCCGGTGATGAGGTACCCGACCTCGCCCGGGCCCAGCCCCTTGGTCACCTTGGGTTCCGGCGAGATGATCCCGACCTCGAGCGCCTCGTGCGTCGACCCCGTCGACATCATCTTGACCTTCTCGCGCGGATTCAGGGTGCCGTCGAACACCCGGACGTAGGTGACCACGCCGCGGTAGGTGTCGTAGACCGAGTCGAAGATCATCGCCCGGGCCGGGGCGTCCGGGTCGCCCACCGGCGCGGGGATCACGTCGCACACCTTGTCCAGCAGTTCCTCGACGCCCACGCCCGTCTTGCCGGACACCCGCAGGACGTCCTCCGGCTCGCACCCCACGATGTGGGAGATCTCCTCGGCGAACCGGTCCGGGTCCGCCGCCGGGAGGTCGATCTTGTTGAGCACCGGGATGATCTCGAGGTCGTTCTCCATGGCCAGGTACAGGTTGGCCAGCGTCTGCGCCTCGATGCCCTGCGCGGCGTCGACCAGGAGGATCGCCCCCTCGCACGCCTCGAGAGCCCGGGAGACCTCGTAGGTGAAGTCCACGTGGCCCGGGGTGTCGATCATGTGCAGCACGATCTCCTCCCCCTCGTGGGCCCCGGAGCGCGGCACCCACGGCAGGCGGACGTTCTGCGCCTTGATGGTGATGCCGCGTTCGCGCTCGATGTCCATGCGGTCGAGGTACTGGGCCCGCATGAGCCGCTCCTCGACCACACCGGTGATCTGCAGCATGCGGTCGGCCAGCGTCGACTTGCCGTGGTCGATGTGCGCGATGATGCAGAAGTTCCTGATCCTGGCCGGATCGGTGAACGTCGTCTCTGCGAAGTTGGGAATCTCGATCACTCCTGGAGGCGGGCCCGGGCGTGGCGGGGTGCGGTCCGACCGGGCGATGACCCCATTGTCACACGTGCGGACTCCGGATACGCATCACGTACCGTCCCGTGGGGATCGCGTCGACCGTGCCGTCGTCGAGGAACCGGGCCGTCGAGGCGGTCATGGCCTTGATGTTGTCGCTCATCCTCGCATCGCTGCCCCGGGAGTCGAAGAACACCCCGAGGTCCCGGGCCGCCTCGATCGGGAACACCTCCTCGACGATCCCCGCGATCTCCGGCGCGCCCTCGGTCAGTGCGCGGACCACCACGTGCTGTGTGTAGGCGGTGGTGGACTGCGTCTCGATCGCCACCGGCGTGTGCTCCTCGAGCCAGACGCGCAGCCACTCGTCGCGATCCAGCCGCCCGGGGCGACGCAGGAAGGCGAGGTTGGCCATCCCGGGACACCTCCCGTCCTCCCCCGGCTCCGGCACGCGGAGCGGCTCCGATCCGGTCACCGACCACGCGGAGACCGGTCCCAGCCCGCGAAGGGCGTCGAGGACGCCGGCGCACGCGGTGCCCGAGGCCACCGGCACCCGCGAACGGACCGCCGCGAGCACGGGCCTCGGTGTCACCTGCACGTCGATCATCGCGCCGGCCACCGCGTCGTCACGGACGTTCACCACGTACTCGGTCACCCCGAGGTCGGCGAGCGGACCGTCCACCGCGCGGGCGATCTCCGACCGCAACCCGGAGGCCCCGGGCACCGCACGTTCCGGGTCGTCCGACCACACCACCGCGAAGAGCATGTCCATGGGTCGGGATCCTAGATGCCGTTACCCTGGCGGACATGGCGATCGACTGGGCCCGGATGGGTCGCACCGCGGCTCGGATGAGCCGCAAGTACGGACCGACGGTGGCCCTCGAGGTGCGTCGGCGACTCGAGGATCGAGGGATCTCCTCCGCCGCGCCGCGTGAGGCCGTCGGGGCGGGGCGGCCCACCACGTCGGGGACCGTGCCGACGTCGAGTCGCGCGCGGACGCTCTCCTACACGCCCGACCTCGACGGACGGGCCGATCCGGGCGAGATCGTCTGGACGTGGGTGGAATTCGAGGAGGCCGACGGTCGCGGGAAGGACCGTCCGGTCCTGGTGGTGGGCCGCGACGGCGATCGACTGCTCGGCCTCATGCTCTCCTCTCAGGACAGGCGGGACGACGACGAGGGGTGGCTCGGGCTCGGCACCGGCCCGTGGGACGCGGAGGGCCGACCGAGCTGGGTCCGCCTGGACCGCGTGCTCGACGTTCCCGAACTGGGTATTCGGCGTGAGGGCGCCGTCTGCTCCCGGGCGACGTTCGAACGGGTCGCGGATCGGTTGCGCTCGGACTACGGCTGGCGCTGACACCCGTGGCGGCGAGCACCGACACCGGTGGCGGCGGGCGCTGACGCGGATGGCGGCGAGCGTCCGGATCGGGGCCCCGGCGGGCGCGCGCCCGCTCGTCGCGCGTTTTGGCCGGTGACGCCGCCGCTGGTAAAGTGGGTCGTCGGTGTCCACCGGATCGCGCTACGCGTGTTCGAGCGGACTAGAGACATGACATCAGATCGACCGGATCCCCCGCGGAGCCGTCGACACACGACCGAAGGTGTGACCAGTGGCAAACATCAAGTCCCAGAAGAAGCGGAACCTCACCAACGAGCGCAACCGTCTCCGCAACCAGTCGATCAAGTCGTCTCTGCGTTCGGCGATCCGCAGCCTGCGTGAGGCCACCGAGGCCGGCGATAAGGCCAAGGCCGGTGCCCTTCTCGTCGCGACCTCGCGTCAGCTCGACAAGGCCGCCACCAAGGGTGTCATCCACCAGAACCAGGCCGCCAACAAGAAGTCGTCGCTCGCCAAGGCCGTCAACGCGCTCTGAGGCGACCCGCTCCTCTCACCGGGGAGCACAGCCCCGCGGTGTGTGCTGCCGCGATGAGGCTCCGAGGGCCCACCCCGCACCGGTCGAGTGCGCGTGGTGGGCCCTCGTCGCGTTCTAGGCGGCGCCCGCCAGTGACCCCACCTCCCGCACCGCCCGCTCGAGCGCATACGAGGTGTCCTCCGCCTGCCCCTTGACCTCGCCGTTGAGGCGGGCCACCACCTGCAGGGCGCTGCCGAGGGTGTCGATGGACCAGTACCGGGTCTGCGCGGTGACCTTCTTGACCTTCCATGGAGGCAGGCCCTGCCGCGCCAGTTCAGCCGGCGGGGTGCCCCGTTGGGTGCCCACCATGGCGATCGAGTTCACGGCGTCCGCGAGGGCGTCCGCCAACACGACGTGTGGGACCCCCGTGTGCATGGCCCATTCGAGGGCCTCGATCGCGCCGGCCACATCCCCTGTGACCGCGCGCTCGGCCACGGTGAAGCCGCTGACCCCCACGACCCCGGAGTGATAGCGGCGCACCGCTTCGACGTCGACCTTCCCCCCGGTGTCGGCCACCAGCTGGCCACACGCGGACGCCAGCTGCCGAAGGTCCGTGCCCACCGCCTCCACCAGGGCCTCACACGCCTCGGGGGCGACCCGGACGTCGAGGCCCCGGAACTCCGAGCGCACGAATCCCACCACGTCCATGTGGCGGGAGAGCTTGCCGGCCGCGTGCTCCTGCGCACCGGCCTTACGCAGGTCCGGCACGAGCGTCTTGGCCCGACCCCCGCCCGTGTGCTGGACCACCAGGACCGTCTGGTCCGGCAGGTCGACGGCGGCCCCCATCACCGCCGCCTGGGCGTCCTTGCCCAGTTCCGCGGCACCGGTGATCACCACGATCCGGGCCTCCCCGAACAGCGACGGTGAGAGCAGTTCGAAAAGCTGGGGGGCGCCGACCTCCGGCCCACCCAGGCGGGAGACGACGGGCGGATCCTCCCCCGGGGGTGCCGCTGCCCGCACGGCCGCCACTACGCCGGCGGTGGCGCGCTCGGTGAGGAACTCGTCCTCGCCCAGGACGAGATGCAGCGGGCCGGGTGCAGAGCCGGGTGTCATGGGCGCTCCTCGTCGTCGTATCCACTCGACATCGTGCCACGTCACGCCGACAGGAACGCGCCGCCGACCCTCAGCTCCGGCGCTCGGCGTCCTCCTGCACCATCCGCTCCCTCGTGTCCCCGTGGACCGCGGTGCCGGCCGCGACCGGCTCGTGGATGGCACCTGCGGTGTCGGGCACGCCCGCGCCGTTGCTGATCTCGGACTCGGAGAGCTTCCCCGACAACCGCTCGGTGAGTTCGCGGAACAGACGGTGCGATGCGTGGGCGGCGCGGCCCTTGGGGCCGACCGGCTGTTCCCGGCCCGGGTTCGTGCAGGCGTCGACGATGGCGTCCACGATCAGGTCGGGATCGTCCATCGCCGTCATCCGCGGGGCGTGGCCGGTGTAGTTGCCCACGTGGTCCCACCACGGGGTATCGGCCGCCCAGGGCAGGATCGTGCCGACCTCGATCGCATCCGAGAGTCCGGCCAGGCGCAACTCCTCGTTGAGAGACCGGCCGAGACTCGTGATCCCCGCCTTCACGGCGGAGTACGTGGACTGGTAGGCCAGCGGCACCTCACCGGCGACTGAACTCACGTTGATCAGCACTCCCCGACCTCGGGAGGTGAAGCACCGCAGCGCCACGTGGGCGCCGTAGATCATGCCCTTGAGGTCCACGTCGACGAGTCGGGCGTGGTCGGCGAGAGGCACCTCCCAGAACAGGCCCATCACACCGACCGCGGCGTTGTTGATCCACACGTCGATGGGGCCGAACCGTTCCTCGGCGGCAGCCGCCAGGTGTTCGACGGCCTCAGGATCGCTGACGTCCGTGGGCACGGCCAGCGCGGAACCGCCGGCCGCCCTGATCTCCTCGACCACCTTCCCGAGAACGTCACCGCGGCGAGCGGCCAGGACGACCCGGGCGCCCTTTGCCCCGAGCGCCACCGCTGTCCCGCGCCCGAAGCCGCTCGAGGCGCCTGTGATGACAATGGTCTTTCCCCTCAGGTCATCGTTTCCGCTCATACCATCTCCTCGCCATGATCGTGGGGCAGTACCGTGCGGGCCATCTTGCGCGCCACATGCGTGGGGCGCATCCGGTGCCACCCGCATGCGGTTGCGCGCGCGGGACCCCGATCGGTGGCCGGGATCACCCGGGCGCGACGTCGGGCGATCCCGGCAGCGTCACGGTGACGTCCGCGACCGTCTCGAGCCACCACAGCGCCGGGGCGCACGCCCGCGCCAGCAGGACGGCCCCGTCCTCCCACACCGGCCCGAGAGCCGCGGCGGCGGTCCCGAGCACCGTCACCAGCGGCACCACCGGGGCCACCGCGATGTTGGCGGGCAGCGCCCACGGGCCCGTCTCCAACCCGGTGGCCACCAGTACCGGGAGGGTGGCCAGGTGCGCCACCACGCAGACCGCCAGCACGTCCGCGACGGTGGCCGGCATCCACGGCCGACGCAGACGCACGGCCACTGGTCTGGCGAACAGCACGAGCGCGGCGGTCGCGGTGACCGACAGGATGAAGCCGGCCCCGGTCGCGGTGGCGGGGTCGAGCATCGCCACCAGCAGCACCACGCCGGCCAGAGCAGCAAGAGGGCGGCCGGTCCGGCGGGAGCTGAGGGCGGCCAGTCCGATGGCCCCGGTCCCGGCCGCCCGCAGCACCGCGGGTTCCGGGCCCACCACCGCGACGAAGCCTGCGAGCGCCACTCCCGCGGCGACGATTCGGGCGCGCCTTCCGGCCCCCAGTGCGGCGGCGGCCAGCAGGACAGCCCCCACCACGTAGGTGGTGTTGGCCCCGGACACCGCCGCGAGATGCGCGAGGCCCGACGCCCGGAACGCATCGCGGGTCTCGGTGGAGACACCGCCCTCGTCACCGAGGACGAAGGACGGGAGCAATCCCGCCGCCTCCCCTTCGAGGGCCCGGCCCGAGACCACCCGCAACCGCTCGCGCATCGCGGCCGGGGCACGGCCAGCCGATCCCGGGTCGCCCGTCACCCGCGGAGGTGTCAGGGCGCGCAGGCCGGGCTGGTCTCCGGCCGAGCGCGGTTCGAGCACCGCGACCGAGGCCCGCACCCTCGTCCCGGGCGGCAGACCCCGCCACCCCTCGGGGGCCAGGACCACCACGTCGAGTTCGGCCGCGCGCGCCGAGTCGCCGGAACCGGTGATCTCCACCCGGAACGGGACCATCACTCCACCACTGCGGACCGGGCGGTCGAACCCTGTCACGACGCCCTCGACCCCGGTGCGGGTGTCCACGAGAGCGGCCAACGGATGCGCGGCGAGGGCGTGCGATCGCGCCGCCTGGACCCCGGCGCCGACCGCCCCGAGCGCGCACGCCATCGCGAGCACCCCCAGGGCCGTGTGGTCCATCCGGTCGGCGGACCCGACGGCCACAGACCAGGCCGCCGCGAGCACCGCCGCGGCGAGCAGAACGACCGCGAGCGCGGAGGCCGCCGCCGGCCGCATCCCCACGGTGGCCGCGGTCGTGACGAAGAGCGCGAGCGTCGGCACGACCAACCGGAGGTCACGAGTGGCGGGTGCCCGCGGCGGACACGGCCCGCCCGGCGGGCCTGCGGGCGGGTCGGCGGTGTTCACACCGTGACGAGGGGCCGGAGGCGGGCGAGCGTCACCGGGCCGATGCCGTCGACCTCCGCCAGCTGATCGATACTGGCGAACGCACCGTTGGCCGCCCGCCAGGCCAGGATCGACGAGGCCGTCACCGGCCCCACCCCCGGCAGCGTCTCGAGGGCCGTGGCGTCCGCGGTGTTGAGGTCGACCAGTCCCCCACCCGGCGCAGGAGGCGCGCCGGGTGCGGCTGCGGCCGCCGGTGCCGGCCCGCCGTCCACCGGTGGGTCGCCGGCCCCGACGATCCCGCTGCGCGGCCCCCGCGGGCCGTCGGGCCCCGGTGCGAGTCCCACCAGGATCTGTTCGCCGTCGACCACCTTGCGGGCCAGGTTGAGTCCGTCTCGGTCGCCGCCGTCCAGGACACCGCCCGCGCGGTCGAGTGCGTCCGCCACCCGCGCCCCCGGGGCCACCGTGACCAACCCGCTGCGGCCCACGAGACCGACCACCGAGACAACGACGGGCTCGTCGGGCTCGTCGGGCCCGCCGGCCCCGATCGTGGCCGCCCCGGTCGCGGCCGGGGGCTCCGGGGCACCCGGGGCCGACGAGCCGTCGGCCGGGACCGTCTCGCCCGGGGTGGCCAGCGGGAGGTCCGGTACCGGTGGCCCCTCGGGCACCGCGGCAAGGAGCCGGTGGACGGAGAAGCCGCCGAGTCCCAGCACCACCACGACCAGCGCGATGCCGGCGACCCTGTCCGGGGCCCACCGGACCCGGCGCCACCACGGCGGGTCGGCCCACGCCGCCGGATCCGGCCGCTCGGGCGGGACCCGTTCGGGTCTCGCCCCGTCCGGATCCGCGTCGGCCCAGGGGATGGAAGCCGGGCCCGCCGGCGCGGTCACACTCGTGAGCCTGTGCAGCGCGGACTCGCGGGCGGGATCACCGGGTTCCGCGGTTCGGGTCCGGGTGTCGGGGAACATGGGCCGAAGCTAGCCCGGCGGGGGCCACTCCCGGACCCCGCGGGGGTCTCTCAGTCGTCGTCCTGTGGAGAGACCGGTGGGATGGGGAATGCGGTGTCGACGAGGTCGGTCACCGAGACCCCCACGGTGCCGGGCCCCAGGTGCCAGGCCAGGACCTCGTCGAAATCGACGACGAGAACCCGCTCGGGGAACGGGGTCTCCTTGCGGATCTCGGTGGCCATCTCCCGGGCCCGCTCCAGTGCCTCGTGTTGGTGGACGACCACCAGCACGTCTCCCCGGCCGACCTCGTCCCGCAGCAGCGCGCGCAGCCGCTCGTGGGCCTTGGTCGTGGTCCTGGCCTTGGCGGCCAGGTCGACTGAACCATTACGCAGCACGATGATCGGGCGCATGGCCAGCGCGCTGCCGAAGAGGGCCGCGACGGCGCTGATCCGGCCACCCCGGCGCAGGCTCTCCAACGACTCCAGAGCGGCGAAGGTGGACGCTCCCCGGCAGATCCGCTCGGCGAGTTCGTAGGTGGCGGACAGACCGAGCCCGTTGTTCGCGGCCCAGGCGCACTGGGCCACCGCTGCGCCGAACGCCATCCCGGCGCACCTGGAGTCCGAGACCAGGACGCGACCGCCGAATCTCGTGGCGGCGTCGGCGGCGGACTCCCAGGTGCGGGAGAGATCACGTGAGAGGTGGACGGAGACGATGCCCGTGCAGTCCGGATCGTCGAGGAGTTCCTGGTAGATCGCCGACAGTTCGTCCGGGGTCACCGCGGCCGTCGAGACCGCCCGGTCCCCCTCCTCGACCACGTGCAGGCCCACCACGGTGATGCCGAACTCGCGGACCCACTCCTCGGGGAGGTCGGCACTCGAGTCGGTGACCAGGCGGATGGTCATGACTGCACCACCGGGGGCGTGAGACCGGCATTCCACTGATCGAGTCGCCAGAGCACATCGCGTGCACCTTCGGTCGTCGGACCGATCTCCGGGGTCGAGGACTGCCCACTCCAGGTGGACCCGGGCCGCGGGTGCGCGGACAGCTGCACCCAACAGGTGTTCCCGAGACCGTTGAAGATCGGGTACTGCTCGACCGGCAGCTCGATCAGAGCGGCGGTGAGGGCGGCGATCGCACCCCCGTGGGCCACGAGGACCGCCGGGTGCTCGTTCCACCCCGGCGAGGAGTCCACGAGTTCGTCGACCACCTGGCGGGTCCGCCGAGCCACGTCGAGTCGGCTCTCACCCTCCGGCGGGGACCACCGAGGGGTGCTGCGCCACCGCATCCGCGCGTCGGGCCACAGCTCGTCGACCTCGGAATGGCTCATCCCCTGCCACGTGCCCAGGTGGGTCTCGCGCAGGCGCGGGTCGGTCCGGACGTCGAGACCCACCTCCGAGGCCAGTGCCAGGGCCGTCTCGCGTGCCCGCTGCAGGTCGGAGGAGAGGATCGTCCACGGCCGGCGGTGCGCAAGGGCGCGACCGACCGCGTGGGCCTGCTGGACTCCGAGTTCGCTGAGCTCGGTGTCCAACTGGCCCTGCATCCGCAGCGAGGCGTTGTAGTGCGTCTGACCGTGACGCAGCAGGATGAGACGACGGGTCACCGCGGTGTCAGAGCCCCTGATCCCGCTGCGGCTCCTCCGGCGCGAGCGAGTCGTCGGCACCGCTCGTCGCGGACTCCGGCCGCCCGGAGGTCTCGACGCCCTCGATCTCCACGACCGGGCAGTCCTTCCACAGACGGTCGAGCGAGTAGTAGTCGCGCTCGTCGACGTGCTGGACGTGGACGACCACCTCGTTGTAGTCGAGCAGCGCCCAGCGCCCCTCGCGAGTGCCCTCCCGACGCAGTGGCTTGTGCCCCGCCTCGCGGAGCTTGTCCTCGATCTCGTCGACGACGGCGTTGACCTGACGTTCGGTCTCGGCCGAGGCCAGGACGAAGCAGTCGGTGATGATGAGTTGGCCGGAGACGTCGAGCACGACGATGTCCGTGGCCAGCTTCTCGTCTGCGGCGCGGGCGGCGATGCCCGCCATCTCCAGGGCCTCGGGGCTAGCGGTCACTGATGGTTCTCCTCGGTGTGGTGGTCGGTGGGGACGAGCTCGCGGTGTGCCGGAGCCGTCGCGGCGGGGGTCCCGTCGAGCCTGGTGGAGCCCTCGGGGCGGTACAGGTTGCGTTTGGCGATGTACTGGACGACCCCGTCCGGGACGAGGTACCAGACCGGGGCGTCCTCGGCCGCACGCCGTCGGCACTCGGTCGAGGAGATGGCCAGGGCGGGGATCTCGAGCAGGTGCACGCGCCCGTCACCGATCTCCGCGAGGTGGGTGTCGGACAGCTCGAAGCCGGGGCGGGAGACCCCGACGAACGTGGCGAGCTCGAACATCTCCTCCCAGCCGCGCCAGGTGAGGATCTTCTCCAGCGCGTCCGCACCGGTGATGAAGAACAGCTCGACCCCGGGGTTCTGCCGCAACAGGTCCCTGAGGGTGTCGACGGTGAAGGTGGGGCCCCGGCGATCGATGTCCACGCGACTGACGGAGAACCGGGGGTTGGAGGCCGTCGCGATGACGGTCATGAGATAACGGTCCTCGGCGGGCGAGACGGTGCGCCCCCGCTTCTGCCACGGCTCCCCGGTGGGGACGAACACCACGTCGTCGAGGCCGAAACGGTGGGCGACCTCGCTGGCCGCCACCAGGTGACCGTGATGGATCGGATCGAAGGTCCCGCCCATCACTCCGATGCGGCGTCCAGCGCCCGCGGCGGTCCCCGTCGTGGTCATGGTCGCCGAGTCTATCGGTCCGGCACCACGTTCCGCTCCCTCGCGTCTCCGCGCCCTCACACGGGCAGCAGGCCCGCGACGACCGCCGTGAGCTGCTCGACGTTGCGGCACTCGTGCATGGGGACGTACTGGGAGTACAGCCTGGCCGCCGAGTCGCCGGTTCCCCACTGCCGCCTGGGCTCCGGGTTGAGCCAGTGGGTGTGCCCGACCCGCTCGCTGACGAACTCGAGTGCCTCCACGGACGGGTCGCGGTAGTTGTTGCGCCCGTCGCCCAGGATGAGCAGCGAACCCGTGCGGGTGAGCGTGTGGGCGTAGCGGTCCGCGAACCCCTCGAGCGCGTGACCGTAGTCGGAGTGCCCGTCGTAGGTCACGATCTCGGCTTCGCGGACCATCCGGCTCATCGCCGATCCCAGGTCCGACCCGGTCTCGAAGAACGAGGTCACCTCGTCGGTGGTGTCGACGAAGGCGAAGACCCGCACGCGGGAGAACTGCTCACGCAGGGAGTGCACGAGCTGGAGCGTGAAGTGACTGAAACCGGCCACCGATCCGGACACGTCGCACAACACCACCAGCTCGGGCCGCGCAGGCCGGGGCTTGCGCAGCACCAGCTCCACCGGCACCCCGCCGGTGGACATGGACCGGCGCATCGTCTTGCGCATGTCGATCGCACCCTGGCGGTGACGACGACGTCGCGCGGCCAGGCGACTACCGAGCTGACGGGCGAGGGGACCCACCCGCCGTCGCAGCGTCTGCAGGTCCTGGTCGTTGGCCCGCAGAAAATCCACCTGCTCCGCCGCGGGGCCCACCGCGTAGTCGGCCACCCGGTCGCGACCCACCGTCTCCGCGGTGCGGCGCCGGGTCTCGTCGGCGACCTCGCGCAGGAAGCCCCGCACCATGTCCGCCGCCGAGTTGGCGGCCGCGGACTTCTCGGCGTGACGCTTGGAACCGTCCGGGTCGAAGGGATCGGCCCCCATCAGGCCGTCGAGGATCTTCTGCATGATCGCGGTGGTGTCCAGCGGACTGAGAGCCTGGTAGGCGGAGTAGCGCGGACCGCCCGCCGAGTCGTATGAGCCGAGCTGTTCCACCAGGAGCTCGGCCAACGCCCGGGCCCTGGCCCGCGACTCCTCGGTGTCCTCGAGCAGAAGCGAGGCGATGAGGTCGTTGAGCGCCTCCGGGTCCACCTTGCCCTCGTCGTCCGTCGGGATCTCCACCTCGAGCGCCACCCCGTCCGAGGCGGAGTGCGCCCCGATCGCGGCGGGGAACCACAGGTCGAAGAGCTGGTCGAACACCCCTCGGTGGGTGGGCTTGTGCAGGATCGTGGCCGCGAGCGCCTCCCTGAGCGCCGCACGGTCGAGCAGGTCGATGTGGACCATCGCCGCGGCCGCGTCGACCGCCTCACTCGGCCCCACGGGGATGCCCTTGCGGCGCAGGGCGTCGACGAAGTCGACGAGGTGCCCGGACAGCCCGCCGGGCGCACGCGTGGTCATCTCGCCTGACCTCCTGATCGCCGCACGCTAGTTGAGCCGCAGCTCGGCGGCCGCGCGGAGCTGGTCGGACTGGTGTTTGAGCACCACTCCGAGGGTCTGCAGGACGGTGTCGTCGTCGATCGTGTCCAGACCCAGGGCGACCAGGGTGCGGCCCCAGTCGATGGTCTCGGACACGCTCGGCACCTTCTTGAGCGCCATCGCGCGCAGCACCCCGACCACCCGGACCAGTTGCTCGGCCAGCCGGTCGTCGAGCTCCGGCACCCGCGAACCGAGGATCTTGCGCTCCAGTTCGGGGGTCGGGAAATCCAGGTGCAGGTAGAGGCAGCGCCGTTTGAGCGCCTCGGAGAGCTCGCGGGCCGCGTTGGAGGTCAGGACCACGAACGGCTTGCGGACCGCCTCGATCGTCCCGAGCTCGGGAATCGTCACCGCGAAGTCGCTGAGTACCTCGAGAAGCAGGCCCTCGATCTCGATGTCGGCCTTGTCCACCTCGTCGACCAGCAGCACGGTGGGTTCGCTGCGACGGATGGCGGTGAGCAACGGCCGGGACAGGAGGAACTCCTCGGAGAAGACGTCGTCCCGCGTGGAGTCCCATCCCTCCCCCTGGCCGGCCTGGATGCGCAGGATCTGCTTGGCGTGGTTCCACTCGTACAGGGCCCTGGCCTCGTCGACGCCCTCGTAGCACTGGAGACGGATGAGCTCGGCCTCGGTGGCCGCGGCGACGGCCTTGGCCAGCTCGGTCTTGCCCACGCCCGCCGGCCCCTCGATGAGCAGCGGCTTGCCCAGCCGGTCGGCCAGATACACCACTGTCGCGGTCGAGCGGTCGGCCAGGTAGCCCTGGGTTCCGAGACTCTCGATCACGTGGTCGATGCTCTCGAAAGCCGGTCGTTGCGCGGTCCGGGCTCGGTCCATGGGTGGGTCCTTTCAGTGGGAATCGCGTGTAGTGGGCCGTCGACCCGGGTGCCGCGCGTCAGGGACGCACGTGACCCTTGCCGTGGGCGATCCACTTGGTGCTGGTGAGTTCCTCGAGACCCATGGGCCCGCGGGCGTGCAGTTTCTGGGTGGAGATGCCGATCTCGGCGCCGAAGCCGAACATCTCGCCGTCCGTCCACGCGGTGGAGGCGTTGACCATCACCGCGGCCGCGTCGACCCGGGCACAGAACGCGTCGGCCACCTCGATACTCCGCGTGGCCACCGCCTCGGTGTGCCCCGAGGACCAGCGGGCGATGTGGTCGATGGCCGCGTCCACGCCGTCGACCACCTTCAGCGCGATGTCCATGCTCAGGTACTCCTCGCCCCAGTCCACGTCGTCGGCGGGGACCAGGCCCTCGCGGTCGCCGTGGACGGTGACGCCGGCGGACTGCAGTGCCCCCACCACGCGGTCCACGGCGGCGTCGCCGAGGGCCTCGTCGAGTAGCACCGTCTCGGTGGCGTTGCAGACACTGCAGCGGCGGGTCTTGCCGTTGAGCAGCAGCCTGATCGCCTCGTCGAGATCGGCGTCCCCGTGGATGTAGAGGTGGCAGTTCCCGGTGCCGGTCTCGATGGCAGGCACCTTGGCGTTCTCCACCACGGCCTGGATCAGTCCCGCGCCGCCCCGGGGGATCACCACGTCGACCAGACCGCGCGCCTGGATCAGGTGGGTGACCGACGATCGGTCCGCCGACGGCAGCAACTGGACCGCCTCCACCGGCAGGTCGTGACGGCCCAGGACGTCCCTCAGTACCGTCACCAGCGCCTCGTTGGAGTGCCGGGCTGAGCGCGACCCGCGCAGGAGCGCCGCGTTGCCCGACTTGAACGCCAGGCCGAAGGCGTCGACGGTGACGTTGGGCCGGCCCTCGTAGATCATGCCGATCACGCCGAGCGGCACCCGCACCTGACGCAACTGCAGACCGTTGGGACGGGTCGAGCCGCGGGTGACGGTGCCGATCGGGTCCGCCAGCCCCGCCACCTGCCTGAGGCCACCGGCGATGCCCTCGATCCGGTCGGCGGTCAGACGGAGGCGATCCAGCATGGCCTCGCCGGTACCCTCCGCCGACTGCTCCTCGATATCGCGGGCGTTGGCCCCGAGGATCTCCGCCTGTGCGGCCACCAGGGCGTCTGCCGCCGCCAGCAGGAGCGCGTTCTTGCGTTCCGCGGTGAGCAGTGCCAGGTCACGCGACGCGGTCCGGGCGCGCCGGGCCGCGTCGCGGACGGCCTCGCGCGTCTGGTCGTCGGCGGCGTCGGGCGTCGGGTCGTGGGCGGGCCGATCGGCGTCCGTCTGGCCGGAGAGGTCGGGGGCGTCGAGGTGGCTCGTGGTCATGCGCGCCAGCTTACCGATGCTACCGGGGAGCCCGACGGGACCTGTCAGACGGCGAGATCAGCCCCGGTCTCGCGCACGGCGAACTCGCGGAAGCGGCGGGCGAGGTCCGGATCAGCGGCGGGCGCGGAGCGCTCGCACGGGCCCGGCGCCCCGGCGATCTGGCGCAAGCCCGACGGGCCGGTGTACGAGGCCGGTGGGAGCGTCTCCGTCGCGGCGTACAGGAGGGGTCGCGCCCCGTCGGACGCGGTCGGCACGATCCGGCGACCGAGCAGTGTGAGGATCGAGTTGACCTTCGGGAACGGCGTCGGATCGAGGATCGAGGTGGCGGCGAACCCGGGGTGCGCGAGCTGGACGTCCACCGGCGACCCGGCAGCGTGGAGCCGGTTCTGCAGGTCGAGTCCCCACAGCATGCACGCGAGTTTGGACTGGGCATAGGCCGCCGCCATGGAATACCGTCGCCGGCGGAAGTGGGGGTCGGTGAAGTCGATCCTCCCCTTGGCGTGGGCCATAGAGGAGGTGATCACGACCCGCTCCCGGATCCGCGACAGCAACAGCTCGGTGAGAAGGAACGGCCCGAGGACGTTGACCCCCAGGTGCAGCTCGAATCCGTCGTCGGTCTCCCTGCGGCTCTTGCTCATGAGCCCCGCGTTGTCCAGCAGCACGTCGATCGGGTCCGCGTATCCCGCCGCGAACCCGCGCACGGCGTCGAGGCGGCTCAGGTCGAGCTCGTGAACCTCCGTCGATCCGCCGATCTCCGCCGCTGCCGACTCGCCCTCGGCGCGGGTGAGGGAAGGGAGAACCACATGGGCGCCGCGACGTGCGAACTCGCGAGCGGCTTCCCTGCCGATCCCGCTCGTGCCGCCGGTCACCATGACGGTCTTACCGGTCAGGTCCGGGAGGCGGTCCACGGTCCACTTCTGTGCGCCCATGGGCCCAGTGTGCTGCGACCGCGGGCCGAGCGGGGCCGATACCGTTCGCGGTGTTGATCACCGCTGATCAGGCGCAACTCGGGAAGTCGACGACGACCACCTGTGATCGGTGGCACACTCTGAAACCCGATGAGTCACCGCGGGACGAGTCCCGATCCGAGGAGAGACAGTGGCCGAGATCCCTCACACCACCGCTCGTCACACCACAGCGCGTCACACCACCAACGAGGGCGGTGAGTCACTGGACCTCAACTCCGTGTTCGTCCGTCCGGGCGAGGCCACAGAACTGCCCCGCTTCGAACTGCCGAGGGACCAGTCTCTTCCCGAGACGGCCTACCAGATCGTGCACGACGAGGCGATGCTCGACGGCAACGCGCGGCTCAACCTGGCCACGTTCGTCTCCACATGGATGGACGACGAGGCCCGGCGCCTGTACGCCGAGACCGTCGACAAGAACATGATCGACAAGGACGAGTACCCCCAGACCGCGGCGATCGAGGAGCGGTGCTGGAGGATGATCGCCGATCTCTGGAACGTGCCGGATGTCGAGGAGTCCATCGGCACCTCGACCATCGGTTCGTCGGAGGCCTGCATGCTGGGCGGGCTCGCGCTGAAGCGACGCTGGCAGGCCGGACGCAGGGCGCGGAACGAGCCCACCGAGCGCCCCAACATCGTGCTCTCGACCGCCGTGCAGGTCTGCTGGGAGAAGTTCTGCAACTACTTCGAGGTCGAGCCACGCTGGGTGCCGATCTCGGCGGAGCACCCGATGCTCGACGGCCACGATCTCGAGGAGTACGTGGACGAGAACACCATCGGGGTGGTCGCCATCATGGGCGTCACCTACACGGGCGCCTACGAACCGGTCGCCGCGATCGCGGGGAAGCTCGACCAGATCGAGGAGGCCACCGGCCTCGATGTCAGGATCCACGTCGACGCCGCGTCCGGCGGTATGGTCGCGCCGTTCTGCCAACCCGATCTGGAGTGGGACTTCCGCATCGAGCGCGTCGCGTCCATCAACACCTCCGGCCACAAGTACGGGCTCGTCTACCCGGGTGTGGGATGGATCGTGTGGCGGGATACGGCCGCCCTCCCGGAGAGCATGATCTTCCACTGCAGCTACCTCGGCGGCGACATGCCGACCCTGGCGCTGAACTTCTCGCGACCCGGGGCGCAGGTGCTCCTACAGTACTACATGTTCCTGCGGCTCGGCCGGGAGGGCTACCGCCGGGTCCAGCAGGGATCCCTCGACGTCGCGCAGTTGCTGTCCACGGAGATCGGGAGGCTCGCCCCGTTCGAGTTGGTGAGCCGTGGCGACACGATCCCGGTCGTCACCTGGCGGCTCAAGGAGGGGTACACGGAGACGTGGACCCTCTACGACCTGTCGGATCGACTCAGGATGAAGGGCTGGCTCGTGCCCGCGTATCCCCTGGCCGACGATCTGGCGCACCTGACCGTACTGCGCATCGTGGTCCGCGTCGGCCTCAGCCGCGATCTGGCGTCGGCCCTGATCAAGGACCTGGCCGGAGAGGTGTCGTTCCTCGACGAGCTCGACTCACCGATGCCGCGCAGGGGCGCCGGATCGCACTTCCATCACTGAGCGAACAGGAGCGAGAGGCCGGGGCTACCGGCCCTGAGCTATCGGCGTACCAGCACGGCCACCATGAAACCGCTGTCCTCGTCGAACGGACGGAGGTCCCAGGTCGACCAGCGCTGCTCCAGCTCCAGACCCGCCTCGCGGGCGTCGGCGTCGAACTCTTCACGCAACCACCCACGGTCGAGACCGAACCCCACCACGAGCCGCCCGGGTCGTCCCTCGACGTCGTCGGACGCCGACACCAGACGCGCGGCGAGATTGGCCAGCACGCTGCCTCGGTCCGCGGGGTCGACGAACGCCAGGACGTTGCCGGCGGAAACGGCCAGGTCGAACGGCCCGGCCGCCCACCCCTCCCCTGCCAGGTCCGCGACCTCCCAGGAGGCGTCAGGGCACAGCTCCCGCGCCCGGTTCACCAGGTGGGGGTCGAGGTCCACACCGGTCACCCGGTGCCCGCACCCGTGGAGGTAGGCCCCCGTGCGCCCCTGTCCGCACCCCGCGTCGAGGATTCGGGCGCCACGCGGCGCCATCGCATCGATCAACCGCGCCTCGCCGTCGATGTCCACGCCCTCGGCCACCATGTCGTCCCACCGCTTCGCGTACCGATGCGAGTGCCCGGGGTCGGCGTCCACGATCGTCTTCCACGTCTGCGTCATGTCACCCAGTATGGCCGTGCCGCGCCTCGACCGGTGCCGATGTCATGCGTCCAGCCGCCGCATCAGTCGGAACGCGGTCAGGTCCACGCCCCGGTTCTGGTTGACGAGCGCGAGGACGACGGTGCCGGAGGCGGGACTGACGAGGGCAATGGACCGGAATCCGCCTGTCCCGCCGTTGTGCCACAGGGTCCTGTCCCCCGCACGGTGCCACCCGAGCCCCATCTGCCCCGGCCCTCCCCGTGGCGTGGCGTGGGTGAGACGGATGGCGTCACGGAGCGCGGTGCCCCCCGGGCCGACCTGTGCGGAGAGGAACCGGACCATGTCCGAGGCCGTGGACCGCAGTGCACCGGCGCCTGGGAATCCGGCCAGCGGCCAGGGAGCCGCGGGACGACGACGACTCCGGAATCCCACCGCCATCCGCTGCCGCTGATCGGCGGTCATGTGTGCGTCGACCACGGTGTCCACCAGCCCGAGCGGACCGCAGACCCGCTCTCGCACGAGCGTGCCGTAGTCCAGACCGGTCGCCGTGGTCATCGCGATACCGAGCAGGCCGAACCCGAGGTTGGAATACGCCGGCGTGCCGTTCCCGGGCACCCGCTTCAGTTGCGTGTCGCCCAGACTCCGGAGTACGTCGTCCTCGGTCAGCGCCGCGTACGGGTCGGCGCCGGTGCGCTGGTATGCGACATTCTCCCGGAGGCCGAGACGCACCGGCGACCGCGGGAGCCCGGAGGTGTGGGTCGCGAGGTGCTGCAGCGTGATCTGCACCCCGTCCCGGTTCGGAACCTGCACCCCGGCCGGGAGTAGCTCCCGTACAGGGGTGTCGAGCCGCCAATCCCTCCGGATCACGCCGTCGGCGACCAGGAGCGCGGTGACCGTCTTGGTGATCGACCCGATCTCGAACAGCGTGCGTTCGTCCGGGACCCCTCCGTGGCCGTCGTCGCCCCCACAGGAGATCGACACGTTCCCGGACGGCCCGCCGCCGACCACGAGTCCGACTCGCCGACGCGCCAACCGTTCGGTCACGCTGGCCACGAGCCCCGAGCGGTCGCTCCTCCGGGCCCCGGCCGGAACATCCTCGCCGTCCACAGAACCGAGTCTCTGGCATCCGGCCGCCCACCGCATCCCGAGTGTCGGAGCCGTGGTGCACGATGGGCGACATGACCTCAGTTCCCGGCGCCGTCTCCACCACAGGACCCGACCGTCACGCACTCCGCTCGCGCGCCGACGAACTGTTGGCCGCGCTCGCCGGGCCGGGCGCGGCGCTGCGGGAGGACCAGTGGACCGCGATCGAGGCGCTCGTGGCCGACCGCAGACGAGCCCTCGTGGTGCAGCGCACCGGCTGGGGAAAGTCGGCCGTGTACTTCATCGCCGCCCGTCTGCTCCGGGAACTCGGCTCGGGGCCCACGGTGATCGTCTCGCCGCTGCTGGCACTCATGCGGAACCAGGTCGAGGCGGCCGCGCGGGCCGGGGTGCGGGCGGCCACCATCAACTCGGCCAACATGACCGAGTGGGACGACGTGCGGGCCTCGGTCCGCGCCGGCGAGGTGGACGTTCTGCTGGTCAGCCCGGAGCGGCTCAACAACCCGGACTTCCGCGACACCGTGCTGCCCGCCCTGGCCGCGGACGCCGGCCTGGTGGTGGTCGACGAGGCCCACTGCGTCTCGGACTGGGGGCACGATTTCCGGCCCGACTACCGGCGCATCCGCACGCTGCTGGCCGATCTGCCCGAGGGCGTGCCGGTGTTGGCCACCACCGCCACGGCCAACGACAGGGTGGTGCGCGACGTGGCGCAGCAGCTCGGTGTGGGCGAACGGCCGGGCGGGCCGGATCGCCCGGGTTCGGAGGAGGGCGACCCCGCGGCGTCCGAGACCCTCGTCCTGCGGGGCGGGTTGGACAGGGAGTCGCTGCGTCTGTCGGTCGTGGCGATCGACGACTCGGAGCGTCGCGCGGCGTGGTTGGTGGAGAACCTGGACTCCCTGCCGGGCAGCGGGATCGTCTACAGCCTGACCGTCGCGGCGGCCCAGGACATGGCCGAGTTGCTCACCTCCGCCGGGCACCGTGTGAGCGCCTACACCGGCCGCACCGACGCGGGCGAGCGCGAGGAGCTCGAGCGCGCGCTGCTGGACAACGAGGTCAAGGCACTGGTCGCGACCTCCGCGCTGGGCATGGGATTCGACAAGCCCGACCTGGGCTTCGTCGTCCACCTCGGAGCCCCGCCGTCGCCCATCTCCTACTACCAGCAGATCGGTCGCGCCGGTCGTGCGGCCGACCGGGCCGAGGTGGTCCTGCTGCCCGGCCCCGAGGACCGGGCCATCTGGAACCACTTCGCCTCCCTGGCCTTTCCCCCCGAGGAGGTGGTCCGCCGGGTGCTCGACGCCCTCGAACCCGACCGGCCGCAGTCGACCCAGGCCCTCGAGCCCGCAGTCGATCTGGGCCGGACCCGGCTGGAGATGGTGCTCAAGGTGCTCGACGTGGACGGCGCGGTCCAGCGCGTGCGGGGCGGGTGGATCGCCACAGGGCGACAGTGGCACTACGACGCCCAGCGCTACGCGGGGCTGGCCGAGGCCCGGCGGTCGGAGCAGGAGGCGATGATCGCGTACGAGCGGACCGGTTCGTGCCGGATGGAGTTCTTGCGCACTCAACTCGACGACCCCACTCTCGACCCGGCCTCCGGCGGATGCGGACGATGCGACAACTGCACCGGCGATCGCAGGTCGACCTCCGTCGACGACGGTGCGCTGACCCGGGCACGCGAGGCACTGGAGCGTCCGGGCGTCGTCCTCCCTCCCCGACGTCAGTGGCCCACCGGGCTCGCGCGGCTGGACGTTCCGCTGAAAGGCAAGATCTCCGATGGCCCCGCCGAGGGTCGCGCGCTGGCCCGACTGACCGACCTCGGCCTGGGCCAGAAACTTCGCGGACTACTCGCCGGGCCCGACCAGGAGGCGCCCGACTGGGTGGTCCGTGCCTGCGTTCCGGTTCTGCGCGACTGGGGGTGGGAGGAACGACCCACCGGCGTGGTGGCCCTGCTCACGGGCGAGCGACCGATCCTCGTGGGGAGTCTGGCCCGCGCGCTCGCGCAGATGGGTCGCATGGACCACCTCGGGGAGCTCACCCGAGACGTCGCGCTCCCCGCGGTGACCGCCCAGAACTCGGCCTACCGGGTCGCCCAGCTGTGGGGGACACTGGCCGGCCCGGAGACCGACCCCACCGGGCCCGTCCTGCTGGTCACCGATCTCTTCGGGACGGGTTGGACGACCACTGAGTCCGCCAGGCATCTGCGGTCCGCCGGGGCCCCGGCCGTCCTGCCTCTGGCGGTGGCCACCGCCGGCTGACCCGACGGGTGTGCAGCAGCGGCCGAGCCGTCGACACGGGATAATCGCGGCCATGGACTTCTCAGCGTCTCCGCCACGGCGCCTCGGGCCCGGGTTCGCCACCTCCGACACACGGGAGCTCACGTGAGCGCCCTGACGGTGGCCGCCCTTGCGGTCGGGTTCGTGCTCCTCGTCGCGGGCGGGGAGTCACTTGTCCGGGGGGCCGGCAGGCTGGCCGTCACCCTGGGGATCTCGCCTCTGGTGGTCGGGTTGACCGTCGTCGCCTTTGCCACCTCGACCCCGGAGCTGGCGGTGAGCGTCGACGCCGCCCTCAGCGGCCACCCGGGACTGGCGGTCGGCAACGTGGTGGGCAGCAACATCGCGAACATCCTGCTCATCCTGGGGCTCACGGCGTTGATCGCCCCGCTGCTCGCGAATTCCCGCATCGTCCGCGTCGACATCCCCATCATGGTGGGGTTCTCCATCCTGCTGTTGGTGGTCGCCCTGGACGGGGTGATCAGTTCCCTCGACGGACTGCTGTTGTTCGTCGGCGTGGTGGCGTACGTGGTGGCGACCGTCGTCATCTCGCGAAGGCGCACCGCCGACCCGACGGACGCGCCGCAGGTCGAGCCGACTGTGGGGGACGCGGGGAGTGCGGAGGGCACGACGGGCGAACAGAGCCCAGCGGGCTCGGGGACGCCGGAAAGCGCAGCAGGCGCGGTCGGCGTGGACTCGGCCGAGGCCGGGGCGTCGCACTCGGTGCTCAAGAGCAGCGCATTGGTGGCTCTGGGCGTGCTCATGCTGGTCGTCGGCGCGAGGCTGCTGGTCACCGCGGCGAGCGACCTCGCGGCGGCATGGGGCATGAGCGATCTGGTCATCGGCCTCACGGTGGTGGCGATCGGCACGTCGCTCCCCGAACTCGCGACCAGCCTGGTGGCCGCGTTCCGGGGGGAGCGCGACCTCGCCGTCGGGAACATCGTCGGCAGCAACATGTTCAACATCGGGGCCGTCCTCGGGCTCACCTCGCTCATCACGCCGATCGAGGTCGCGGCGGGGGCCATCCGCTTCGACCTGCCGATCATGGTGGCGGTGGCGCTGGCCCTGTTGCCCATCGCCTTCACCGGCATGGCGATCAAGCGCTGGGAGGGGCTCCTCTTCGCCGGCTTCTACGCGGCCTACATCGCCTACGTGGTGCTCCAGGCGTCCGACCACGACGCGCTGGAGCCGTTCAGCACCGCGATGCTCTGGTTTGTCATCCCCTTCACCGCGGTGTGGCTGATCGTGCTGGCGACCTACGAACTCGGGGTGATCCGGGGACGGAGGCAGATGCGACGACACCTCGTCCCCGAGGAGTAGCGCTGCCTGACACGGGGCCGTGCATCGGTCCGGCTCGGTGCCGGGTCAGCCCGGTTCAGCCCGGTGCCGGGCCAGCCCGGTTCAGCCCGGGGTCAGGCCAGCTCGGCGAAGCGCTCGGTGTCGCGCACACGGCCGGAGACGATGATGGTGTCGCCTGCGGTGAGAACCGTCTCGGCGGTGGCGTAGGTGAACCCCTCCCCCGGGCGTTTGATGGCGACCACGGTGACGCCGAAGTCGGTGCGGATGCTGCTCTGTCCGAGCGGCTGGCCCAGAGCGAAGGTCGGTGCGGACGTCTTGACCATGGCGAAGCCGTCGTCGAACTCGATGTAGTCGATCATCCGGCCCCGCACCAGGTGGGCCACCCGTTTACCCATGTCGTGCTCGGGTCGCACGACGTGGTGGACGCCGATCTGGGTCAGGATCTTGGCGTGGGAGTTGCTGGTTGCCTTGGCCCAGATGTTGGGCACGCCCAGGTTGATGAGCACCGAGGCGGTGAGCAGACTGGCCTCGAGATCGGAGCCCATTCCCACGACCGCCCGGTCGAACTGGTGGACCGACAACTGGCGCAGTGATTCGTCGTCGGTGGTGTCCGCCACCACCGCGTGGGTCAGACGGTGGGAGATCTTCTGCACCACGGCGTCGCTGGAGTCCACGCCCAGGACCTCGGCGCCCTGCGCCATCAGTTCCAGGGCCAGGGACTTGCCGAACCGGCCCAGTCCCAGGACCACGACAGCATCGGGGGCTCGTCGCCTAGCCAATGAGGGGCCTCTCTGCGGGGAGGTCGTACCGTCGGCCACGCTGTCGCGCGGCCAGAGCACTGACCATGGTGATCGGGCCGATTCGACCCAGGTACATCAGAAGTATCAGTATCCACTGGCCCCAGTGGGGAAGCTCGGCGGTGATCCCCGTGGACAGACCCACCGTGGCGAACGCCGAGGTGACCTCGAACAGCAGCTCGTTGAGACCGAAGGGCGTCCCGGCCAGCAGCACGATGGTCGAGGTCATGACGAGCCCGATTCCGATCAACGCCACCGCGAGTGCCTGGCGCTGCACCCGGGTGTCCACGCGACGATCGAGGATGGTCACCGACCGCTCACCACGGACCTCGGCGATGATGATGAACAACAACAGAGCGAAGGTGGTCACCTTGATCCCGCCGGCGGTCCCGCCGCTGCCCCCGCCGATGAACATCAGCACATCGGTGACGAGCAGCGTCGCGTCGTCCAGGTCCGCGTAGTCGACGCTGTTGAACCCGGCCGTCCGGGGCATCACGCCCTGGAACGCGGCCACCAGGACCTTCTGCGCCGCACTGTAGCCCTGGAGGGTGCGGGCCCATTCCAACGCGAGGACCGCGCCGAAGCCGAGAGCCAGCAGCACCGCCGTGACCGAGACCGTCAACCGTGTGTGGAGGGTCCACCCCGCCCGTGACCGGCTCCTCGGCGTGGTCCGTCGCAGCCGCCTACCGACCTCGAACAGGACCGGGAACCCCAGGCCGCCCAGGATCACCGCGAGCATCAGGGGGACGCAGATCCACGGGTCGGTGGCGAACCCGATCATGTTGTCGCTGTAGAGGGCGAACCCTGCGTTGTTGAACGCCGAGATGGAGTGGAACACCCCGAGCCACAGCGCCCGCAGCACGGGTTCGTCGTAGCCCAGCGCGAAACGGAGGGTGAGCGCCGCCGCGGTGACGAGCTCGATGAAGATGCTCAACCGGATCACACCGACGACGACGTCGCGGACGTCGCCGAGTTCGGAGGCCCGCGCCTCGGCTGCGGTGTTCATCCGGGCCTTGAGGCCGATCTGATCGGCCAGCATCAGTCCGACCATCGAGGCCATGGTCATGATTCCCAGGCCTCCGACCTGGATCAGGGCGAGGATGACCACCTGCCCGAACCCTGACCAGTGCACAGGGGTGTCCACGACGATCAACCCGGTCAGACACATCGCCGACGTCGCCGTGAACAACGCCTCCGTCACCCCGGTGCCGCCACCTGGCTCGACAGCTCCGGGGAGTAGCAACAGCGCGGTACCCACCACGATCGCCGCGGCGAAGCTCATCGCCACGACCCGGACCGGGCTCAACACCACCCACCCGGACAGCCGCCGCACCCCGGACGGCCACACCCGCCTGCCACCACCAGTCACGACCACAGACTGTAGACCCACGATTCCCGACAGAGGTCTCTGAACCCGTCATATCCACACCAGTAGACGATCCACTGTTAGGCAGAGTCGAGACACGCAGGGGAGTCGGTAAGCGACTCCCTCGCTAGCGACACCACGTTGACGGCGTTTGTCGCGGACCGCAGCAACTCCCGCAAAGGCGCTGGAGAAACCGCCATCATTCGCACCCAGCAACCTTCGCGGCGGACTGCCTCAGATAGTTGACCACCAACTGTGGCCCACGCCACAATCCTGAGGTAGGATAACCACCGTTAGCCACGGGCGGAACGCCACTCATCGCGCTGCGCCCGATCCCCGCTCGAACCCTGACGTCATCTCCGGTGTGCCGGAGCGCTCCGGCCGACGCCACGGGTCGAGGACGACAACGAAGGACGGTACCGCCGTGCAGTCATCACTCATCTCTCTGTCCTCCATGGAGAGAGTCCACATCGGGACCCCGGTCGCGGAGGCCGCGGCGCAGGAAGCGGAGATGCTCGGCGCGAGCCGTGTCTTCGTGGTCTGCAGTGGGACCCTGAACTCCCAGACCGACGAGATCCAGCGGGTGATCGAAGCCCTGGGTGAGCGCTTCGTCGGCCTGTTCGACGCGGTCCGGCCCCACGTGCCCCGCGAGGACGTCATCGCGGCGACCCGGGTCGCGGCCCAGGCGGACCCGGACATGCTGCTGTGCGTCGGCGGCGGGTCGGCGACGGACCTGACCAAGATCCTCGCGGTCACCCTGGAGCACGGGATCCGCGAGGCGTCCGATATGGACGGATATCACCTCCAGGTCAATCCGGACACCTCCGTGACCGCCCCGAGCTTCTCGGCTCCGAGCATCCCCGTGGTCGTGGCGCCCACCACGCTCGCCGGCGGCGAGTTCAACGCCCTGGCGGGATCGACGGACGAGAAGACCAACGTCAAGGAGGGCTACATCCACCCGGCGATGACCCCGCGGGCCGTCATCCTCGATCCCGCGCTCACGCGGCACACGCCGGAATGGCTGTGGCTCTCGACCGGGGTGCGCGCCCTGGACCACGCCTTCGAGACCCTGGGCTCACTCGAGTCGAACGGGTACTACGACGGGATGGCGATGAACGCCATCCGCCTGCTCTCCGAGGGGCTCGTCCGTGTGAAGGAGGACGCGGATGACCTGGAGGCCAGGCGGATGTGCCAGGTCGGGGCCTGGTCCTCGATGGTCGCGATCGTGGCGGGTCTCGACATGGGCATCAGCCACGCGGTCGGGCACGCGCTCGGCGGGTCGTTCAAGGTCCCGCACGGGTACACCTCGTGCGTCATGGCGCCCTTCGCCCTCGAGTACAACCGAGAGGTCAACGAGCATCGTCAGGCACTGATCAGCGTCGCCTTCGGCGAACCGCAGACGCCCGCGCACGAGCTGGCCGACTCGCTCATCCGGCGGCTCGGCATGCCGCGGTCGCTGGGCGAGGTCGGACTGTCCGAGGACGATCTCCCCAGCCTCGCGGCGTACACCTTCAAGGACATCTGGTGCGGGACCAACCCGAATCCGATCGCGGACGCGGACGCGCTGGTCCCGCTGCTGCGCCGAGCGATCTGATCAGCGATACGGACCGAACCGGCCCCCTCTCGCCTGTGGCGGAGGGGGCCGGTTCGTCTGCGCGGGCGCGGCGTGTGAGAGTGCTACCGGGCCGCCTCCGCCGCCCCGCCTCGGACCCCGCGCCGGGGCCCGAGAATGCCGTCGACGATGTAGTCCACGTAGGTGGTTACCAGCGCATCGATGTCGTAGTCGTCCCGCAGCCACCAGCTGACACCGTTCATGAGGTCCAGGACGGCGACGGCCGCGCGCAGCGGATCATCGACGCCGAACTCGCCGGCGCGGATGCCCGCGGCGATCACGTCGCGCACCCGCCGCTGGTAGTACTTCCGGTACTCGACCACGCGTTCACGGTGTTCCTCCGTCAGCGCGGAGAGCTCCCGCAGGCTCACCAGATGCTCCACCCGGTTCACGGCCAGGTGGCGGAGGTGGACGTCGACCAGCGAGGTGAGCCGCTCGGTCGGCGTCCCGGCCTCGTCGAGGACGAGCAGATGATCCTCCACCGGGACCCGGGTCATCTTGAGTGCGATCGCGTAGAGGATCTCTTCTTTGGAGCTGAAGTGGTTGTAGAGGCTGGCCCCCTTGATCCCCACCGAATCGGCGATGCCCCGCATCCCCGCCGAGTGGTAGCCCTGCTCGGCGAAGTACTCGGCCGCCGCGGCCAGTATCGAATCGCGTCTGCTGGGCTCGGTGTTCAGCGTCTCAGTCCTTTGCGTGCAGGCGGCGTAGCTCTCTCTTGAGCAGTTTGCCCTGTGGGTCCGTGGGGAGCTCGTCCACGATCGTGATCACCTTGGGGACCTTATAGCCTGCGAGCACCGTCTTGCAGTGCTCTCGCAACTCCGGACCCGACACGTCGCTGCCGTCGACCGCGATGACGAAGCCGGTGACGGCCTCGGACCAGTACTCGTCCGGGAGACCGACGACGGCGGCGCGTGCCACCCCGGGATGTGCCTGCAGAACCCGCTCGACCTCCTGGGAGGACACGTTGTATCCCCCTGTCTTGATCATGTCCTTGTTGCGGTCGAGGAAGAACATGTTGCCCTCGGCGTCGCGTCGGACGATGTCACCGGTGTGGAGCCAGCCGCCGTCGAGGACCGCGGCGGTCTTCTCGGGATCCTTGTAGTACCCCGCCATCACCGAGGGCGTGCGGCACAGGAGCTCCCCGCTCTCGGCCTCGTTCCCGTCGGCGTCGACCACCCTGACCTCCAGATGGCCGACCGGCTTGCCGATCCAGGTGGGGTCCTGCCCGGGAACGTCCTCGAGCTGCTTGAACCAGCCGACCGATCCCAACTGGGTCAACTCCGACTGCCCCCAGTAGGTTCCCCAGATCGACGAGGGGGCGGCGCGGTGCCACGCGTCCACCGTCCGCGGGGAGACCTGTCCCCCGTAGGTCAGACACCGCTGGATGGTCCCCACCGCGTCGGGCCCGAAGCCCGGATGGTCCGCCAGGGAGATGAAGAACGTCGGAGTCTGGGCCAGGACCGTGATCTGCTCCGTCCTGATCATGGTCAACACATCGGCCGGCGCGAGGCTGGCCGGCAGGACGAGGGTCGCGCCCAGCAGGATGAGAGAGGTCAGGGACCCGATCCCGGCGATGGTGTGAAACGGCATGACGAACAGCCAGACGTCGTCGTCGAGGCAGCGCAGTCCCCACGTGTACGCGGGCGCGGTGGAGATGAGGTAGTTGCGGTGCGGCAGCATGACCCCCTTCGGGGCCGCTTCGGTCCCGCTGGTGTAGACGATCATCGCGAGGTCGAGCTCGTCGACGTCACACTCGGGCTCCGTGTCCGGGGAGGACCCGAGGAGGCGGTCGAAATCGTGGCAGCCCGCCTCCTCAGTGCTCACGAGGTCCGTACCGTCGGGTCCCGTGCAGTCGAGCACGACGATCTCGGGCCGGTTCTCCGACTCACCGAGCGCCTCCCGGACGACCGGGAGGAACTCCGCGGCCACGACCACCGCGGCGGGCTCGAGGTGGTCAAGCTGTTGCGCCACCTCGCCCGCCCCCAACAGCACGTTGATCCCGGAGTAGGCGGCGCCGATCTTGAGGGTTCCGTAGTAGGCGATGACCGACTCCACACGGTTGCGCGCCATCACCGCGACCCGGTCGCCGCGGGCGACCCCGAGCCCGAGGAGCATGTGGGCGGCCCGGTTGGCGCCCCGGTCGAGCTCGCCGTAGGTGGTCACGGTCCGACCGCCACCGGGTGCGTAGGACACGATCGCGGCTTTGCCGGCCCGGCTCTGCGCATGGCGGCGGAGCTGGTCACCCAGGGTCGCCCGTCCCAGGGGAGCGGACTGAGCCGAGGTCAGGCAGCGGCCCGGGGTGGCCCCGTCGCCCGAGGGTTGGCGCGGATCGCTGACACTCGACTCGACACGTACCGGCTGTTCCATGATTTCTCGCTCTCCCGCACTACTTACCGCCGTTAGTATGATCTGGCTCATACTTGCATTGCGGCCGGATGCGGTCAACCCCGAGGCAGACGCAGGTTGCCATATCTTGTTCGGCGAAGTCCTCCAACCCCTTGGCCGTCTGACTAACTGCTGTTAGTCTGCGGAGTATGACCACAGTCACTGATTCGGACCGTCGCCGACTCCGCTCGGCGGTACGCCGGGGCAACGTCCCGACCATGCTCGCCGTCCTGCTCGAGTTGACGGCCGACGAGCGGTGGATGGCCCCCCGATACCAGCCCACCCGCAGCCGGGGAATGGACGACAACTCGAGCGGCGGCCTTCCGGACGAGGTCCGGGGAGAGATCCAGGAGGCGCTGGTCGATGCGGTCGAGCGCTGGTGGGACTCGGACGCGCCCTCCCGACGGGAGATGGACAGCTCGGACGTCGAACGGCTGCTCAATTTCACCTGCGGTGAGACCGTGCCGCCGGACTTCGCGCCGATGATGGCGGAGATCGTCAACGGGCCGCGGGTCGCGCCGGCCGCCTCCGAACCCGACGGGCGTCTCCACGCCATCGTGATCGGTGCCGGCATCGCGGGGATGCTGGCCTCCGTCGAGTTCACCCGGGCCGGGATCCCCCACGTGATCCTGGAGAAGAACGAGGACGTCGGCGGTTCCTGGTGGGAGAACCGCTATCCCGGCGCCGGGGTGGACACCCCCAGCCACCTCTATTCGATCTCCTCGTTCCACCACAACTGGTCGACGCACTTCGGCAAGCGCGATGAGGTCCAGGGTTACCTCGAGGACTTCGCCGAGGCGAACGACATCCGGCGGCACGTCCGCTTCCGCCACGAGGTGACGCGCGCGGAATTCGATGAGCACGGGCAGTCCTGGCGGGTGACGGTCCGGCGGCCCGACGGCGGGTCGGAGATCCTCGAGGCACCGATCCTGATCAGCGCGGTCGGCCTGCTCAACCGCCCCAAGGTCCCGGACTTCCCGGGCATGGAGAGCTTCGGGGGTCGTCTCTTCCACTCCGCCGAGTGGCCGAGTGAGCTCGACGACCCGGACGCCCTCCGGGGCAAGAGGGTGGGCATCGTCGGGGCGGGCGCCAGCGCCATGCAGATCGGGCCGGCCATCGCGGACCGCGTCGGATCCCTGACGATCTTCCAACGCTCGCCCCAGTGGATCGCCCCCAACGACGACTACTTCGCGCCCATCGACGAGGACGTGCACTGGCTGATGGACCACGTGCCCGGGTACCGGGAGTGGTACCGCGCCAGGCTCTCGTGGATCTTCAACGACAAGGTGTACCCGACACTCCAGGTGGACCCCGAGTGGCCGGAGCCGAGCGCCTCGATCAACGCGACCAACCACGGTCACCGAAAGTTCTACGAACGCTATCTCCGCGATCAGCTGGGCGACCGCGACGATCTCATCGAGGCGTCACTGCCGGACTATCCCCCATTCGGCAAGCGGATGCTGCTGGACAACGGTTGGTTCGCGATGCTGCGCAAGCCCCAGGTCACCCTGGTCCCCCGCGGCGTCCGGGCGGTGACACCCTCCGGACTGATCGACTCCGACGGCGTCGAGCACGAGCTGGACATCATCGTCATGGCGACCGGCTTCCACAGCGTGCGGATCCTGCACCCGATGGACATCGTGGGTAGATCAGGCCGGTCCACCCGCGAGATCTGGGGAGAACACGACGCTCGCGCCTATCTGGGGATCACGGTTCCCGACTTCCCCAACTTCTTCATCATGACCGGGCCCAACACGGGCCTCGGCCACGGGGGGAGCTTCATCACGATCCTGGAGTGCCAGGTCAGGTACATCATGGATGCCGTGGAGATGATGCGTTCGCAGAACCTCGGGACGCTGGAGTGCCGCAGTGAGGTCAACGATCGATACAACGAGGCCGTCGATCGGCAACACGCGCAGATGGTGTGGACCCATCCGGCGATGGAGAACTGGTACCGCAACCCGGATGGTCGCGTCGTGTCGGTGCTCCCCTGGCGCATCAACGACTACTGGGCCATGACCAACGCGGTCGACCCCGCGGATTTCCACACCGAACCGGTCCACGCCGGATCGTCCCCGGCCCTCACCACCGGACGGTGAGCGTGCGGGACGAGGCCGCCGGGGACCCGCACGGCGGGCCTCTGGACGGCGTGCGGGTGGTCGAGATGGAGGCCATCGGCCCGCTTCTGCACGCGGGGCTCATGCTGGCGGACCTCGGTGCCGACGTGATCCGCGTGGTGCGACCCGTCCCGGTGGGTGCCGACGACGGCAACGATGACGCGAACTCGGGGATGCTCCGGGGTAGGACCGAGGTCGCGGTCGACCTGACCGACCCGGACGGGCTGCGCCGGGTGCGCGACCTGGTGGGCCGCGCAGACGTGCTGATGGAGGGATCCCGTCCCGGCACGATGGAGAAGCTCGGTCTCGGCCCCGACGTGTGGCAGGAGGAGAACCCGGGGTTGATCTACGGCCGCATGAGCGGCTGGGGTCAGGAGGGACCTCTGGCCCGCGTGGCCGGACACGACATCAACTACCTCGCACTGTCCGGCGCGCTGGGGCAACTCGGACCGGCCTCGGGACCGCCGTCGCCGCCGCTGAACCTCGTCGGGAACTTCGGCGGGGGGTCGATGTTCCTGCTGGTGGGGCTCCTCTCCGCCCTGCACGAGAGGCAGCGGACCGGCCGCGGGCAGGTCGTGGACGCGGCGATGGTCGACGGTGCCGGTTCGCTGACCGCTCTGGTCCGCTCGTGGCAGCACGCCGGCCGGTGGTCCATGCGGCGGGGCACCAACCTGCTCGACGGGTCGGCGCCGTTCTACCGGGCCTACGAGTGCGCCGACGGCGGGTTCGTGGCGGTGGGGGCGCTCGAGGACGTGTTCTACAACCGCGTCGTACGCGGTCTCGGGTTGGATCCCGCCGCCCTGCCGAACCGCTGGGACACCGCCAGCTGGGACGCGTTGACCGAGACCTTCGGTCAACGGTTCGCCATGCGTGACCGCGACGCCTGGGCCGGGGTCTTCGACGAGCTGGACGCGTGCGTGACACCGGTGCTCTCGCTCCGGGAGGCCACGCTCCACGACCATGCGGTGCAACGGGGGGCCTTCGTCGACGCGGGGGGCTACCCGATGCCCGCCGCCGCCCCTCGGATGAGCTCCTCACGCGGAGCAGCACCACCGCCGGGACACACGCATGTGGACGAGGCCCTGTCCCGGTGGGGCGATCCGCTGCGTCGTCTCACACCCTGAGCCCTCTCACACCCTGAGCCCCCTCGCACCCTGAGGTCGCCTCACATCAAGAGACTGAGCGTCCGGAGTCGTCGGACCAGCAGACTCTGGTGCCACTCGGCGTGGGAGGAATCGATCTCGGGGACCGGGTCGAGGCCCAGGAGGAAGTCGAGAGCGGCGAGCGACTCCATCCGTGCGAGCGCCGCGCCCACGCAGAAGTGGATCCCACGCCCGAACGACAGGTGCGAGCCCTCCCCGCGGTCCGGCCTGAACTGACCCGGTCGGCTGAAATGCCGGTCGTCCCGGTTGGCGCTACCCCAGAGCAGGAACAGGTGGGTACCGGCGGCGAGATCGACCCCACCGAGTTCGGTGTCCCTGATGACGTGGCGATAGTGCCCGCGGAACGGCGCCTCCAGCCTGAGCGTCTCCTCGATGAAGAGCGGACGCCCGGCGGGGTCCGACCGAAGTGGATCCAGCCATTCCGGGTGTTGACCCAGTCGCCAGACCAGCGATCCCAGGTGCCCGACAGTCGACTCGATCCCCGCGGCCACCAGCTGGACCAGGACCTGCACCGCGACCTCGTGCGTCATATCGGCGTCGTCGACCAGTCGGGCGAGGTCCCCGAGCACCGAGGCCGGACGCGTGTCGCGCGCCTCTGCGAGCTTCTCGGAGAGGTACTCGATCAGTTCCCCGACCGATCGGACCGAGTCGTCGAGCTCGTCGGCCGTGACCATCCCGTCCAGCATCCGTGTACTGGCGAACGCCCAGTGGCACAGCCTGTCGCCGTCCTGCTGGGGCAGACCCATGAGGGTGGCGACGACCGAGGCCGGGAGGCGTTCGGCGATGTCCTTGACCCAGTCGATGCCGCCGTCCCGGTGGCCCTCCGCCCACAGTTCGCGCAATCGGGTGTCGATGACCGGTCTCCAGGCCCGGAGCGTGCGCGGGGTGATCGACGGCATGACCAGTGTCCGGTGGGCCCGGTGGATCTCACCGTCCGCGGTGGCCAACACGTGCACGGGGGACCCGAGTTCGGCGACGGGGAACTCGGTGACCTGCCCGTCCGGCGCCACGACCATCGTCGCGGTGAGGTTGGACGAGAAGTCCTCGACCCGGGCTGTCGCCTCCACCATGAGGTCCCAGGACCGGACCGCGAAGAACGACGAGTCCCCGACTCGTTCGATCCCCGGCGACACACGTGACGGATCGAGGAGGCCCATGACGTCGCCCGCGCTCTGCATACCTGTCACCTTTGCGCACGAGCCCGTGCCGCACGGTGGATTCAGGGAGACAGCGGTGACCGGGAGGCGGTGGTGTCCGATGCAACGGTGGCGTTCCTGCGGGTTCCGCCGAGCAGTGCCAGCCCCACCCCGCTGACCAGTGAGACCGCGGCACTGATCAAGAGCAGCGTTCCGAGCCCGACTGTCGGGATCACGGTGCCCGCGATCGCCGGTGCGACGACGGAGCTCACCGCCCCCACGACCAGGCACCCGGTGAACGCCGCGCCCGCGCGATCCGGCACCAGCTCGGCGGTCCACACCGCCAGCACCGCCGAGCCGGTCATGTACCCCACCCCGAAAACGCATGCCGAGATCACGGTCGCGACCAGGGAGTCGCCGGCCAGGCCCAGCAACGCGAGGGCGAGGGCGACGATCATCAGGCACATCGCGGCGACGCGGGTGCTGCCCCACCGCCCCGCCATGGCTCCGGTCGCCAGCGCGACCAGACCGCTCGCCCCTATGAGGACGTAGATGATCGGGACCGCGAGCGCCGGCAGGTCGGTGCCGCCGAGGACGTCCGCGGCATAGGTGAAGTAGATCACGACGACGGCGAAGTAGACGATCGAGTAGCCGGCGGGGACCGGAAGGGCCCTGGCCAGGGCGCCGAGATCGCGCGTGCCTCGGGCGCGCCCGATCGGCTCCGTCCGCGGCACCAGGCCGAGGTTCACCACCGCCGCGATCACCGCTGCCAGCGCGACCCCGGCCCACACCAGACGCCACGATGTGTACGCGGCGAGGACCGCCAGCCCCCCGAGCGCCACCAGGCCGGCGCCGGTGCCGGTGGTGATCATCGCCAGCGCCCTCGACTGGTGGCGGGGTGCCACGACGCGGGTCACGATGTCGGAGTACGGTGCCCAGACCCAGCCGCCCGCGCTGCCGCACAGCACAGCTCCGACCGCGAGGAGCCCGGGCGACTGCGCGGCCAGCACGATCACCGCCCCCAGCGCGCCGCAGATGCCTCCCACCGTCGTCGGCGCACGTGAGCCCCGGCTCGCCGACAGCGGCCCCGCGAGGACGAGCCCGGCGAGGTAGCCCGCGAACGTGGCGCTGGCGATGAGCCCCAGCACCAGCTCCGAGAGCCCGAGCTCCCGGCGGATATCGGGAAGCGTCAGTCCGTAGACGTACCGCGCCATGCCGAAGGCGACACCGACGACAGCCGCCCCGGCGAGTCCTATCCTGGCGGCCGAGCGCGTGGCCTCACCGTTCCCCCCTGCGGCGGTCACACCGCCCGCGCCATCGCCCGCCCGGCCTTCATCCCCGAGAAGATGCAGCCGCCGAGGAAGGTGCCCTCGAGGGAGTTGTATCCGTGCACTCCCCCGCCACCGAATCCGGCGACCTCGCCGGCCGCGTAGAGGCCGGGGAAGGGCTCGCCGTCGGGGCGCAGGCACTGGGAGTCCAGGGTGGTCTCGATCCCGCCCAGGGTCTTGCGGGTCATGAGGTGCACCTTGACCGCGATCAGCGGGCCACCGGAGCCGGCGGCCGAGCCCTTGCTTGCGCCCGAGTCCGCGAGGAGCTTGTGCGGCTTGGCGATGCGGGTGAGCTTGTCGGTGAGCACCCGGCGTGAGTTGTGGATGGCCTGCACCTGCGCGTCCTTGGCGAAGGGGTTGTCCATCTGGCCGTCCATCGCCAGGACGAACTCGCGTACCTTCTCCACCTCCAGCTCGGGCTCGCCCTCGCGCACCAGCCCGTTCATCCCCGTCACCAGCTCCTCCAGGGAGTCGGCCACCACCCAGTCCACGCCCTTCTCGGCGAACTCGCCCACCGAGGGCGGCAGCCCCTTCTTGGCGCGGGACAGGAACTTCTTGACCACCTTGTCGGTCATCTCCGGATTCTGTTCGGAACCCGAGAGCACGAACTCCTTCTCCGCGATGGCCGAGTCCAGGATGAACCAGGAATGGTCGTACCCGGTCCGGCGGATGGCCTCGACGGACGCGGTGGTGTGGAAGCCCGGGAACAGCGGCACCGGCATCCGTGCGCCGGTGGCGTCCAGCCACAGCGTCGACGGGCCCGGGATGATGCGGATGGCGTGCGAGGGCCAGATGGGTGCGAAGTTGGCGACCCCCTCGGTGTAGTGCCACATCCTGTCGCGGTTGATGAGGTTCGCCCCGGCCGTGCCCGAGATCTCGAGCATGCGACCGTCGACGTGCTCCGGGACCCCCAGGATGAGGTCCCGGGGCGCGTCGCCCAGCCGGTCCGCCGGCCAGTACCGGCGGACGAGGTCGGGGTTACCACCGATCCCGCCCGAGGACACGAGCACCGCTCCCCCCCGGAACTCGAAGGTCCCCGTCTCCTCGCGGGGGGAGGACACGCCCCGGTCCAGATCGCACGGGACGAGGGTGGCGCCGCGGACGCCCACGGCCCGCCCGTCCTCGACCACGATCTCGTCGACCCGGTGACGCACCGCGAATCGCACCCGCCCCTCGGCGGCGGCCGTGCGGACCGGCTCCTCGAAGACGCGCACGACCTCGGGGCCGGTTCCCCAGGTCACGTGGAACCGCGGGACGGAGTTGCCGTGGCCCCCGACGTCCCCGCCACCGCGCTCCGCCCAGCCGACGGTGGGGATGATCTTGAGCCCCAGTGCGTTGAGGTACGTGCGCTTCTCCCCCGCCGCGAACTCCACGTACGCCCGCGCCCACCGCCGGGGCCAGTGGTCCTCGGGCCGGTCGAAGGCCGCCGAACCCAGCCAGTCGCGCCACGCCAGGTCCAGCGAGTCGTGGACGCCGATGCGCCGCTGCTCGGGGGTGTCCACCATGAACAGGCCGCCGAGCGACCAGTAGGCCTGGCCGCCCAGGTTCTTCTCGTTCTCCTGGTCCACCACGAGGACCTTCTTGCCCGACCGGCTCGCCTCGTAGGTGGCGACCAGCCCCGCCAGTCCGTGGCCCACCACGATGATGTCGGGAGTGAAGCCGGGTTCGGGTGCCGGGAGCGGCCCGGCATTGGCCGCGGTCGAGGTGGACGGCGGGGCGTAGGAGGGGTACTCGGGGTGGACGGGCCGGGCCTCCCCGGCGGTGCGGGCGGGACGGGACGCGGAGTTGGTCATGGGTCCAGTGTGCCGGGTCACTCCAGCAGATGACGCAGATACCGCTCGGGGGCCGCGAGATACCGGCGGTGGTGGTCCACCATCGCCAGGTCCTCCCAGCGGCTGCGGTGCATCCCGTCCCCCGACAGCTCGTATACCGCGGCCCCCGGCACGGAGGCCAGAATCGGCGAGTGGGTGGCCATGAGCACCTGTGCTCCCCGCCGGTCGGCCAGCTCGAGCAGCAGCGCGACCAGGCGGAGCTGGGCGTCGAAGGACAGTCCCGCCTCGGGCTCGTCCAACACGAACAACCCGCCACCGGAGAACCGTGAGGAGTCCACCAGGTCCCAGAACGCCTCGCCGTGGCTGCGCGCGTGGAAGTCCTGGCCCGGCCCCGACGACTGCAGGTAGGTGAACAACCCGTGCATGGTCTCGGCCCGCACGAAGTAACCCCACCGGGGCGCCCCGCCCCCGCGCACCAGTCGCAGCGCCTCGTGCAACGGGGACTCCGACGCCCACGTCGAGTTCCGGGCCCCGGTGGACCCGCCCTCGGCGTTCAGGCCGAACGCCATGGCCACGGCCTCGACGATCGTGGACTTGCCGGACCCGTTCTCCCCCACCAGGACGGTGAGGTCGTCCAGCTCCAACCCGTCTCGCACGAGATCGGCCACCGCGGGCACCGAGTACGGCCACGTCGCGGGCGACGCGACGAGACCGGGGTCCACCGCGACGCGAACCAGCGGACGCGGGTCCAGCACGCCGTCTCGACTCACCCGGCCACGGTACCGTGGCCGACATGCGGATCCACCAGATGAACTGCGGGACGTTCGCCGGACGGGTCCCCACCCGCGTGCTGCTGGTGGAGGCCCCGGGGGGTCTGGTGCTGGTGGACACCGGCATCGGGCTCCACGACATCGCGGACCCCGCCGCGCGGCTGGGCGCCTCCCGACACGCGATGCGCCCCCGACTGGACCCGTCCGAGACCGCGTACCGGCGCATCGAGGACATGGGGTACGACCCCCGCGAGGTGCGCCACATCGTCCTCACCCACATGGACTTCGACCACATCGGCGGGCTCGCCGACTTCCCCGATGCGGAAGTGCACGTGGCGTCCGAGGCGCTGACGTGGGCGGTGCGCACCCCGCGCTGGATCGAGCGGCGTCGTTACCGCCGCGCCCAGTGGTCGCACGGCCCGACGTTCACCGAATACACGTACGGGACCGACCGGTGGGAGGGTTTCCGGGTGCACCCCCTGGACCACGTGCTCGAGGGGATGGCCCTGGTCGATCTACCGGGCCACACCGTGGGACACGCCGGGGTCCTGGTCCCCGGTGATCCCGGGGACCCCGGCGAGGTCGACGTCCTGCACGCCGGGGACGCGTTCTACCTGCGCGGTCAGATCGACCCGTCGGTCGGCTACCCGAGGACGATCGCGGTCGCCGAACGTGCCCTGTCGCTGGTCCCGTCGGCCGTGGAATTGACCCACGCCCGCCTCTCCGCGCTGGCCGGGCGTCGAAGCGGGGACCTGCGGGTGGTGTGCGCCCACGACCCGACCGGCCCGGGAGGCGTCCCGGGATGAAGATCCGGGACACCGCCTGGACGCCCGCCGCGCGCACCGACCCGGACCGGGACCTGCCGGCGCGGGCGGCCGCGTTGGCCGACCTCATGCGGGGTCGACGGGCGACGATCATCACCGGGGCGGGGATCTCCACCCCCTCCGGAATCCCCGACTACCGCGGACCGGACTCCCCCGCCCGGACCCCCATGACCTTCCAGGAGTTCGTCGGCGACCCCGGGTACCGCCGCCACTACTGGGCCCGCAACCACCTGGGCTGGCGACACATGGAGGCCGCCCGGCCCAACGCGGCCCACGCGCTGGTGGCCGACTGGGAACGCCGGGGGCTGGTCAGCGGGGTGATCACCCAGAACGTGGACCTGCTCCACCTCAAGGCCGGCAGTCGCCGGCTCGTGGACCTACACGGCAGCTACGCCGTGGTGACCTGTCTCGACTGCGGCCTGCGCCAGAGCAGATGGGCCCTGCACGAGGATCTCGACCGTCTCAACCCCGGCTTCGCGGAGCGGGTGGCCACTCGCGGGGCCATCGAGGTCGCCCCGGACGCCGACGCCGTCCTCGACGACACCGCGGACTTCCGCATGGTGGACTGCCGCCGTTGCTCGGGCGTGCTCAAGCCCGACATCGTCTACTTCGGGGAGAACGTCCCGGCGCACCGGGTGGCGGAGGCCAACGCCCTGGTCGACGGGTCCGACCTCGTCGTCGTCGTGGGGTCCTCCCTCACCGTCCGGTCGGGTTACCGGTTCGTGCGGCGGGCGGTGACCACCGGCACCCCCGTGGCCGTGGTCAACCGCGGCCACACCCGGGCGCACGCGGAGGCCACGCTGACGGTCGACGGTGACTGCGTCGAGGTGCTGACCCTGGTCGACCGGTCCCTGTAGGCGAACCGGGAGCGGAGCGGCAGACTGCAGGGATGAGCACCGACCTGACCCCCGACGCCGCACTGCGGCGACTACTCGACGGAAACCGCCGCTACGTCGACGGCGCGGGCCTGCACGCCCACCAGGACCCCGCACGGCGCGCCGAACTCACCGGCGAGCAGCACCCGTTCGGGATGGTCTTCGGCTGCGCCGACTCGCGCGTGCCCGCCGAGGTCGTCTTCGACCAGGGCCTCGGCGACCTGTTCGTCATCCGCAACGCCGGCCACATCGTGGACCCGTCGGTGCTGGGCTCGATCGAGTTCGGTGTGGACGTGCTGGGAATCCCATTGGCGCTGGTGCTCGGGCACACCTCGTGCGGCGCCGTGGGCGCGGCGATCAACGCCGTCGACACACACACCACCCCCTCGGGATACCTGCGCGACGTGGTGGAGCGGATCGCCCCGGCCGTGTTCGAGGCCCGGCGGGACCCCGGTGCCGGATACGAGGACGTGGTGATCGAGAACGTGCGCCAGGCGGTCACGGCGATCCGCGAGAAGTCGTCGGCCGTGGACCGCGCGATCACCGAGGGACGCACCGCGATCGTCGGGGCGCTGTACAACCTGGCCGAGGGCACGGTCACCCCGGTCCACACCGAAGGCGGGGTCGAACTCTAGAGGGCCACGGGGCCGTCAGAGCGCCACCAGGTCGTCGGCGTGCACGAGAGGTCGCCCCTGGCCTGTGGTGCCGGTGCCCGAGGCGCGCTCGGCCAGCCGTGAGCGCACCTCGATCGAGTCGTACTGGGCGATCCCCCTGGCGACGGTGTCGCCGGCGGTGTCGCGCATCTCGATCACGTCCCCGAAGTGGAACAACCCGTCGACACCGGTCACCCCCGCCAGCAGCAGCGACCGCCGCGAACCGGTGACGGCACGCACCGCGCCGTCGTCGAGGATCACCGCACCCCGCGCGTCGGCCGCGTGTCGGACCCAGAACCGGCGCGCGGTCATCCGCTCGGGCCTGGGCGCGAACACCGTGCCCACCTGTGGGTCGTCGGCCAGCGCCTCCGCCGCCCGCTCGGCCGCCGTGAGCAGCACCGGGATGCCGGCGTCGGCGGCCAGGCGCGCGGCCGCGAGCTTGGAGGCCATCCCGCCGGTCCCGAGCGCCCCGCCGGCCCCGGCCACCACCCCGTCGAGGTCGGCCGCGCCCGACACCATCGTCACCGCGGTGGCGTCACCCTTGCGGGGGTCGGAATCGTAGAGCGCGTCCACGTCCGAGAGCAGGACCAACGCATCGGCGCTGATGAGGTGGGCCACCAGCGCGGCCAGGCGGTCGTTGTCCCCGAAGCGGATCTCGTTGGTGGCCACCGTGTCGTTCTCGTTGACCACCGGCACCGCGCCGAGCGTGCGGAGGCGGTCCAGGGTGCGCTGCGCGTTGGCCGCGCTCTCCCGGCGACCGATGTCACCCGCCGTCAGCAGGACCTGGCCCACCACGCGGTCGTACCTGGAGAACGAGTCGCCCCACGCCCGGGCCAGTTCGAGCTGCCCCACGCTGGCGGCCGCCTGCTTGGCGGACAGGGTGGCGGGACGGGTGGTCATCCCCAGTGGTGACATCCCCGCGCCGATCGCGCCGGAGGAGACCACGAAGACATCCGACCCCGCGGCCATGCGCGCCTGGCAGACGTCGGCCAGGGCGTCGAGCTGCGGCCGGCGGATCCCGCCACCGAAGCTCGTGATCGCCGAGGAGCCGATCTTCACCACCACCCGGCGGGCCGTGCCGATCCGGCGCCGCAGCTCCGGTTCGTCGGTCACTCCAGGATCTCCTCGTCGGGGTCGATCAGTCCGCGGCGCACACGCTTGCGGTACTTGCGCTCATGGGCGCCCACGCGCTCGTCGGACTCCAAGCGGATGTCGGTGCCGCGGCCCGTACGCATGAGGTCCACACCGGCCGGGGTCTGTGGCTCCCAGTCGAAGGAGACATCGCCGACGGTGACCGTGCACCCCGCCTGCGCGCCGGCCTTGATGAGCGCGTCCTCGACGCCCAGCCGGGCCAGGCGGTCGGCGAGGAAACCGACGGCCTCGTCGTTGGCGAAGTCGGTCTGGCGGATCCAGCGCTCGGGCTTGGATCCCGAGACCACGTAGGCGCCGGCCTCGTTCGGGTCCTTCCGGACCGTGAACTCGGCCACGTCGACGGCCCTCGGCCGCAAGACGATCCGCTCGGGCGCCGCCGGCGGGTTCGCCTTGCGGTGGGCCTTGATGAGCTCGTAGAGCCCGTACCGCAGTTCGTCCAGGCCCTTGTGCGCGACCGCGGAGATGGCGTACACCGGCCAGCCCTTGGCCTCGAAGTGGGCGGTGACCATCTCGGCCATGTCGGCGGCGTCCGGCACGTCGATCTTGTTCAGCACCACGACCCTCGGCCGGTCCGCCAGGTCCCCGAGACCGGCGTCGGCGAGTTCCGGCTGGTAGGCGGCGAGCTCCGCCTCGAGGGCGTCGACGTCCGAGATGGGGTCGCGGTCGGACTCGAGGCTCGCGCAGTCCACCACGTGCGCGAGGACGGCCGTGCGCTCGATGTGGCGCAGGAAGTCCAGGCCCAGGCCCCGCCCCTCGCTGGCGCCCGGGATGAGCCCGGGCACGTCCGCGATGGTGAACGTGTCGTCGCCCACCGAGACCACCCCGAGGTTGGGGGCCAAGGTCGTGAACGGGTAGTCGGCGATCTTGGGCTTGGCCGCGGAGAGCACCGACACGAGAGAGGACTTGCCCGCCGAGGGGAATCCGACCAGTCCGACGTCGGCCATGGACTTGAGTTCGAGCGTGAGGTCGCGGACCTCGCCGGGCTCACCGAGCAGGGCGAACCCCGGGGCCTTGCGGGCCCTGGAGGCGAGCGCGGCGTTACCGAGCCCACCCTTGCCGCCCTCGGCCGCCACGAAGCGCGTTCCGGCACCGACCAGGTCGGCCAAGAGCTCACCGTTCTGGTCCAGCACGACGGTCCCGGGCGGCACCGCCAGGACGAGGTCATCACCCTGGGCGCCGTTCCGGTTGGCGCCCATCCCGGGCTCTCCCTTACCGGCGCGCGCGTGGGGCCGGAAGTGGAAGTCGAGCAGCGTGTGGACCTGGGGGTCCACCACCAGCACCACGTCCCCGCCGCTCCCGCCGTTGCCCCCGTCGGGGCCGCCGAGCGGCTTGAACTTCTCCCGGTGCACGGACGTGCAACCGCGGCCGCCGTCCCCCGCCGCGAGGTGGAGCACTACGCGGTCGACGAATCTCGACATATGCGGACTCCTCCTGCTGGTGGTGGGACTAACGGATGTGGCGCAAATGCTCTCGGGGACCGGGCGTGGGGTCATCAGACCCCGCCCGGCCCCCGAGGGCGAATCGCGTCAGTGTCGCCGGGTCAGGCCTCGACGCCGACCGGCACGATGTTGACGGTCTTGCGGCCACGCTTGGTCCCGAACTCGACCGCACCGGCGGCCAGTGCGAACAGCGTGTCGTCGCCGCCACGGCCGACGCCGACGCCCGGGTGGAACTTGGTGCCACGCTGGCGGATCAGGATCTCGCCGGCGTTGACTTCCTGGCCACCGAAACGCTTGACGCCGAGACGCTGCGCGTTGGAGTCACGACCGTTACGGGTGCTGGATGCGCCCTTCTTACTTGCCATGTCCGAACCCCTCCTTCAGGGAAGACGCCCGAGGGCGCTGAGCTGGTGGCCTTGGCGGCCGTGGTTGCTTACTTGATACCGGTGATCTTGAGCACCGTCAGCTTCTGACGGTGGCCCTGACGCTTGTGGTACCCGGTCTTGTTCTTGAACTTGTGGATCCGGATCTTCGGGCCCTTGGTCTGCTCGACGATCTCGCCGGAGACGGAGACCTTGGCCAGGGCGTCGGCAGCGGAGGTGACGGTCGAACCGTCGACCACGAGGATCGGGGACAGGGACACGGAGGTACCGGCCTCACCCTCGATCTTCTCGACCTTGACATGGTCACCTTCGGCGACCTTGTACTGCTTGCCGCCGGTCTTGACGATCGCGTACATCGAGGGCTTCCCCTTGCTTCTCGGGTGTGTGGCCGCCGCTGGGACGTCCACAACTACTGTGCGGTGTTCTCTCTGACCGGCCGACTCTCGTCAGCCGGGATCGCCGGTCCCGCGGCCTTGACGGCCCGGCCCGCGACTTCTCGCGCGACGACATAGCGCCGCCACGAGCGACTTGTCAAGGTTACGGCCCGGCGGCACAGCAGGTCAAACCGACCGTGTCACCGGGCCCGACACCTCTAACGATCGCCACCCTCGGGGGCGGTCGTGGACCTGGTCGCGCGTCGCCGTGCCGGTCGCCGACGCGGCTCCGCGACGACGACCGGAGGCGCCTCGGCGAGCGGGGCGGCCTCCACCGCGGCCGCCGCCACCGGGGCCGACTCCCCCGCGGTGTCCTGGCCGGCGGCGGCGCCGGCCTCCCGTCTGGTCGACCGTCTACGGGGACGCCGGCCGGACGAATCGGGCTGGGCGTCGGTGGCCGGCTGGGTGGTCGGCTCGGCGGCCGGCTCGGCGGCCGGCTCAGTGGCCGGGTCTGTGGCCTCGACGGTCTTCACGACCTCCGTCGCCTCCGCGACCACCGCCGCCTCGTCCTCCGGCGTCTCGGCCGTCTCCGCCACCGCTGCGTCCTCCGCGGCGACGACCGGGTCGATGGCCCCGTCCGCCGGGCGGCGGGTGGCGCGACGACGACGGCGACCCGGCCTGGAGCCGGCGGCATCCGCGGACTCGGGCACCCCGGCGTCCGAGTCCCCGGGATCCGTGGTGTCGGAGGACCCGGCGACCTCTGCGGGCACCGAGGCGTCCGGGTCCGCGGATCCCGCACCCGCGGTCGGCGCGGGTGCGGAGGACCCGGATGCGGTGCTAACGGGTGCGGAGGACTCGGATGCGGTGGCTGCCGGTGCGGCGGGATCCGCGGTGGCGACCTCCGCACGGCCTGCCTTCTCGGCGGCCGCCTGCTCGGCCTCCTGGCGGGCGATCGCGAGCGCGGCCGGGTGCGCGGCCGGTGCGGGACCGTCCTTCTTGGGCGCCTGCCTGGGGGCGGACGACGAGGAGGCCTGGGAGTCGGACTGATCCGAGTCCGATCCCTTACCGCCGCGCTTGCGGCCGCGACGCGAACCGGGCTCGTCGGCGTTGTGCGACTCGGTGTGGACCGGGTCGGCGTGCACGATCAGGCCTCGTCCCTGGCAGTGTTCGCAGGGCGTGGAGAACGCCTCGACCAGACCCGTGCCCAACTTCTTGCGGGTGAGCTGGACCAGCCCCAGGGAGGTGACCTCGGAGACCTGGTGCCGGGTGCGGTCGCGCCCCAGCGCCTCGGTGAGCCGCCGCAGCACGAGATCGCGATTGGCCTCGAGCACCATGTCGATGAAGTCGATGATCACCATCCCGCCCACGTCGCGCAGGCGCAGTTGGCGGACGATCTCCTCGGCCGCCTCGAGGTTGTTCTTGGTGACGGTCTCCTCGAGGTTGCCGCCCGAACCGGTGTACTTACCGGTGTTGACGTCGATGACCGTCATGGCCTCGGTGCGGTCGATCACCAGCGAACCACCGGAGGGCAGCCACACCTTGCGGTCGAGCGCCTTGGCCAGTTGCTCGTCCACGCGGTGGGTGGCGAACACGTCGACGTCGGGGTTGTCGTACCGCTCGAGCCGCTCGGTCATCTCCGGCGCGACCCTCGAGACGTAGTCGTGCACGGTGTCCCACGAGGTGTCGCCCTGGATCACCAACGAGGAGAAGTCCTCGTTGAACAGGTCGCGAACCACCTTGACCAGCAGGTCGGGCTCTTCGTACAGGGCGATCGGTGTGCCGGCACCCGCAGAGGTCCGCTTCGCGGAGGCCTCGGCGATCTCGGTCCACTGGGCGGCCAGTCGTTCGACGTCCCGACCGATCTCCTCCTCGCTGACCCCCTCGGCCGCGGTCCGGATGATCACGCCCGACCCCTCGGGGACGACGTCCTTGAGGATCGCCTTGAGTCGGCGCCGCTCGGTGTCGGGGAGCTTGCGGGAGATGCCGGTGGAGTTGCCGTCGGGCACGTACACCAGGAACCGACCGGCCAGCGAGATCTGCGTGGTCAGGCGGGCGCCCTTCTGGCCGATGGGGTCCTTGGTGACCTGCACCAGGACCATGTCGCCGGGCCGGAGCGCCTGTTCGATCCGCCGGGCCTTCCCGCCGAGTCCGGCGGCCTCCCAGTTGACCTCACCGGCGTACAGGACGCCGTTGCGACCGCGGCCGATGTCGACGAACGCGGCCTCCATGCTCGGAAGAACGTTCTGGACGCGGCCGAGGTAGACGTTGCCGACCATGGAGCGCGCGGACTCGGTGGTGACGAAGTGCTCCACGAGGACCTTGTCCTCCAGCACGCCGACCTGGGTCATGATCCCCTTGCCGTCGCCGCGCCTCTTCTCCCGGACCACCATCACGCGGTCGACGGACTCGCGACGGGCGAGGAACTCGGACTCGGAGAGGATGGGCTGGCGGCGGCGTCCGGCATCGCGCCCGTCGCGGCGGCGCTGGCGCTTGGCCTCGAGCCGGGTCGAACCGCTGATGCCCTGGACCTCGTCGTTCGACGAGCCCGAGCCGGCGGCCTGACCCCCACGCGCGGGGCGACGCCGAGGTTCGCGCTGCTCCTGGGTGTCCGTGTCGGACGAGTCGTCGCCGGAGGCCTGGCTGTCGTCGCTGCCCGAACCCCCTCCACGACGACGACGACGGCGACGCCGGCGCGAACCGGACGGTGACCCGTCGGAGTCGTCCGAGTCGTCATCAGAGGAGTCGTCCCCCGACCCGGTCCGCCCCTCGGCGCGATCGGACGTGTCGGTGTCGGGACGGGAGTCGTCTCGGCCGGAGCCCCCGCCGCCGGACTCGTCCTGGTCGACCCGGTCGTCGGCGGCGTCGGCACCCTCCGGGTCCCCGTCGGCCCGGTCGGTCTCGTTGTTCTGCTCGTCGGTGTTCTCGCCACGACCACGACCGCGGCCACGACGGCCACGACGGCGGCGACGTCCACCGCCGTCGCCGGAGTCGTTCTGGTCGTCGGAGGTGTCGGTGACGTCAGACGTGTCGGTGCCGTCGGCGGGTTCTGTGACCTCGTCGGTGACCGCAGGGGTGTCGGTGACCTCGGGGGCCTGCGTGGAGTCTGTGGGGCCGGTCCGGGCGGTGTCGGACGCCGCGGACCTCGTGCGCGCCGGGCGCTCCCGCTCGGCCTTGGCGGCGGCCTCGTCCGGTGAGAGGAACAGGGGGGAGAACGAGGGTGTCGCGGTGGACCGGCGGCGGTTCCCGGACTCGGCCGCGCCCACCTCACCGGTGACGATCGACATCTCCGGCAGGGGCCGACGAACGGGCGCCTCAGTCCCGGACTTCTTCTCCGGGGTGGGCTCTGCGGTGGCATCCGGCGCCGCCTTCCCCGCCGCCGCCTTGCGCGCCTTCTTGGCGGGGGCCTTCTCGGCAGCCGCCTTCCTGGCGGGCTTCTCGGTCTCCGCCTTCTCGGCGGGAGCCTTGTCCGCGGGCGACTTCTGAGCGGGAGCCTTCTCGTCAGCCGCCTTCCTGGCGGGAGTCCTCTTCGCCGGAGCCTTCTCGCCCCGTGCTGCGCGGGCGGGCTTCTCCACCGGGGCGTCCTCGCTGGCGGTGACCGTCTCGGACGTCGTGGCGCCGCCGTACCCGCGGCTGGCGAACCACGTGAGCAGCACCTCGCGCGTCACCCCGGACTGGGCGCTCTTGACCTCCACGCCGATGCCGGCCATGGCGGCCAGGAACTCCTTGCTGGTCATCCCCACGGCCTTGGCGGCCGCGTGCGCGCGCATCTTCTCCGGAAGCGCGTTGAGATCGTCGATGGTCAGGTTCGAATCCGACACGTGTCTCCTCTGGCCGGACTCCGGGCGCGATCACGTCACCGGAGTGCTCCGGTGACCCACGCCGCCGCACGGGGTCGGCATTTCTCTCTGGGCCCCACCTCGGGTGGGGCTATGTCTTGTGGTCCGCGATCCCGGTGTGATCCGGGCCGCGGAGGGCGGGCGCCCGATCCGGGGCGAACTGGAGGTCCGCTCGCCAAGAATGTGGGCTCCGGCCATTGTCCCACACCCGCCGGCGAAGCGTCGCCGCGCGGGCGAGGTGAGACGACGAACGCGCCCGTCGGTCAGGGAACCGACGGGCGCGTCCGGCGCGATCTCCGGTGGTGAACCGCGATCGCTGGTGATGGGGTCAGGTCAGAGTCCGGGGAACCACAGTTCGATCTCACGTGCCGCGGATTCCTCGGAATCCGACCCGTGGACGAGGTTGAACTGGGTCTCCAGGCCGTAGTCACCGCGGATGGACCCGGGGGCGGCCTTCTCCACCGGGTCGGTCCCGCCGGCGAGCTGGCGCCACGCGGCGATCGCGCGCGGACCCTCGACGACACCGGCCACGACCGGTCCGGAGGTGATGAACTCGAGCAGGTCGCCGTAGAACGGACGCTCGGAATGCTCGGCGTAGTGCGCGGCCGCGGTTTCCTGTGGCACCCGGCGCATGTCCATGGCCACGAGCCTGAGGCCCTTGGCCTCGATACGCGCGAGAATGGTGCCGGTCAGGCCTCGCTGGACGCCATCGGGCTTGATGAGGAAGAAAGTTCTCTCGGTCACGGCCGCAATGCTACAAGTACCGGGGACCCGTCAGTCGTGCTGGCTGGGCAGGTACCCGCCCGCCATACGCCGGGAGAGGTCCCGCCGCAGATAGAGGATGTACGCCCACACCGCGGCGAACATCAGGCCGCACACGCCCATCGACCAGTGCACGGCCCACCCCGCCACCGCCAGTCCGGCGAGGGTGAGGTTCAACGGGATCGCCCAGGGGCGCCGCTGCAGTCCACTGGCCACGACCATCGCCACGGCGAGCACGCTGACGAACCACACCTTCCAGGGCTGGAAGTGCTCCCCGTCGTCGACCCTCGCGATCACCGTGAGCACCAGGCCGATCACGATCGCCTCGAGGATCAGGGTCCCGGCCATGATCCCCCGCAGTCCCTTCCACGGGTCCACCGAGGGTTCGTGGGCGCTCGCCGCCGGGTCGGCGGAACCGGTGTCGGCTGAGCTGGTTTCGGCTGAACCGGGGTCGGTCACTGTGCGTCCTTTCCGAACAGGCTGCGGGCGGCCCCCGCGGTCAGCACCGATCCCGTCACCAGCACGCCGACTCCGGAGACGTCGTCGTCGGCGGTCGGGTCGGGGACCCCCACCAGGTCCAGCGCGGCGCTGATCGCATCGGGCAGGGTGTCCACAACGTGGACCCGCTGGGCGGTGAACCGGTCCTCGGCGATGCGGGCGAGATCGTCGAGCGCCATCGCGCGCGGCGACCCGGTCCTGGTGATGACGACCTCGTCGACCACCGGCTCGATGGCCGCGAGGAAGGCGTCGGCGTCCTTGCCGTCCAGCATGGCGACCACGGCGACGAGCCGGCGGAAGTCGAACTCCGAGGTCACCGCCTCGGCGAGTGCGCGCCCGCCGTGTCCGTTGTGCGCGGCGTCCACCAGCACCGTCGGGCTCGAGCTGAGGCGCTCGAGCCGGCCGGGGTTGTCCACGGCGGCGAAACCGGCGCGGATGAGTTCGGGGTCCAGAGACCGGTCGGGGCCCGCTCCGAAGAACGCCTCGACGGCGGCAAGGGCAGTGGCGGCGTTCTCGGCCTGGTGCTCGCCGAACAGCGGCAGGAACACCTCCGGGTACTCGCCCCCGAGACCACGCAGGGTGAGCTGCTGACCGCCCACCGCGAGACGACGGTCGACCACGTCGAACTCCGAGCCGAGACGCGCCACCACCGCGCCCACCTCGACCGCGCGACGCAACAGCACCTCCATCGCCTCGGGCTCCTGGCGGCCGATCACGGCGACCGGGTCCCTCGGGAGCAGGTCGTCCTCGGCTCCCGGCTGGATGATCCCGGCCTTCTCCCCCGCGATGGTCGCCAGGTCGTCGCCCAGGTAGTCGGTGTGGTCCAGACCGACAGGGGTGACGACGGCGACGGCCGGCCGCACCACGTTGGTGGCGTCCCAGGTCCCGCCCATCCCGGTCTCCACCACGGCGACGTCCACGGGGGCGTCGGCGAAGGCCGCGAAGGCCATCGCGGTGATCACCTCGAAGTAGCTCATCCGGGGTCCACCACCGGCCTCGGACCGCTGGTCCACCAGTTCCAGGTACGGCTGCAGTTCCCGGTAGGTGTCCACGAACAGGCGAGCCGGGACGGGCTCGCCGTCCAGGGCGATGCGCTCGGTGACGGTCTGCAGGTGCGGGCTGGTGTTGCGCCCGGTGCGCTGGTGCAGTGCCCGAAGGAGGGCGTCGATCATGCGGGTGACCGAGGTCTTGCCGTTGGTCCCCGCCACGTGGACGACCGGGTAGGCGTGCTGCGGATCCCCGAGGACGCCGGTGAGCTCCGCGATCCGGTCCAGGCTCGGTTCGAGGCGGGTCTCCGGCCACCGGGTGGCCAGTTCCTCCTCGACCGCCGCGAGCTCTGCGGTGTCGGCCTGCCACTCGGGGCTGCCGACCTCCGGGATCGGGCGCGGCTCCTGGTGGTCCTCACCGTCCTCGTCACCGGGCAGGGGACCGCCGAGGGAGACCCCGGAGACCAGGCCCTCCTCACCGAGCATCTCGGCGACGTCCTCCTCCGTGGGGGTGTCCCAACCCTCGTCCGGGTCGTGGGGCTCGAGCCACCGATGGCCCGCCATCAGGCGGTGCTCCCGGCCGGGAGGCCCTCGAGTCGGGCGGAGATCCGGCTGACCTCGGTCTCGGCGAGATCCCGGCGCGCGCGGATCTTGTCCACCACGTGGTCGGGGGCCTTGCCGAGGAACGCCTCGTTGCCCAGCTTGGCACCGGTCGTCTCCAGCTCCTTGCGCGCGGCCGCGAGGTCCTTCTCCAGGCGGCGTCGCTCGGCGGCCACGTCGATGGTCCCGGAGGTGTCGATCTCGACCCCCACCGTGGACAGCCCCAGCCGGACCTCCAGCGAGGCGGAGGCGGTGAAGTCGTCCCCGGCCGGGGTGATCCGCGCGAGCGAGGCCACCTGGTCGAGCAGGTCGGCGGGCAGATCCGCCCGGTCGACCCCGGTGACGCGTGCGGGCACCCGCTGGCCGGGCTTGAGACCCTGGTCGGAGCGGAAGCGGCGGATCTCGGTGACGAGGGTCTGGGCGTCGGCCACCCGGCGCACGGACTCCGTGGCCCCCTCTGCCGGGGCCACGTCGGAGGGCCAGTCCGCGATCACCACGGAGTCGCGTCCGGTCAGGGCCGTCCACAGCACCTCGGTGACGAACGGGATGACGGGATGCAGCATCCGCAGCAGCACGTCGAGCACGTGTCCCAGCACGAGACGCGTGTGATCGGCCCGCTGGGAACCGCGCGCCTCGTCGTCGCTGCCGAACTGGACCTTGGCCAGCTCCAGGTACCAGTCGCACACCTCGTCCCACGCGAAGTGATACAGGGCCTCGCAGGCCTTGGAGAACTCGTAGCGGTCCAGGGCGTCGTCGACCGACACGCGCACCTCGCCGAGTCGCCGGAGGATCCACCGGTCGGCGTCGGTGAGCGCGGACGCATCAGGGAGCTCGCCCACCCTGGCGCCGTTCATCAGCGCGAACCGCGTCGCGTTGAAGAGCTTGGTGGCGAAGTTGCGCGAGGCCTGGGCGGCGTCGTCGCCCACGGACAGGTCGCCGCCGGGGTTGGCGCCGCGGGCCAGGGTGAAGCGCAGGGCGTCGGCGCCGAAGCGGTCCACCCAGTCGAGCGGGTCGATACCGTTGCCCTTGGACTTGGACATCTTCTGGCCGTGCTCGTCGCGGACGAGCCCGTGGAGGAACACGTCGGTGAACGGGACCTTCCCCGGGGCGGACGTCTCGCCCGTCAGGGTGCGACCCACGAAGGTGCCGAACATCATCATCCGGGCCACCCAGAAGAACAGGATGTCGTACCCCGTGACCAGCACGGACGTGGGGTAGAACCGCTCCAGGTCGGCTGTCCGGTCGGGCCAGCCCATGGTCGAGAACGGCCACAGTCCGGAGGAGAACCACGTGTCGAGCACGTCCGTGTCCTGCGTGTACCCGGCGGGCGGCTCCTCGTCCACGCCCACACAGACCACCTCGCCATCCGGCCCGTACCAGATGGGGATGCGGTGGCCCCACCACAGCTGGCGGGAGATGCACCAGTCGTGCATGTCGTCGACCCAGTCGAACCAACGCGGTTCCTGGCTCTTCGGGTGGATCACCGTGTCACCGTCGCGCACGGCGTCGCCGGCCATCCGGGCCAGTTCCTCGACCCTGACCCACCACTGCAGGGACAGCCGGGGCTCGATCGGCTCGCCGGATCGCTCCGAGTGTCCGACGGAGTGCAGGTACGGGCGCACCTCCTCGACGATCCGGCCCTGGGCGGCGAGGTCCTCGCGGATCACCCTGCGCGCCTCGAACCGGTCCATCCCGTCGTAGCGGGTCCCCGTGTCGGCGATGCGGCCGGCCGCGTCCATGATCGTGGGCATCTCGAGCCCGTGGCGCTGGCCGATCGCGAAATCGTTGGGGTCGTGCGCGGGAGTGACCTTGACGGCGCCCGTCCCGAACTCGGGGTCCACGTGGTCGTCCGCCACGACGCGCATGGTCCAGCCCCCGCGGAACGGGTGCTCGATCTCGGAGCCAACGAGGTGGGCGTACCGCGGGTCCTCCGGGTGCACGGCGATCGCCGTGTCGCCCAGCATCGTCTCGAGCCGGGTCGTGGCCACCACCAGGTGCGGCTGTGAATCGTCCATCGAGCCGTAGCGGAAGCTCACCAGCTCGCCCTCGACATCCGCGTACTTGACCTCGATGTCCGAGATCGCGGTCTGGAGGGTCGGCGACCAGTTGACCAGGCGCTCCGCACGATAGATCAGGCCCTGGTCGTAGAGCTCTCTGAAGATGGTCTGCACGGCGCGGGACAGTCCCTCGTCGAGGGTGAACCGCTCGCGGGACCAGTCGACCCCGTCCCCGAGCCGGCGCATCTGCTCGCCGATCGTCCCGCCGGATTCACCCTTCCACTCCCAGACCTTTTCGACGAAGGCCTCGCGGCCGATCTCGTGCCGGTCGATCCCCTCGGCGACGAGCTTGCGGTCCACGAGCGTCTGGGTGGCGATCCCCGCGTGGTCCATACCCGGCAGCCACAGCACCTCGAAGCCCTGCATGCGCTTGCGACGCGTGAGCACGTCCATGAGGGTGTGGTCGAGCGCGTGGCCCATGTGCAGGTTGCCGGTGACGTTAGGCGGCGGGAGTACCACCGAGTACGCGGGCTTGTCGCTGGAGGGGTCCGCCTCGAAGTAGCCGGCGTCGACCCAGCGTTGGTACAGCTCGGACTCGACCTCGCCGGGGTTCCAGGAGGCGGGGAGCAAGTCCGCGCGGTCGGTCTCGGGGCCGGGAGTCGCTGCAGTCGTCACCCGACCATCGTAGGCCGTCGGCGCCGGGACCCCACACACGCCGCCCGGGCCCCGCCCCCGGGGTCAGTCGGTCAGGCCGAGGGCGTGCACGGCGTCGCGCTCGGAGATCAACTCGGCCACCGAGGCGTCGATGCGGGCGCGCTGGAAGTCATCGATCCCCAGACCCTCGACGACCTCCCATTCCCCGCCGTGGCTGCGGCAGGGCAGACCGGTGACCACGCCCGCGACTGTGCCGTACTGCCCCTCGGAGGGCAGCGCGACCGTGGTCCAGCTCTCCCCCGGGGTCCCGTGGACCCAGTCGCGCATCTGGTCGACCGCGGCGCCGGCCGCCGATGCCGCGGAGGACGAACCGCGGACGGAGATGATCTCGGCTCCCCGGTTCGCGACCCGCGGGATGAAGGTGTCGGTCAGCCAGTCCTGCTCGAGGCCGGCGGTCACGGGCGCGCCGGCGCGGGTGAGATAGGAGACGTCCGGGAACTGGGTGGCCGAGTGGTTGCCCCAGACCACCACCCCGTCGAGCTCGGCGACGGGGGCGCCCAGGCGGGTGGCGAGCTGGCTCAACGCCCGGTTGTGGTCGAGCCGCATGAGGGCGGTGAACCGACCGGCCGGGACGTCCGGGGCGTGCTGGTGAGCGATGTAGGCGTTGGTGTTGGCCGGGTTGCCCACCACCACCACGCGGATGTCGTCCGCGGCCCCGGCGTTGATCGAGCGTCCCTGGTCGCGGAAGATGGCACCGTTCGCGCTCAACAGGTCGGAGCGCTCCATGCCCTTGCCCCGAGGCATGGCCCCGACGAGGAACGCGGCGTTGGCGCCATCGAACGCCGCGGTGGCGTCGTCGGTGATGTCGATCGAGTCGACCAGCGGCAGAGCGCAGTCCTCGATCTCCATCGCCACGCCCTCGGCGGCCGTGACGGCCGACGGGATGTCCAGCAGTCGCAGGCGGACCGGGGTGTCGGGGCCGTAGACCAGGCCGGACGCCAGCCGGAAGAGCAACGAGTAGGCGATCTTTCCGGCGGCACCGGTGACGGTGACGGTGACCGGGGCGGTGGAGCTCATGCGCGGGGACCTTCCTGCGGCGACGACGGGGTCGGTCCCCACAGTAGTGAGGAACCGGCACCCTGTTGACCGCCCGAGCCGCCGTACACCCGTTGTTCGCCCCGGGGCCGATCGGTGACGCGCGGCCGGGTGTCGGGTCGTGCCGCGCGGGAGGCCCGGCTAGGTGTGGACCTCGGCGCCCGTTTTGGCGCGGATCTCCTCGATCGTGACGTCCGGGGCGGGTTCGACGAGTCGGAACCCCTCCGGACAGATGTCGAGGACGCACAGGTCGGTGACGACCCGCTGGACGCATCCGCGCCCGGTGTACGGCAGGGAGTTCTCCGCCAGCAGTTTGGCCTCGCCCTTGCGGGTGACGTGGTCCATCATCACGACCACCCGGCCGGCGCCGTGGACCAGATCCATGGCCCCGCCCATGCCCTTGACCATGGCGCCGGGGATCATCCAGTTGGACAGGTCCCCGGTCTGTGAGACCTGCATGGCGCCGAGCACGGCGACGTCGACCGTTCCGCCCCGGATCATCGCGAACGACTCCGACGACGAGAAGAACGCCGCCCCCGCAGCCGCGGTGATGGTCTCCTTGCCGGCGTTGATCATCTCCGGGTCGAGCTGCTCGGGCGTCGGGTACGGGCCCACACCCAGGATCCCGTTCTCCGAATGGAGAGTGACCTGGACGCCCGACGGTAGGTGGTCCGGGATCAGGGTCGGCATCCCGATCCCCAGGTTGACGTACTGCCCGTCGACGAAATCGGTGGCGATGCGTGCCGCCATCTGCTCGTGGGTCCAGCTCATCTCCGGTCCTCTCCCCTGCTGCTGAGCTTCTCGATCTCCACGCCGGTCTCCTGCCGTCCGACCTCGACGAGCCGCTGGACGAAGATCCCGGGGAGGTGGACATCGGCCGGGTCGATCTCGCCGGCCGCGACGATCTCCTCGGCCTGGACGATCGTGACGCGGCCGGCCATCGCGACGTCCGGGTTGAAGTTCCGGGCGGTGCCGCTGAACTGCAGGTTCCCTGCGGTATCCGCGCGGTGGGCGTGGACGAGCGCGAAATCGGTGACGATCGACCGCTCGAGGACGTACCGCACCCCGTCGAACTCGCGCACCTCCTTGGGATCGGAGGCCACGGCCACTCCTCCGTCGCCGTCGTAGCGCAGTGGTAGTCCGCCGTCGGCGACCATCGTCCCGACGCCGGCCGGCGTGTAGAAGGCGGGGATGCCCGCCCCACCGGATCGCATCCGCTCGGCGAGTGTGCCCTGCGGCGTCAGCTCAACCTCGAGCTCGCCGTTCAGGTACTGCCTGGCGAACTCCTTGTTGGCCCCCACGTACGAGGCCGTGGTGCGGGAGATGCGGCGGGCCTCCAGCAGCCTGCCGAGGCCGAAGCCGTCCGTACCGCAGTTGTTGCTCACGGTGCTCAGGTCGGTGGCCCCCTGGTCGAGGAGCGCATCGATCAGGACGGCGGGGATGCCGACCAGACCGAACCCCCCGACGGCGAGGGAGGCGCCGTCCGGGATGTCCGCGACCGCGGCGGCGGCCGACGAGAAGATCTTGTTGGTCATGTCACACACCGTAGACTCTGTTCGCTTGTTGCACAACAGTTCGTCCTGCGTACACTTGCGGCGTATCGTGGTTCACGTCACCCGGGCCCGGCCGGACCCTGTAGCGCCACAAGAAAGGACCCACCCCATGCCAGCCACACTGTCCCACCAGGTCAGCGGCCTACAGTCGGCGGACGCCCCCGTTGTCGTCCTCCTCGGATCCCTCGGGTCGGACCGGTCGATGTGGGATTCCCAGGTACGCGATCTCGCCCGAGATCACACGGTCGTCGCCGTCGACCATCGCGGCCACGGAAGCTCTGACGTGGTCGCGGGGCCGTGCACGATCGCCGATCTCTCCGGCGACGTCCTCGCCCTGCTCGACGGCATGGGCGTGGATCGCTTCCACGTGGTCGGACTCTCGCTGGGCGGCGCGGTCGCCCAGTGGCTCGCGGTCCACGAGCCCACCCGCGTCAGGTCCACGGCCCTGCTGTGCACGGCCGCCAGGTTCGGCGAGCCCACGGGATGGGCCGAGCGTGCGGCCGCGGTCCGCGAGGGCGGTACCGGGGCCGTCGCCGACGCGGTGGTGGCGCGGTGGGTCACCGCCGGACGCGCCGAGCAGGATCCCGCACTGGTGGCCGGTCTCCGAGAGATGATCCTGGCGACCAGCGCCGAGGGATACGCCGCGGCCTGCGACGCCCTGTCTGTCTGGGACGGGCGCGCCGACCTCGGCCGGATCACCTGCCCCACCCTCGTGGTGGCCGGGGACGAGGACCCCTCCACACCACCCGACGTGGTCCGCGAGCTCGCGGACGGCATCCCTGGGGCCGAGTTCGTGACCCTGTCCCCCGCCGCCCACGTACCCACCGTCGAGATGCCCGAGCGCGTCTCCGAGGTCCTGCGCTCGCACCTGATCTCGGCCGGCCCCGCGTGACCGCGGAAGGCCACGACGAGGCCGCCGGATCCGGGTCCGTCCCCGGGGCCGAGCCCGGATCCGGGTCCGTCCCCGGGGCCGAGCCCGGGTCCGGGTCCGGGTCCGGGAACCCTCCCGACCGGCCGCCGTCCCCGGACTTCGTCCAGTCCCTCGCCCGCGGCCTCGCCGTCATCACCGCATTCGACGCCGACCACCCCCGGCAGACCCTCAGCGAGGTCGCCCGGACCACCGGACTCACCCGCGCGACCGCTCGCCGGTTCCTCCACACACTCGTCGAACTCGGCTATGTGGATACCGCCGGGTCGGCCTTCTGGCTCACCCCCCGCGTGCTCGACCTGGGTTACAGCTACCTCTCGGCCATGCCGTTGACGGATCTGGCCCAACCGCACCTCGAACGGCTCAGCGCACGACTCGACGAGTCGTCGTCGATCGCCGTCCTCGACGGGCACGACATCGTTTATGTCGGACGTGTCCAGGTCCGCCGGATCATGAGTATCGGGATCACCATCGGCACCCGCTTCCCCGCCTTCGCCACCTCGATGGGCAGGGTCCTGCTCTCGGCCCTGCCCCCGGAGGAGCTGGACGACCACCTGGCGGCGACCGATCTGCGGGTACGCACCCCTCACGGGATCGCGGACCCGGCCGGACTGCGCGCCGAACTCGCGGCGGTCGCCGACCGCGGGTGGGCGCTCGTGGACCAGGAGCTCGAACCGGGCCTGAGGTCGCTGGCCGCCCCGGTCCGCGATCGTCACGGGCGGGTCGTGGCCGCGCTGAACGTCTCCACACACGCCGCCCGGTATTCGATCGAGCAGCTCCGCCACGAGCTCGTCCCCGTGGTCGTGGACGCGGCCCGGGCACTGTCCGCGGACCTGGCGACCGTCAATCGTTGAGCCGTTCCGACCGAGACCGCTCCCCACCCCCACCACCCCGGCTACCACCAGGAGAACCATGCGCGACGTCGTCATCTGCCAGCCCCTCCGCACGCCGGTCGGCCGCTTCGGCGGCGTGTTCCGCGATCTGGACGCGAACACGCTGGCCACCTCACTACTTACCGCGCTCGTCGAACGCACCGGACTGACAGGGGCGGACGTCGACGACGTGATCCTGGGCCAGGGCTCGCCCGGAGGCGAGGGTCCCGCCATCGGCCGGATCGCGGCCCTCGACTCCCCGCTCGGCATCGAGGTACCCGGGATGCAGCTGGACCGGCGTTGCGGCTCCGGCCTCCAGGCGGTGATCACCGGCGCGCTACAGGTGGCCTCCGGCGGGGTGGACCTCGTGATCGCCGGTGGCGTCGAATCGATGAGCCAGGTGGAGTTCTACGCCACGCCCTCGCCCCGCTGGGGAATCAAGGGCGACGGCATCTCGCTGATCGACCGCCTCGGCCGCGCCCGCACAACGGTCGGTGGCCGGTCCCACGTCATCGACGGCGGGATGATCGAGACCGCCGAGAACCTGCGCCGCGAATACGGCATCAGCCGGGAGGAGCAGGACCGGCTGGCCGTGCAGTCCCACCAGCGCGCGGTCGCCGCGCAGGGCTCCGGGGTGTTCGCCGAGGAGATCGTCCCCGTGACCGTTCCGCAGCGCAGGGGCGAGTACCTCGTCGTCGACACCGACGAGCACCCCCGCGCCGACACCACGGTCGAGGCGCTCTCGGGCCTCCGGGCGATCATGGGCCGGACCGACCCCGAGGCCACCGTCACCGCCGGAAACGCCTCGGGCCAGAACGACGGCGCCGCGATGTGTGTGGTCACCACGGCGGACAGGGCCACCTCGCTCGGGCTGACCCCGCTCGTCCGCCTGGCGTCCTGGGCCGTGGCCGGTGTCGCACCGGAGACGATGGGAATCGGCCCGGTCCCCGCCACAGCCAAGGCGCTCGATCGGCTCGGGTTGACGCTGGCGGACATCGATGTGATCGAGCTCAACGAGGCCTTCGCGGCCCAGGCGCTGTCCGTCATGCGGGAGTGGGACATCGACCCCGCCTCGGAGCGCCTCAACCCCCACGGCTCCGGGATCTCGCTCGGCCACCCCGTCGGCGCGACCGGCGCCCGGATGCTCGCCACGCTCTCCCACGAGATGGTTCGGCGCGACGCCCAGTGGGGTCTGGAGACCATGTGCATCGGCGGCGGCCAGGGCCTTGCCGCGGTCTTCGAGCGCGCCTGACCGACTCCTCCGGGATCGTCAAGAGCGTTCCGCACACATTGCTCGAGTGGAAATGTGCGGAACGCTCTTGACGATGATCTTGACGTGGAGGGGTCGGCCGTTCACCCGTCCGAGCCCGGTCGGCCGGGACGTCAGTCGTCGACGCGCGAGGGGTGCCTCGTCAGCGCCATGACCTCGATGTCCATGTACGGGAACAGCGGCAGGCCCGAGAGCAACTCGTGCAGCTCGTCGCCGGACTCGACGTCGAAGATGCTGATGTTGGAGTACTGGCCGACGATGCGCCAGAGCTCCCGCCACTTCCCGGCGCGCTGCAGCTCCTGACTGTAGGCCTTCTCGCGGGCGACGGTGTCCTCGCGCACCTTCGGGTCCAGGTCCCGGGGGATGTTGACGTCCATGCGGACGTGGAACAGTGCCATCTCGGCAGTCTCCTCTACTTCTCGGTGGTCGGTGGGTCTGCGGCCGGCGGGTCAGCCGGCCGGCGGGTCAGGGGATCAGCGTCGGGTGAACTTCTCGACGGCGTCGGGGTCGATCTCCACGCCCAGGCCCGGCCCGTCCGGAAGGTGGACCCGACCGGCCTCGTAGCGGATCGGCGTGGTCACGTAGGTCTCGGCCAACAGCAGCGGGCCGAACAGCTCGGAACCGTAGTTGAAGCCCGGCTCGGCGCACGCCAGGTGCAGCGACGCCATGGTTCCGATGGGCCCCTCCAGCGAGGTCGCCGCATGGCAGGCCACGCCTGCCGCGCGCGCGATCGCCACGACCTCCTTGCTCCGGGTCAGTCCGCCGAGCTTGGTGGTCTTGACGGCGATGACCCCGGCGGCGTCGCGGCGCACGACCTCGAGAGCATCGTGAGGGGACTGCACTGATTCGTCGGCCATGATCTGGACGGGCAACGTGCGGTTGAGCTCGGCGAGCACCTCGATCTGCTCGGTCGGGGTCGGTTGCTCGATCAGTTCGATCCCCGCCTCGACCAACGCCGGGAGGTGCACGTTGGCGGTGAACCGGTCCCACCGGGCGTTGATGTCCACCCGCAGGCCGGCCCGGCCGTCGAGTCGCTCGGCGAGCGCGGCGATACGCGCGACGTCCTCGGCCGGGTCCAGGGCCCCCATCTTGAGCTTGAAGGTGCGGTGGCGGTCCGCGGCGAGCAGCCCGTCGATCTCCTCGACCATCTCCTCGAGCGGCATGGCACCCAGCGCCCACGTGCATTCGATGGAGTCGCGGACGGCGCCTCCGAGGAGGGTCCGCACCGGCACCTCGAGAGTGCGCGCCCACGCGTCGATCATCGCGATCTCGAGCGCGGCCTTGGCGAAGCGTCCCCGGGCCACCACACCCTCCATCGCCTCGAGGACCGCCGGGACCTCGTCCACGCGCCGACCCACGGCCACGGGGGCGAGGTACTTCTCCACCAGAACCTGCATGGTCTCGGCCGACTCCCCGCCCCACCATGGGCCGCCCGGGGTCACGCCCTCGCCGTGGCCGACGACGCCGTCAGCCGTGGTCACCGACACCAGGAGGATGGACTGCTCGGTCGTGGTGGTGGTGGCGAATTTGTGGGGGCGAATGAGCGGAACGTCGAGGATTCGTGTCTCGACGGATCGGATGGTCATGTCGGTCATGTTCGGTCCTCGACTTGGTGTGAGCTGGGAGGGATCACCTGCGCCCCGGTCGCTGGTGGCGACCGGGGCGGGCGAGATGATTCCGGGATCGGATGTGATCAGGCGACGTAGCGGGCCTCGGAGACCGGGTCGAGCACGAAGTCATAGGTGACCTCGTCCGTTCCGTCGGCACCCGGCCGGGGATTCAGGATGAGCTCGGGCTTGACCGCTCCGGCGACGTCGTCCTCGACGTACTCGCCACCCTGGAAGTACAGCTGGGTGGTGATGAGCCGCTTGCCCGGGGCCGTCACCTTGAGGTGCAGGTGCGCCGGACGCCACGGGTGGCCGTCGTAGCTGGCGATGAACTCGCCGGTCGGACCGTCGTGCGGGATCTGGTACGGCGCGGGCTGGATCGTGGTGATCTCGAAGCCACCCTCGGCGTCGGTGGAGAACGTGCCGCGCAGGTTCCACTCCGGGATGCCCAAGCCGTCGTCGAACTGCGAGTAGTAGCCATCGGAGTCGGCGTGCCAGAGCTCGACTGTCGCGCCCTCGATGCCGGCGCCGTCCAGGTCCCGGACCTGGCCCTTGAACACCAGGAGGGTGCCCTTCTCGTCCTCACGCATCGGCATGGTGCCCTTGGCGCCGAGGTTCGGGGCGTCCGGCACGTAGTACGGGCCCTCGATCGAGCCCTTGGTGCCGTTGAAGATCCGGCTGTTGGAGTCCTCGATGAAGTGCTCGAGGAAGACGTCGAGCCACAGCGGCCACTCGCCACCCTCGCCGACGCTGATGAGCCACTGCTTGAGGACGCGGTACTCGTCGTAGGTCACCTGGTGCTGGTAGATGACCTCGGACAGCTTGGTCAGCACGTCCTTGTAGATGGCGGCGGCGCGCTCGGGCGAGGTGTCGGAGCCGACCCGGTTGCCCTTGAACTTGTCGGTGGCGGCGCTACCGGAACCGGAGGCGGAGGGGACTGCGGTGGTGGGGACAGCGGTGGTGCTCATGACGCTCCCTGCGTGAGTGGGGGGACTGGATCGGGCCGGTGGACGATGCCCTGATCCGGGATCCCCGTCGGCCGATGCACTCACTGTGCCCCCGCCTGAGGTGTGTCGTCAATCACTTCACTATACATCCGTAGTGGCGCCTTTAGGCTCCTTGCACACCCCATGCGCACGTTTCCGCAGATGGGCGTACGGATGCGGCCTCGCTGTTCGCGGTGCGAACAGCTGGCACCTAGGCACGACTAGGCAAACCCCTAGTGTGACTCGCCCCACACTCGGGCACCGTGGGGGTCATCACGGCACCAGGTCACCTTCGAGGTGGCCCGCCCCGACCCCGCAAGGAGCACTCGATGTCCGATCGACTCGACCACCTGCAGCACACTCTCGACACCGCTCTCGAGGACCGTCCCGCCGAGGGCATCATCCGCGCGAACCGTCGCATCTTCACCGACGAGGAGCTGTTCGAGCTCGAGATGACGCACATCTTCGAAGGCAACTGGGTCTACCTGGCACACGAGAGCCAGATCCCGAACGTCGGCGACTACTTCACCACCGACATCGGCCGCCAGCCCATCATGATCACCCGCGGCAGGGACGGAGAGCTCAACTGCCTGATCAATGCCTGCTCGCACCGCGGGGCGATGCTGTGCCGCCGCAAGACCGACAACCGCACCACTCTGACCTGCCCATTCCACGGATGGACGTTCTCCAACTCCGGTGAACTGCTCAAGGTCAAGGACCCCCGGGACGCCGGCTATCCGGAGCAGTTCAACACGGGCGGTTCCCACGACCTCCGGCGTGTGGCCCGGTTCGCCAACTACCGCGGGTTCCTCTTCGGCAGCCTGAACCCCGATGTCCTGCCCATCGAGGAGCACCTCGGGGACAGCCGGACCATCATCGACATGCTCGTCGACCAGTCCCCGGAGGGCCTGGAAGTACTGCGTGGGTCCTCGACCTACACCTTCGACGGCAACTGGAAACTCCAGGCCGAGAACGGCGCGGACGGATACCACGTCTCGGCGACCCATTGGAACTACGCGGCCACCACCGCCCGACGAGGCTCCGGGGAATCCAAGAACGAGACCAAGGCCATGGACGCCGGCACGTGGGGCAAGCAGGGAGGCGGCTATTGGTCGTTCGACCACGGCCACCTGCTGCTGTGGATGTGGTGGGGCAACCCCGAGGACCGTCCGCTGTGGGAGCGCAGGGACGAACTGGCCGAACAGATCGGCGAGAAGAAGGCGGAGTTCATGGTTGGGGCCTCCCGGAACCTGTGCCTCTACCCCAACGTCTACCTGATGGACCAGTTCTCCAGTCAGATCCGGCACTTCAAGCCGATCTCGGTAGACAAGACCGAGGTGACGATCTACTGCATCGCCCCCAAGGGCGAGAGCGCCGAGGCGCGCGCCGCCCGGATCCGCCAGTACGAGGACTTCTTCAACGCGACCGGCATGGCGACACCGGACGACCTGGAGGAGTTCCGCTCGTGCCAGAAGACCTACCTGGCCGGCGCCGCACCGTGGAACGACATGACCCGCGGATCCACACATCAGATCACCGGCCCCGACGCCACCGCCCGAGGCCTGGGGATGAAGAACGTGCTCTCCTCCGGTGCCAAGACCGAGGACGAGGGCCTGTACCCGGTGCAGCACGGGTACTGGCTCGAGACCATGCGCCGCGCGCTGGAGGCAGAGGAGCGCGCCGCCGCCGAGGCGGACGCCGCCACTGCGGGGAAGGACGGAGTGACGCCGGGCATCGCCGCGTCCGCCTCCCTCTGATCTGACCCGCGACCTCCCACGCCCACGAAAGGACCGATCATGTCCACACCCACAGTGTCTGAGAAGGCAGTGTCCGAGCGGCCAGTGGCGTCGATCTCCGTCGAGGAGATCTCCGCCTTCCTCTTCCGCGAGGCCCGCCTTCTCGACGACCGGCAGTTCGAAGAATGGATCGAGTGCTATCGCGAAGACGCGATGTACTGGATGCCCGCGTGGGACGACGACGGCGAGCTCACCACGGACCCCTACTCCGAGATCTCGCTCATCTTCTATCCCAACCGGGCCGGCATCGAGGACCGGGTGTTCCGCATCCGTACCGACCGGTCGTCGTCCACCTCCCTCCCGGAACCCCGCACCGGCCACCTCATCAGCAACATCGAGGTGACGGACAGGCGACCCGGCGAGGTCGACGTCCGCTTCAACTGGCTCTCCTCGTACGTCCGCTACAAGGCCACAGACCAGTACTTCGGGACCTCCTTCTACACCCTCGACGTCACCGGGGAGTCCCCGCTGATCACCTACAAGAAGGTCGTCCTCAAGAACGACTACATCCACCACATCGTGGACATCTACATGGTGTGACCCGCGCAGCCACCGAGCCCGCCCCATCGGGGCGCCGACGACCACCGAGCCGCCCGGTGCGGCCGATCATGCCAGCGACAAGAAGTGAGATCCCATGAGTTACCAGGTAGCCCTGGGCTTCGAGGACGGTGTGACGCGCTTCATCACATGCGGCCCGTCGGAAACCGTCGCCGACGCCTCGTACAAGGCCCGAATCAACATCCCCCTCGACTGCCGCGACGGAGCGTGCGGCACGTGTAAGTCGCTGTGCGAGTCGGGCGACTTCGACGGCGGCGACTACATCGACGACGCCCTCACCGCGGCCGAGGCCGAGGCCGGCTACTGCCTCCCGTGCCAGATGGTCCCCCGCTCGGACCTGGTGGTCCAGATCCCCACCACCTCGGACGTGGCCAAGACCACCGCAGCGGCCCACCCGGCAACCGTCACGGCGGTCGATCGCCTGGCCGAGGGCGCGTTCGCGCTCACCGTGGAACTCGACGACCGCGGAGCCCTGGCGTTCCTGCCGGGCCAGTACGTGAACGTCTCGGTTCCCGGCACGGACCAGATCCGCTCGTACTCGTTCTCGACCGGGCCGGACGACGACCGCCTGTCGTTTCTCATCAAGTACGCCCCGGGCGGCGCGATGTCCGAGTACCTCGCGCAGCGGTGCGCGGCGGGCGATCGACTCGCCCTCACGGGCCCGATGGGCAGCTTCTTCCTCCGCGAGTCACCGCGGCCGCTGCTTCTGCTCGCGGGGGGCACCGGACTGGCGCCCGTCCTGTCGATCCTGGAGAGCCTCGCCGTCGCCGGTTCCGGGGACCGGCCCGTGCACCTGGTCTACGGAACGTCACGCGACACCGACGTGGTGTACACCGATCTTCTCGACGACTACGCGACACGGTTGCCGGGGATGACGTGGGACCTCGTCGTGTCCGACCCAGCCACGGCGTTCCCGAACACCGGCTATGTCACCGGGTTAATCCGCCCCGAGCACCTCCATGACGGGACGGCCGACGTCTACCTGTGCGGTCCGCCGCCGATGGTGGAGTCCGTCCGGGCCTTCCTGGATACCGAGGGCCTCGAGGTCACACACTTCTACTACGAGAAGTTCACCCCGGCGACCGTGGTCGCAGACGGAGCGGCCGATCCGGGCGCCCCGGTCGAACCCGCAACACCCGTTGAGACCCCGGAACCGACCGCCCCTGCAGCAGTCGCACCCGTCGTCGTCGACGCCACCGCGGAGCCAGGGTTCGAGGCCGCGCCGGTGGCCACGACCCGAGATGCCGTCGCGCTCCCCGCAGCACCGATCGCGGGGCGGCCCGTGGGTTTCCGCCCGCGCACCCCGGGGTTGTTCCCCTCCGCCGGCGCCGGGTCCCGCGGTCCCGCGCACCCGCAGCCGGCCATCGCCGCCAGACCGGTCGCTTTCGAGTCCCGTGTCCCGGGTGTGTCCGGCACCGGGTCCTCGCCGGGACCGGCGGCCGAGGAGAAGGTGTCGCCCATCGCCGCCCGGCCGGTGGGATACGTCCCCAGGCCCGTGACCATGCAGTCCGTGCCCCGGGCCTCGGTCCCGCGGACGACATCGTCCGCCCTGTCGCTGTCCGGCGGCGAGCGGTCCGAGACGATCACGTCCTCGACCGGAGTGGTCAGCGGCGAGGTGCATCCCGGGATCGCCCACTCGGACGCCCAGTTCGACGCCCGGATGGCGCTCGAACTCGGAGCCGTCGAGCTCACCATGGGCCGACTCGACGCCGCCCGCCTCGCGGAGTTCCGCATGCTGGCGGAGTCGGCCAACCAGTACATCCAGGGGGATCGCTTTCTCGACCCGGCGCGATTCACCGCTGCCAACGGCCAGTTCCACGAGTACCTCTTCCGCTGCACCGGCAACGAGGCCCTCCTGCAGGCCTACCGGATCCTGGAGGTCACCCGGGTGATGAACAGTGTCCTCCCGGACGCCCGCTGGGTGTCCGAGGACATCGTGCCGGAGCACCTCGAGATCGTCGCCGCGTTCGAGAACGGGGATCGCGACGCGGCACGCTACCTGATCCGGCGCCACACCGAACACGCCAAGGCGACCATGCGGGCCGCGCTCGCCGACACGTCCGTCGAGGCGGCGTCGTGAGCGCCCCGGTCGGTGACCACGACGCCGTCCCACCTGTTCTCTCCCCCGGACGTTTCGACGGGCTGTCCGTTCTGGTCACCGGAGCGGTTCAGGGAATCGGTCGTGCGGTCGCCGACCGGGTCGTCCGGGAAGGCGGGCTGGTCACCGCCGTCGACCGCGCGGAGGCGGTCGACGAGGTCGTCGAGGACCTGACCGCCGTGTCGCCGGACGGCCACAGGGTGACCCCGGTGGTCGCCGACCTCGAGACATTCCAGGGCGCACACCTCGCGGTCGATGCCGCCCTCTCGGCCCACGGTCGGATCGACGTACTGATCAACAACGTCGGTGGCACGATCTGGGCCCGGCCCTACCACGAGTACTCGCCCGAGCAGATCGAGAAGGAGGTGCGTCGTTCGCTGTTCCCCACGTTGTGGATGTGCCGGTCGGTCCTGCCGTCGATGATCTCCGTCGGGGCCGGAACCATCGTCAACGTGTCCTCGGTGGCCACACGGGGCGTCAACCGGGCCCCGTACGCGGCGTCCAAGGGCGGGGTGAACGCACTGACCACCGCGCTCGCGCTCGAGGCGGCCCCACACGGCATCCGGGTGGTGGCCACCGCTCCCGGCGGAACGCTCGCCCCGGAGCGCCGCATCTCCCGCGGTGGTGACGCCCGCACCGCCGAGGAGAAGCGCTGGTACCAGCAGATCGTGGACCAGACCGTCGAGTCCACCGCGCTCGGTCGCTACGGCGACCTCCACGAACAGGCCGCCCCGATCTGTTTCCTGGCCTCCCCCGAGGCGTCGTACATCACCGGGTCGGTCCTCCCGGTCGCCGGCGGGGACCAGGGCTGACCGCCCGTCCCGCCCCTGCTCCCCCTGTCCCATCCCACCCATCCCCCATCGGAGGTCCACCGTGACCGAGAAGACCGCAACCACAGCCGACGTCTGGGAGTCCCCCGCGCATCGGCGAACCGTCTACGGGGTACTGGCCGTCGTCGCGCTGGCCATCCTCTTCGACGGCTACGACCTGGTTATCTACGGCGCGATCCTGCCCACACTCATGGCGGACCCCGGCCAGATCGGCCCCCTCGGTGCCGCTCAGGCCGGCGCCCTGGGTTCGTACGCCCTCGTCGGAGTCATGATCGGAGCGCTGAGCGCGGGCGCCGTCGGAGACCGCATTGGCCGTCGGAGGATCATGCTCGGCTCGATCGCCTGGTTCTCGGTGGGCATGGCCGCCACCTCGTTCGCGCAGAACATCACGACGTTCGGGATCCTGCGCCTTCTCACCGGCCTCGGAATCGGCGCGATCGTCGCGACCGCCGGTGCGATCATCGCCGAGTTCGCCCCCGCGGGGCGGCGGAACCTGTTCAACGCCGTGGTCTACAGCGGTATCCCCGCCGGCGGAGTCCTCGCCTCGGCCCTGGCGATGCTCTTGTGTGACCACATCGGCTGGCGGGGGCTGTTCCTCATCGGCGCACTGCCCCTCGTCATCGTCCTGCCCTACGCGTGGTACGCCCTGCCCGAGTCGCCGCGCTGGCTCTCCTCGCGGGGGCGCACCGACGAGGCCGTCGCGCTGTGTTCCGCCCGCGGATTGCCGGTCCACGCCTTCATCGACGCCCCCACCCAGAGCTCCGACGGCCCCGGCGCAGCGGGTACCGCCGCAACGTCGCCCACCGGATTCGCCGGGCTGCTGACCCCGGCCTATCGACTCGGCACCCTCCTGCTCGGGTTCATGAGTTTCGCCGGGCTCCTCCTCACCTACGGGCTCAACACCTGGCTCCCGACGATCATGGGGACGTACGGCATCGACGCCAGGAGTTCCCTCGGCTTCCTGCTGGTCCTCAACGGCGGCGCCATCGCCGGCGGGCTGGCCGCATCGCGGTTGGCCGACCGACACGGCCCGCGAGTGATCGTGGCCTGCTCCTTCCTCCTGGCCACGTCCGCGCTGGTCGCCGTGACCCTGTCCCCGCCGATCGCGCTGATGATCCTGCTCGTGGCCGCTGCCGGCATGGGCACCATCGGGACCCAGGTACTCGTCTACGGCTTCGTCTCGAACTACTACGAGACCGGTTCCCGCGCCGCGGGAGTGGCCTGGTGCGCGGGTTTCGGGCGCCTGGGCGGAATCCTCGGTCCGGTCATCGGCGGCCTTCTCGTCGCCGCGGGCCTCCAGGCGGAGACCTCGTTCCTCGTTTTCGCGGGCGTCGCCCTGGTCGGGGCCGTGATCACCCTCGCCGTCCCGCGCTCACCGGGCCTGGTCGCCCAGGTCCCCGACGCCATCATGGGCTCCGGTCCCGACGGCGGGTCCGACGGTTCTCGGGAACGGATCGAGACCCCATCGGCCGACCTACGCTGAGGTCATGACCACCATGCCCACCCTCTTCCCCCGTCACGGTCACCACCGCGTGATGCGACGACTCCGCGAGCTTCACGGCGCGGTGGTGGACCGGGGGTCGTCGGTGGTCCTGGTGACCGCCCCCTACGGTGCGGGCAAGAGCCACCTCGTCGACACCCTGCTCACGGGGACCACCGGAGTAACAACGGTTCTGACCAGGGCGTTGCCGTGGGAACACGACGTCCCGTGGGTGATCGCCGACCGGATCCTCCGGCGACTGCCCCCGGTCGCCGCGCCGGGTGACGGCGAGACGCCCGGCCCGGCCGGGGTCGAGCGGACCGCGCCCCGAGTGGTCGACGAGCTCGACACCGCGCTCGGGGCCGCCGGCGCCGGGACGGTCATCGTGATCGACGACGCCGACCACGCCGATCCCGGATCCCTCCGCGCACTCGGATCGGCTCTCGAGACCTCCGTCGACGGTGCAGTCCTCCTGGTCCTCACCGCAGGGAACCCCTCGGAGGGGCCGTCCGCGGACCTGTGTTCCACTCTCGCCCGCGAGACCCTGCACCTCGGGGCGCTCGACCACTCCGAGATCCGCGCCCTGGCCGCAGCCCGCACCGGGCGGGAACCGTCCGCCGCCGCGGCCCGCAGGATCCTGGACTACACCGGGGGTGCCGCCGACGCGGTCGCCGCGGTCGTCGACGAGGCCTCCGAGTCCTGGTGGACGAGCCCGTTCTCACCCCCGCCCCTGCCGGGCTCGGTCGAGCTGGAGGCCGGGGCCCAGCTCGCGGGGCTGGAACCCGGAGACCGCGCAGTGGTCGAGGCCGCGGCCGTCCTTCCCCCGCCCGTCCTGCTGGAGTCCCTCTCCGCGCTCGTCGCGGCCCGATCGGGTGGATCCGGCGAGACCGGGACGGTGCTGGGCGCCCTCGACGCCGCGCACAGGGCCGGGATACTCCGCGTGGACCTCTCCCCCGGCGCCGCCGTGCTCACGTTCCGCTCGCCGCTCGTCCGTACGGCGGTCCTTCGCGGTATCCCGCCCCGCGAACTGCTCTCGCTACACACCGTCGCGGCCGGGCTCGCGGAGCTCGAGGACCCCGACGCCGCGCTGGACCACCTGGCGGCCACCTCGACCGGGCCGGATCCCGGACTCTGCCGCATGCTCCGGGAGCGTGCGGGGGTGCACGCCAGGTCGGGACACTGGAGCGCCGCGGGTCACGCCTACCTCACGGCGGCGGCGCTCACCGCGGACCCCGACGAGGCGCGGGGCCTCCACATCGACGGCATCGACGCGCTCCTCGGGGCGGGTCGGATCAGCGAGGCCGCCGCGCTGTCCCACACGCTGGACAGGGTCCGGCCCGACCCCCGTCGCGATGCCGTCCTCGGTTCGCTCGCGCTCCACCTGGGGCACGCGGGTGAGGCCGAGGCACTCCTCCGGCGAGCCCTCGACGCAAGGTCGTCCGGTGCTCCCGGAGTCACCGCGCCCGACCCTGTCGCACTCGCCCAGAAGTTCGTGGTGCACTCGCTGTGCCTGTGGCGCCCAGACCAGCTGAGGCACTGGGCCGGGGTCGTCATCGGTGGTGCCCACGCCGACCAACCGGAGGTCGAGGAGGCCCGGGCCATCACCGTCCTGGGCGAGGCGATCGACGCCACCCCGGGAGCGGGCGTCGCCGACGAGGACCGGATCGGTTCTCTCGCCCCCGCCGTGGCACAGCGCTTCGAGATGGCCTCCGGATGGATCGCGCTCGCCCACGACGACCTCGAGACTGCCCGCCACCGCCTGGGCTCCGCCGTGCCGACGGCCGACGTCTCCGGTTCCGCCCGGATCTCGCTGTGGGCTCAAGCGTGGCTCGCACGCACCCATCTGCTCCGGGGGGACTGGGACGAGGCGCTCCGGGTCGTCGACACCGCCGCCCGCCGTCTCGAGGACCTCGAACTGGACCTGCTCGCCCCGGTGATCCACTGGTCCGGCGCCGTCATGAGGTCCATGCGCGGCGACCACCTGGGGGCGGCCGCGCACCTGAGGCACCTCACCACCACCGCGGACGCCTACCCGGTGCAGATCATCCCCTCCGCCATGGGGCGCATGCAGGTCGCCGCCGCCGCCGGCGACTACACCTCGGTGCGGCGGGCCGCCGAACCGCTGCACGTGCTGTCCCTCCAGCACGACATCGACCAGCCGGGCTTCTGGCCGTGGCACGATCTCTACGCCCACTCCCTCGTCCTGGCCGGCCGGCTCGAGGACGCCGAAGCGCTCATCGGTCCCCCTGAACAGCGGGCCGTGGAGCTGGGCCACCGCTCCACCCAGGCCCGGCTCGGCGCCGTCCGCTCCCGGATCGCCGCCGTCCGCGGAGATGTGGAGGAGTGCACCCGCATCTTCCACCGGAGCCTGGAGTACCTCGACGGACTGGCGATGCCGTACTACTCCGCACAGATGCACTTCGGCTTCGGCCAGACACTGCGTCGGGCCGGCCGGCGCCGCGAGGCCCACCTGGCCCTCGGGACCGCCCGAGACCTCTACGAACAACTCGGCGCCCACGCCTACGTCGAGCGCTGTGAGCGGGAGCGCCGCGCCGGGGGTGTCGATGTGGCCCGCGCGGTCGGCAACTCCACCCTCACCCCGCAGGAACGGGCCGTGGCGACCCTCGTCGCGGCGGGGCGGACCAACGCCCAGGCAGCCGAAGAGCTGTTCCTCAGCGTGAAGACGATCCAGTACCACCTCACCCGCATCTACTCGAAGCTCGGGATCAACGGCCGCACCGAGTTGGCGGCCCACGTCGCCAGGTCCCGCCACCCGTTCGGTCCCGACCCCGACGATTCAGGAGTCCCGTGACCACCGACAGTGCCCCCACCGACGGGTGGAGCCGGGACACCGACGCCCCGGCGGGAGACCCGTCCCGGACCGCCGCGCTGCTACCGATCGAGATCCCCCACCACCGCCGGCCCTCGCCGCGGCGGGTTCTCGCGGACCTGGGCCCGAGAGAATGCGCCAACGCCCTCATCGCGTTGATCTTCTCCGCGACCGGCCCCGTCGCCGTGATCCTGGCCGCGGGGGAACAGGGCGGGTTGACCCCGCAGGAACTGTCCTCGTGGATCTTCGGGGTGTTCTTCGCCAACGGGATCCTCACCATTCTCATGAGCTGGATCTACCGGACCCCGTTGGCATTCTTCTGGACCATCCCCGGCACCGTGATCGTGGGCAACTCACTCGGCCACCTGCGCTGGTCCGAGGTGCTCGGCGCCTACGTCGTCACAGGTGTGGTGATCCTGCTGATCGGCCTCAGTGGCGTCGCGCGCAGGGTCATGGACTGGATACCGATGCCCCTGATCATGGCCATGGTGGCCGGGGTGTTCCTCCGGTTCGGTCTCGGCCTGGTCGACGCGGTGTGGGCCTCCGCCACGGTGGCCCTACCCATGGTGCTGGCCTTCCTCGCCGTCGGGGCCGTACCGCGCGTGGCCCGGGTGATCCCGCCGATCCTCGCCGCGATGCTGGTGGGGATCATCGCGGTGGTACTCGACGGCGGGTTGTCCCGGGGAGTCCTGGACGACGGGCTGCTCGCCGTCCCCATGGTGCAGGGGCCGGAGTTCACCGTCCGCGGCCTCACGGAGTTGGTGGTCCCCCTGTCCATCACCGTGCTCGTCGTCCAGAACGGCCAGGGGGTCGGGGTCCTCCGTGCCAAGGGACACCATCCGCCGGTGAACGCCTGCGCCGTGGCGTGCGGGATCTGGTCTCTGCTGGTCTCCCCGATCGGCGCGGTCTCCACGTGCCTGACCGGACCGACCAACGCGCTGCTCGTCTCATCCGGCGAGCCCCGTCGGCACTACGCGGCCGCGATCGGCACTGGAGGGCTCGCCCTGGTCGTGGGGGTGCTCTCCCCCGCGTTCGTCGGTCTCATGGTCGGGACGCCCGCGGCCTTCGTCGCGGCGCTCGGCGGGCTGGCGATGCTGGCGCCACTGCAGTCGGCGTTCGTCACGGCGTTCCGCACCGACCGCACGATGGGGCCGTTGGTGTGCCTGCTGGTGACGGTGGCCGACGTGTCCCTGCTGGGGATCTCCGCGCCGTTCTGGGGAATCGTCCTGGGCCTCGCGGTGTCGGCGCTGCTGGAACGCCGTACCACGACCTGACGGGCTCTACGCCGACTTCTCCCGGGGCTCGGCATCGGAGAACGGGACGATCGTCGGCAGCACGTTGTGGCGCACCGTCTCGCCGGTGACCACCACGCGGGCGACGTCGTCACGTCCGGGGATGTCGTACATGACCGGGAGGAGGACCTCCTCCATGATCGCGCGCAGGCCGCGGGCGCCGGTGCCCCGCAGGATCGCCTGGTCGGCCACGGCCTCGAGGGCGTCCGTCGTGAACTCCAACTCGACGCCGTCCATCTCGAACAGCCGGGCGTACTGCTTCACGAGCGCGTTCTTGGGCTCGCTGAGGATGTTGACCAACGCCTCGCGGTCCAGACTCGTCACCGTCGCCACGACCGGCAGGCGCCCGATGAACTCGGGGATCAACCCGTACTTCACCAGATCCTCGGGCATGACCTCGGCGAAGTTCTCCGTGGTGTCCAGGGAGCTCTTGCTGGCCACCTCGGCCCCGAAGCCCATGCCCTTGCGACCCACGCGGTCACCGACGATCTTCTCCAGGCCCTGGAAGGCACCGGCGACGATGAACAGCACGTTGGACGTGTCGATCTGGATGAACTCCTGGTGCGGGTGCTTGCGTCCACCCTGCGGGGGCACCGACGCCTGCGTGCCCTCGAGGATCTTCAGCAACGCCTGCTGGACGCCCTCGCCGGACACGTCACGGGTGATCGAGGGGTTCTCGGCCTTGCGGGCGATCTTGTCGACCTCGTCGATGTAGATGATGCCCATCTCGGCGCGTTTGGTGTCGTAGTCCGCGGCCTGGATGAGCTTGAGGAGGATGTTCTCCACGTCCTCGCCCACGTAGCCGGCCTCGGTCAGCGCGGTGGCATCGGCGATGGCGAACGGGACGTTGAGCATCTTGGCCAGCGTCTGGGCGAGATAGGTCTTTCCACACCCGGTCGGACCCAGCATGAGGATGTTGGACTTGGCCAGCTCGACGGCGTCACCGCGACCGAGGGAGGCCCCCACGCGGATGCGCTTGTAGTGGTTGTAGACGGCCACCGCCAGGTTCCGTTTGGCGGCGTCCTGTCCCACCACGTACTCGTCGAGGAAGGCGTGGATCTCCGACGGCTTGGGCAGCTCGTCGAGTGCCGAGTCCTGCGAGTCCTCGACCTCGGACTCGATGATCTCGTTGCACAGCTCGATGCACTCGTCGCAGATGTAGACCCCGGGACCGGCGATCAGCTTCTTGACCTGCTTCTGGCTTTTCCCACAGAAGGAACACTTCAACAGGTCGCCGCTCTCACCCACACGTGCCATGAGTTCTACGTCCTCGCATTCCAGGGGCCCGGATTCACACCCCGTAGTCGACGGTACGCGGGAGGGCCGACAATTCCGACCCCCCGCGCGATCAGTTCATTGGACCTGACGGCGCACCGCTACCCACTACGGCGCGCCGCCCGGACGTCAGTTGGTCGACGACAGCTTGCGGTAGTCGAACACGGTGTCGATGATCCCGTAGTCCTTGGCCTCCGCGGCCGTGAGGATCTTGTCGCGATCGGTGTCCTTGCGGATCTTGTCCGCCTCGTGGCCGGTGTGCAGGGCCAGCGTGGTCTCCATGAGACGACGCATGCGCTCGATCTCCGCGGCCTGGATCTCCAGGTCCGAGACCTGACCCTGGATCCCACCGGTGGCGGGCTGGTGGATGAGGATGCGGGCGTTGGGCAGCGCGGCCCGCTTGCCCTTGGTGCCCGCCGCGAGCAGGACAGCGGCGGCCGAGGCCGCCTGCCCCAGGCACACCGTCACGATGTCGGGACGCACGTACTGCATCGTGTCGTAGATCGCCATCAGCGAGGTGAACGACCCACCGGGCGAGTTGATGTACATGGTGATGTCGCGGTCCGGATCCTGACCCTCGAGCACGAGGAGCTGGGCCATGATGTCGTTCGCCGAGGCGTCGTCGACCTGGGTGCCCAGGAAGATGATCCGCTCCTCGAAGAGCTTGTTGTACGGGTTGGACTCCTTGACGCCGTAGCTCGAGTGCTCGACGAAGGAGGGCAGAATGTAGCGCGAGGTCGGCAGTGAGGTCATCGGTGACTCCGTGGTGGTGTGCGGGGCGGGCTGGGCTGCGGGAGCGCTCCCGTGGGCGACGGGTTCGATGTTCACGACGGCGAGGTTCCGCCGGTCTGGGAGGCGCGCGCGATCACGTGGTCGACGAAGCCGTACTCCTTGGCCGCCTCGGCGGTGAACCACCGGTCACGGTCCGAGTCCTCGGTGACCTGCTCGAACGACTGGCCCGTGTGCTGGGCGATGAGCTCGGCCATCTCGCGCTTGGTGGCGGCGTACTGCTCGGCCTGGATCGCGATGTCGGCGGCCGAGCCACCGACGCCGGCCGAGGGCTGGTGCATCATGATCTTGGCGTGCGGCAGCGCGTAGCGCTTGCCCTTGGTTCCGGCGGTCAGCAGGAACTGGCCCATCGAGGCAGCCAGGCCCATGCCGTACGTCGCCACGTCGCACTCGACGAACTGCATCGTGTCGTAGATCGCCATCCCGGCCGTGACGGAGCCACCGGGCGAGTTGATGTACATGGCGATGTCGCGGGTGGGGTCCTCCGCCGCGAGCAGCAGGATCTGCGCGCAGAGGCGGTTGGAAATGTCGTCGTCGACCTGGGACCCCAGGAAGATGATCCGCTCCTGCAGGAGACGCTCGTACACCGAGTCGCCGAGCGTCAGCCCGTGGGATCCGGGCGAGCTGAGGGCGGGCTGCGTCGAACCGGGCTGTGCCGCTGAACCGTTCTGGGCCACGGGGTACCTACCTTCGCTGGTCGTCTCACCGCTCCCGCGGTGCCCGGCCGTCCGGCGGCCGGGTATCCGTTACGTCAAACAGTAACCAACACCCACGACGGAACCGTCCCGACGGGGCGGGTGTTCGCTCTCAGCGTCGCCGTCCGCCGCCACCGCCGCGGGCGCCGTCGACGCGAACGACGGAGCCGGGGACCACCGTCGGATGGTCCCCGGCTCCGGGGGTGGTTCAGGCGGTGACGGTCAGGCGTCGTCGCCCTTTCCGTCGGCGGCCTCGACCTCGGCCTCGGTGGCCTCGACGGAGTCCGCACCCTCGGCGGAATCGGTGGCCTCCTCCTCACGCGAGCCGAAGAACTCGGTGGTGTCGACCGTGTTGCCCTCGGTGTCCGTGACGTTCGCCTGGACGATGACGTCGGCCAGGGCCTTGGAGCGGCGCACATCGGAGAACAGCGACCCGAGCTGGCCGGCCTGCTGGATCTGCTGCACGAACTGGTTCGGATCCATGCCGTAGCGCTGGGCCTGGAACATGATGTGCTGCGTGAGCTCCTCCTGCGAGACCTCGGTCGAGGCGTCCTCGGCCACGGCGTCCAGCAGGAGCTGGCTGCGGATGGCGCGCGCGGCGCCCTCGCGGGTCTCGGCCTCGAAGGTCTCGCGGTCGGTGCCCTCGGCGGCCAGGGCCTGGTCGAGGATCGCCGGGTCCCCACCGAACTGGTCGATGAGCTGGTGCATCTGCGCGTGCGCCTCGGACTCGACGAGGGACTCGGGGGTCGGGATGTCGGTGGCCTCGATCAGCGCGTCCAGGACCTTGTCGCGGATCTCGCCCGCGAGGCCGGCCTTGGCCTGCTGCGCCACCTTCTCCGTGAGGTCGGCCTTGAGCTCGTCGAGGGTGTCGAACTCGCTGGCCATCTGCGCGAACTCGTCGTCGGCGTCGGGGAGCTCGCGCTCCTTGACGGACTGGACGGTCACGGTGATGACCGCCTCCTTGCCGGCGTGATCGCCGGCGACGAGGGAGGAGGTGAACTCCTTGGACTCGCCGGCCTTAAGGCCCTCGGCGGCGTCGTCGAGGCCCTCGACGAGCGTGCCGGAACCGAGCTCGTAGGACAGGCCCTCGGTCGAGGCCTCGTCGACGGGCTCGCCGTCGACGGTGGCGGCCAGGTCCACCGAGAGGAAGTCACCCTTCTCGGCACCGCGCTCGACGCCCTTGAGGGTGCCGAAGCGAGCGCGGAGGTTGTCGAGCTCGGTCTCCACCGCCGCGTCGTCGGTGGCGGGGGCCTCCACGGTGACCGCCAGGTCAGAGTAGGTCGGGAGGGTGATCTCCGGGCGCACGTCCACCTCGGCGGTGAACTCCACGACGTCGCCGTCCTCGAGCTTGGTCACCTCGATCTCCGGCTGCGCCAGAACCTTGAGGTCGTGCTCGTCGACGGCCTGGCCGTAGCGGGTCGGGATCATGTCGTTGATGACCTGCTCCAGGACCGCCGGGCGACCGATGCGCGCCTCGAGGAGCTTGGCCGGGGCCTTGCCCGGGCGGAAGCCGGCGATGTTGACCTGGCCGGCGAGCGACTTGTACGCCTTGGCGAAGTCCGGCTCGAGCTCAGCGAACGGCACCTCCACCGTGACCTTGACCCGGGTCGGGTTCAGCTGCTCGACAGTGCTCTTCACGGTGATGATCTCCTAGGAAGTTCGTGTGGGGGTTCGTGTTTCGGGCTCCGCTGGTCGGGATGACAGGATTCGAACCTGCGACCCTCCGCTCCCAAAGCGGATGCGCTACCAAGCTGCGCCACATCCCGGTGAGTCGCGCGACCGACCACCCCGCGCCGTACGCGGGAAACCTGCCGGGCCGCCAAACCAACTCGCCCAGTGTACGACAGTGCCCCATCACGACAGATTCCGAGTTGGCGGGCCGGGAGTTGGGGGTGCCGCACCGGTCCGGTAGTGTTGTTTCAGCGCGAGCGAGATGAGGGGGAAACCCCAGGTCAGCCGCCGACGCGGGCGTAGCTTAATGGTAAAGCCCCTGCCTTCCAAGCAGGCTACGCGGGTTCGATTCCCGTCGCCCGCTCCACCGACTCCCGAGACTCGTCGCCCGATACCGCGGGACTCGTCGTCGTCATCCCCCCTGACATGTCGGGCACCAGAACAGCGTCCTGGCCTCCATGGCCGCGGAACGGATCCCGTCCCCACACACCCGGCAGGCCCACCCGTCGCGTTGGTAGACGTAGTTGCGCGGCCGGTCCGCACCCCGCCTGGGCACGTCGCCGTGGTCGTGCTCCGGTCGGATCGTCACGATCCCCCCGGCCTCCACCCCGACCGCCATGAGCCGGACGAGGTCGTCCCAGATCGCCGCGAACCGCTCCCTGCTGATCCGGCTCCCCGGACGGAACGGGTCGAGTCCGGCGCGGAACAGCACCTCGGCCCGGTAGACGTTGCCGACCCCGGCCAGCACCTTCTGATCCATCAACAGCGCGCCGATCGGGCGCGAGCTGCGGGAGATCCGTGCCCATGCCCGGTCCGGGCCGGCGTCGGGGTCCAGCGGATCGGGCCCCAGCCGGCCTCGGACGTCGGCCACGCCCGCCTCGTCGATGACCTCGCACCTCGTGGGTCCGCGAAGGTCGACGTAGTGGGCGGCGCAGTCCTCCGGTCCCACACCGGGACGCACCGCGCCGACACGCATCCGCACCTGCCCCACCGGCGCGGGCGGCTCCTCCCCCGGTGGCACGAGGTGCGTGTCGAAGAAGCCGTACAACCCCAGGTGGACGTGGACGGCAAGGCCGCCCTCGTAGTGGTGGAAGAGGTGCTTGCCGACAGCCGAGGCGTGGTCGAAGTCCCTCCCGTCGACGCCGACGTGGTCCGCGAACCGCCCCTGTGGGCTGGAGACGCGGACGGGCCCGCCTGCGAAGTACTCGGTGTGCAGGCGGGCCAGTCGGTGGAGGGTGTGCCCCTCAGGCACGGTGTAGCTCAGGCACTGTGACGTTCAAGCACGGTGTCGCTCAAGCACTCGTCTGCTCAGACCCCGGGGACCTGCGGCGCCTCGTGGGTGCGCTCGTACTCGGCGAGGATGTCGATGCGCCGCTGATGACGCTCGGCCTCCGACCAGCTCTGGTCGAGGAACGCGTCGACGATCGCCAGCGCCTCCTCCTGCGAGTGCATGCGCCCACCGATACCGATCAGCTGCGCGTTGTTGTGCTCACGGGCGAGGCGCGCGGTCTCGACGCTCCACGCCAGGGCGCAGCGGGCCCCGGGGACCTTGTTGGCCGCGATCTGCTCGCCGTTGCCGGAACCACCCAGCACGATCCCGAGGCTGCCCGGGTCCGCCACGACCTTCCGAGCCGCGTCGATACAGAAGGCCGGGTAGTCGTCCTCCGCGTCGTAGGTGTGGGCGCCGCAGTCGACCACCTCGTGGCCGGAGGTCTTCAGGTGCTCGGCGATGACGTTCTTGGTCTCGAAGCCGGCGTGGTCCGCTCCCAGGTAGATGCGCATGGCGGAGATTCTGCCACGCTCGACACCCACCGCACCCCCGGGCCTTCAGTCGAACTGCGGGGCCTCGGTGCGGCTGCGCTTGAGCTCGAAGAAGTAGGGGTACTCGGCGAGCAGGGCGGCACCGTCGAAGACCTTGCCCGCGTCCTCGCCGCGCGGGATTCGCGTGAGGACGGGACCGAAGAAGGCCACGCCGTCCACGTGCACGACCGGGGTGCCGACCTCGTCGCCCACCGGGTCCATGCCGCGGTGGTGCGAGGCGCGCAGCTCGTCGTCGTACTCATCCGTCGCCGCGGCGGCGGCGAGACCCGCGTCCAGTCCGGCGGCCTCGAGCGCCTCGGTGATGACGGTGGGGTCCTCGATCCCCCGTCCCTGGTCGTGGATGCGGGTGCCGAGCTCGGTGTACAGCCGGCCCAGGACCTCCTGGCCGTGACGCTGTGCGGCGGCGATCGCGACCCGGACCGGGCCCCAACCGTGCGTCATCAATTCGAGGTACTCCTCGGGCAGGTCGCGGCCCTCGTTGAGGACGGACAGGCTCATGACGTTCCAGGTCAGCTCGATGTCGCGGACCTTCTCCACCTCGAGGATCCACCGGCTGGTGACCCACGCGAAGGGGCACAGGGGGTCGAACCAGAAGTCGACGGAACGGGTGGCGGCGGAACCAGAAGATGTCATGACCCCATCCTCCTCGTCCGGGTCCCCGACTGCCACCCCGCCCCGGGTGGTAGGACTGGGGCCACCACCCCCGCCCAGGAACCGAGGACCTCCCGATGCGCTCGCTCAATCTCACCCGTTCCGACGCCGCCGCACGAGCGGAGTTGCTCGACGTGGACACCTACGAGGTGGACCTGGACCTCACCGACGGCTCCGGCGCGCCGGGATCCGGGACGTTCCGGTCCCGCACGGTTGTCCGGTTCTCCTGCTCCCGGCCCGGGGCGGAGACCTTCATCGATCTGAGGTCGGCACGGATCCGGTCGGTGACCTTGAACGGACGGGACCTGGAGACAGGGCACTATGACGACGAGGTGGGGCTGACGCTGCCCGATCTGCAGTCGACCAACGAGCTCGTCGTGGATGCCGATCTGGCGTACACCTCCACCGGCGAGGGGCTGCACCGCATGGTCGACCCCGTGGACGGAGAGGTCTACCTCTACTCGCAGTTCCAGACCGCCGACGCCAAGCGGGTGTTCGCCTGCTTCGACCAGCCCGACCTCAAGGCGCGCTACACGCTGACCGTCACCGCCCCCGCCTCCTGGGTCGTGGTGGCCAACACCCCGGCCGGCGAGTCCCCGGGCGAGTCGGGAGCGGTGGTGCACCGGTTCGAGCAGACGGAGATCCTGTCGACGTACCTCGTGGCCCTGATCGCCGGCCCCTATCACGTGGTCGAGGACTCATACGCCGACGAACACGGGACCATTCCACTACGGCTGTTGTGTCGCGCCTCGCTCGCCGAGCACCTCGACGCCGATCGGTTGTTCGCCGAGACCAAGGAGGGTTTCGGGTTCTACCACCGCGAGTTCGGCATGCCGTACGCGTTCGGCAAGTACGACCAGATCTTCGTGCCCGAGTTCAACGCGGGCGCCATGGAGAACGCCGGGGCGGTGACCTTCCTCGAGGACTATGTCTTCCGCTCCCGGGTCACGGCGTATCGCTACGAGCGACGCAACGAGACGGTGCTGCACGAGATGGCCCACATGTGGTTCGGCGACCTGGTGACCATGCGCTGGTGGGACGACCTGTGGCTCAACGAGTCGTTCGCGACCTTCGCCTCCGTCCTGGCCCAGGTGGATGCCACGCAGTACACCGACGCGTGGACCACGTTCGCCAACGTGGAGAAGGCGTGGGCGTACCGGCAGGACCAGTTGCCCTCCACCCATCCCGTGGCGGCCGACATGACGGACCTGGAGACGGTCGAGGCCAACTTCGACGGGATCACCTACGCCAAGGGTGCGTCCGTGCTCAAGCAGCTGGTGGCGTACGTGGGACGCGAGCCGTTCCTGGCGGGCCTGCGCACCTACTTCGCCGAGCACGCCTTCGGCAACGCCGAGTTCGACGACCTCCTGCGGGCCCTCGAGGCCTCCTCCGGCCGCGACCTGTCCGACTGGGCAGACCAGTGGCTACGGACCACCGGCATCAACCCGATCTCGGTGGAGGTGCACACCGCAGACGACACCCAGGGGGCCATCTCCGAGCTGACCGTCGTGCAGGGACCTGCCGCCCCGGGAGCCGGGGAACTGCGCACCCACCGTCTCGGGGTCGGCCTCTACAGCCGTGATGACTCAGGAGCGCTTGTGCGCACCGCGTTCGCGGAGCTCGACGTGGACGCCGAGCGCACGACCGTACCGGACATGGCCGGCCTTCCCGTTCCCGACCTGATCCTGCCCAACGACGCCGACCTGACGTACTGCTCGGTGCGCCTGGACGAGGGTTCGCTGTCCACGGTCCTGGACTCCATCGAGGACGTGACGGACTCGCTCGCCCGGACCCTGTGCTGGTCCGCACTGTGGGAGATGACCCGGGAGGCCCGGCTCCCGGCTCGCCGGTTCGTCGAGGTGGTCACCCGCGCGGCCCCGCGCGAGGCCCACATCGGGGTGGTCCAGCGCGTGCTGGCCCAGGCGCAGTCCGCGCTGTCGAGGTACGCCGACCCGGACTGGGCGGCCGCCACCGGTTGGCCGGAGTTCTCCGACGCGATGCTGACGGCGGCCCGGGCCTCGGAGGCCGGGTCGGATCACCAGCTGGCGTTCCTCGCCGCACTGTGCAGCTGCCCCCTGAGGGCCGACCAGACCCGCGTTCTCGCGACCCTCCTGGACGCCGGACCGGACGAGGCGGGACTGCCCGGTCTGACCCTCGACACCGACCTGCGGTGGACCGTCCTCACCGCGCTCGTGGCCGCGGGCGCCGAGGACTCCGACCGGATCGACGAGGAACTCGCGGCGGACGACACCGCCGGGGGCGCCCGGCGGGCGGCGACCGCCCGAGCCGCTCGGCCGACTGTCGGTGCGAAGGAGGAGGCCGAGTCGCTGCTCATCGCCACCGGAGACGACGCGCCGAGCAACGCCCTGGTGCGCGCCACCCTGCTGGGCATCGACCTGCCGGGCCAGGAGCACCTGCTCACCGGCCTGTGCGAGCGGTACCTCGACAACGTGACCGCACTGTGGAAGGCGCGGTCCGGTGACCTCGCCAAGACCGTCGCCGCCGGGTTGTTCCCGGCGTGGTCGGTGGACGCCGACACCGTGGCCCGCTTCGATGCCGTGATCGCGGATACCTCCCGCCCGGCCGCCCTGCGCCGGATCCTCGCCGAGCAGAACGCGGACCTCACCCGCGCTCTCGAGGCCCGCGCGGTGGATGCGGCGGCCGCCGGCTGAGCCGGAGTCATCGAGAACTCGACGGTGGGTGAGGGTTGACTCGGACGCAGTCGTGAATGATGATTCCGTCAATCCTGACGTTTTGGGGAAGCCCATTGCCGACGGGGCCTACGGTGTCCTCGAACGCCCGAGAGCACATCCGAGAAGCGAGGACGTCGAATGTTCCACAAGGTTCTGGTGGCCAATCGCGGCGAGATCGCGATCCGCGCCTTTCGGGCATCATACGAATTGGGCGCGAAGACGGTCGCGGTGTTCCCGCACGAGGATCGCAACTCCCCGCACCGACTGAAGGCCGATGAGTCGTATCAGATCGGGGATCCCGGCCATCCGGTGCGGGCGTACCTGTCGATCGAGGAGATCATCGCGGTCGCACAGCGGTCCGGCGCGGATGCGATCTATCCGGGATACGGATTCTTGTCGGAGAACCCGGATCTCGCGGCGGCGTGCGCGTCGGCGGGAATCGCGTTCGTCGGTCCGCCGGCGTCGGTCCTGGAATTAGCGGGCAACAAGGCGCGTGCGGTCGCCGCGGCGCGCGAGGCGGACCTGCCGGTACTCGCCTCGTCAGCGCCCTCAGCAGATCCCGACGAGCTCGTCGCGGCAGCGCGCGACATGACCTTCCCCGTGTTCGTCAAGGCGGTGGCCGGTGGCGGCGGTCGAGGGATGCGTCGTGTGGGAACGATCGAGGAGTTGGCGGACGCGATCAGCGCCGCATCGCGGGAGGCGGAGTCCGCGTTCGGCGACCAGACGATGTTCCTCGAGCAAGCGGTCATCAACCCGCGACACATCGAGGTCCAGATCCTGGCCGACACCAGGGGCGGGGTCATCCACCTGTTCGAGCGGGACTGCAGTCTGCAGCGCCGTCATCAGAAGGTGATCGAGCTGGCCCCGGCGCCGAACCTGACACAGGAGATGCGCGAGAGGATCTGCGCTGACGCGGTCGCGTTCGCCCGCCACATCGGCTACTCGGGGGCCGGCACGGTCGAGTTCCTGGTGGACGAGAGTGGACAGCACAGATTCGTCGAGATGAATCCGCGCATCCAGGTCGAGCACACCGTGACCGAGGAGATCACCGATGTCGATCTGGTGCAGTCGCAGTTGCGGATCGCATCGGGCGAGTCGCTGGAGGACCTCGGGCTCGCTCAGGACCAGCTGACGATCCGCGGCGCGGCACTCCAGTGCCGGATCACCACCGAGGATCCGACCAACGGCTTCCGACCGGACACCGGGCGGATCGCCGCCTACCGCGCCCCGGGCGGGGCGGGTGTACGCCTGGACGGCGGTGTGGCCCTCGGTGCCGAGGTGTCCGCACACTTCGACTCGATGCTCGTGAAGTTGACGTGTCGCGGGCGGGATTTCGAGACCGCGTTCGCACGCGCGCGCCGGGCGATCGCCGAGTTCCGCATCCGGGGAGTGGCCACGAACGTCCCGTTCCTGCAGGCCGTTCTCGATGACCCCGACTTTCAGGCAGGTCGGGCCACGACCTCGTTCATCGAGGACCGTCCGGAGTTGTTGACCGCGCGGCCGTCGGCCGATCGCGGAACGAAGATCCTGAACTACCTCGCGGACGTGACGGTCAATCGGCCGCACGGAGAGCGTCCCACCCCGGTATACCCGGGAGACAAGCTTCCCGATCTGGACCCCTCGTTACTGACCACCCCCCCGCCGGGCTCGCGGCAACGACTCCTCGAACTGGGGCCAGAGGGGTTCGCGGCCGATCTGCGGTCACGCCCGCAGCTCGGGCTCACCGACACCACCTTCCGCGACGCACACCAGTCGTTGCTGGCCACCCGGGTGCGGACCTCGGGCCTCCTGGCGGTCGCCCCGCACGTGGCCGCTCTGACGCCGGAGCTGTTGTCGGTGGAGTGCTGGGGAGGCGCCACCTATGACGTGGCGTTGCGGTTCCTCAAGGAGGACCCCTGGGATCGGCTGGCGCATTTGCGTTCGGCGATCCCCAACATCTGTCTGCAGATGTTGCTGCGGGGTGCGAACACCGTGGGCTACACCCCGTATCCGACAGCCGTGACCTCAGCGTTCGTGGCCGAGGCGACCGACGTGGGTATCGACATCTTCCGGATCTTCGACGCCTTGAACAACATCGACGCGATGCGTCCGGCGATCGATGCCGTGCGCGGGACCGGAACCGCGGTCGCCGAGGTCGCGATGTCCTACACCGGTGACCTGGCCGACCCGTCCGAGGACCTCTACACGCTCGACTACTACCTCCGCCTGGCCGAGCAGATCGTCGATGCCGGCGCCCACGTGCTCGCGATCAAGGACATGGCCGGCCTGTTGCGCGCACCCGCCGCGACGAAGCTCGTGACAGCGTTGCGGTCGGAGTTCGACCTGCCCATCCATGTCCACACCCACGACACCCCCGGGGGCCAGCTCGCGACCTACCTCGCCGCGTGGGAGGCGGGCGCGGACGCGGTCGACGGCGCGAGCGCCGCCATGGCGGGGACCACCTCACAGCCGGCGCTGTCGGCGATCGTGGCCGCCACCGCCCACACCGACCGCGATACCGGCCTGGACCTCGCTGCGGTATGCGATCTGGAACCGTACTGGGAGGCCCTGCGGAAGGTGTACGCGCCGTTCGAATCCGGACTGCCCGCTCCCACCGGACGTGTGTACACGCACGAGATCCCCGGCGGCCAGTTGTCCAACCTTCGCCAACAGGCCGTGGCCCTCGGACTCGGGGACCGTTTCGAAGCCGTCGAACAGGCTTACGCCGAGGCCGACCGCATGCTGGGCCGGCTGATCAAGGTCACCCCGTCGTCGAAGGTCGTCGGGGATCTCGCCCTCGCCCTGGTCGGACGCGAGATTTCCGCGGCCGACTTCGCGGCGGACCCCCAGTCCTACGACATCCCCGACTCGGTGATCGGGTTCCTGCGTGGGGAGCTCGGGGACCCCGCCGGCGGCTGGCCGGAACCGCTGCGCAGTACCGCACTCCAGGGGCGGCCGCCGGCGCCGGAGGTGACCCCGATATCTGATGCCGACGCCGCCGCGCTGCGAACGGCCGGCCGCACCCGGCAGGAGACTCTCAACAGGCTGCTGTTCCCCGGCCCGACCGCGGAGTTCGAGCAGCATCGCGAGCAGTACGGTGACACCTCCCAGCTCTCGACCAACCAGTTCTTCTACGGCCTGCGCTACGGCGAGGAACACCGCGTCGCACTCGAACCCGGCGTCGATCTCCTCATCGGTCTCGAAGCCATCAGCGAACCGGACGAGCGCGGCATGCGCACCGTGATGTGCATCATCAACGGACAGCTGCGGCCGGTTCCGGTCCGCGACCGTTCAGTAGGCGTCGATGTACCCGCCGCGGAAAAGGCCGACCCCGGCAACCCCCTCCACATACCCGCACCCTTCTCCGGCGTGGTCACCGTCGCCGTCGGAGTCGGCGACGAGATCGAACCCGGCGGCACCGTCGCCACCATCGAAGCCATGAAGATGGAGGCCGCGATCACGAGCCCCGGAGGCGGCACCGTCGACCGCATCGCCATCAACACAGTCGAGCAGGTCGAAGCCGGCGATCTGATCGTCGTGCTGAGCTGATCGCACTGCCCGTACGCGCAGTCGCGGCATTCCGGTCGTGTCCGCGGAGATCACTTGACCTTTGCCATACAACTAGATGATGATTTCGTCAGTAATGACGGAATCGACTCGCGCGGCGCGTGCCCGCGCGACTCGTGACACCAGGACGGGCAGATGACTCTCCGATACCCCCCACTCCGGACCGCCACCCATCGTGGGGCGCCGGTGGTTGACGTCGATCTATACGGCGACGAGGTGGTCGACAGGCCACATGAGGTGTATCGCCGCATCCGGGACGCCGGCCCCGTCGTATGGCTCCCGCGTCATCGGATGTTCGCGATCGGCCGGTTCGACGACGTGCGGCTGGCGCTACGCGACGACGCGACCTTCCGTAGCGGCAGGGGCGTGGGCGCCAACCCGGTCGCCAACACCCTCGGGCACTACACCACACTCGCGAGTGACGACGCCACGCACATGAACCGCCGGATGATCCTCATGCAGTCCCTGACCTCGCGGGCGATACGCCCGTCGCTGCCCACGCTGGAGCAGGAGGCCGCGGACACCGTCGACCGACTGTCGGCGCGGGACCACTTCGATGGCATCGCCGACTTCGCGACCCGCCTGCCGGTGCAGGCGGTCGCCGAGCTGGTCGGCGTGAAGGTGACCCCGGAGCAGATGTTGACCTGGGGCCAGTCGACCTTCGACGGTCTCGGTTCGGCGAATCGCCGGGCGCGGGGTTCCGTACGCGGATCGCTCGGCTTGTTCCTCTACACGTTGGCGGTCGGCCGCCGGAACGTGACCCCCGGCGGGTGGGCGTCGACGGTGCTCGATGCGGCTGACCGGGGAGAGATCGGCCGGGTCGAAGCGAAGAACATGATCATCGACTTCGTCGCACCGAGTCTGGACACCACGATCCTGTCGACCGGCCAACTGCTCTGGAGCCTGGGGACCACCCCCGGGCTCTGGGAACGGCTGCGCCGGGACCCGGACCTGATCCCGACCGCGGTGGTGGAAGCGGTGCGGATGGCGTCGCCGGTCAGGTCGTTCACCCGATCAGTCGCCGCGCATACCGAGTTCGGCGGGATCCAGCTGCGCCCGAAGGACCGTGTCGCGGTGGTGTTCGCCGCCGCGAACAGCGACGAGCGGCACTTCCACCACCCCGAGAGATTCTCGCTGGAGTGGCGCGGCAGCAACGTCGGATGGGGGCACGGCGTGCACACCTGCGTCGGCATGCAGCTGGCGAAGCTGGAGATGCAGACGCTGCTGCACGCGATGGTCCCGCGTGTCTCTTCCATCAGCGTCAGTGATCCGGAACTGCTGCGCAACAACTGCCTTCAGGGCTTCGAGTCCTTCCGCGCCTCGTTCCGCTGAGTGAACGCCGTCCGCCACAGGCGGACGGTTCGTGACGATCCAAGGAGAATGACCGGTGGCCCATGTCATCACGCGGCCGTGCTGCAACGACGCGAGTTGCGTCACGGTATGTCCGGTGAACTGTATTCATCCCACACCCGGGTCGCCCGAGTTCGCCCGGGCCGAGATGCTGCACATCGACCCGGCCGCCTGCATTGATTGCGGCGCGTGTGTGGACGAGTGCCCCGTCGACGCCATCGTTCCGGACGATCTGCTACCGCCGGACTCGGCCTTTCCCGAGATGAATGCCGACTACTTCCGGGGACGCGAGATCGTCGGCGCCTGGACGCCGCCCCGTCCGGCATCACACTCCGGACCGCTTCCGTTCCGAGTGGCGGTCATCGGTGCGGGGCCCGCCGCCTTCTACACATCGGGGGAACTGCTGCGACACCGCGGCGTCACGGTCGACATGTTCGACCGCCTCCCCACCCCCTACGGTCTGGTGCGCGCGGGTGTCGCCCCGGATCACGCAGCGACCAAAGGCGTCGAGCGGACGTTCGCCGCCACCGCGGCGCGAGAGGCGTTCCGGTACTTCCTCAACGTCGACGTGGGAGTCGACGTCACCCTCGACGAACTGCGCGCCAGGTATCACGCGGTGATCGTCGCCACCGGCGCGGCCGCTGATCGCGCTCTGGGCATCCCCGGCGAGGACCTGCCCGGATCACTCGCCGCCACGGATTTCGTGGCCTGGTACAACGGCCACCCCGACCATGCCGACGACCACATCGACCTCAGCGGCAAGTCCGTCGTGATCGTGGGTAACGGCAACGTGGCCCTCGATGCGGCACGGGTCCTCGTGACAGATCCCGATGAACTGGCGCGGACAGACATCGCCGATCACGCGCTGCGCGCTCTTCAACAGTCGACGGTGCGGCACGTGAGCATCCTGGGCAGACGCGGTCCGGCCCACGCCGCGTACACCAACTCCGAGTTCCAGGCATTCGCCTCGCTCTCCGGTGTGGATGTCGTAGTGGATCCGGCTGACCTGGTTCTCGACCCGCAGACCCACCGGGATGAACAGGCGGGAACGCTGGACCCCACCACCTCCACAAAGCTGCGTCTCGCCCGCGGCTACGCCGCCCGCACACCGACGGGCGCGGCGCGCACGGTCGCGTTCCGCTACCTGTCCTCCCCCGCCGCCATCCTCGGCGACGACCACGGCGTGTCAGGAGTGCGGGTCACGCGCATGGCGTACCGCACCGACGGCACCGGTCGCGTCGTCCCGACGGGCCCGGAGACGACCGTGCCCGCGTCCACGGTGATCCGGTCGATCGGGTATCGCGCAGATCCGATCTCCGGACTACCGTTCGACTCCCGTGCCGCCGTCATCCCCAACGACGGCGGTCGCGTCATCGACGACGGATCCCTGGTGGCCGGAATGTACGTCGCGGGGTGGATCAAGCGCGGCGCGCGAGGCGGGATCGGCGCCAACAGGCAGTGTGGTCTGCAGACCGCCGAGGCCATCATCACCGATTGGACTCAGGGCCGCCTGCCACCTCCCGCGATCGGTGAGGACGACATCGACGCTCTGATCGCCGAGCGCCACGGCCACCGGATCGACGCAGCCGGGTGGGCCGCGATCGACGACCACGAACGGGCGGCCGGGCGCATCGACGGCCGCCGTCGCCGCAAACTGGTGTCGGTCGATGAGATGGTGCGGGTCGCGGCGACCGCCACCTGACCCGCCTCGTCACGCCACGCCCGGGAGATCCGGTGAGATCAGTCCCAGGCCGGCAATGGAAGAGCGATGAGCGCCGCGGCCTCGTCCTCACTCACACCCAGGGCGCGCAGGACGTGGGCGGTGACGGCGTCGGTCGTGGCCGCGTCGTCGCGTTCGGGCTGGTCGTGCAGCAGCAACGCCAGCGTCAGCGCGGACCCGGAGACGACGGTCAGGGCCACGTCGATGTCGGTGGTGACGAACCGCCGGGCGGCGACCGCGGCCTCGATATCGCGACGCGCGCGGGGAAGCAAGCCCGCGTCGGCGGTGGAGAGGACCGACAGTCCGTGGTTGACCACGACTCTGCTCAATTCGGGGTACCTGCGGTGCAGACGACCGGTCAGGCGGAAGCTCTGCGTGAACATGTGCGCCGGATCGCTCATCCCCTCGGTGAAGGAGTCCAGTAGTTCGCCGTGGTCCTCGACGACGGACATCACCGCGGCCTCGAACAGCTCCTCTTTCGTGGCGAAGTGGTTGTAGAACGAGCCGTTGCCGACGTCGGCCATCGTGGTGATGTCGAGGACCGACACCGCGGTCCGACCCTGCGCCATCAACTGCTGGGCGGCACCGATGAGGGACCGCCGGGTCTGGGCTTTGCGTCTCTGAGCCCGCGTGAGAACGCCCGGATCAGCCTGGGCCATCGCATTCTCCTTCCACGATGGGTCACATGGTCCCATACGCACCCGTGACGAATTCGTCAACGGACTTGACTGACGCGTGCGGCGTATATGACGATATCGTCAATCGATACGACGGGAGTCGAGATGCCGGTCAACCATGACGTGCACGAGGGCCTGCACGCCGATCAGGGCGCCCTGCCCGGGGAACACCCCGGGCGCCGACCGAATCCGGTCGTGAAGGCCCACGACATCGCCTGGTTGGAGTTCGACAAACCCGATCTCGTGCGCACCGCCGCGTTCGCCGTGGACTTCGGGTTCACCCCCACCTTCCAGACACCCGATGAGCTGCATCTGCGGGGCGCCCTCGCGGGGCCGCCGTGTGTCATCGTCCGTCGAGCAGCGCGGACAGCGTTCACCGGGGCGGCCTTCCACGCCGCCGACGCCGCCGACGTCCACACTCTGGCCTCCGAATGGGGGCGGCCCGTGGAGCCCCTCGGGGACGCCCTCGGAGGGTGTGCGGTCACCACCCGGGATCCCAGCGGCTGCCGCGTGCGGGTGGTCTCAGGAGTCACCGAGTGGCCGGCGCTGCCCCTGCAGAGCGTCCGCAACCCGTTCAACTTCGAACGGGACCGGACCCGCGTCAACAGCACTCAGCGACCCCCGCGCTCTCCGGCGGTCGTCGAGCGCCTCGGCCACGTCGTGCTGTCGTCGACGCGCTACCTGTCGTCGCTCAACTGGTACCTGCACAACCTGGGAATGATCGTGAGCGACTTCCTGTACTACCCCGGCCAGCGCGAACGCGGACCCGTGATGAGCTTCATCCGGTGCGACCGTGGCGGAGATGTCGCCGACCACCACACCCTGGCCCTGACGCTCGGTCCCGCCGACCGATACGTCCACTCCGCCTACCAGGTCTGCGATCTGGATGCCCTGGCCGCCGGGAGCGAGTACCTCCTCGACCGGGGCTACGACCACTCGTGGGGGCTGGGTCGCCACATCCAGGGCAGTCAGCTCTTCGACTACTGGCGCGATCCGGACGGGTTCCTGGTCGAACACTTCACCGACGGTGACCACTTCGACAGCACGGTCGACGCCGGCTGGGCCCCGATGACGGCATCAGGCCTCAACCAGTGGGGCCCGCCGGCGACCGCGGACTTCCTGGGTATCAAGCCGGGCCGCGCCGCACTGCGCGAGTTGACCTCCATTCTCTCGGCATTGCACGAGTCCGACAACGAATTCGATGTCCAACGCCTCTTCGGCCTGATGAAAGTAGCCCGCACATGAGCCTGTCCGTCCTCCGTACCGCTGACGCGTGGTGGGTGCTGGTGCCCACCGGCGCCCGTCGCATCGACACGCAGGCGACCACCACCGCCGAGCTGATCGCGGATCGTCAGGCGGTCGTCCTGGCCACGACCGACAGCGGCGAGGTCGTCGACCCGGCGAGCCTGCGACTACGGTCTCCGGTGACAGCACCGTGTCGAGTGATCGCGCAGATGACGAACTACGTCTCGCACGTCCGCGATTCCGGCATGAACCCCGACAAGGTCCCGCTGACGTTCTTCCGCAAGGCCTCTGGATCGATCGTGGGGCCGAACGACGACATCATCAAGCCCGCGCACGTGCAGCTGTTGGACTACGAGGTCGAGATCGGCCTGGTCTTCGGGGCCAGCCTTCCCGTCGGAACCACCATCGACGAGGCGACCCTCGCCGACGCCGTGGCTGGCCTCGTGATCACCAACGACGTGTCAGCCCGCGACGTGCAGCTGCCCAAAACGCAATTCTACGAGGCGAAGTCCTACCCGAGCTTCACCCCGGTCGGTCCCGTCCTGGTGTTGCTGGAGCCCGGCGAGTGGAACAGGTTCTCCACCCTCACCCTTCAGTTGCGGGTGAACGGGGTCACGCGTCAGAACAGCACGGTCGCCGACATGATCTACAGCCCCCTGGAGGCGGTGCGGACCCTGAACAGGTTCCAGCGTGTCGATGCCGGCGACCTTCTCCTGACCGGCACCCCCGGAGGCACCGCACTGACCGCACCCGCGAAACCCATCGAGATGATCGGAGCGCTGCTCCCGCCGCACCTGAAGTGGAAGGCGTTCTTCAAGCGCCAGGCCGGTAACCCGAAGTACCTGCAGGACGGCGACATCGTCGAGACGTCGGTCCGTACGGGCGACGGGACGCTGGACCTCGGCGTGCAGCGGAACGTGGTGCGCTACGCGTGATCGCCCCCACCTCATCGGCATCGTTGTGGCCGGCCTACGACACCCCCGACGACGTCGCACTGATCGAACAGACACCACTCGACGCCCGCGGGTTGCCGGCATCGACGTACGCGGTCCTCACCCGCGCGGCCGAGCAGTGGCCTGAACGCACCGCGCTGCGCGTCATGCCCGACGCGACCCGGTGGCAGCAGACCACCGACCGCACGTACGCCCAGTTGCTCGACGCCGTCGACAGACATGCCGCCGCTCTCCGCGCCGCGGGGGTCGGCGGCCGGGACGCGGTCGCCCTGCTGGCGCCGAACTGCGTCGAGCTGATCGAGGTGCTCTTCGCGGCACAGCGCGCAGGCGTCGCCGCCCAGATCAACCCGGCCATGAATTCCGACCACGTGGCCGAACTGATCATTAGATCTGGCTCGAGGGTCCTCGTCGCCGCCGGCCCCGACCTCGACCCCGCAGTCTTCTCGGGACTCACCGACATCGTGGCCGCCACCGGGATCGACACGGTGTTCCTCCTGCGCCCCACCGGAGCCGACACCGACCCCGAGGTGCCCGACCTGGGCGACGTCACAGTCGCCTACCTCGATGCGGCCGAGCTCCCCCGCGTCGCGGTCGAGGAGGACCGCAGTGCAGACGACCTCGCCGCGCTGTTCCACACCGGTGGGACCACCGGCGTGCCCAAGCTGGCCGGTCACTCGCACCGCAACGAGGTCTCCAATGCGTGGATGATCGCGGCGAACACCGTGCTCGACGAGGACTCCGTCGTCTTTGCCGCGCTCCCGCTGTTCCACGTCAACGCGTTGATCGTCACCGTTCTCGCCCCGATGCTGCGCGGCCAGACCGTCGTGTGGGCGGGACCGCTGGGGTACCGCGACCTCGCCCTCTACGGCGTGTTCTGGCAGCTCGTCCAGGCGCACGAGATCTCCGCGATGAGCGCCGTCCCCACGGTGTACTCGGTGCTCGCCCAGTGCCGGGTCGACGCCGACATCTCCAGTCTGCGAGCGTGCCTGGTCGGCGCGTCCATGCTGCCGCCCGCGGTGCGTGAGGGGTTCGAGTCCCATACGGGAGTCCCCCTGCTCGAGGGTTACGGACTCACGGAGGCGACCTGCGCCAGCGTTCGCAGTTTCTTCGAAGGCCAGCCCGCCGGTTCGGTCGGGCAACGCCTGCCCTATCAGCAGATCCGCGCCGTCGACGAGCACTGGCAGGAACTACCCGCCGGCACCGTCGGGCGGCTCGTCGTGTCGGGCCCCACCGTGTTCGCCGGCTACGTCCGCGGCCGCACCGACAACGGGTTCGATCTCGATGACGGCGGGTCTGTTCGCGACGGGTGGCTGGACACCGGTGACCTGGGATCCGTGGATGATCGCGGTTTCGTGACGCTCACCGGCCGCGCCAAGGACCTCATCATCCGCGGCGGGCACAACATCGATCCCCGCGCGGTCGAGGACGCTCTTCTCGAGCACCCCGATGTCACCGACGCCGGGGTCGTCGGTCGTCCCGACGTGCACGCGGGCGAGGTCCCCGTCGGCTATGTCACCGTCCGCGACGGCGCCACGGTGTCCGGCGGTGACCTGCAGGCGTGGGCGACCGAACGGGTCTCCGAGTCCGCGGCCGCCCCTAGAGAGGTCACGATCATCGACTCGCTGCCGGTCACCGATGTGGGCAAGCCCTACAAGCTCGCGCTGCGAGCCCTCGCCACCGAGACCGCGCTCACCGCGGCGCTCACCGACGCCGGGGCACCCACATCGGTGGACGCTCGGATCGTCGACGGTTCGATCGTGGCCGTGGTGCAGCGGCCCGGTGACGTCGACACCGCAGCCCGGGTCCTCGACAGCTACGCGATCCACTGGCAGTGGGCGCCGGCCGACGGGCGCACCCCCGCATGACCGATACCCACACCCTCGCGGCGCGTGGTGTCGCGCTCGTGCTCACCGCCACCGGCGCCGCGAAGGTCCTCGCGCTCGCACCCATGACGGAACGAGCACGTCACCTGAGATTCTCCGAGCGGGCGTTCCGCATCGTCGGTGCCTGCGAGCTCGCTGGCGTGGCCGGGATCCTGCTCGGGCGGCGCCACCCGCGTGTCGGTACGGCGGCCGCGGTCGCGGTCTGCACGTTGATGGGCGGTGCCTACCGGGCTCACCGGCGTGCCGGTGATGGCTGGACAGCCACCGTCCCCGCCGTCGTCGTCGGCGTCGGTGCCGCGCACTCCGCCACACGTGCACTGGAACAGAGTGGGACCCGATGAGCCGACACAATGCACCCGTTCTCATCGTCGGTGCCGGACCGACGGGTCTCGCCGCGGCGGCGATGCTCGCCGACCTCGGGGTGCCGTCGATCCTCCTCGAGCGGTGGGACGCGATCTACCCGCAGCCGCGTGCCGTACACCTCGACGACGAGGTGTACCGCATCATCGCGCGACTCGGGCTCGGTCCGAGGTTCGCGGAGATCTCCCGCCCTGCCCTGGGCCTGCGTCTGGTGACCTCGTCGTTGCAGGTCATCGCCGAATTCCCCCGCGACCCGGGCGTGGGCGTGAACGGTTTCCCTGCGGCGTCCATGTTCGATCAGCCCCGACTCGAGGAACTCCTCCGTAGCGCCGTCGCCCGCCGCGCGGACCTCGTCACCTTCCGCTCCGGGGTCGAGGTGAGCGGTATCGATCAATCCGATACGGGAGTCACGGTCTCGGCGACCGACCGCGACACGGGTGAGCCGATCACGTTCCGGGGAAGCTACCTGCTCGGCTGCGACGGCGCCGGCAGCATCACCCGTTCGGCGATCTCGTCCGAGTGGCGAGATCTGGGGTTCAGCCAGCGGTGGCTCGTCATCGACGTCGAGACGCCGGCCGATCTACGCCAGTGGGACGGCGTGGCACAGGTGTGCGACACCCACCGAGCGGCCACCTACATGCGCGTCGGCCAGACCCGCTACCGCTGGGAGTTCCAACTACTCGACCACGAGACGGCCGAGGACTACGCCCACTACGACGCGGTTGTACCGCTCCTGCGGCCCTGGCTCGAGGGTGTCGACGCGGCAGACCTGCGGCTGGTCCGGTCAGCCGAGTACACCTTTCAGGCGCGGGTCGCCCGATGTTGGCGTGATCGCCGGGTCTTCCTCCTCGGTGACGCGGCGCATCTGACGCCACCGTTCATCGGTCAGGGGATGGGCGCGGGTCTGCGCGACGCGGCGAACCTCAGTTGGAAGCTCGCCGCCGTCCTAGAGGACGGGGCGCCGTCATCGACCCTCGATTCCTATGAGCGGGAGCGCATCCCCCACTGCACCGGTCTCATCCGCCTGGCGATGGTGACGGGGGCCGCCATGACCGGCGGTGGTCACGGCGGCGATGTACTCCGCCGCACGATCGCGCCCGTACTCGCGGGGTTTCCGGGACTGGCGACGAGACTGACCGACAGCACGACCCCCGCACTCCGGCCGTCCTGCTACGTCCGACGCGGGGCGGTGGGCTCCGGGATTCCGCGCTGGGTGACGGCTCAGGGCGCAGCCGGCCTGGCCGGGCGGCTCGCGCCCAACGCCGTGGTGACCGCGGACGGACGCCGCCTCGACGATGACACGGCGGGCTTCCGGATCATCACCGTGAAAGCACCCACCCCCGAGCAGGAGTTCGAGATCCGGCGTCGGGGCGGGACCACAGTCGTCGTGGCGCCCGACAGTCCCCTCGGGCAGTGGTTGGGCGCCCACCACGCACGAGCGGCCATCGTGCGACCCGACGCGACGGTGATGGCGGCGGGCCGCTCGGTCGCGGAGGTGTACACCCTGTTCCCGAGCGTGCGGCCGACCGGGACGCCGATAGTCGCTACAGCTGTGTAGCTGGCCATCAGGCTCCGGCGGTGAAGTCCGGCCGGTAGATCATCAGTGCCAGGACGATCACCCAGAGCACGTTGAATATCCCCGTGTGCATCGCGAGTTGCTTCGAGGTCCGGTCGACGTCGTCCGTGGCCGTTGTGGCGTTGGGTCCTTGGCCCGCTGGGAGAAGTCGCTTCTGCCTGGGCAGGATGCCGAGGATCAGCACAACAGCGGCCCCGGCGGTGAGGGCCATCGAGACCAGTAGCCAGGCCTGCCCGAGCACTCCGAGTCTCACACCCAGCGCCAACCCGGCGACGGGCACGATGATCCCGATGACGGCGTAGACGCGGGTGATGCGATGGAGGGTGGCCGTCACCGCTCCCCTGGCCGGGGCGGCAGGCTGGGCGTGGGCAGCTCGCGCGGCGGGCGGGAACATGCTCGCCGCGATGGCGACGGGACCGATGGCCAGGATCGCCCCCAGGATGTGGACGAAGAGCAGAAGGCCGGTCACGCCGCGCTCCGGTGTCCGGTGACGCGGGTTCGGGGCAGGCGGCCGGCTCGAGAGTGGCCGCTGAGGCGATCGCTCTCGACCATGACATCGAAGTCGAGAGTCAATCGCATCGGCTTGTTGATGCGCTGTCGCCAGGTCGCGTGGCCGCTGATCGGGTCGAGGCGGATGTCCTCGAGTTCGACGGTCTCGTCGGTGCTCGAGGCCTCACCGGTGAGCCCGGAAGATCCTTCGATGAAACGATAGGTGACGCGGAGGGTGCCGATGGGGGTCCCGAGTGCGAGGTCCCAGGTCCCCGTGAGCGCGCTTGTCATGGTGTGGTCCTGTCCGGGCGTGTCGGGGTGGTCAGCGAGTGGCGGGGACGCGGGGCTGATCCCGCCACACAGTGCCGCGGCGCTCGTACTCGAAGAGTTCTTCGACGGCGCGGGCGATCTGCGGTCCGTATTCACGTTCGAGCAGGTACAGCCCGAGGTCGAGGCCGGAGGTGACGCCTCCTGCCGACACGACGTCGCCGTCGTCGACGACCCGGGCGCGGACCGGCCGCGCACCGGTCGCGTCGAGCACGTCCATACCGAGCGAATGGGTGACGACGTTCCGATCCTCGAGGAGGCCTCCCATCGCCAGAGCCAGCGACCCGCCGCACACGGTGGCCACGAGCACCAGTGGGTTCCTCATCGCCTGGTCGATCAACGGCAGCCCGGGGCCGGCGGCAAACCTGGAGAGCAGAACGGGGATCGTCTCGACCCCGTCGTCAGGGTCACCGTCGACCGGACCTGAGGCACCCGGAACGATGACCATCCCCGGCCGGGACGGATCGAGCCGGCCGGTGGCGCCGAGCGTGAGCCCGCGTGTCCCCGACACCACCGTTCGAGCACCTTCCGCCGAGACGAGCTCGACGTCGAACTCGTCCCCCAGTTCGTCGCTTCCTGCGGAGAGGACCTCGAACGGAGCGATCACGTCCAGTGGATCAAACCCGTCGAACAGGACGATCTGTGCGGCAGCACGCATGGCTGAGGTACCCCTTCCGCGCGGCAAGGGTTGCCGCACCGGGTCAACTCTGGTCCAGGGAGATCTCTCGCACGAGTGGCTTCACGGCCATCTTTCACCATTATCTGGCCACCCCCTTCCCGCGTCCAATGTCGACCACATAAGCGCAGGTATTCTTGGCGAATGCACACGGTCGCGGTGGTCGCACTCCCTGACGTCATCGCGTTTGATCTGGCCACGGTCGTCGAGACCTTCGGCCGCGCCGTACTCCCCGACGGTCGAATGGCGTACCGGGTCGTCGTCGCCGGCCCCGGACACGACGTGGATGCCGGGCCGATGCGCATCACCCCCGGCGAGGGACTGGATGCTCTGGCCAGAGCCGACACGATCGTCGTCCCCGGCAGGAACCTCCCGGACGCTCCGGTGGCGCCGGAGCTCCGTGACGCTCTGCGGGCCGCGGCATCGGAGGGGACGAGGATCGCATCGATCTGCGTGGGCGCCTTCGTCCTCGCTGATGCGGGCCTCCTCGACGGCACGCGCACAACCACACACTGGCTGGCCACCGAACTGTTCGCCCACCAGTATCCGGGAGTCACCGTCGAACCGGATGCGCTCTACATCGACAACGGCCAGATCCTCACTTCGGCCGGCGCCAGCGCGGGAATCGACCTGTGTCTGCACATGATCCGCCGCGACCACGGCACGGCCGTCGCCGCACACGCCGCCCGTCTCGCCGTTGCACCCCTCCACCGCAGCGGAGGCCAGGCCCAGTTCATCCTGCGCAATCCACCGACGTATCGGACCGACTCCCTCGACGGCGTCCTCATCTGGATCGAGAACAACGCCCATCTCCCGCTGACGCTCTCCGACATCGCGGAGGCGGCCCACAGCAGTGTGCGGACCCTGAACCGGCGCTTCCAACGCGAGACCGGGCAGAGTCCGATCGAGTGGCTCACCGGCGTACGCATCCGCCATGCCCAGGAACTCCTGGAGACGACGGATCGACGAGTCGAACACATCGCCCGCCACGTCGGCTTCGGTACGCCCAGCAACTTCCGCACACAATTCCGACGAACCGTCGGGGTCACACCCAGCGACTACCGGGCCACCTTCGCCGGAGAGCTACGGTCCCGGACTCCCACACGCAACTCCTGAGCCCCAGGTGCCGGGGGGAACGCCGGGGCGGTCGGTTCCGGACCAGGTCAAGATCGTTGAGGACACTGGTCGTGAACTCGCTGAGCGGGTCCGATGACGTCCCGCCCGGGGCGGGACCTCCAGTTCATGGCCGGGCTGACCCCCTCGCACCGGTGGACGACTCGGCGATCCGTTTGATCGCCGCGAGCGTCTTCGGGATGCCGTCGAGAGCTTGCTGCGTGCGGTCGGTGATCTCAGCGGGCGCCCGGTCACCGAACTTCTCCTCGAACATGGCGATCCCGCCGGGCAGGAAGTCCCAGGACTCGGTGAGCAACGTCCCTGTCGGCGCGGGGGCGAGAGTGAACCCCCAACGGACGAAGCTGCCGCCCACGACCCAGGCGAACTCGCGCCCATGCTCGGCCGCCACCACCACCGACCGGGTCTCCCACGTCCGGTGCGGGAGCTCGTTGTGACCAGTGAACCAGGCACCGACCCGACCGGCCTCGGCCTGGTCGTCCCACCTGCACGAGGTGCAGACCGGACTCCACTCGCCGGTACGGGTGATGTCGGAGACCACGTCGTAGAGCGTCTCGGCCGACGCCTCGACGGTGACGGACTCGCGGTGACTGCGGATGCCGGTTCCGCTCATATCTCCACCCTCTTCAACCGGGTCACTTCTTCTGACGCCGGCTGCCGCCGTGCCAGTCCTCCTGCGTGCCGACCGTGTCGGCGTCGACTCCGAGCGCGGCCAGCTGTGGCAGCTCACGCAGGCTGCGCTTGAGCTCCGCGAAACCCGGGAAGCGGGCCAGCCCGACCACGTGGTCCCACAGCTCGGCTGCCGAGTCCTCGTGGGGCAGCCGACTGATCACGGGCCCGAAAAAGGCGACGCCGGTCGGTGGCTCGAAGTGGATGATGGGCGTGCCCACGTCCTTGCCCGTCAGCGAGAGCGCCTCGTCGGTCTCCTGGCGGATCTCGGCGTCCCACGAGTCGTCGTCGAGCGCGTCCGCCAGCTCGAGGGGCAGACCAGCGTCGGCGAGGATGCGCTCGGCGAACTCGGGAGTCCCGCGCCGCTCACGCTCCTCGCCCTCGCTGCGGTCATCGCCGGCGTCCGGAGCGGTATCGAAGATGTGCGCCCCGAAGGCCGCGTACAGCGGGGCCATCGCCGCCCGGCCATGCTCGGCTCGCGCACGAGCCGCCACCCTCAGGAGCCGCAGCCCGGCGGTATGGCCGGCTTCGTACTCAGGAGGGAAGTGCGCGTCGTAGTCGACCTCGGCGTTGACCAGGCGCAACGAGATGAACCGCCAGTCGACGGTGTAGTCGCGCTGCGCCTGCACCTGGCGCACCCATTTGCTGGTCAACCAGGCGAAAGGGCAGACCGGGTCAAAGTAGAAGTTGATGTCGGCGTCCATCCGCCCACCCTAGCCATGTGTTCTGTTGATGCCGGTCGGGTACAACCGAGCTCCTCGACGTCGTCCTTCGACACCCCCGGTGCCCACGGTGGTCTCGCGCGGGCGAATCACCTGGTTGCCCGTGGTGACCTTGTTCACGCGGTGCACGATCAGGCGGCGTCGAGGTTCAGGTAGTCCTCCCGGTACGGGCCGATCTCCCGGAGCTGGGAGACGGTGGACACCTTGCTCCCGAGCCCACGCTGCGGTCGATGTCCAACTCCCCGGGCCACACTCCTCACCCTGAGCACGTCGCGAACCATCGTCAGGGCGGCGCATGCGAGACCCACTGCGGGAGTACTCGATGTGGGGAACGCGAGTCAAATCTTTCGTTCGGACAGATCGCGTCCCTTCTGGACTCAGCTGTTCGTCGCTAGCGTTCGGCCCACTCGATCACCCACTCATCCAGGAGTTTCGTCATGACACGGTTCGCCGAACCCCTCCGCCGCCTCGCTGTTCTCACTGTCGCCCCGATGCTGATGATGACGGCGGCCTGTGGCGGCGACGCCGAGGGCGACGCTGCCGAGGGCCAGACGTTCGTCCTCAAAGTCACCGACGGAGCCAACGCGGGGCCCCTGGCCGTGGGCAAGCGAGACGGCAGCTTCGACGAGGCGCTCGCGCCGCTCGGGGCGCGTGTGGAGTGGGTTGAGGCGGCTCCCAGCGTGAGCGCCAACCTCAAGCTCTTCAGCACCGGTGAACTCGATGTGTCGGAAGGCGCGTTCAGCCCCGTCGTCGGTGCGTTATCCAAGGAAGTCGACCTCCGGATCGTCGCTGCCGCCGAGCAGGGCGGCCAGGATCAGAGCGGCATCATCGCCCGCCCGGATTCCGGCATCGAGTCTGTGGAGGACCTCGAAGGCAAGCGGGTCGCCGTGAATCCTGCCGCCAAGGGCGAGTACCTCACTCTGCTCGCGTTGGAACAGGCCGGCGTCCCCGTCGACTCGGTCGAGCGGGTGCCGCTGCAGATCAAGGACGGCGCCTCGGCGTTCTCCACCGGACAGGTCGACGCCTGGGCCTCGTTCAACGCCCCCTACCAGTAGGCCAAGGCGAACGGCGCCGTGGAACTGGTCAACGAAGGTGACCTCGGTTCGCAGGACCGCAAGGTCCTCCTCGTCCGGGGCTCAGTGGCCGAGGAGCGCCCCGATGTGGTGGCCGCGTTCCTCGAGAACCTGCAGGACCTGGTGATCCGGCAGGCCTCCGAACCGGAGGACTTTCAGAACGTCTTCACCACCACCGGCCCGACCGCGTTGAGCGGCACCCGCCTGGAGGACGCGATCGCCGTCGGTCGCCAGGCCCTGCCCCCGATCCCGCCGGGTGAGGACGAGGCCGCCGCGCTCGAGGAGGTCTCCCGCGTGTTCACCGAGTACGGCGTCACACCGGATCAGCTCTCCGCGCAGGACGTCTTCCTCGACCTGCGTCCGCTCGTCTCCCCCGAGCAGGCCGCCCGGATAGATCGTGGAGAGGGACAGTGACCAGCACCGTCGTCTCGGACGGCCCCGTCGACGCCGCGTCTACAGGAGACGCGGACACAGGCCGGGCTCGATCCGTGGTCCCCGTCGAGACCCCCAAAGTGCGGACGAGCTCGCCCCGCCCGTGGTGGCTCTCGCTCACCCTCCGGATCTCCGTACCGGCCGCGATCGTCGCCGCGTGGTGGATCGGCTCGGCCGCCGGGCTCATCCCGCCAGAGATCCTGGCCGGTCCTCCCTCGGTGTGGACCGCCGGGGTGGAGCTCACCCAGTCCGGTGAGCTCGCCGCCTTCGCCGCCGCGTCCTTCCAGCGCGCCGCGGTCGGCGTCACCCTGGGTGTCCTGATCGGGCTGGTGTGCGGCGCCCTGGCCGGGTTGTACGCCCTGGGTGAGGAACTCATCGACGCCACCATGCAGATCAACCGGGCGATCCCGTTCCTGGCCCTGGTGCCGCTGTTCATCGCGTGGTTCGGGATCGACGAGGGCTTCAAGATCGTCCTCATCGCAGTGGCGACCGTGAGCCCGATGTACGCGTACACCTACCTGGGCGTGCGCAACGTCGACCGCAAGATGGTCGAGGCCGCCCGCAGCTACGGGCTCACCGGACCGGCGCTGATCTTCGGCGCCATCCTCCCCTCGGCGCTGCCGAGCATCCTCATGGCACTGCGGATCTGCCTCTCCATCAGCATCACCGGCCTCATCGCCGCCGAGCAGATCGGCACCCGGGAGGGCATCGGCTACCTCGCCACCATGGCGCAGGAGTACAACCGGACCGACTACATGGTCCTCTGTGTGGCCCTGTACGCCCTGCTGGGCCTGGCGTTCGACGCGGTCGTCCGGGTCATCGAGAAGACCGCCATGCCGTGGCGGGGACAGGTGGCGAACCGATGAGCGTCACCCCGGTCGGCACCGACGCGAACAGCGTCGATTCAAGCAGCGTCGATTCGGGCAGCGTCGATTCGGGCAGCGGCACAGAGCTACCGCCGCTCCGCGACCGCACCCCCACCGCGAACACCGCGCAGGAACGGCGGCGAGGCCGCCCCGTCGCCGTCTCTCTGCGGAGCCTGAACAAGAGTTTCGGCGCCAAGGTCGTACTGCAGGACATCGACCTCGACATCCACAGCGGGGAGTTCGTGGTGCTGCTGGGCCCCAGCGGCACCGGGAAGACGACCCTGCTCCGCCTGCTCGACGGGCTCGAGGGCCCCGACTCCGGCGAGATCCGCGTCCCCCGCGCCCGGACCACCGTCTATCAGGAGCCGCGGCTCATCCCGTCCAAGAAGGTGCTCGGAAACGTCACCCTCGGTCAGCGCCGGTCGGCCTCCACCCGAGCGGCCGCGCTGCGGGCACTCGGGGAGGTGGGCTTGGCCGACCGCGCCGGCCAGTGGCCCGCCACACTCTCCGGCGGCGAGGCACAGCGCGTCGCCCTGGCCCGAGCCCTGGTCAGGGAGCCGGACCTACTCCTGCTCGACGAACCCTTCGCCGCGCTGGACGCGCTCACACGGCTCCAGATGCAGGACCTCGTGGGTGATCTCGTGGCCACCCACAGCCCCGCCGTGCTCATGGTGACCCATGACGTCGACGAAGCTGTCCGGCTGGCCGACCGGGTGCTCGTCCTCGACAACGGGCGGATCGCACTCGACGTCGACATCGACCTGGCCCGCCCCCGCGACCGTAGCGACCCGGTCGCTCTCACCTACCGCACACAGTTCCTCGCCCGCCTCGGCGTGGGACGTCTCTCCACCGACAGGACCTGATCATGACAATCGATACTCTCTGGTACACCCGCTGCCCGGTGCCCACGGCGAGCGGCATCGCCCACGGACTCGGCACGCTCGCCCACGTCGCTTCCAGCGCGGGCCTGGACTTCAGGATCCTCCAGGACACGGACCCCGCGACCGCCCTGCATCACTTCGACCACCAGCTTCCCGGGCTGATCCGCGAGGGCGGTAATGTCCCCGCCCTGGCCGCCCGCGCGGCCGGCGCCCCCACCCGTCTCATAGGACTGACCTGGGTCGACGAGGCCCAACAGATCCTCGTGGCCCCAGCCTCCGACATCACCTCCGCCGCCGACCTGGCCGGTCGCCGCATCGCCATCCCCGCGTGGGCCGCCGACGGAGCCCGGAGCTTCCCGCGGGCCATGGCTCTGCACGGCTTCTCCGCGACGCTTGCCCTCGCCGGGCTCACGCTGGCCGAGGTCGTAGTCGTCGAGGTGGATGTGGAGCGCGCCCCCGAGGTCCGCGACAGCGCCGATCACGACAGATCCGACCCGGGGCGATCCATCACCACCGCCGGGGTCGCCGAACTCCTGGCCGGGGAGGTGGACGCCATCTATGTCAAGGGTGCCCGCGGCCGCGACACCGCCCGCGAGCACGGGCTGCGGATCGCAGTGGACCTCGACACCACAACCACCCCGTATGGCCGGGTCAACAACGGCACACCCCGCCCGATCACCGTCCATGAACAACTCCTGGCCGATCACCCCGAGGTCGTGGAGGACTTCCTCGTCCGCAGCCTCGACGCCGCAGCATGGGCGGCCACCGACCTCGAGGGCGTCCGCGGGCTGCTCGCCCGCGAGACCTTCGCCGAGGGCCCCGGGGTGATGGACGCCTACGGCGAGACATTCCACGCAGGCCTGGCCCCCACCCTGGACGCCGAACGGCTCGACCTGCTCGCAGTGCAGGAGCAGTTCCTCTACACCCATGGGTTCCTCGCCGGCCGCGTCGACGTCGCGGCCTGGGCCGACCCGGCACCTCTCGAGCGTGCCGTCGCCACCGCCACCGCACGCCGGACCGCCCATACGGCGGGAGTAGGCGCATGAGCGAGTTCGTCTGGCGGTTGCCCTCCCGTGGAGACGGGCGCAGCGCTCGGGCCGCCGAGCGCACCCGCGGCGGCTTCGGCGATCCCGCCCCCACCATCGCCACAGACATCCGGCGAATCAGCCCGTTCGACAACCTCGATCAGGTGATCGACGCCGCCGAACTCACCGGGTGGGACGGGGTCCTCGCCCCGCACGATCCGCTCGGAGAAGAGTCCTGGGTGGTCACCGCCTCCGCACTGCGCGCCACCCGCTACGTCCGTGGCGTAGTGGAGTTCACCCCGACCTTCGGCACCCCGGTCTACGCGGCCAAGATGTCCGCCACCCTCCAGACCATCTCCTCCGGGCGGCTCGACTGGCGGATCCACGTGGACGTTGACCCCGACCAGGCCCGGGCACTCGGCGACGACCTCACCGGAGAGGAGCGCTACCGGCGCGCAGACGAATTCCTCACCGTCGCCCGCGGCGTGTGGAACAACGACCCGGTGCCCGGCGCGGGCTTCCGCGGCACCGGTGCCACCCACTCCGGTGAGTACTTCCACGTCCTGGACGGCGGCTTCCGCGGAATCCTCTCGGGCCGCCCATTCTCCCGGGTCCTGCTCTCCGGGTCCTCGGAGGCGGCACTGGAGCTGTCTTCGGCGCACGCCGACATCCACCTGCTCACCCTCGACGATGACCCGGCGCTCGGTGCCGAAGTACAGCGCCGAGCCGCCGACCACGGCCGGACCGTGCGGCTGGGCCTGGAGTTGCCGGTGGTCGCACGGGAGACCGACGACGAGGCCTGGTCCCGAATCGACCGGCTACTCCACCAGGTCCACCCGGACGCCCCCGCCGCGGGTCCGGACCCCGACGCCCGCCCGGACGAGTGGTCCGGCTTCGACGCCTTCGGCTACCCGACCGCTCGCGGCCTCGTCGGCTCGTACGACCGGGTGGCCCGGCGATTCGCCGAGTGGTCGCACAACGGGATCGACTACTTCGTGGTAACCGGGCATCCCCACATCGACGAGCTCCATCGGGGCGGGGAGCACTGGCTGCACCTCGCCGACCCGGCCGGACGCACGCTCACCGCCGAGGAGACCAGCGCATGACGATCGATTTCTACTGGCGGATCGGCATGGAGGGAGACCACGCGTCGCTCCGGACCCCGCGCCGCTACAACCGCGGTAACGCCGGCGGGTACGCGGCCGGCAACATCGCACCCACCATCCGACAGGGTCGACTGGACTCCTACAGCTACATCGATCACGTGGCAGCGGTGGTAAAGGCCAGTGAGTCGGCCGGGTTCCTCGGCGGCCTGCTCCCGTCGTTCCCCGTCACAGACGACCCCTGGGCCACAGCGGCGGCCCTCGCCCGCGAGACCAGCACATATCGGTTCATGGTCGCCTTCCAGCCGGGCTTCCTGCATCCGGTCCAGGCCGCGCGGATGACAGCGAGCATGCAGCGAGCCACCGGTGGCCGGTTGCTCTACAACGTCATCAGCGGAGGCGGCGGTCCCGCCCAACTGTGGTGGGGCGACAAAGTCGACCACGACGACCGATACGCCCGAACAAGCGAGTTCCTCGACGTCCTCAAGGGCGTCTGGAACGGCGAGCCCTTCGACTACGACGGCCGCTTCTACCGCACCCGCGGCGCCGCGCTCCCGCCCGGCCTCGCCGGCCAGGCGTTCCCGGAACTGTTCTTCTCCGGGTCCTCCGGCGCGGCGGTGGATGCGGCGGGCCGGCACAGCGACTACTACCTCTCGTGGCTGGAGCCTTTTGCCGATCTCACCGCCAAATTCGACAGCGTCAGGGCCCACTCGGAACGGATCGGTCGACGACCCCGGTTCGCGGTGCGAATCGACATCGTCGCCCGCCACACCGAGGAGGCCGCCTGGGCGGAGGTCGAAAAGGGCTGGGCCTTTGTCGACCGCGAGGCTGCGCGCTCCGCCGCCCGAGGTGACTCGGTGGGCGCCGCCCGCATCGCCGGCTGGGTTCCGGAGACCATCAACGGCTACCGGGACCTCGAGGTCCAACCCAACGTGTGGGCCGGTTTCAACCTCATCCGGGGCGGGCCGGCGTTCGGGCTGGTCGGCAGCTACGAGCAGGTCGCCGAGCGACTGGATGAGCTCGTGGCCCTGGGCGTCGATGCCTTCATCCTCGCCGGCAACCCCCACCTCGAGGAGGCCTACCGCGTGGGCGAGGAGGTCCTGCCTCTGCTCGGCCGGCACCGCCTCACCCCGCCCGACTCACCTCGCACGCTTGCCGGACTCACCGACAACCTCACCACCACCACCGAAAGGATCCCGTCATGACCACTGTCGAACCCCAGCTCTCCACCGAAGTCCTCGAGTTCGCCGCCGCCTCGGCCCGCGATGCCGAGACCGCCTACCGCGTGTTCCACGAGACCGGCACCGTGCGCGGCAGCGGCACCGTGAACTTTGTCGAGCGCGTGCCCGGCGAGGACCTCGCCGTCCAGCTCAACCCCCCGGGGCCCTGGTCCACCGAGACAGTCATCGAACCGGTCATCGCGACCTTCGACGGTCATGTCCTCTCCGGCCGCGGCCACGCCGCGTTCGTCCCGACCTTCGGCCGGGTCTTCCGAGAGCGCCCCGAGATCACCTCCGCGGTGCACGTGCACTCCCCCTGGCTCGGCGGCTGGGCGCAGACCCACCAGCCCCTGCCCATCCGCTACGCGGCCTCCCAGCGCCTGACCCTCTCCCGACAGGTCTACCCGCACCTGGACCGGTCGGTGAACGCGGGCGACTTCATTCTCGAGAAGCTGCAGATCGACCCGGATCTGGTGGCGATCTTCGAGGCGAACGGTGGCTCCCACGTGATCGGTCGCTCCGGGCTGATCGCCCTCGCCAAGTTCGTCGTGTTGCTGGAGGAGGGGGCCAACTACCAGGCCATCGGTGAGACTCTCGGCGGTTCGCAGGAGTTCGACGAGACGAACCTCGTCGAGCAGTGGTCCCGGACCGGACTGCTGGAGGAGGCGCGTCACCGGGGCCTGGTCTCGCAGTAGGACGGCCCCGTTCTGCAGCCGCCACCGCCGCCCGTCTTCACCGGGCGGCGGTGGCGGCCGTGGCGGCCCCGTCGGACCGCTAGCCGGACCTGCCCGACCGTCCGGTGGTTTGGTTCACCCTGAACGAAACAGTTCTGTGTTCACGCACCCTGTCATTACCTTGAGCCTCTGATGCCGACCGACAGACATGGCGAAAGTGGACACAACATGATCAACAGACGGACCATCTCGAGGCTGGGGACCAGCATTCTGGGCACAGGGCTGACCGCCGCCCTCGTCGCCGGATGTGGGGGTACGGCGTCCGGGGACGAGCTGTCGATCGTCGGCTTCGCAGTGCCCGCGGAGGGCAACGCGGCGGTACAGGAGGCGTTCGCCGAGACTCCGGCCGGTGAAGGTGTCTCCTGGCTCACCTCCTACGGCGCGTCCGGCGACCAGTCGCGAGCCGTGGCCAACGGCCAGCCGGCCGATGTCGTCCATTTCTCCGTGGAACCGGATGTCACCCGGCTCGTCGACGCAGGACTGGTCGACCAGGGCTGGAACTCCGGCCCCAACAACGGATTCCTCACCGACTCCGTCGTGGTGCTGGTGGTGCGCGAGGGCAACCCCGAGAACATCACCGACTGGGAGGACCTGGCCCGTGACGGCGTCGAGATCGTCACGCCCAATCCCGGTTCCTCGGGCGCCGCACGGTGGAACATCCTCGCGGCGTGGGCCTCGGTGTTGCAGAAGGGCGGTACGGAGGAGGAGGCCGCCGAGTTCCTCGAGTCCGTCATCGGCAACGTCGCCGCGTTCCCCGGATCGGGGCGCGATGCCACCACGGCGTTCCTCGACGGCACCGGAGACGTCCTGATCTCCTACGAGAACGAAGCGATCCTCGGCAAGCAGCAGGGACAGGAGTTCGAGTACATCGTCCCGGACCGCAACCTGCTCATCGAGAACCCCGCGGCCGTGACCACCTCCGCCCCGGAGACCGCGCAGGAGTTCCTGGACTACGCCCTGAGCCCCGAGGGTCAGGCGATCTACGCGCAGTACGGCTTCCGCCCCTTGAGCCACCTCGCGGATCAGGTGGAGATCGGAGAGGTCGACGGCGCTACCGATCCCACGGATCCGTTCCCGGAGGTCGCCGAGCTCTACACGGTCGACGGCGACTTCGGCGGATGGAAGGCGGTCGTCGACAAGTACTTCGACGACGACGGAGTCATCACCCAGATCATCCAGAATTCCGGCCTGAACTGACGATGGCCACTGTCATCTCACCGCCGTCGACGCCGGCCACCCGGCGTCGGCGGCGCACGTCGCGCACCACCCTCACCCGGCCGGCCGGCGTCGCCCTGGGAGTGGCGGTGCTGTGGTTCAGTCTGCTGGTGCTCATCCCCCTGGCCCTGGTGGTGATCTCCTCGGCCGAGGGTGGTTGGCAGACCTTCTGGGCCACCTTGACCAATGTCCAGACCGCCAACGCCATCAGGCTCACCCTGCTCTCGGCGCTCGCGGCGACGGTGGTCAACATCGTGATCGGCACGCTGATCGCCTGGGTTCTGGTCCGCGACAGGTTCCCGGGCAAGCGTGTGATCGAGCTGGTGATCGACATCCCCTTCGCCCTGCCCTCGCTGGTCGCCGGGTTGGTGCTGCTGAGCCTCTACGGGCCGAACAGCCCGATGGGGCTAACCATCGCGGGGACCCCGTACTCGGTCTTCCTGGCGGTGCTGTTCGTGACCCTGCCGTTCGTGGTGCGCACCGTGGAACCCGTCCTCCTCGAGCTCGACCCGCAGGTGGAGCAGGCCGCCCGGTCCCTCGGCGCGTCGCGGGCGGTCACGTTCCGGCGGATAGTCCTGCCCACCCTCACACCGGCCATCGCCGCCGGAGCCACCCTGTCCTTCGCCCGGGGAGTAGGAGAGTTCGGCGCGCTGGTGCTGTTCACCGGCAACCGGCCCAACATCTCCGAAGGCGCCCCGATCCGCATCCAGAGCTACATCGAGATTGACAACGTGGCCGCGGCCGCCACTGTCGCCGTGGTCCTGCTCGCGGTGGCACTACTGGCCATCGCGACCCTCGAACTCATCTCACGGAGGGTGGCGCGCCATGGTTGAGCAAACTCCGTCAACCCGGCCCCCGGATATCGACGACCCGGCGACCGTGCCTGTTCGACGGCGCCGGTCGGTGCCTCCGTGGGCGGGTGTCCGCCTCGTCGTCGTCATCACCTACCTGTTCCTACTCATCGGCTGGCCGCTGCTGATGATCGTCCAGCGGACATTCTTCGACGGCTCCAACCACCTTGTCTCCGCTCTGCAGAACCCGTCCGTGCAGAACGCCCTGCTCATCACCCTCTCCAGTTCGCTGTGGGCGGTGGCACTCAACACGGTGTTCGGCATCACCCTGGGGATCCTTCTGGTGCGCCACGAGTTCCCCGGCAAGCGACTCCTCAGCTCATTCATGGACCTACCGGTCTCCGTCTCACCGATTATCGTGGGCCTCGCACTGCTGTTGGCCTATGGTCCCGCGCACGGGTGGCTCGGCCGGCCGCTCGCAGAGATCGGCATTTCCGTGATCTTCTCCTACACCGGCATCGTCCTGGCCGTCACCTTTGTCTCCCTGCCGCTCGTCCTGCGCGCCGTGGTTCCCGTGCTCCAGGAGATCGGCGACGACCAGGAGACCGCCGCCCGCAGCCTGGGAGCCTCGGGGCGGCAAGTCCTGTGGCGGATCACCCTGCCGGCCATCAAGTGGGCGGTCGCGTACGGCGTGGTGCTCACCTTCGCCAGGGCGATCGGGGAGTTCGGCGCCGTGCTGATCGTCTCCGGCGGCATCGTCAACCGCACCGAGACGGCGACGATCGCCGTGCAGCGGCTCCACCAGGGATTCGATACGGGGAGCTCGTACGCCATCGGCTTCCTGCTCGCGCTCATCGCCGTGGCCGCACTGGTGATCGTCATGATTCTTCGACCGAAAGAGGACCCCCGTGGGGATTGAGATCTCAGGCGTCAGCAAGCGGTACGGTGACTTCGTCGCACTCGACGACGTCACCCTCTCCGTGCCCTCCGGCGGGCTCACCGCACTGCTCGGACCGTCCGGGTCGGGCAAGACCACGCTGCTGCAGATCCTCGGCGGTCTCGAGAGTGCGGACTCCGGCACCGTCGAGATCGACGGCCGCGACACCACGAACGTGCCGGCGCAGAAGCGGAACGTCGGCTTTGTCTTCCAGCACTACGCCGCCTTCAAGCACCTGACGGTGGCCAGGAACGTGGCCTTCGGTCTGGAGATCCGCAAGGTGCCCAAGCCGGAGATCCGGCGGCGCATCGATGAACTGCTGCAGTTGGTCCAGCTCGCCCAGTTCGGCGACCGGCTCCCGGCCCAGCTCTCCGGCGGGCAGCGGCAGAGAATGGCGCTGGCCCGCGCACTCGCGATCGAGCCCAGCGTCCTGCTGCTCGACGAACCGTTCGGGGCCCTGGACGCCAAGGTCCGCAAGGAGTTGCGCGACTGGCTGCGCCGGCTGCACGACGAGGTCCACGTGACCTCGGTGTTCGTCACCCACGACCAGGAGGAGGCCCTGGAGGTGGCCGACACCATCGTCGTGATCAACCATGGCCGGGTCGAGCAGATCGGCACTCCGGAACAGCTGTACGACCACCCGGCCAATGAGTTCGTCTTTGGTTTCCTGGGCCCTGTCACCAGGCTCGGAGGTGTGCTTCTGCGCCCGCACGACGTGCTGGTCTCGAGCGGCCCGGAGTCCGGCGGCCTCCCCGGGCGGGTCGTCCGATGGAAGCGGGTCGGGTTCGAGATCCGCTACGAGGTGGAACTCGACGACGCTCCCGGCGCGGAGCGGGTCCACGGCCAGCTGACCCGCACCGAGGCCACAGCGACCGGGATCGGGCACGGGGACCGGGTGTGGGTGCGCGCTCACCCGGGTGCCGACGTGCTTCGGGAATCAGCATCGGGGGCAGCGCCGGAGCGGGATGTCGTGAACGTGCGGGGCTGACGGCTACGTGACCGAACTGCTGGTCGCCTTTGCCGCAGGCCTGGTGATCGCGACCCTGACCACCCCGGTGGGCATCTCCGGCGCGGTTTTCCTGCTGCCGGTCCAGCTCCAGCTACTGTCGGTCTCCAGTCCGCAGGTGACGCCCACCAACCTGCTCTACAACATCGTCTCCGCCCCCGGCGCGCTGTGGAAGTTCCACCGCCGCAGAGCCTTCACCGGCTCGGCCGGCTTGACGGTGCGCCTGCTCACCGGCACCGTCCCGGGGGTGCTGCTCGGTGCTGGTGTCCGGGTGTTCCTGGCACCCGGCGAGGACGTCGTGCGGCTCCTGGCCGTAGCTCTGCTGGCACCGATCAGCTACTCCCTGTTGCGTCCTCGTCGACCGGGCGGCGTTACGAGCAATCCCGGCCGGCTCCCGGCGTGGATAAGCAGTCACCAGCGCACGGCCGCGTTCGTGGTTGGCGTAGTCGGCGGCGTCTACGGCATCGGAGGGGGGTCACTCCTCTCTCCCCTGCTGGTCGCCGGGGGACTGACCGTGGGCCTCGTCGCACCCGCTGCGTTGGCCACCACGTGGATCACCTCAGTGGTCGGCGCGATCGCGTTCACCGTGCTGGCACGGTTCTCGACCGACCCGGTCTCACCGGCGTGGGGAATCGGCCTCGCCTGCGGATTGGGCGGGTTGATCGGCGGATATCTGGGGGTGGTGCTGCAGCCGCGGATCCCGGAGCGCGGACTCCGGGCGGGCCTCGGTGTGGCCGCCCTCGTCGTCTCCACCCTCTACCTCGTGCAGCTCCTCGTGTGAACTCCCCCATCCGCAGATGCCACGGGTCCGCGGGTGCCGGGACCGGCTGGCGCGGGTCGACAGTCAGCAGCCGCGAGATCACGTGAGTCACTGGCAGTCCAGCGTCAGCCCCGATCCGGGTCAGGCGGCGTCGAGGTACAGGTAGTCCTCCCAGTACGGGCCGATCTCCCGGAGCTGAGAGACGAGCCGCCACGTCCGGCCCCTCGGCGCCACCAACGGCACACGCAGTTCCCACCCCAGCTCGGACAGGAGCTTGTCGGCCTTCCGGTGATTGCACGGCGCGCAGGAAGCCACACAGTTCTCCCACACGTGTTGGCCCCCGCGGCTGCGCGGGATCACGTGATCGACCGTGGTCGCGCGGGCATTGCAGTACCCGCACCGGTGAGAGTCGCGGTGCATCAGGGCGGCCCGCGTCATGGGCACCTGCGCCCGGTACGGGATCCGCACGTACTCGCGGAGCATGATCACCGAGGGCACGCGAACGGCCGTGTCGACCGACCGCACCAGGATCTCGTTCGGGTGATCGTGGACCACCACCGCCTTGCCCCCGAGCAGCATCACCACGGCGCGGCGGGCGGGGAGGGCGGTGAGGGCCTCGTAGCCGGCGTTGAGCAGGAGAACCCGGGGCGCGGAGGCCAGCGGGACGTGCGGGTCCGGGACACGCTCGAGTCGAACAGGGGGACGCGACCCCGGTTGTCGGTACTCCGAATTCTCGCGCACGGCTGTGCCCATAGTCGGTCTCCGCTCGTCTGCTCCGAGCCCAGTGCAACACTGTCAACCGGGCCCGTAGTGAACCTCGCCTGCAACGATGATGCACCCTCGATGAACACTTCGCGCGCGATCACCGCGTACCGGTTGTCCGCAGTGTTCTCCGGCCGTTGCCGACGGGTGGTGGGGTCGGACCCCCTGGCGGATCCCGAGGGCATGATGGGGGGCATGAGCAGCACTACCTTCTATGACGAGATCGGCGGCGCGGAGACCTTCCGGAAGCTGGTCCACGAGTTCTACCGGCGGGTCGAGGTCGACCCGGTGCTGCGGCCGCTGTACCCGGAGGACGACCTGGGTCCGGCCGAGGAGCGCATGCGGATGTTCCTCGAGCAGTACTGGGGCGGCCCCACCACCTACTCGGAGCAGCGCGGCCACCCCCGGCTCCGGATGCGCCACAACCCCTTCCGCGTGGACCGCGCCGCCCACGACGCCTGGCTCACGCACATGCTCGCCGCCGTGGACACGATCGACCGCGCGACCATGGACGACGAGCACAGGGCGGCGATGGTCGAGTACCTCACGCGGGCCGCCGCGATGATGGTCAACACCCCGGAGGACGTGTGACCTCCCCGGCCCATGCGACTCGGCCGTGGGAGGACATGGTTCTCTACCAGATCTACCCGCGCTCCTTCGCCGACTCCGACGGCGACGGCACCGGTGATCTGCAGGGTGTGATCGACCGCGTCGGCTACCTGGAACTGCTGGGCGTGGACGGGGTGTGGCTGTCCCCCATCATGCGCTCCCCCGGCGCCGACCACGGCTACGACGTCTCGGATCCTCGGGACGTGGATCCGTTGTTCGGAGACGTCGAGACGCTGCGCCGACTGGTGGAGGCGCTTCACGCCGCGCGGATGGTCCTGATCATGGACCTGGTGCCCAATCACTCGAGCGTCGAGCACCCGTGGTTCGCCGCCGCCCTGTCGGCGGGTCCCGGCAGCCCCGAGCGCGAACGCTACTTCTTCCGCGACGGCCTCGGAGAGGACGGCTCCCAGCCGCCCAACAACTGGCCCTCGGTGTTCGGCGGGCCCGCCTGGACCCGCGTCACCGAGCCGGACGGCACACCCGGGCAGTGGTACCTGCACCTCTTCGCCCCGGAGCAGCCGGACCTCGACTGGTCGCACCCCGACGTGGGCGACGACCTAGAGGAGACCCTGCACTTCTGGCTCGACCTGGGGGTCGACGGGTTCCGGATCGACGTGGCGCACGGACTGGCCAAACCGGACGACCTGGCCGACCTGCCGGACGATGTGGAGATCGCCCAACTCGTCGTCGACGAGCGCGACGCACGGTGGGACCGGCCCGGCGTCCACGACGTCCACCGGCGGATCCGCGCGGTCGTCGACGAGTACCCGGGCGCGGCGACCTTCGGCGAGGTGTGGGTGGGCCCGGCCGACCGGTTCGCCCGATACCTCCGCCCCGACGAGCTGCACTTCGCGTTCCACTTCCCGCTCACCGGCGCCCCCTTCGAGGCCGGCGCCGTGCGCGAGGCGATCGACGCCACGCTCGAGGCCTCACGCATCGCCGACTCTGCCCCGACCTGGGCGTTGTCCAACCACGACGTCGTACGAGAGGTGACCCGATACGGAAACGGCGCCGTCGGCACCGCGCGGGCCCGGGCGATGCTGCTGGTCGAGCTGGCCCTACCGGGGATCACGTTCCTCTACGAGGGGTCCGAGCTGGGTCTGCCGAGCGACTTCTCGATCCCCCACGACCGGCTGACCGACCCCACCTGGGAACGCAGCGGCCACGCGGAGATGGGTCGCGACCACTGCCGCGTCCCGATCCCGTGGGAGGGCTCCACGCCGCCGTACGGCTTCTCGACCACCGATCACACCTGGCTCCCGATGCCGGGCAACTGGGACCACCTGACAGTGGAGGCCCAGATCGAGGACCCGGCCTCCACCCTGTCGTTGTACCGGGCCGCCATCGAGACCCGGCGCTCGTGGCGGGGCCCGTGCACCGCGTCCGTCGAGTGGTACGGGGCGCCGTCCGGCTGCCTGGCGTTCCGGCGCAACGACGGCGTGGTGTGCGCGCTCAATACGTCAGACCGGTCGGTGCCCCTGCCCCGGGGCGAGGTGCTGCTCTCCTCCGGACCCCTCTCCCCAGGACCACCCAACCCGGAATCCCCCACCGGCGAGATCCTCCCGCCGGACACCGCAGTATGGTTACGGCCACACTAAGAACGGGGATTAACCATGAGGTTGGCGGAGAAGACGGCGATTGTCACCGGCGGCGCCGGCGGGATCGGCAGGGGCATCGTCCGGGCGTTCGTCAAGGAGGGAGCCCGCGTCCTTGCGGTCGACATCAACGACGCGGCCGGCGGTGCCCTGGCCGACGAACTGGGTGATAGCGTCCGCTACCTCGCGGCGGACATCTCGGTCGAGGACAACGCCCGCGTCATCGTCGAGACGGCTGTCGAACACTTCGGACGGCTCGACGTCCTGGTCAACAACGCCCACGCGTCACGCCAGGCGACACTGCTGGAGACCACCCGGGAGATGCTGGACCTGTCCTTCGACACGGGGTTCTACCCCACCTTCTGGCTGATGCAGGCCGCGCACCCACACCTGGCCACCGGGGGTGGCTCGGTGATCAACTTCGCCTCGGGCGCCGGCATCGAGGGAAGCCCCACCCAGGCCTCGTACGCGGCGGCCAAGGAGGCCATCCGCGCCATCTCCCGGGTGGCGGCCAACGAGTGGGCCCGGGACGGCATCAACGTCAACGTGATCTCGCCGCTGGCCCTGACCGAAGGGGTCGAGGCGTACCTCGAGGCCAACCCCGGTATCGAGAAGCACCTGCTGTCCGGGACCCCGATGCGCAGGTTCGGCGACCCCGAGGCGGACATCGGCCGCGTCGCGGTGTTCCTCGCCAGCGAGGACGCCCGCTACATGACGGGGCAGACTCTCATGGCGGACGGCGGCAGCGTCAAGCTCCGGTAGCACTGGGCTCCGGTCGGGGTCACGCTCCGCTGACGCGCAACCGCGGCAGGATCACGTCGCGGACCGTCTCCGGGTTGCGTTCCACCACCACCCAGCGGCGGCCCAGGTCGCGGGCCGCCACGGCGGTGGTCCCGGAGCCGGCGAACAGGTCCACCACCAGGTCGTCCGCCTCGGTCGCCAGTTCCACGATCCGCCGCATCAGCGACTCCGGCTTTGGCGTGCGGAAACCGTCGACCCCCGCGCTGCGCAGTTCCGCGCGGGCGGTGTCGGTGGACCCGACCTCCTGGGCCAGCCAGATGGACTTGAGCTTCTTGATCCGGCCCACCTCGTGCCGGTCGCGTTGGTACACATCGACCCGCGGCCCGGTCCGACCCCGCACCATCCGACAGACCAACTCGTCGCTCCGCTCCTGCGCGCGATCGCGCGACCAGCGCCACACGGCCGGACTGAGGTCGCCGAACACCGGGAGGATCTCGGTGAGCCCGGGCCCCGGGTCCACGGAGACCGCACCGGTGTCCGGGTCGCCGTAGAGCGGGTAGGTCATGGTGGGCGTGGTGCGCGGGTTGAACCGCTTGTTGGTGTTGCGCAGCGGCAGCAGACGGTAGTTGACCCCGTCCTCGGCGGTGTGCGGGAAGTCGGAGGGGTCGACCGCGGAGGCGACCCCCCCGGCCAGCCGGACGCGCGCGGGATCCCGCGCGTAGACCATCAGCCGGTCGTGGGATCCGGCGAAGAACCGGTCGAGCTGACGCCCCTTGGGGTTGCTCTCCACGGTGAGGTCGGCGATGAAGGCATCCGGGCCGAACACCTCGTCGAGCACGCACCGGACGCGGTGGGCCTCCGCGTCGTCCAGGTGCACCCAGACGGTGCCGGTGTCGGCGAGGAGCCCGCGCGCCACCACCAGTCGGTGCTCGATGTACCCCAGCCACCGGTGGCGCGGCATGTTGTCGTGGTAGCCGTCGAAGCGGCCGCCACGGTTGTAGGGCGGGTCGAGGTACACCAGCTGGGTCGCGCCCGAGGTCCCGAGGCCGAACTCGTCCAGGACGTCACCGATCTCGGGGATCCGCGCCCCGTCGCCGCCCAGGACGGCGCCGGTCACCCGTCCGCCGGCATCCCGGTCGACCGTCGCGACCTCCGGCGCCGGACCGTGCTCTCCCGGGACCTCGGGCTCGCCCCTCCCGGGCCAGGAGACCGAGAATCCCGGTGGCGTCATCGCGGCTCGAGAGTGAGCGAGTCGGTCCGGCGGAACGCCGTGCCGTATCGGGCGTCGACCCGGAGCCACGCGCCGCGCTCACTCACCCGGACCGGTTCACCCTCCGGGGCGCGCCCTGCCCGCTCGGGCACGAACCCGCACATCACCATGGAGAAGACGGTCCGCATGTCCACGCCCACGGGGCTGTCGGTGTCCGCGCGCACGGTGAGCACCTCCTGGTCCAGCAGCGAGGGCGGCAGCCCGGCCGGCCCGGCGTTCTCGCGGGCTGCGCCGCGACCGGACTCGGTCAGGTCCAGCAGGACCTGCGCCGGTATCGCCTCGAGCATCTGGAACCCGTCGGTGGGCGGGAGCAGCCCCTGCCAGGAGGAGGTGAGGGGCATCCCGGGGTCGACGAGACCGGCGGTGTCGCCGCGCGGCAGCAGGTCGAGCTCGGTGAGCAGGTGGTCGGCTCCGCACACCACGTCGCCACCCGGGCAGCGTCCACCGACTGCGCGGACCACCAGGGCGCCGAACGGCGTCCGGGACCACACCCGCATCCTGCCGTCGTCGCCACTGGTCAGTCGGACCACCGCCGCCTCGTCGAGCCGGAGAAGCCGGCGCAGGAGGGTCCGCAGGTCATCCCGGTCGGCGGGGTCGGGCACCGCGATCATGGCGCCGGCGGTGCCGCCGGTCCCCTGCGCCCCGCCGGCGCCCGGCAGCGTCACGCCGGGGCCCCGTGGCGGAACTCCATCAGGTGCTCCCGCTCGGCCCGCGTGAACCGGCGCGGCCGCTGGGTGGCGAGGTCGAACGCCGCGATGGTGGCCGTGCAGTCGACAGCCGCGGGCGCCGAGTCGGGGGTGGCGCGCCCACGGACCTCGTGACGGGCCACGAACATGGCGGCGCCGACCTTCTCGCACCACATACGCACCCTGATCGGTCCGTCGGCGCGGGTGACCTGGCCGCGGTACTTCACGGCGAGCTCGGTCATCACGGCGCCGGCGGTGAGGGTGGCGGTGGGGATGCCCTCCTCGAAGAGCCAGGGGATCCGGGCCTCCTCGATCAGCGTGATCATCCGCGCGTGGTTGACGTGGTGGTAGAGGTCCTGATCCGACCAGCGGACGGGCATCGCCGCGGTGAACACCCGTCGTCCCGGCTCACCCGAGGCACCGAGCGGCCCCCCGGCCTCGTAGACGAGCTGCTCGGTCACTCCGCGGGTCCCTCGTCGGTGATCGCGACGCGCTGGTGCGCGGCCTCCAGGACGTGACGCACCCCGGTGGGGATCTCCACGGCCGTAGAGGTGGAGGCGTCGTAGGCGACCATCACCACGCGCAGCGCGCAGCAGACCTCGCCCGCGGCGTCGAAGATCGTCTGCCTGATCTGGTACGAGGTGGTCCCCACGTGCTCCACCTCGATCTCCACGTCCACCGACGTCGAGTCCCGCAGCACCGGGCGGAGGTGGTCGATCTCCACCCGGCGCACGACCTGCGGCAGGTTGCCGAGCCCGAACGGCCCGAACCGGCTGCGGACGAACAGGATCCGCGCCTCCTGCGCGTACTCGATGTACTTGACGTTGTTGACGTGCCCGAACTGGTCGAAGTCCGCCCACCGCACCTGCAGGGTGCAGCGGAACGTCCCCCGGTCCGGGGTCTGCTCACCGGGACTCATCTCGCCTCCTCGCGCTCACCGAGCAGCGCCGCGCGCTCCTCGGGACTGATCTCGAGTGTCGTGGTCTCGTCCGGCGCCGTCACCACCAACACGGTGTCGACGACAGCGCACGGCTCCGGGCCCGTGGAATCCGAACCGATCGAGGTCCTCATCGTGAAGGAGGTACGGCCGACCCGGAGGACCTCGACGTCCACCCACACGCTCGTGGCGCCGTACCCGATGACACGGCGGAAGTCGATCTCCATCCATCGCGCCAGCGAGATCGGCACCCGAGATCCGGGGACATCGAACCTGTCCCGGAACCACATCAGTCTGGCGTCCTGGGAGAACTCCTGGAACCGCACGTTGTTGACGTGCTGCCCCACGAAGTCCGCGATGCGCAGGGGGATGTGGACCCGGTGGACGGCACCGCGGGTCTGCGTGTCGGGCGCGGCGTGCGATCCCATCCGCGTCAGTCCCGCGTCAGCTTGCGGTGGGTGACCCGGTGCGGGCGGGCGGCGTCGGGGCCCAGACGCTCGACCTTGTTCTGCTCGTAGCCCTCGAAGTTGCCCTCGAACCAGTACCACTGCCCCTCGGCGACATTGCCCTCCCACGCGAGGATGTGGGTACAGGTGCGGTCGAGGAACCACCGGTCGTGCGAGATCACCACGGCGCAGCCGGGGAAGTCCTCGAGGGCGTTCTCGAGGCTGCCCAGGGTCTCGGTGTCGAGGTCGTTGGTCGGCTCGTCCAGCAGGATCAGGTTGCCGCCGACCTTCAGGGTCAGCGCGAGGTTCAGGCGGTTGCGCTCACCGCCGGACAGCACGCCGGCCTTCTTCTGCTGATCCGGGCCCTTGAAGCCGAAAGCGCTGACGTACGCGCGCGACGGCATCTCGTTCTGGCCGACCTCGATGAAGTCGTTGCCCTCGGAGACGACCTCCCACACCGACTTCTCGGGGTCGATGTTCGCGCGGGACTGGTCCACGTAGCTCAGCTTGACCGTGTCGCCGACCCGCACGGAACCCGCGTCCGGCTCCTCGAGTCCCACGATCGTCTTGAACAGGGTGGTCTTACCCACACCGTTGGGGCCGATCACACCGACGATGCCGTTGCGCGGCAGGGTGAACGACAGGTCCTTGATGAGGACCCGGTCGTCGAAGCCCTTCTGCAGTTTGTCCGTCTCGACCACCACGTTGCCCAGCCGCGGCGGGGTGGGGATCTGGATCTCCTCGAAGTCCAGCTTGCGGTGCTTCTCGGCCTCGGCCGCCATCTCCTCGTACTTGGCCAGTCGCGCCTTGGACTTGGACTGGCGGGCCTTGGCGCCGGAGCGGACCCACTCGAGCTCGGCCTTGAGGCGCTTCTGCAGCTTCTGGTCCTTCTTGCCCTGGACCTCCAGACGCTCGGCCTTCTTCTCCAGGTAGGTGGAGTAGTTGCCCTCGTAGGGGTGCAGCTTGCCGCGGTCGACCTCACAGATCCACTGCGCCACGTGATCGAGGAAGTAGCGATCGTGTGTGACGGCCAGGACGGCGCCCGGGTAGGCGGCCAGGTGCTGCTCCAACCACAGCACCGACTCGGCGTCGAGGTGGTTGGTGGGCTCGTCGAGCAGGAGCAGGTCGGGCTTGCTCAGCAGCAGCTTGCACAGCGCGACGCGACGCATCTCGCCACCGGACAGGTGGGTGACTGGCGAGTCGCCCGGCGGACAGCGCAGCGCGTCCATGGCCTGCTCGATCTGGGAGTCCACGTCCCACGCGTCCACCGCGTCGAGCTGCTCCTGGAGCCGCCCCATCTCCTCCATGAGCTCGTCGGTGTAGTCGGTGGCCATCTCCTCGGCCACCGCGTTGTACCGGCGGATCTGCACCATGGTCTCGCCGAGGCCGTCCTCGACGTTCTCCTTGACCGTCTTGGTCTCGTCGAGCACGGGCTCCTGCATGAGGATGCCGACGCTGGCCTCGGGGTCGAGGAACGCCTCACCGTTGGAGGGCTGGTCGAGGCCGGCCATGATCTTGAGGATCGAGGACTTACCCGCGCCGTTGGGCCCCACGACGCCGATCTTCGCACCGGGATAGAAGGACATGGTCACGTCGTCGAGGATCACCTTGTCCCCGTGCGCCTTGCGAACCTTCTTCATCGTGTAAATAAACTCGGCCACTTCTGCCCTCTCACCTGCGCAAATAGTTCACATCGCCGCGGCCAGGCCGCGGGCACGACCCCCATGTTACGTGCCCACCCGCGGCCTCGGTGAGCACGGCGGAGGGCTGCCCGCGGCCCTGCCGGTTCAGACCCGGACCGCCTCCGCGAACGCGCTGTCGGCGCCCTGCTCTTCCGGCGCGTCGTCGGCGTCCCGGGAGCCGATCTCCATGACGTCCTCCACGCCGCCCGTACCCTGCGATTGCCCCGCCCCCTCCCCGTCGGGCGAGCTGCCGGCCCCCTCCGGCTGGGCCCTGCGCATGGTCACGTCCATCCGCGACAGATCCGGGCCCAGGGCGGTGACCCGCATCTCCAGGTCGCGCTGGATCCTGCCGTCCTTCTCGTACTCGTTGGTGAGAAGTCGACCCTGGACGATCACGCCGTCGCCCTTGACCAGCCTCCCGGACGCCCGCTGCGCCAGCCTGCCCCAGCAGTTGGCCGAGAAGTACAGGGTGCCGCCGGTCTTCCACTCCCCGGTGTCGCGGTCCTGGTAGCGGGTGTTGCTGGCCACCCGGAAGGAGAACACCGAGTCCTCTCCGACGCGGCGGGTGGTGGGGTCGGTGATCACGGTTCCGCGGACGGTGGTGTGGGTCTCGTTCATGGTCTCGCTCCTGTCACACTCGGACCGACCGTGCGTCGGCCTCGTGCTCCAGAGCGTGCCCCACCTCGTCGTCGTCGTATCCCGGTCGCACCGCTCGCGGTCCCCGCACTGTGGAGTGGCGGGAGGGGTGTGGAGCGAGGAGCCCTACGACGACGGGCTGGGCGACTCTCAGGCCCGGCGGTCGGCGCGGGACATCTCGCCGAGCATCTCGTTATAGGCCCTGAGCTCGGCGTCGTCGTCGCGATCGGCCTGCCGCTCGCCGCGCCGCGCGTCCCGCATGTCGCTCTGGTACCACTGCCACGCCAGGGCCAACATGACGATGAACAGCGGGATCTCTCCCGCCGCCCACGCGACGCCGCCGCCGACCTGCTGGCTCTGCAGCAGGTCCGGGATCCAGGGCAGCCCGATCCCGCCGTACCAGTTCTCGGCGAGCACCGTCTTGTAGTTCATCAGCATGATGCCGAAGAAGGCGTGGAACGGCAGCGAGCTGAGCAGCACCATGAGCTTGTAGAGCGGCGAGAAGTGCCGCGGCGCCGCGTCGACCCCGATGATCACCCAGTAGAACAGGTAGCCGCTGATGAGGAAGTGCACGTTCATGAACATGTGGCCGAGGTGCTCGGAGGCCAGGGCCTCGTAGAACCCGCCGAAGTAGATGATGTAGAAACCCGCCACGAACTGCACCGACGCGACGATCGGGTGGGTGAGGAAGCGCGAGAGCGGGTTGTTGATGAACTCGACGATCCACTCGCGCGGCCCGGGCGGGTTGCCACGCCCCGCCGCCGGGAGCGCTCGCAACGCCAGGGTCAGCGGCCCGCCGAGCGCGAGGAGCACCGGCACGAGCATCGAGATGAGCATGTGCCCGACCATGTGGCTGGCGAAGTCGGCCATCATGTACATCCCCATACCGGAGCTGGTGGTGAGGAACAGCAGGACACAGCCGAGTACCCAGGCAACAGTCCGGCCCGCAGGCCACGAGTCCCCGCGACGGCGCAGAGTGAGCAGTCCCCACACGTACAGGCCCAGCAGGATGACCGCGGCCAGGCCCAGCACCAGGTCGAAGCGCCACAGCCCGAGCACGGTGCCGAACGAGAACGGGCCGGGGAGCTCGAAGCCCAGCAGCGCCTCCTGGCGGGTGGGGACGTAGAGCGGCGCCGGCGGCGGGGTACGGCCGAGCGAGACCGAGAGCCCGATGGTGCCCGCCATCACCACGGCCTCGACCAGCCCGATCCGCAGCAGGGTTCCGCGGTCGACGGGGGCGTTGGCCGATCTGGACTCGATCCTGGCGATGATCCGCCGGCGCATCGCCAACCCGAACATCGCGAGCAGGACCAGCAGCAGCGCCTTGGCCAGCACCAGCAGCCCGTACGTCGAGGAGAACAGGTCGGCGGGATGCAGTCGCACGAGTGCGTTGATGATGCCGGAGAACCCGAGCGCGATGATCGCGATGGTGGCCACCACGGAGTAGCGGCGCAGCGCCAGTGCCACGCGGGAGCCGCCCCGCATGGTGTGGGCGAGCACCGCGACCAACCCACCCACGTAGAACGCCGCGGCGAACAGGTGGATGATCAGCGAGTTGGTCGCGATGTCGTGTGCCGTGCTGCCGGAGGCGTGGCCCGTGGCCGCGACCGGCAGCAGCGAGAGAACCGTGACGCCGAGCCAGATCACCGACCAGCGCCAGCTCAGGGTGAGCCGCTGCCCGATCCCGGCCACCAGTGCGATCACCGCCGCCCACCGCCAGGACGAGGCCACGTCGATCTGGTTGATCGCCACGATCCACTGATCCGGCGGCAACGACTCCCAGAGGGTTCGGCCGGAAACGTCCGAGAGGGTCAGCGGGATGAGCAGCGCCGCGGCCACCGCCCAGGCGATGTTGGCCCACGAGGAGATCCGCTGCGAGCGGTATCCGTCCACGTCGAGGGTCTTGTCCTTCTGGGGAGGGGTGAAGAACGCCGCGAACAGGGCCGTTCCCACCGCCACCGCAGCGAGCAGCTCGCCCATCGCGCGGACTGCCGGGAGCCCGGCCGTGGTGAGGACGCCCGGGTCCGGGACTCCCACCAGCGCCAGCGCCACCTCGGTGGACATTCCCGAGAGCGGGGTCACCACCGCGGCGGCCACCACCGCGAGCAGGATCACGACGGATACCACGCTGCGGGTCCTGAGCGGTCCGGCGGTGGCGGTTGCCGACTTCGACGACGTCATGACCACCATCGTAGGAACCCGATCGCCCCCGGGCCGATTCGCGGCTGCTGCGCACACCCCCGGATCGGCTACCATTCTTCCGGCGACGCCGGACGCGAGCGTCGCAGGCCTCCGTAGCTCAGTGGATAGAGCATCCGGTTTCTACCCGGCTGGTCAGGGGTTCGAATCCTCTCGGGGGCGCCTGTGTTGCCGCTGTTCAGGCCATGTTTTCTGTACGGCGATCGGCATGTGCCCGGGACGGCGATCGTCAGTCGGCATGTGTCAGGTACGGCGACCGTCAGCCGGTAGCCGCGCCCGCATCGTCGTCGGCCCCGGGTCACGACCCGCCGCGCGGTCACTTCTGATCACGTTTTCCCAGGTGAGTTTCTGCGCAACCGTACAGGTGTGACCACTCGACGAGTGGGCACATCGTGTGCGGCCCTTGTCGCTGGAAGGCGGGGTAGTGGCAGGGCTCTTGCCGGCCGCCACCCACCTGCTGCGGGTGGCTACTCCCCGACAGTCGCTCCTATAACGGACGGGCCTCGCATCACGGATTTCGCCGGTGATACCTTTCTTCTTCGGGCCGATTCTCAGAATCGGCGCCGATGACACGGGGTGCCCCTACCGAACGGGGCTGAGATCACACCCGCTGAACCTGAACTCGTTCACACGAGCGGAGGGATGTCACATGCGCTGGTGCACGCTGTGGTGAGTCACCCGGGAACCGCGGCGGTGGCGCTCCGGGATCTGGGACACACCTATCCGGGCGCGCGGCGGGCGGTTCTCGCGGACCTCAACCTCTCCGTTCCGGTGGGCGAGCACATCGCGGTCGTCGGGCGCAGCGGATGCGGCAAGTCGACGCTCCTGTCGCTGATCGCCGGCCTCGTCGAACCGACAACCGGGTCCGCCCACGTTCTCGACGAAGCCCAGCCCGCACGACGCCTGGAGTCCTGCGCGTTGATGCCCCAGGGCGACAGCCTGTTGCCCTGGTTGACCCTGCTCGACAACGTCGCGATCAGCCTCCGGAATCAACGCGTCAACCGGCGTGTGGCCCGTGCCGAGGCCCAGCGCCTGCTGGACCGCCTAGGTCTGGGCGTCTGGTCCGGGGCCCGTCCCGCAGCGCTCAGCGCGGGGATGCGCCAGCGCGCAGCACTCGCGCGTGCACTGCTCGCACGCAAGTCGGTGCTGCTGGCCGACGAGCCGCTCGGGGCGCTCGACGCGATCACCCGCGCCGACGTCCAACAGTGGCTGCGCGAGACCCTCACCGGGACCTCGGCCACGCTCGTCATGGTCACCCACGACGTCGATGAGGCCCTGCTCCTCGCCGAACGCGTGGTCCTGCTGGCGCGGCACGAGGCCGATGCCCCGGCGCGTGTGGTCTCCACCTGGCCGGGATGGTTCAGTGACGACCGCCCCCGCGAGGTCCTCCTCGGCGACGAGGCGTTCGCCGCAGCCCGCCGGGAAGTGCTCCAGGCCCTGGCCCGGGAGTCGCACCTGACCGACGGCGGAACCGCCCGATGACCGCGCGGTTCCTGCGGTCCGCCGCTCCCGCCTGCGTCACGGTCCTGCTGGTGCTCGCCGCCTGGACCACGGTGACCACGCTGGAGCTGGTACCGGATTACGTCATCCCCGCGCCCCGGGCCGTGCTCGAGTCGCTCGTGAGTACCTGGCCCGACCGGCTCGGTTCCGCCACCTTGCTCACCGCCACCGAGACCCTCATCGGGGTGGTCCTCGGGGTGGTCGTCGCGGTGGTGGTGGTGATCATCAGCGCGTTCGTGCCCACCGTCGGGCAGGCCATGACCCCCTTGCTGGTCGCCTCCCAGGCCATCCCGGTCATCGTGATCGGCCCGCTGCTGACGATCTCCCTCGGCTACGGGATGGCACCGAAGGTCATCGTCGTCGCCCTGCTGTGTTTCTTCCCGGTCGCGCTCAACCTCCTCTCCGGGGTCCGCACGGTCGACGCCAGGCTGATCGACACGTTGCGGAGCCTGCACGCCACCAGGTGGTCGCTCTTCTGGCGGGTGCGTCTGCCCTACGCCGCACCACGCGGTTTCGCCGGACTGCGCGTCTCGGTCACCTTCGCCCCGGTCGCCGCGGTCTTCGCCGAGTACACGGGCTCGACCAACGGCCTGGGCTACCTCATGCTCCAGGCGATCCCCCGGCTCCAGACCGATTTCGTCTTTGCCCAGGTGGTCGTGCTGACGATCATGTCCAGCGTCCTGCTGGCCAGCGTGACCATCCTCGAACGCCTCATCTGCCCGTGGAACACTCCCACCGGGGAAAGGAACCCATCATGACGACCACACGACCCAGGACGATCCGAAGCCGGGCCCGCACGCGACCCGGGGTCCGCATGCTCGCGGTCGCGGCCGCTGCCGCGGTGACTCTGACCGGCTGTCAGGCAGCCTCGGACGACGCCGAGCCGGACGGGACCGCCGCCGCACCGGTCAGTGTGCTGCTCGACTGGAGCCCCAACCCCGATCATGTGGCGCTGTACACCGCGCAGTACACCGGCGCCTACGACCACGCCGGCGTGGACGTGTCGTTCATGACGCCCGCCAACACGGCCGACGCCGCTCGGGAGGTGTCCCTCGGGCGCGCCGACCTGGCAATCTCGTATGAGCCCGACACCCTCATCGCCGCGGAGCAGGGCCTCGACGTGGTCTCCGTCGCCGCCCTCATGCCGACGTCGTTGACCTCCCTGATCGCCAGGACGGAGTCCGGGATCACCACCGCAGCCGACCTGGAGGGCAAGACGGTGGGGTTGTCGGGTCTGGCCTCCCAGCAGCCGACCCTCGACTTCATCGCCCGGGAGGCCGGGATCGATCCGGACTCGATTTCCACCCCCAACGTCCAGCAGAGCCTCAACCAGGCGCTCCTGACCGACCAGGTGGACGCGATCTTCGGGGCCTTCCGCAACATCGAGGGGGTCGAGCTCACCGCTCAGGGCGACTTCGTGGTGATGCCGGCCACGGAGCTCGGTGTGCCGGACTACGCGGAGCTGGTGATCATCGCCAACCCGAGTCGCCTCGCCGACGACGCCGACTACGCCGAGCGCGTGCGGGGCTTCCTCGCCGGGACGGCGGCCGGTCAGGCCACGGCTCTGGACGACCGCCAGGCCGCCATCGACGCCCTCACCCCCGAGACCGAGGGCTCCTACGATCCGGACGTGCTGGAGCTGATGATCGACGCCACCCTCGCGTTGCTTCCCGAGGACGGGTTCGGGCGGCAGTCGGCTCAAGACTGGGCGGCCTACGCGACGTGGATGTACCAGAACGGACTGCTGGAGACCGAGGTCGACGGCGCCGGCGCCACGACCAACGACTACCTTCCGCAGGCCGGCAGGTAGCGCGAGCACCGGCGCTGCGGGCCGCTCGTTCCGCGCCAACCTGGCCGGCGGTCGCGACGCCTAGATCTCCCGGCTCTCTTCCCGATCCCCGGCGTGGGGGATCACGCCCTCGGCATGTGCTCGCACGAGCTCGAGGACCTGCTTCTGCGCTGAGGTGAGATAGCCGGTGGTCGTGTCCCGATACTGCGCCTCGGTCAGGTCGGGTAGCTCCGGTCCGCCGGTAGCGAGTTCCGCCATCACCGGCGTGAGAAGGTCGAGCAGTCGTTCGGACACCTCGTGGATCTCGCGATCCGTGCTGGTGTCGTCGAGCGCCGCCCATGCCGTCATGACCGCCACCGTGGCCTCGACGGTGGCGGGTGTGGTGATGATGTCGTACACCGTCCGCAGGTACGCCTGCCCGGCCGCGCCGGTCAGCTGTGCCAGGAGCAGCATGTGGTCCCGGTCCAGATCGGCCGCTGCTGTCGGCAACCCGGCGCTTCTCAGGCTCGAGTGGGCAGCGGCGACTTCCGGAGGGAGATCGGGGGGCGCCTCGTGCCGGGCGAGGTGCGCCAGGAGCTCGCGCTTTCGGCTGAGGTTCTCGATCTGCTCGGTGATTTCCGCATCCAGGCTGGCGAGTAGCTCGCCGGGGGCCGGACCGGTGCTGTGGAGGATGGTCGAGATCTGGTCGAGGGAGAGGCCGAGATCTGCCAGTCGCCGGATCCGCAACACCATCACCAGATCCCGGGTGCCGTAGTCCCTGTAGCTGTTGCTGGAGCGCGGCGGTTCGGGAAGTACTCCCACCTGGTGGTAGTGGCGGAGCGTGCGCACGGTGATTCCGGCCAGACGCGCGAGGTCACTGCTACGCATCGGCCACCTCACTGATGTCGACGGGCGGCGCGGAATCGAGATCACGCATGCTTCGGGCGAAGAGCATCGTCAGCAGTCCCAGGGTCCACACGGCGGTGATCACCACCAGGGCGGTGTGAATCCCGGCCACCTCCGCGATGGCTCCTGCGAGAAAGATGCCCATCGGGGCGGCAGCGGTCACGAACGTGTTCTGGGTACCCAGCACCCGTCCGCGCTTGAGTTCGGGGATTCGCTCGATGGACAGCACCCCGACCAGTGCTCCGAAGAGTCCCACCGAGAAGCCGAGCACGAATGCGCCGGCGAGGAGCACCCATACCGCCACGAGGGTCGCCATGATGACCAGACCCAGGATGCTTCCCATCACCCCGGCCACCAGCCATGCCCGGCGCGAACCACGCGTTCCGGCCGCCGCGTAGAGGCCTCCGCCGAGTAGTGATCCCGCAGCGAGGGCGCTCATGACGACACCGATCATCCCCGGTCGCTCGATCTCCGTGAAGTACAGCGGCAGGATGATTCCCTGCAGGCCGGCTATCGCGGCGACGGCGGCGACTGTCAGAACGGTCGTGACCAGGACGAACTTGTTCAGCCACAGCTCCATCCAGCCCTCCCGCAGTTGCTGCCGCACGATGCCCACCCGGGTCCCCTGCACCGTCGGCTTCTTGCTCAACGTGCCGACCGCGTGCGGTATGGCCAGGGTAATCGCGGCGGCGGTCAATGAGGTCGCGGCCGTGATCCACAGCGCAGTGGTGCCGCCCCACACCGTCACCAACACTCCTGCGACCGCCGGGCCCACGAGCAGGGCCACAGCGCCCAGTGCTTCTCGTGTGCCGGTGATGCGTTCGGCGGTGATCCCGCTGTGTCGGATGATCGCCGGAAGTAGCGCTTCACGAGCGGTGATCCCCGGGATGTCGCCGATGGCCCCGATGATCCCGAAGAGGATGAACCAGCCGACCGTGAGGCCGGTGAGGATGTCGACGATCGGCAACGCCAGCATGGCCGCTCCGGAGACCACGTCTGTGAGCACGGAGGAGGTGCGGCGATTGATCCGGTCGATCACGACGCCCATGAAGAGCCCGGCCAGGACGGCGGGCACGATGGTGGCGGCGGCGACGGTGCCCGCGGCCAGTGCGCTGCCCGTGGTCTGCAGGACGACCAGGGGCAGCACGATCCCGGCGATAGAGTTGCCGAGCGCGGAAAGCGTGTAGGACCCGAGATAAGCGGCGGGGAGCGACCTGTTCATGACCCCAGCCAAAACTACGACGTAGCGGCGGAGTCAAGCGTCGGGTCGGGCCGTCAACAGAGCGCCATCGACCGCATCAGGCCCCGGGACGGGACAGACTCCCCGCCCCGGGGGCCACCGATTCTCAGTTCGGGGCGGCCTCCCGCAGCCGTGCGAGCAACGGCTCGGCGGCCTCCTCGAGGAACCTGTCCAGGGTGGAGTCACCGATCTGGATCAGCGCGACGTCGGTGTACCCGGCCTCCCAGTAGGGACGCACCTTCTCGACGATCGCGTCCAGGTCGGGGCCGCACGCGATCTGCTCGGCCACGTCCTCGGGGCGCACGAACTTGGTGGCCGCGGCGAACCCTGCGGTGGTGGGCAGATCGGCGTTGGCGGCCCAGCCACCGGCGAACCAGCGGAACTGGTCGTGCGCGCGCTCGACGGCCGCCTTCTCCGAGTCGGGGTCCCAGCTGATGGGGATCTGGGCGATCGCGCGGGCGCCGTCACCGATCCTCGTCTGCCCGTCGAGCGCGTTCCAGTTCTCGACGTGGGCGGGCTCGGGTTCGGTGGCGATGAGATGGTCGGCGAGCGGCCCGAGCCGGGCGACAGCCTTCTCCCCGCCGGCGGCCACACCGATCGGCACCCGCTTCTCCGGCAGGTCCCACAGGCGGGCCGAGTCCACGCGGAAGTGCTCGCCGGAGTAGGTCACCAGGCCACCGTCGAACAGCTCGCCGATGATCTCCAGCGCCTCCACCGTCATCTCGTGGCGCTCGTCGATCGAGGGCCACCGCTGCCCCACCACGTGCTCGTTGAGGTTCTCCCCCGCGCCGATGCCCAGCATGAACCGGCCGTCGGACATGATCTGCACGGTAGCGGCCTTCTGCGCCACCACCGCGGGGTGGTAACGCAGGATCGGGCACGTCACGTACGTGCACAGGTCCACCCGCTCGGTCACGTGCGCCACGGCGCCCAGGACGCTCCACACGTAGGGAGCGTGCCCCTGTGAGGACAGCCACGGGAAGTAGTGATCCGAGGCCACCTCGAAGTCGAATCCCGCCTGCTCGGCCTTGGCCGCGTAGCGCACGAGTTCCTTGGGGCCGGACTGTTCGGTCATGAGGGTGTATCCGAAACGTGTCATGGATCCGAGGGTGCGCCGGGCACGGCCGTGTCGCCACCGGTTGCCACCCGCGCGGGGGCCACCGGTTGCCACCCGCACGGGGGCCGGGCACGGTCGGACGCATGACCACCTCACCGCGCGCCCTGCTCCTCGACGTCGACGGCACCCTGGTCGACTCCACGTACGTCCACGTCTGGACCTGGCACCGCGCCCTGGTCGAGGCGGGTGCGCCGGTGCCCTTCGTGGAGGTGCACCGCCGGATCGGCAAGGACGGATCCACCTTGGTGGCCGAACTGTTGGAGATCGCGGGAATCGACGACGACACCGACAGCGACCGCGTGGCGAGCCGGGCCAAGGACCTGCACTCGGAGTACTACGCCGAGGCCTCGCTCCGCCTGCTGCCGGGCGCCCGTGAACTCGTCCGCGGCGCCAAGGAGCGCGGCTGGGTCACCGTGCTCGCGACCTCGGCGGCGCCCTCGGAGTTCGAGCAGGCGCGAGAGCTCCTCGACGTGGACGAATTCATCGATGCCGTGACGACGGGCGAGGACGTCGACCAGGCCAAGCCCGACCCCACCATCGTGGCGATCGCCCTGGAGCGCTCCGGCGTCGACGCCGCGGACGCGGTCATGGTGGGCGACGCGACGTGGGACGCCATCGCGGCCACCAAGCTGGGCATCCGCTCGGTCGGCGTCCGCACGGGAGGCATCGGTGACGCCGAGCTCCGCGAGGCCGGGTTCTCCGACATCGCCGACGACGCCGCCGGGGTGCTCGACCTCCTGACCTCCGGAGCGCTCTAGGCCCAGAGTCCAGGCCGGCGACTGAAGAGGTCAGGCGGAGGCCGCCCACGTGGTCGACGCCTCGGCGCGGGTCGGGGTCCGCACGGGCAGCAGCAGGAGCAGGCCCACGAGCAGGACCAGGGCGATCCCGGCGATCCCCGCGCGGTCGGTGCCGAAACCCCACGTGAACAGCCCGAACAACGCCGGGGCGAGGAACGAGACCGCACGTCCGGTGGTGGCATAGAGGCCGAACATCTGGCCGTCGCCACCGGGCGGGGCCAGGCGGGCCAGGAACGACCTCGAGGCCGACTGGGCCGGGCCCACGAACAGACACATCAGCAGGCCGAAGAGCCAGAACATGCCGGTGTCGTCCACGAACAGCAGGACGGTCATGGTGCCGAGCATCGCCGCGAGAGAGCCGATGATCACCGCCTTGGGCCCCACCAGGTCGTCCACGACTCCCGCGACGGCCGCCCCCAGGGCAGCCACCACGTTGGCCGCCACCCCGAAGATCAGCACATCACCCGGCGCGAGCCCGTACACCGTGACCGCGAGGATCGCCCCGAAGGTGAACACCCCCGCCAGCCCGTCGCGGAAAATCGCGCTGGCCACGAGGAACTTCACGGTCCGCGGGTCCCGGCGCCACAGTGCCCTGAGATCCCGCCAGAGAATGCGGTAGGACTCGATGAAGCCGACCTCGTCGTCGTCGCCCTCTTTCCTCCTGGGCCGGTTCTCCGGCACCGACCGCAGCACCGGCAGCGCGAACACGGCGAACCACACCGCGGCCACCAGGCACACCAGCCGCACGTTGAGGCCACCGTCGGTGGAGATGCCCAGCAGTCCCCGCTCGTCGCCGTCCCCGGAGATGAAGCCGACGAACGCGGCGAGCAGCAGGAAGATCCCGCCGAAGTAGCCCATCGCCCAGCCGAAGCCGGAGACCCGCCCGACGGTGGCCGGGGTGGAGACCTGCCGCAGCATCGCGAAATAGGACACCTCGGCGAACTCGAACGTGATGGACCCCAGAGCGAGCAGCAGCAACCCGACGAAGAACCACGGGTAGGGCGCGTCGGAGTCGACGAGGAACATCAGAGCGGTGAGCGCCACCGTGAGGTAGGTCCAGATGGCCAGCGACCGCCGGCGACGCCCACCACGGTCCGCGCGCTGGCCCATCACCGGCGCGGTCAGCGCGATCACCAGCCCCGCCAGCGCGATCGAGATCGACAACCACGTGGCAGCCGAGAACGGTCCGTCGAGGTCCGCCCCGACCGAGTCGGTGAGATAGACGGAGAAGACGAAGGTGACGATCACCGCGTTGAACGCCGCCGAACCCCAGTCCCACATCGCCCACGAGAAGACCTGGCCGCGGGTGGCGGGGCGGAGATCGGGCGTCAACGACGGCGAGGACGATGATGACGACGACGAGGTGGCGGTCTCTGAAGGGCGCGGGGACCCGGTGCTGCTCACGCACTCGAACCTAGTGGCAGGAGGGTCGTCGGTGGCCGCGAGAGGGCCGATGCCGGACCGATGTCCGTTCGTCCTCGCTCATCGCGGTCACCGACTCCCCCGCTCCGCGCCCTCGCCGGTACGCTCACCCTCGGCCCTGACCACCTGACCCGAGGACGCAAGATGCCGCTTCCCCTGCCCACCGCGACGAATCGTGCTGTCGTCACCGGCGCCTCCTCCGGGATCGGCATGGCGCTGGCCGCCGAGTTGGCCCGCCGCGGGCACTCCCTGATCGTGGTGGCGCGGCGCGGCGAGGTGCTGCAGGAACTCAAGGAGCGGTTGGAGAGCCAGTTCCGGGTGACGGTCGAGGTGCGGGCCTGCGATCTGTCCGATCCGGCCGAGCGTGCACCGCTGCTGGACGAGCTGGCGGGCCGCGAGGTCTCGATCCTGTGCAACAACGCCGGCATCGCCTCGTTCGGGCCGGTCGCCGCGCTCGACCCCGACTACGAGAGGAGCCAGGTGCAGGTCAACGCCGTGGCCTGCCACGATCTCGTGCTGGCGGTCCTGCCCGGGATGGTCGAGCGTGGCTCGGGCGCGATCCTCAATGTCGGCTCGGCGGCCGGCAACATGCCGATCCCCAACAACGCCACCTACGCCGCCACCAAGGCGTTCCTCAACACCTTCTCCGAGTCGCTGCGCGGCGAGCTCAAGGGCTCCGGGGTCAACGTCACCCTGCTCGCGCCCGGCCCGGTGCGCACCGAGGAGATCCTCGAAGAGGACAAGACCTTCGTCGACCGCCTGGTCCCCGATCGCTTCTGGGTGGACACCACGTACACCGCCCGGATCTCGCTGGACGCGCTCGCCCGGAACAAGATGCGCGTGGTCCCGGGCCCGCTGGGCCAGGCCATGTCCGTGGCGGGCAACTACACCCCGCGCGCGCTCATGGCCCCTGTGGTGGGGCGGTTCTACGCCAAGCTCGGCGAAGGGCAGGCGGAGGGCTGATCGGCTGACGTCGCGAGCAGTCTCCGGCAGTTGCCAAGAATGGCCCGGCTGCTAGGGAGGCGGCGGCCCTAGCCAACGAATGCCGTCTGCGTGCTCTCGGTCCTCCGCGGGAGGGTGAGCCGGATAGAAATCGTTGAGCAGTACTGCCCCGGCAACAATGTCTGGATCATCTGGTGAGAACCCGCCTCGCAGCTCCACCAGGTTCATGAATCGTCCGACGCGGACCGGACTCTTCCTCGTATCCGGAATTCCAGGGAAAGACCAGACCAGTCTTACGAATCCGCCCGTCAGTGCCAGTTCTTCCACCCTGTAGCGAATAGCCCCGGGAGGATCGAACTCCGTTCCGGGCCGCTCTGCCAGAATCTGACCCATCTCCGCGAGAAATCGTAGGTTCCACTCCTCAGTGCCCATCGATAGTCGCTTTTCGGGGTCGGCTGCGGACGAAGGCATGAACTAACCCTACTGAGGAATTCAGCTGGCACACGGCGGTGCTCTAGAGGGATATAAGCCGGACGCTGCGACTTGGGACGCATACGTGGGACGAAGCCTGGAACGCTGCGGCGATATAGTCGAGCAATGCCAGAGTCGAACCCCGGTCCCACCCCTGTCACGACGTCGACCCCGACGCCCCACAAGGAATCCAAGAACGACCGGATCGTCTGGATCGACTGCGAGATGACCGGCCTCGACACCACCAACGACGCGCTGGTGGAGATCGCCGCACTGGTCACCGACTCCGAACTCAATGTCCTTGGCGAGGGCGTGGACATCGTCATCCACGCCTCCGACGCCAAGCTGGCCGCGATGCTGCCCGTGGTGAGGGACATGCACTCCTCGTCGGGCCTGACCGAGGAGATCCGCGCCTCCGCCGTGACGGTGGCGGAGGCCGAGAAGCAGGTCCTGGATTACGTCCGCGCCTGGGTCCCGGTGGGCGGGACCGCTCCCCTAGCCGGCAACTCGATCGGCACCGACCGAGGGTTCCTCGCCCGGGACATGCCCGAGCTCAACTCCTACCTGCACTACCGGATGATCGACGTGAGCTCGATCAAGGAGCTGTGCCGCCGCTGGTACCCGCGCATCTACTTCGGCCAGCCCGAGAAGGGAATGTCCCACCGCGCCCTGGCGGACATCAAGGAGTCGATCCGCGAGCTGAAGTACTACCGCGCCACGGCGTTCGTGCCCCAGCCCGGTCCGACCACCGACGAGGTGCGCGCCGCGGCCAGTGCCCTGCCCGCGGTGGACTGAGCGCCCTGCCGCCCGTGCGCGGGCCCAGTCCGCGTCGACACCTGCCGATTTCCTGACCGGGGCTCAGACCGGGTAACATCGTCAACGCTGTTCGCGAGGACGGCGATGGTGGCTGTAGTTCAGTTGGTAGAGCACCAGGTTGTGATCCTGGCTGTCGCGGGTTCGAGTCCCGTCAGCCACCCCCACCGGAAACGGCGGGTGACCCGCACATTGTGCGAGTCACCCGCCGTTCTCATTTCCCGCCGGGCTGGGCTCTCGAGGCGGGCACTGCGGGCCGGGCCCCACAGTGACGTCGCGTTACGACGACCATGATGGATGGCGAGATCGACGCGGCGTTCGCGAGCATGGACGAAGACCGCCCGCACTTCCCAAGTGAACATGTGTATCGCCCAACAGGCAGGCGCCCGCCAGGCCCTCAAGAGGGGTCACCCGCCGTCTCGGTCGCCCCCCGGGTTGTGGTTCTCCTCGCTGGCGTCCTTGCCGGGCCGTCGTCGGCCCTCGACCTCGATCTCCGTTTCGGTCTCGGTCTCGGTCTCGGACGGCGAATCCCCCGGCGCTTCGACCCCATCGTCGTTGCCGTCTGAGAACGCAACCCCGAAAGCGACTCCGATGCCCATGCCAATTGCGATGCCGGCTCCGATGTTATCCATCGCAAGACCGAGCGCGATTCCGACGGCCAGACCGATAGCGATGCCGGCACCGAGTTTCTCGTTCTTCATGCGCCTCCCTCCTGACCGACGACGTTGCGATTTCGGTGCCTCGGCATTGTTGCTCGCGCAGCCTATGCCTCGGGAGAGCCCAGGGATGTCGCGTGCGCCGTCCAGTTCCTCGAGGTCACCGCAGCGACGCCTCCTGCGCGCCGTCAGCCTCGTCGTGCCGACGCGCCTCAGCGGTGCCTCGGTCGAGCACATCGTCGACGTCCGGGGCTCGGCAGTCGTCGAGTGATGCGACAGGCGGCACGCTGGTCCTCTGTCGTCAAAGGTGGGTTTCCTGGGTTCTCACTCAAGGTTTAGCACGTCGGAGGATAGTTGCTCCGCGAGTCACGCTGGGACACTTTTTGCTCGCTCAGACAGCGGAACTGCTCGGATACGACGTGGCGGCACGGCACAGGTCTCGAGGGAAATCGCTTGTGCGGGTCGTCCCTCTTCGAGGACGGCGAACTGATAGGTCCCCAGACCGCCGACGCCGACGGCTCCCCCGACCATTCCGGTCGCACCGCGTCACGCGCGGTACTCGCTCGGGACCTGGGTCCGCAGACGCCAAATCTGCACGGCGGCGACGGCCCACCACACGAACTGCGCGCACAGTGCCGGGGCGAAGGCGCCCGGTACGTAGGTACCGTCGGGCGAACCGACTGACCCGAGGTCCAGCAGCACCCCGACGGCCAGGATGATCGTCAGGCTCGCCAGGAACCCGCCCTGGTTCACCATCCCGATCGCCGAGGCCAGGCGCTCTGGAGGGTTGGCGAGACGAGCGTAGTCGAAGCCGATCATCGCCACCGGGCCGGCAGCTCCCACCACGACGACAAGCAGGAGGAGCAGCCCGACGGGCGCGTGTCCGGGCCACACCAAGACGACGGTCCAGACCCCGGCCACAGCCGCGATGGAGGCGAGTGCGAGCTCGGACCGCCATCGCGAGTGCCGCGTGACGAACCACCCCAGCACCGGGGCCGAAACGATGACCGCCACGACCATCGCGGTGAGCAACAGACCCGCGGTCGCCTCGGATGTCCCCTCGCTTCGGACGAAGAACGGGAATCCCCAGAGCAGCCCCAGAAGCGACGCGCTGAAATGCTGGGAGAAGTGGATCCAGAATCCCAGCCGGGTGCCGGGCTCGGCCCACGAGAGCCTCAGGCTCGTGCGCATCGCGGCGAGGCTCATTGTCTCCCCCGTCAGCGTGCGTGCCTCCGGGTCGTCCCGGACGGCGACGAGCACCAGCCCCGCCACGACGAGACCAAGTCCCGCCACCGTGAGGTAGGAGCTCTCCCAGCCGAACCGCCCGAGCGCCCATGTCATCGGGACGGCCGCCGCGATGGTGCCGACCTGCCCGAGGGGGCCGGTCAGCTGGACCATCGCCGGGACGCTGCGCGGTGGGAACCACGAGGTGATCAACCGCAGCACGCAGACGAAGGTGGTCGCGTCCCCCACCCCGACCAGGACACGGGCCACCAGCGCGACGGCGTAGGAGTCGGTCAGGCCAAAGGCGACCTGCCCCACGCTCATCGCCGCGAGGCCGACGAGAAGCACACGTCGTGCCCCGAAACGGTCTACGAGCAGGCCCACCGGGACCTGCAGAATCGCGTAGACCGCGAGCTGCAGCACGACGAAGATCGCGAGCCCGGTCGCCGGGATGTCGAACCGGTCCGCGGCGTACAGGCCGGCGACGGCCAGGGAGGACCGGTGGAAGGCTCCTATCGCGTACGCCGAGACCGCCAGCCCCCAGACGGCCCAGGCCGTCGCACCGGGACCTCGGCTCACCTCGCCCCGAAGCGGGGCGGGCTCGACGGGACGATCGCGCTCCCGCCGGTCACGAGCACCACGTCGTCACGGGGTCAGTACACCGCCAGGCGTCCACCGTCGACGGGAATCACCGCGCCCGTCGTGTAGGAACTGGCATCGCTGGCCAAGTGGGTCACCATGCCCACGAGCTCCTTCGGTACACCGAGCCGGCCCGCAGGGAGACCGTCGACGACCAGGGCGACGAAGTCCTCGTCCCACCCGGCCGCCATATCGGTCGCGAAGGCACCGGGCATGACGCAGTTCACCCGCACCGCGGGGGCATACGCCTGGGCGAAGGCCTGGGTCAGGGCGTTGAGGCCTGCCTTGGCGGCCGAGTACGTGGCCTCCCCGGTACTGGGTCGCTGCGAACCGATGCTGGAGATGTTGACGATCGATCCCCCGCCCGTGCGAGCCATCTGGTCCCCGACGACGGCCATGAGCCGGAACGGACCCTTGAGGTTGACCTCCATGGTCTTGTCGTACAACGCCTCGGTCATGTCGAGCGGCGTCGGCGCCAGCGGTGCGATGCCGGCGTTGTTGACCAGGATGTCGAGGGGTCCGAGCTCGGCCTCGATCCGCGCGATGGCCGGGGCGATGTCGTCCCACCGCCCGACGTGCAGGGGCAGGGCCATCGTCCGGGCACCCGTGCGCTCGGCGATCTCGCGGGCCACGGCCTCGCACGCGTCCGCCTTCCGGCTCGACACGACGACCGTGGCACCCTCAGCCGACAGGCCCTCGGCGATGGCGCGACCCAGACCGCGGGTCGCCCCGGTGACGAGTGCCACCTTTCCGGCCAGCGGGAGCGTCATGCTCCCCTCCTCGGGAGCCCGGGACGTCACTGGGCGATCCAGACGCTCTTGACGTGCGTGAGCTCGTGCACCATCTCCTCGCCGAGCGTGCGGCCGTAGCCGGACTGCTTGACGCCGCCGTAGGAGACCGTGGGGTACCCCGCCTGATAGGTGTTGACCCACACCGTGCCCACGGTGAGCTCGTCGATCATGCGCTGGCTTCGACGCAGGTCGTTGGTGAAGACGCCGGCCGCGAGGCCGTACTCGACGTCATTGGCGATCCGCACGGCGTCGGCCTCGTCGTCGAACGGGATGACGGACATCACCGGTCCGAAGATCTCCTCCTGGGCGATGCGCATCTCGTTGCGGACGCCGGTGAAGATAACGGGCTCGTGGAAGAAGCCGCCGTCGCCGGCCAGACCGCCGTCGAGGGCGACGTCCACGCCCTCGGAGCGACCGAGGTCGACGTAACCGACGACACGATCGAGCTGGGTCTGCGAGACGAGCGGACCCATTGTGGCCGAGGGGTCGAACACGTGTCCCACCGTGACCGCACGGCTGGCCTCGACCATCGCGGCGACGAACTCGTCGTGGATTGAGCGCTGGACGAGCACGCGCGAGCCCGCCGTGCAGATCTGTCCCTGCCCGCTCCAGACCGCCGCTGTGGCGGCGGCCGCCGTCGGCTCGATCTCGGCGTCCTCGAAGACGATGAACGGGCTCTTGCCGCCGAGCTCCAGGGCGACTGGGGTCAGGGTCTTGGCCGCGGCGGTCTGGATCGCGCGACCCGTGGCCGCCGACCCCGTGAAGCTGATGTAGTCCGTGCCGGGGTGCTCGACGAGCGCCGCACCCACGGCCTGCCCGGTGCCCTGCAGGACGTTGAAGGCGCCTTCCGGAATGCCCGCCTCGACGGCCAGCTCGGCCATCAGCACGGCACTCATCGGCGTGTTCTCGGCGGCCTTGAGGACCACGGAGTTGCCTGCGGCGAGCGCCGCGGCGACCATCGCCACGACGGCGGTGGGCCCGTTCCACGGCACGATGATGCCCACCACACCCCGTGGGACCCGGCGGTGCTGCACGTTCATGCCGGCCGGCACCGGCGGGATGGAGCCGTGCAGCTTGCTCGGCCAGCCGGCGAAGTAGGACGTCGCGTTGACTCCGAAGTGTTCGAGGAACGCCGTGTAGGTGCGCAGCAGGCCGGCATCCAGGGCGTCGAGGTCGCCGAAGATCGTGCGGTTCTCGTCGATGAGCTGGGCGAGCCGGTGCAGGCGGTGCTCTTTCTCGAGCGGCGCGACGTGGCGCCACGTGCCGTCGTCGAAGACGCGGCGGGCACTGGCGACGGCGCGGTCGACGTCGGCGGCGTCGCCGCTGGCCGCCGTGGCGATCTCGATCCCCGTGGACGGATCGATGACCGGCATGGTGGCACCGCCGATCGACTCCACGACCGAGCCGTCTATCACGTGGCCGAAGAACTTGTCCTTCAGATAGGCCTCGGTCCGGGCTGAGACGTGGGACAGGGTGGGTGAGACATCGGTGGTCATCTGGTACCTCTCAGGTGGCGAAATTCAGGTCAGGTCAGAGTCCGCGGGCCGCCAAGACCACGTCGCGCGCGGCACGCACGGAGTGGAAGGCCGACCGGTCGGTCAGAGCACGGCGGACGTGGCGGTGCGCGTCGTGATCCCAGGTGAAGCCGATTCCTCCGTGCAGGTGCACGGTCTCCTCGGCGCACGTCACATATGCCGTCGACGCCGTGACGGTCGCGATGGCGGCCGCCTCTGCCGCGTCGGCCGGTGACTCGTCGAGCGCCCACACGAGGTGCGCGAGCGCCGAACGGGCCTCGTCGACCCGGAGGGCGAGCTCAGCACACTGGTGCTTGAGAGCTTGGAACGAGCCCAGCACCCGCCCGAACTGCACGCGGGTCTTGAGGTACTCGACCGTCAGGTCGAGACAGGCCTGAGCGCCACCGACCTCGTCGGCGGCCAGGGCGAGCGCGGTCCAGTGGTCAATCGCAGCACGGGCGGCAGGGGCGGCCGTGCCGAGCAGCCGGGCCGGGGTCGAGTCGAAGGTGACCCGGGCGAACTGGCGGGTGACGTCGATGGTCTCCTGCGTCACGCGGTCGACGTCCCCGTCGACCGCGAAGAGTCCGACCTCGTCGCCCACCGGGACGACGAGCAGGAGGTCGGCCGCGAGACCGTCGAGGACCCGGCTGACCGTGCCGGTCACCGTCCACCCTCCGTTCGGGTCCTGCTGTCCGTCGTCCCGGACCGCCCGCACCGACCGGACGGAATCGTCCCACGGAGCAAGGGTCGCGATTACTTCTCCGGACAGGAGCCCCGGGAGCAGCTCGATTCGTGCGGGCGGGGTCGCCAACATCCGGATCGCGGTCTGGGCGCGCACGACCGAGCTCATGACGGGCAACGAACTGAGGGTGCGGCCGGCCTCGACCAACACGGCCGAGAGCATCGCGGCCCCGCCCTCCAGCCCGCCGTCCTCCTCGGGCTCGAGGATCGCACTCACGCCGAGGTCGGTGCAGGCCCTCGTCCACACCGCCCGGTCGTAGCGGGGCGCGTCATCGTCGTCGAGGACGACCCGGTGCCGATCGAAGAAGTCGGCCGCGACGGAGCGGACGTCGGCGATCTCCGACGTCTCCACATTAATCATGTGATGCCTGCCTTGTCGGACAGTTCTGCGCGGACCGAGCGCCGTAGCAGCTTGCCGGTCTCGTTGAACGGGAGCTCGGGCCACGCGTGGAAGGCGGTCGGCACACGGGTCGATCGCAGCGTCGCGCGCACCCGGTCGACCAGCTCCTGCTCCAGCTCGGCGAGGTCGCCGTCGATCACGACCACCGCCTCGACGCGTTCGCCCCACTCGACATCGGGGACACCGACGACCGCGGCAGCCCGCACCCGGGGGTGGCTGTTCAGCACGTCCTCCACCTCCTCGGGGGAGATGTTCTCGCCACCGCGAACGATGATGTCGTCAGCACGACCTCGCAGGAACAGGAAACCGTCGGCGTCGAGACGCCCCTGGTCTCGCGTGGCGTACCAGCCGTCGGCGTCGAGGATGCTGTGCGAGGTGTACTCGCCCGAGACCTGCTCGCCACGGACGTAGACCTCACCGATCTCGTCGGGCCCCACCACCGTGCCGTCGTCGCCACGGATTTCCAGCTCGATGCTCGGCACGGGACGTCCCACCGATCCGAGGCGTGCACGGACGGCCGGATCGTCGCTCGCCATGGCATCACGGTGGTCGTCCGGTCCGAGGATCGTCACGGTCGAGCTCGTCTCGGTGAGACCGTAGGCGTTGACGAAGTCGACGTGCGGCAGCATGCGCACCGCACGCTCGACGACCTCCACCGGCATGCGGCCGCCTCCGTATGACAGGTGCCGGAGGGCGGGCAACGTGTCCCCGTTCTCCTCCAGGACGTCGAGGATGCGCCCGAGCATGGTCGGCACCACCATCGCGTGGGTGACGGCCTCGCGTGCGGCCGTCGCCACCCAGGACTCCGGGGTGAAGCTCGGCAGCTGCACGATCCGGCGGCCGGCGAACACCGAGCCGAGGACCGAGCTGATGCCCGCGATGTGGTAGTTCGGGACCGACACCATGATGGCCTCTTCCGGTCCGGCGTGCCCGAACTCGACGGTCGAGGTGACATACGAGAACAGGTGCCGATGCCGGAGGATCGCGATCTTCGGGGTCCCCGTCGTGCCGCTGGTGAACAGGAGCACGGCAGCGGACTCGGCGTCGGCCAGTTCCGCCTCCGCCTCCGGAGCACCGCTCGCCGCCACCAGGTCACCGGTAGGTCGCAGCACGTCGCCAGGCCCGAGGTCGACCGCAGCCTCTACGCCGGCGCCTCGGTACAGGACCACCGGGCTGAGCCGCGAGACGGCCTCCGTGAGGCGGTCGTCGGCCAGTCGATAGTTCAGTGGTGCGAGCGGCACCGCGGCGGCCGCGGCGCCGAACAGGGCGACCGGGAAGGCCGCGGTGTTCAGGTCGAGCAGCGCCACGTGGTCGGCGCCGTCACGGCGCAGGACCTCACCGACGGCCCGAGAGCGCTGGAGCAGCTCACCGTAGGTCAGGTTCTCGTCGCTCGAAGTCACCGCGACGCGTTCCGGATCGAGCTCGACCGCCATGGTCAGCAACATCAGGATGCTCATGACGGATCAGTCCGACGCGGGCAGCGACTTGGCCGCCTTCAGCTCGAGGATCTCACCGTCGACCGACAGGGCACCGGTGCCGGCCGAGACGCACATGACCTCGAGGCCGGAACCGGCGTGGAGGTAGCGCTTGCCCAGCTGGGTGCCCCCGTCGAATCCCGCGGCGACCTCGCCACTCGGCTCGCCCTCCGGTTTCTCGACCATCGGCGCACCCCCACAGGAGAGAGTGACGTCCGCCGCACGGACCACTACCACGCTGGTCGCGCAGACGGGGCTCTTGAGTCGCTGACCGACCTTCATGAAGGGTTCCTCTCGTAGGGCTGGACGCCGTCCAGCAGGTTCAGGGCACGCTCGGCCAGGGCCACGACCGGCCCGCCGCGCTCGGCCATGCGCGGATCGGTCGACTCGCCGCGCACCCACCGCATGTACAGCTGCTGCATGATGATCGCGGTCTTCCAGCAGCCCAACGCCTCGTACCAGAGGAGATCGTCACGGTGCAGGTCAACGCCGCGACGCCGGGCGTACCGCTCGACGATCTCCGCCTTGTTCGGCAGCCCCAGGTTCTCGAGACCGGGAATCGCGAGCGCCGCCTCGGCGCCGCCCTCGGGCCAGTAGTTGAGAAGCGTGCCGACGTCCGAGAGCGGATCGCCCAGGGTTGCCATGTCCCAGTCGAACACCGAGGTGACCCTCGAGGGATCAGCGGGATCGAACTGACAGTTGTCGATCTTGAAGTCGTTGTGGATGATCGCGCCCGAGGCCCGGTCCGGAAGCAGCGCCTCCAGACGGGCCCCCACCTCGGCCACGACCTCCTTGCCTTCCTCGGCGACGGCCGACCAGCGCTTCAGCCAGCCGCCGACCTGGCGCTCGAGATAGCCCTCGACACGTCCCAGGTTCGCGAGGTCGACGGAGGCGGGATCGACCTCGTGCAGGTCGGCCAGCGCCTCCGCGACGGCGAACCCGATGGCCCGTCCCGCGTCGGCACGGTCCGCCATCGTCGCCGGGATCTCGTTCCAGATGACGACACCGCTGCGGTATTCCGAGACCATGAACGGAGCGCCGATCACGTCGACGTCCTCGCACAGGGCGACGGCGCGGGGAGCCCGGTCGTACTGCGCATGGAGCCGGGACAGCACCCGGTGCTCTCGCACCATGTCGTGGGCGCCCGGGGCGACCTGGCCCATCGGCGGACGACGCACGACGAGTCGGGTCTCACCGATCGTCACCTGATACGTCAGGTTGGCCGACCCCCTCGGGAACTGCAGGACCGAGAACTCACCCTCGAGCCCTTCGACGTGCTCACGCAGGAAGGTCTCGAGCCGGGGCCAGTCGAGCTCCTCCCCCGCCCGCACGGGGGCCGTCTCCGTCGTGGCCTCCACGCCCGTGTGGTCGCCGCTCATTCGGCACCGACCAGGTCGTCCACCGAGGCGAGCCGGTCGGCGAGCTTGCGCTCAGCGGCCTCGCGCAGACTGATCTTGTGGCGCGTCGGGAACAGGCCGGGGGCCGGTGTCGCGTCGCGTAGCAGCTGTTTCGCGACCTGGAGTTGGTGCAGCTCGGTCGCGCCATCGGCGAGCGCCATGTGATGGGCCTCGGCCGACCATGTGCCGAGCGGCAGCTCGGTCGAGATGCCGAGCGATCCGTGCAGCTGGATGGCGCGACCCACCACGTCACTGAGCACCTTCGGCATCGCGGCCTTCACGGCGGAGATGTCGGTGATCACCTTGCGATAGTCCTGGTGGCGGTCGATCTTCCACGCCGTCTGAAGGACGAGCAGCCGGAACTGCTGGTACTGGATCCACGAGTCCGCGATCATCGTCTTGACGAGCTGACGGTCGGCCAGGGTTCCGCCGCCGCTCTGACGCGACACCGCTCGCTCCAACATCATGTCGATCGACTCGCGGACGAGACCGACCGTGCGCATCGCGTGGTGGATGCGTCCGCCGCCGAGGCGCGTCTGCGCGACCGCGAAGCCCTGCCCTCGCTCGCCGAGGAGGTGGTCCTTCGGTATCCGGACGTCGTGATACCTGATGTAGGCGTGAGTGCCCTCGACCTCGTCGTGCCCGTACACGCCCACGTTGCGCACGATCTCGATGCCCGGCGTGTCGGCCGGCACCACGAACATCGAGGCGCGACGATGCCGGTCGGCGTCAGGATCGGTGACGGCCATGACGATGAAGAAGCTGGAGAAGCGCGCGTGCGACGAGAACCACTTCTCGCCGGAGATCACCCAGCTGTCACCGTCGTCGATCGCACGGGTCACGAACGCCGTGGGGTCCGACCCGCCCTGCGGCTCGGTCATCGAGTAACAGGAGGCGATCTCGTTCTCGATGAGCGGCTTCAGGTAGCGGTCCTTGAGCTCCGGTGTCCCGTAGTGCGCCAGGATCTCGCCGTTTCCGGAGTCCGGGGCCTGGTTGCCGAAGACGACCGGCCCGGAGTGCGTGTGTCCCAGTACCTCGTTGAGCAGGGCGAGCTTGAGCTGCCCATAGCCGGGACCGCCGAGCTCGGGACCGAGGTGGCAGGCCCACAGGTTGCGCTCGCGCACCTTGGCCTGCAGCGGACGGATCAAGGCGTTGCGCACCGGGTCACCCACGTCCCAGGCGTGTTCGACGAGCTGGTCGACCGGCTCGATCTCGGTCCGGACGAGCTCCTCGGCCCACTCCAGGTCCTTCTGGTACTCCGGGTCGGTCTCGAATCCCCACGTCATGGCGTTCTCCTGGTCTTGGTGGTCGATGATGGTCTCAGCGGCTCAGCACGGTGCAGGCGCTGATGCCGGGGGCGCCGTACACGTGGGTGAAACCGGTCTTGGGGCTCCCGGGGACCTGCCGTTCGCCGGCGTCGCCGCGCAATTGCAGTACCGCTTCGAAGACCTGCCGCAACCCGGTGGCCCCGATCGGCTCCCCGTTGGCGATCACGCCTCCGTCGGTGTTGATCGGGAGGGACCCGTCCGGGCGGGTCTCTCCGCCGAGGATGAGCTTCTCCTGGTCGCCGTGCGCGCACAGCCCCGTCTCGGCCATGTGCATGATCTCGGCACCGGACTCGGTGTCCTGGATCTGGGCCACGTCGATCTCGTCCGGACCAATGCCGGCCGAGGCGAAGGCCGCTGCGGCGGTGTCCGCGGTCGGACCGGAAAGCGTCTCGGGCGTCGTCCACGGGCTGAAGACCTCGAACGACCCGAACCGACGCGAGCGGAACTCGGCAGACCGCAAGTAGATGGGGTTCGCGGTGTACCGACGTGCGACCTCACCCCTCGCGAGCACCAGCGCGACGCCGCCCTCACCGGGGGAACAGAACATGTACTGCGTCAACGGCCAGTTGACCATGGGCGCGTCGAGGATCTGCTGTCGCGACATCGGCGTGCGGCGCCATGCGTTCGGATTGGCGGCGCCCAGCGAGAACGACTTCTCGGCCACGGCGGCGAGCGTCTCCTGGCCGATGCCGTACTGCTCCATATACCGGACGATCTTCTGGGCGAAGAACTGCGTGGTGACCATCATCCCGGTCTCGCCGTACCAGTCGCCGATGCCGAGGCTGGAGGGCTTGGTGGCGAATGCGCCGCGGGGGTGCTTGTCGAACCCGACCACCATTCCCAGGTCGTACTGGCTCGAGAGCAGGACACTCCTCGCAGAGATGAGAGCGGAGCCACCCGTGCCGCATCCGTTGTGGACGTTGATGAAGGGGGCACCGGTCAGGCCCAGGTCCGACACGAGCGAGTCCGCGTCGCCGGCGGAGTGGCTGCCGCCGTACGCGAACTGGATGTCGGACCACTGCACGCCGGCGTCGGCGAGGGCCTGGCGGGCGGCGAAGGCACCCTGGGCCCGCCCGCTGACACCGTCGGTACGGCCGAACGGGTGGATGCCGATGCCGACGATGGCGACGTCAGTGCTCATGAGGCATCCTCTTCAGGTGTGAAGGCGAAGGTCAGGACGGGCTGGTCGCCGTCCAGGAACGCCGTGATCGTGACGAGTCGCATCGGCAGGCCGAGTGACAGCGCGTCGGGGTCGTTGACCGTCAACCGGGACTCGACGCACACGTCGCCCAGGTCCACGTAACCGACGCCGAACGCCTCGAACGGCTCGAGCCCGCGGTACGGCGGCTTGGGCTCGAAATACTGCACCGTGTAGGACCACAGGGTGCCCGTCGTGGGCAGGGCGACGCGCTTCATGGCGTCACCGCCGCAGCGCGAGCAGCCCGGTTGGTAGGGAAAGGTAGTGGTGGCGCACGCGGGGCACCGCCCACCGGCGAGCTCTACGGCGTGACCGGCAGCGGGGTCGACGACGAGGTCCTCGTCGACCCACCGGGCAGCGGTGGTCGTCATGCGCTCTCTTCCTGGCTCGCGGCCGGACGCCACTGCGGGAGCGTGACATCACCGACCTGCTGGAACCAGACCTCCATGGCCTGGCCGATCTCGAGGTCGGGTCGCCCGTCGATCCGGCCGAGCAGCCGCACGCCGTCGGTGTCGTCGACCTCGACGAGGACCACGGTGTACGGCACGGGGAACGCCGGGTGAACCTGGTGCTCCACCACGGTCCAGCTGTAGAGGGTGCCGGTCCGGGGCACTGCGCGCCACTCGCGGGAGAAGGCCCCGCACCGGGGACAGTTCTCGCGCGGCAGGTGCAGGTCGGTGCGGCACTCGCTGCAGACGCGGATCGCCAGCTCGCCGCGGGCCGCAGCGGCGAAGAAGCCTCCGGTGTCGACGTCGTCGGTCACCGGCAGGAGCGGCGCAGGGGTGAGGTCGGTCATCGGTCGGCTCCCAGGATCAGGGCGCTGGCGCCCGGGGGGGGTGCGGAGGTGACGAGGCTGAGCTCCGCTCCCTCGACCTGGTTCGTCGAGGTGCCACGGATCTGACGCACGCCCTCCACGACGTGATTCATGCCGTGGATGTAGCCCTCGGACAGGTGGCCGCCGCTGGTGTTGACCGGCAGCATGCCGCCGACGGAGAGATCCGCGTCCGTGAGGCCGGCCGCCGTCCCGCGCGGGACGAACCCGTAGTCCTCCAGCTGGATCAGGACCGTGATGGTGAAGCAGTCATAGACCTGCGCCACGTCGATGTCGCCGGCTGCGACCCCGGCACGCCCGAACAGGGTCGGCGCCGTGGCGGCCGACGGCCACGAGGTCGCGGACGGACGCAGCAGGGCCGGGAACATCTGGCCGGGTTGGACACCGCGACCGGTGCCCTGGGCGACCGAGAGGATCGGCACGGCGGAGCCCGCGAGGTCGCGGGCCCGTTCGGTCGTCGTGACGACGACCGCGGCCGCGCCGTCGGTCTCGAGACAGAAGTCGAACAGGCGTAGTGGGTCCGCGAGCATGCGCGAGGCGAGGTAGTCGTCCCGCGTCATCGTGCGATCGCAGAACTGGGCCGCCGGGTTGTTGTTCGCATGGGCGCGACCGGCCAGGGCGATCGAGCCGAGCCCGTTCGAGAGCTCGTCGAGCGAAAGCCCGTGTTCGTGGGCGTACCGACGGGCGACCACCGCGAAGAACTGACCGGGTGTCTGCATGCCGAAGGGTAGGAAGAACTCGTCGTAGCTGGCGTCGCCGCCGACCGCGCCGCGGTCGTCGACCAGGCCGTACCGGTTTCCTGACCTGCCGTTGAGCGCCCGGAAGACCACGACGGTCGAGGCCAGTCCTGCCCGGACGGCGGCGACGGCCTGTCCCACCATGGCTGCCGGCCCCGACCCGCCGGGTCCGGTCTCGCCCCAGTAGGTGAGGTCGCGGACTCCCAACGAGTCGGCCAGGGCCGGGGCCGAGACCAGATCCATGTCGCACCGCACGATCCCGTCGACCTCGCGCGGATCGATGCCGGCGTCGATGAGGGCGGCACGACTGGCCTGGGCGGCGAGGGTCAGCGGCGAGCGGCCCGAGGCCTTCGAGTAGTCGGTCGTGCCGATACCGACGATCGCGCAGGCACCCGGGGTCCAGGACGCGTCAGCCATGGTCGGCGCCGTTCGTGCGGGCCACGTCCATCGGCCGGTCGTGCTCGCCGAGCCGGGGAGGTCGGCCGGGTTCGGTCTCGAACGACGAGAAGCGGTAGGGCAGACCCGGATAGGTCACGGTCCCGCCCTCGGCCGTCGGCAGGTCGACGAAGAACTGACGCTCCTGCAGGTGCACGTCCTGGGGCAGGTCCTCGAAGGCGTTGAGTCGGCCGATCGGCAGGCCGCGGCGCTGTCCCTCGTGGTACACGGTGTCGGCGTCCTGCACGAGGAAGAAGACCTCGATGAGCTCCTGAACGTGGCTGAACTGCTGCTGGCGGTAGGCGATGTCCTGGTAGGCCGGATCGATCAGATCGGCGGCCATGTCGAGATCGGACATCCAGCCGAGAAGGCTCGACCACGCCTTCTGCTCGGCGAGGATGAGCGCGAAGTAGACGTAGCTCCCGTCACCGCACTCGAAGAGGGCGGGCTGGGTCGGCTCGGGCTGCGCGTGGCGGCAGGTCTGCCGCTGGACGATGGCCTTGGGATAGAACCAGTACGGGTTCGCGAGCTCGCCGCTGACGGCGTTCGCCTCGTGCACGGACACGTCGACGAGCTGACCTAGACCCGTGCGCTGACGCTCGATGAGCGCGAGGAGAAGGCCGCACCAGCTGAAGCTGGCCCCGAGCTGGAAGCCCTGGTTGCCGCCGGGACGGATCGGCGGGATCGAGTGGTCGTCGTAGCCGCAGCTGTTCAGCATGCCGCCGGCCGCCAGCGCGACCAGGTCGCTCGTCCGGTAGTCCTTCCACGGACCGGTGAGCCCGAACGGTGTCACCGAGACGACGATGAGGTCAGGACGCTGCGCGAGGAGCTCATCGAGCTCGGTGCCGAACTCGAGCAGCCAGCCGCGATCCTCCACGATCAACACCTGCGCGGCCGCCAGGAGCCCGGCGAACTGGCGACGGCCCTCCTCGGAGGCGGCGTCGATGACCCGGCTGGCCTTGCTGGTGTTGTAGGCCCAGAACTCGAGGCTCTGGTCGGGGTCCTCCTGGCCGTGCGCCCACGGGCCGACTCGCCGACTCGCGACGCCGCCGGGGGGCTCGACCTTGTCGACGTGCGCCCCCAGGTCGGCGACGAACTTGCCGGTCTGTTCACCGGCCGGGGTCTGCGCGAGCTCGACGACGGTGAGGCTCTGGAGCGGGCTCGTCCCGCCGAGCACCTGTGCAGCCACCATCAGATGACCCCTTCTGCCGATAGCTGAGCGAGGGTGTCGGGATCCCGTCCCAACAGCTCGCCGAACACGAAATCGTTGTCCTCACCGAGGAGGGGTGCCGAGCGCCAGTGGTCGGGCTTCGAGGTCCCGAACTGGCCGGGGAACCCCTCGAACAGGGCGGGACCGATGACCGGGTGGTCGAGCTGGAAGAACGTGCCACGCGCCGCGATCTGCGGGTCGTGCTCGGCAAGGTCCCGGGAGTCCTGCACCGCCCCGGCGGCGATGCCGGCGCCCTGCAGCAGGGTCATGAGGTCGTGCTTGTCCTGGTGGCTCGTCCAGGCGGACAGGGCCGCGTCGAGCTCGTCCTGGTGGGCCACGCGGTCGGCGGACGACGCGAAGCGCGGGTCGCTCGCCCAGGCCGGGTCGCCCATGACGGTGCGCAGGGAGGTCCAGTCGTCGTCGCCGAACACCGCGATGGCGATCCACTGGTCGTCCCCGGCTGCCGGGTAGACGCCGTGTGGAGCGGCGTGGGGATGCTCCAGGCGGTTGCCTCGGGGGAAGTCGGGCCGTCGACTCGGCCGGCCGTTGACGACCGTGTCGAGCAGGTCCGACCCGAGTAGCCCGATGCCGGCCTCGATCGCCGAGACGTCGACCTCCGTGCCCTGCCCCGTCAGCATGCGACGGTAGATCGCGAGCAGCAACCCGGCGGAGTTGTAGTACGCCGCCTGGTTGTCCATGTACGACAGGCCCCAGCCGGAGGGCTCGCGACCCGGGAGTCCACTGTTGAACGACAGACCGCTCACGGCCTGCACGACCGGGCCGTAGCTGCGGTAGTGCGCCTGCGGTCCGGTGTGCCCGTAGCCGCTCATTCGGGCGAAGATGACATCGTCGCGGATCTCGCAGAGCTCGGGGTACGTGAGGTTCCATCTCTCCATGACCCCCGGTGCGAAGTTCTCGGTCACGATGCCGCAGTGCTCGATCAGATCGATCACGAGCTCGCGACCGCGTGGGTCGGCCATGTCGACCGTCACACCGAGCTTGTTACGCGAGTAGTTGTTGAACAGCCCGCCCTTGTTCGGGTCGGGGTTCGGGTCCTCGGCTCCGTAGGAGCGAACCTCGCCCTTGTAGATCGGCAGTCGCCGCGGCATGTCGAGCCGCTTGCGGTTCTCGATCTTGATGACGTCGGCACCGAAGTCGGCCAGGAGTCGCGTCGCAACGGCACCGACTCCCATCCAGCAGAAGTCGGCGATCTTGACGCCGGCCAACGGGCCGGTTCGCGGCCGAGGTCCTCGGGACGCGTCGCCGTCGAGGCCTGTGCTCGGCTCGGGGACGCGGTGCGTTGACGTGTTCTGGATCACGCCCGAAGATTATTCCTCATGATGAACTAAGTCAAGGGATCGATCAGCGCCGGTTCGCGCGCCCGACCGAATGGGCGAAAACCGCCGTGAAAGATCATGATCTTTCAACTCGATCGCGGACGACGTGCGCGGCTGCGGGCCGACCGCGGTCAGGGAAATCCTCCGTAGGAAGTTGTCGGAGTGGCCACGCCCTCCCCCGGAGCGCCCGGAGTAACATGATCCGCTGACGCCCCACCGAGCAAGGACGCCCCATGAGTGCTCTCCCGCCCGACGACCGCGGTTCGACGACCGGCGGACGGGACGGCGAAGCGCACGGCTTGCCGATCGTCTACGCGCCTCGCGGATTCAGCGCGGCCGACACCCAGGGACCGCGCCGACGGGCACCCAAGGCGGCAGAGGTCACGGCCTCGCGCATAGTCGACGACATCCTCGAGGGGAGCGTCCGCGTCGGCGACAAGCTGCCCACGGAGCCGGAGATGCTCGAGCGGTACGGGGTGAGTCGCGAATCCCTGCGCGAGGCACTGCGGTTGCTCGAGATCCAGGGCATCGTCGACATCAAGCGTGGGCCCGGCGGGGGCCCGTTCGTGGCTCCGCTCAACTCCGGGTACCTCGCGCGCACGTCGTCGCTGTACTTCCATCTCAGCGGCGCCACGTACGCCGAGCTGCTCGACACCTGGGCGGCGCTCGAGCCCACCTTGGCCGAGCGCGCGGCGCGGTTGCCGTCGAGCAAGACCAAGCGCGAGATGTTCGCCCCCTTCCTGCAGTACGACACCGAGTCGCACGTCGAGGTCGAGCTCTTCGACGACTTCAACAACTTCCACGCCTTGATCGCCGGCCTCTCCGGCAACCGCGTACTGACGCTGGTCACGCAGGCCGTCACGCACATCGTCGCCGAGCAGGTGCTGCAGACGGTCGATCCTGTGGCCGAGCGGGAGATGCTGTCGCACTCGCACGCCGACGTCGCCCAGGCCATCCTCGACGGGCGCCCGTCCAAGGCCCACAAGCTCATGACCGGACACATCCTCGAGGTCACGAGCACCTACCTCGAGCGCGATCCGGAGGCCGGCGAACGCCGCATCGACTGGCGCCTCTGAGCCGACCTCGTCGCCGACCGCTCGTCCCTACGGAGGGGCACATCGCCCTCGTGGAGGCCCTGCATTGTCATTGCTCATCATGAATTCTGAAATTGATCATGATGTTCTCTTGACGCGGAGACCCCTCATGCGCTGTAGTGGTCCCACACATTCACGTGTCCCACGTCACATCGAACGGTGTGGTCCCTCACCTCGGGGCCGCGGTGGACGGACACACCCCCGATGGAGGAACCATGAATTCCGTGTGGCACCGCAGGCTCGGCCTGCTCATCGCGGGAGCAGCCATCGGCTCGCTCTCCCTCACCGCCTGCAGCTCGCCGGACGACGGTGGGCGCTCCGGTGGTGGCGAGGTCTCGCAGGAGGTCACCGACCTCGTGGCCCAGTACCAGGACGCTCCGACCGAGATCAAGCAGACCGAGCCGCTCAGCGCCGTCCCCGAGAAGAAGACCGTGGCCTTCATCGTCTGCGCGGACCCGACGTGTTCGATCCTCGGCGACGCCCTCCAGGACGCGGTCGAGAACTTCGGGTGGGACTACGTCGGTATCAACGCGCCGGCCACCGACTTCGGTTCGGCCGTCCAGCAGGCCGTCGACCAGAGGGTCGACTACATCGCCGGCACCGGCAGCGACATCGCGACGTTCCAGAATGCCTTCGACAGCGCCGCCGACGCGGGCATCCCGTACTTCAGCTGCTACTCGAGCGACATCCCCGAGGGCGATGACAACAACCTGATCGCCAACTGCTACGACCTGACTGCTGTCGAGACCTACTCCCGCGTGCTGACCTCGTGGATCATCGAGGACAGCGGCGCGGACGCGTCGATCGGCGTGGTCAACGTGCCGGAGTTCCCGACTCTGTCCAACGCCGTCCCTGGCGTCGAGGAGACGCTCGTAGAATTCTGTGACACCTGCACGAGCCAGCCCATCGACATCTCACTCGACGTCCTGAGCAGCGGCGGTACGACCAACGCGATCATCTCGTTCCTCCAGTCGAACCCCGACGTCAACTATCTCTACCTGGCCTTCGGCAACTTCGAACCCGGTCTCGGACAGGCTCTCTTGAGCGCTGGCCTGGACGACGTCAAGGTCGTCGGCGTGCAGCCCCAGCAGGCGCAGATCCAGTCGCTGATCAACGGCGAGACGGATGCGTGGATCGCGACCCCGCAGGAGAACGCGATGTGGACGCTGGCCGACCAGATGGCCCGCTACGCCACCGGCGACTGGAACAAGGAGCAGGAGCGCACCGCCGCTGTCCCTCCGATCTACATCGTCGACACCACGGAAGAGGCCGAGGCGATCGTCGACCTGCAGGACGGCTGGCCCGGACCGGACGGATTCAAGGACCAGTACAAGACCCTCTGGGGTCTCAACTGATCATGAACGCCCTTGACATCCGAGGACTCTCGAAGACGTTCTCCGGTCACGTGGTGCTCCACGGCGTGGACCTCACCGTGAAGGCGGGTGAGGTCCACGCCCTGGTGGGTCAGAACGGATCAGGCAAGTCGACCCTCATCAAGGTTCTCGCCGGGTACCACTCGCCCGACCGGGGTGCGACCGCCACGGTCCTGGACCGTGAGCTCGAGCTCGGCTCGGCCGCCGCGGCCGACCGGCTCAACGTGCGCTTCGTCCACCAGGACCTGGGTCTGGTCAACGACCTGAGTATCACCGAGAACATCATGCTGGGACGCACCTACCCCAAGACCGCCGGCGTGAAGATCAACTGGGGGAAGGCTCGTCAGATCGCGCGGGACTGTCTCGCGCGCACGGGTCCCGCGATCGACGTCAACCGCGTGGTCGCGGAGTTCGGCATCGCCGAGCGCACACGCATAGCGATCGCTCGCGCCCTCCCTGACAACGACGATCCGGCGCTCATCGTCCTGGACGAACCGACGGCCGCGTTGCCGGCGCGGGACGTCGAGGCCCTGTTCGGCACCATTCGCGGCCTGACGGCGGCCGGGAACTCCGTCATCCTCGTCTCGCACCACCTCGACGAGATCCTCGGCGTCTCCGACTCGATCACCGTCCTTCGCGACGGTGTGAAGGTGGCCTGCGTGGCGACCAGCGAGGTCGATCACGACAAGCTGACGGACCTGATCATCGGCGCCTCCCTGGTCAAGAACGTCGACCGGCCCCGCGCGGCCTCGATCGACGAGCCTCCGCACGTGAGGATCGCGGACCTGGAAGGAACAGCGCTGCTCAGTTTCAGTGCCGACCTGAGGCCCGGGGAGATCGTAGGCGTGGCCGGTCTCACCGGCTCCGGTCGCGAGGAGTTGGCGGGCCTGATAATCGGCCGCACGCCACGGTCCGCGGGCACCGTGACGATCAACGGCACCGCGGTGGCTCCCGACGACCCGATCGACGCCATCGCTGCTGGCATGGCGTGGATCTGTGGTGAACGCGCGCGGTTCGGCGTGTTCAGCACGATGAGCGTCGGGACCAATCTGACGATCAGCGATCTAAGCCCTCACACCACGGCCGGACGACTTGATCACAAGTCGGAACGCGCAGAGGCCGCACGCTGGATCGACGACCTCGGCATCGTGGCCGCAGGACCGGACGCCGCAATGACGACGCTGTCAGGCGGTAACCAGCAGAAGGTACTGGTGGCGCGAGCACTCCGGCTGCATCCCGCTTTCCTGGTGCTGGACGACCCCACGGCCGGGATCGACATCGGCGCCCGCGAGCAGGTGCACGGCATCATCGCCGACCACGCCAGTGCCGCCATGTCGGTCCTCATCACGTCGACCGACAGCGACGAGCTCGCACGCCTGTGCGATCGCGTCCTCGTCATGTCCCGCGGACGGGTGGTTGCCGAGCTCCGTCGAGGCGTCGACCTCGACGCTCCCTCCATCGATCACGCGCAAGTCGCAGGAGCTGCTCTATGAAAACGATCTCCAGCTCGCCGGCCACACCGTCGGCCAGCCTGAAGACGGCGTCCGGCGCCGTCACCACTCCGCTGAGCGTCACGCTCGGCCGCTACAGCGCGATCATCCTGTGGCTCGGCTTCACCATCCTGTTCGGCATTCTCCGCCCCGACACGTTCCTCTCGTCGGTCACGTGGCGCCTGACCTTCAGCGAGGGCGTGGTCACCGCGATCGTCGCCCTGGCGTTTCTGGTGCCGCTGGCCGCGGGAGTGTACGACCTCTCGGTCGGAGCCACGATGGCCACGGGACTGGTGCTCATGAACTGGTTCGGCATCAACCACCCAGGTCTCTCCCTGTGGCTTGTCGCGATCGGCGTCCTGGCGTTCTGCGCGCTGATCGGGTTCTGCTCCGCGGTGGTGATCGTGAAATTCCGGGTGCAATCACTCATCGCCACCCTCGGCGTCAGTCAGGTGCTCCTGGCGTTCCAGCTCTTCATGGCCGACAATCGGCAGCTGACAGGGGCCTTCAACTCAACGTGGCTCAACTTCGGTAACGCCCAGATCCTCGGTGTTCCGGTCGTCGCCCTGTACCTGCTGGTCCTGGCCGTCGCACTGTGGTTCGTCCTCGAGCACACGCCCGTCGGCCGGCGGTTGTTCGCCGTCGGCAGCAACCCGGAGGCGGCCCGCCTGGCCGGACTCAACGTGGAGCGTCTGACCTACGGTTCACTCATCACCTCGGCGGTCATCGGCGGATTCGCCGGAATCGTCTTCTCGATGAAGGTCGGCACATACAACTCGAGCGTCGGTCCCGGCCTGCTCTTCCCTGCCCTGGCCGCAGTCTTCTTCGGCGCCTCACAGTTCGCGCGCCGACCGAATGTGTGGGGCACGCTCATCGCGTACTTCGCCTTGGCCTTCGGCGTCAAGGGCCTGCAGCTCACCTTCGGCCCCGGCACGTTCTGGATCCAACCGCTCTTTCAGGGCGCCGCACTGCTGATCGCGGTCGCCCTCGCCAGTCGCGTGGTCGGGCAGACCAAACGGAGTCGTCAGCTCCAACGGGAGGCGGCGGCGGGCCAGGCACAGGACGCCGACGAGGCCGCGCCACCACCTCGGTGACGACCTGACGGTCGGCGACACGGCGAAGGGGCAGAGCCATCGGCTCTGCCCCTTCGCCGTGGGCCCACCCCCTCGCCGTGGCCCTTCGCCAGGGGTCGGAGCGTCGGCACCGGTCGATACGGCACCGGTCAGTACGGCGACGTGCCGCCGTCGACGTTGAGCAGGGCCCCCGTGATGCCGGCGCCGGCGGGACCGGCCAACAACACGGCCATCGCGCCGACCTCCTCGACCGTGTTCAGGCGGCCGGTCGCAGCGTCCTTGGCGTAGTCGGCCAGGAACTCGTCGTAGGTGAGACCGTTCTCGGCGGCGAAGGCCGGTCCGATCTCCTTGGTGCGCTCGGTCTCCACAGCTCCGGGACAGATCGCGTTGGACGTGATCCCCTGCTGCCCGTACTCGAACGCCACGGCCTTCGTGAAGCCGTTCATCGCGTGCTTGGCCGAGATGTAATGCGACACCGCCGCCTTGTTGCCCATCTTGCCCTCGACCGAGGAGACGTTGATGACCCGCCCGCCGCCGTTGCCGAGCATGACCGGCAACGCGGCCCGCGTGGCCCAGAACGCCGAGTCCACGATGAACGTGAACGCGTTGTCCCACGCCTCGTCCGACAACTCGTGCACCGGCGCGAAACCGTCGCTGCCGCCGGCGTTGTTGACCAGGATGTCGAGCCGACCGAACGCCTCGACCGCGCCGGACACCCATCCGGCCACCTCGTCCCGCTCACGCGCGTCACCGGTGAGGAATGCGGTGCGATCCGGCAACCCGATCTCCGCCAGCGCATTGGCACCCTTGTCGGCCGAGCGCCCGGTCATCACGACCGAGGCCCCCTCAGCCAGCAGCGCCTCCGCGATCCCGCGACCGATGCCGCCCGTCCCGGCGGTGACCAGTGCAACCTTGCCGTCCAGAGTTCCCATCAGATGTCCTTTTCGATCCGATGATGAAATGACTCGTGCGCCGCACGAGGTGCGGCGCACGAGAGGTCCTGACAGTGCTCGATCAACGCCAGCCGGTCAGCACGACACGGTCAGAAGGGCGACGTGCCGCCGTCGACGTTGAGCAGCGCGCCGGTGATGCCGGCGCCGGCGGGACCGGCCAACAACACGGCCATCGCGCCGACCTCCTCGACCGTGTTCAGCCGCCCTATCGCTGAATCCTTGGCGTACTCGGCCTTGTACTCCTCGTAGGTCACGCCGGTCTCGGCGGCGAACGACGGACCCACCTCGATCATGAGGTCCGTCTCGATGGCTCCGGGACAGATCGCGTTGGACGTGATCCCCTGCTGCCCGTACTCGAACGCCACGGCCTTCGTGAAGCCGTTCATCGCGTGCTTGGCCGAGATGTAATGCGACACCGCCGCCTTGTTGCCCATCTTGCCCTCGACCGAGGAGACGTTGATGACCCGCCCGCCGCCGTTGCCGAGCATGACCGGCAACGCGGCCCGCGTGGCCCAGAACGCCGAGTCCACGATGAACGTGAACGCGTTGTCCCACGCCTCGTCCGACAACTCGTGCACCGGCGCGAAACCGTCGCTGCCGCCGGCGTTGTTGACCAGGATGTCGAGCCGACCGAACGCCTCGACCGCGCCGGACACCCATCCGGCCACCTCGTCCCGCTCACGCGCGTCACCGGTGAGGAATGCGGTGCGATCCGGCAACCCGATCTCCGCCAGCGCATTGGCACCCTTGTCGGCCGAGCGCCCGGTCATCACGACCGAGGCCCCCTCAGCCAGTAGCGCCTCCGCGATCCCGCGACCGATGCCGCGTGTCCCGGCGGTGACCAGTGCAACCTTGCCGTCCAGAGTTCCCATCAGATGTCCTTCGTGTCGTTGGTCAACGGGGGATGTCCCGCCATGGCGTCGTCTTGTCGCCCCGTGGTTCAGCGGGCAGGCCGAGGTACCGCTCGGCGATGAGGGAACGTTGCACCTCGTCACTCCCACCGGCGATCCGGTAGCCCGGTGCGCCGAGCACGTGCTCGGTCCAGTCGAACGAACCCGAGCCGTCGTCGACCACGAGATCGCCCTCCAGGACCGCGGCCACGAACTCCGACATCTGCGTGAGCCGCTGGGTCCACTGGAGCTTGCGGATCGAGCCGCCCACGCCGGTCGTGTCGGGAGTGGCCGCGTCACGCGCCGTGGCGATCTCCGCTAGACGGTGCGTGATCACGAGGTCGGCCAACTGGTGGCGCAGGACGGGGTCCTCGAGGGAAGCCGTGGTACGGGCGAGCTCGATGGCCTGATCGATGGTGCCGCCGACGTCGGTGTTGTCACCGCTGGAATCGCGCTCGAACCCGAGGGTCGTCAGCGCGACCTTCCATCCCTCGCCGACCTCGCCGATGCGGTAGGCGTCCGGGACGCGCACCGAGGTCAGGAAGACCTCGTTGAAGCTGGACCCGCCCGACATCTGCCGCAGCGGTCGGACCTCGATACCGTCGGCGTCGAGCGGCACCATGAACGCAGTGATACCGCGGTGCTTGGGGACGTCCGGGTCCGTCCGGGCGAGGAGCTCACCCCACTGGGCGAACTGCGCGCCCGAGGTCCATACCTTCTGGCCCGTGATGACCCAGTCGTCGCCGTCGCGGCGGGCGCGGGTCGCCAGGCTCGCCAGGTCGCTCCCGGCGCCGGGTTCGGAGAAGAGCTGGCACGCCAGTAGGTCGCCTCGGAGCATCGGCGTGATGAGCTCGCGCAGCTGCGGCGTGCGGTCGTAGACCTTCAGGGTGGGAGCGATCAGGTGTCGGGTCACCGATACCAGCTCGTGCGGGCTCGGGACGTCGTGGTCGCCCTCGATCCGCATGAGCGCAGCCTCGTGCGCGTGGGTCAGACCGGCACCGCCGAACGACTCGGGCCAGGCCACGGCCCCGAGGCCCGCGTCGTAGCGGGTGCGTATCCAGTCGGTGAGCTGGCGCAGCAGCGCCAGCTCGTCGTCGAACGAGAGGTTGTGGAAGACCGCCTTGCTGTGCTCGGTCGGGTCCTGGTCGAGCCCTTTGCGGGCGATACCCTGACCGGCGAACCACGCCGCCACGCGGACCGAGAACTGCTCGACGGTCTCGGTCGAGATCGTGTCGCTCATCGGCTCAGTCCCCCAGGCTCACGAGCGCCTTGCCGATGACGGCACGGCCCTCGAGCAGGGTCAGAAAGCCCGAGAAGGCCTCCTCTATTCCGTGTCCGACGTACGTCTCGGGACTGGTCACCTGGCCGCGTCGAACCAGGTCGGTCATCTCGGCGAGGAACTGCGGCCGGACATCATCATGGTCGCCGACGATGAAACCCTCCATCTGCAACCGGCGCCAGATCATGAGCAGCAGGTTGCGCGGGCCGGGGACCGGTTCGGTGGCGTTGTAGACCGCGATCGCGCCACACAGGGCGATGCGTCCCCGCTCGTTCATCTCGCGGATCGCGGCCTCGAGGTGCTCGGCGCCGACGTTGTCGAAGTAGACGTCCAGCCCGGGCCTGGCGACCTGCTCGAGGGCGGCCCGCAAGAGGTCTCGGATCCGCCCGTCGTGGTAGTCGAACGCCGCGTCGAACCCGAAGTCCTTCACGACGGCTGCGACCTTGTCCGGAGATCCGCAGCTGCCGATCGTCGTGCACCCCTTGACCTTGGCGAGCTGGCCGGCGATCGCGCCGACGCCGCCGGCCGCCGAGGACACGAAGACCGTGTCCCCCGGCTGGGCCCGGGCGATCACGTTCACGCCGACCCACGCCGTCAGACCGGTCTGACCCAGCGCCCCGAGGTGATCGGTGGGTTTCAGCCCATCGACGTCGACGACCTCGAGATCGCCCGGGTCGAGGGCGGCGTACTCGCGCCACCCTAGTTGGTGGACCACAACGGATCCGACGGGGACGTCCGGGACGTCCGACCACTCGACAACGCCCGTGGCGTGCCCGTCCATGGGGGCACCGATCTCGTACGGATCGACGTAGGTCGTGCCCTCGGACATGCGTCCACGCATGTACGGCTCGACCGACATGACGGTGTTGCGGACGAGCACCTGCCCGGCGCCGGCCTCGACGTCGACGGTCTCGATCGTCACGTCGTCCGGGTGCGGGGCTCCACCCTCGGGACGCCTGGCCAGGTGAACCTCGCGGCTGCGGACCGACGTCATCCGGTGACGTCCCACTCGAGCCAGAGATCCTCGAGTCCGAGCTGCGGCCCCGTCTCGCGGAGCTCGTCGACGTCGACGGCCCGGTAATGCGGAATCCGCTTGTGCCACTCCTCCAGCGCGATGTTCATCTCCCGGCGGGCCAGGTGGGTACCGAGGCACTTGTGCGGGCCGGCGGCGAAGGCGAGGTGCCCCGTCGCGTCGGTGCGGTTGAAGTCGACCTTCCCCGGGTCGGCGTACTTCGTCTCGTCGCGTGTCGCCGACGGCACCGTCAACATGGCCATGTCGCCGGCCTTCATCGGGCAGCCGTGGAACTCGGTGTCCTGGACGATCTTGCGACCGTCCATGACGATCGAGTAGACGCGGACCATCTCCTCGACGGCGACCGGGATGAGTTCCGGCTCGTCGATGATGCGCTGGCGGTCCTCGGGATTCTCGGCGAGGTGAAGCATCATGTAGCCGAGCTGGCTCTTTACCGTGTCGAGCCCGGCGAGCACGAGGACACCGCAGATGTTAAGGAACTCCTCATCGGTGATCTGCTCGGTGCCGATGCGCGCCCGCGAGAGGTCGGTGAAGAAGTCGTCGTCGCGCGGGTTCTCCCGGCGATCGGCCAGCAGGTCGACGAAGTAGTTGCGGATACCCGCCTGGGCGTCGGCCATCGCCGTGGTCGCGTCACCGTCCTCCGCGCCGAGGCCGCCGAACACCGTCTCGACCCACGGGACGAACTTGGCGGAGTCCTCGTGCGGGAGACCCAGGATCTCGAGGAAGACCTTGGTCGGGTACTCCTTGGCGAAGGCGTCGACGAAGTTCACCCGACCCTGCGCCACGAGCGGCTCGATGAAGTCGATCGCGTGCTCGCGGATCCGGTCCTCCCGGTCGCGGATCGCGCGCGGAGAGAACGGCGCGTTGAGCACGCGACGGTACAGCTTGTGCTTGGGCGGGTTCTCCATCGTGGGGATCCAGTGCCAGTCGGGTTCCGGGACCGTCGGGATGGTCGCCTCGCTGCTGAAGACCTCGTGGGCGTGGAAGGCGTCACGGACGGTCTCGTCGTTGAGCAGCATCCAGAACCCACCACCGTAGGTGTTCCATACTATTGGCGAGAGGGCGCGGATGCGGTCCAGTTCCTCGTGGTACGAGTGGATCGGCAGAGGCTGGTTGAAGTCGAAGTTGACGACAGGGCATCCACCCTTCTGCTGTCCCTCGAGGACCTCGATGAGTGGCGTGTCAGGCATGCTGCGTCTCCTTGGCCGCGGTCGGCACCAACGTGCCGAGCTGGATCGCTCGGTGTTCAACCGTGCCGACGATCAGATGCAGGCGCCGGATGAGCCAGGCGCCGGAGACGAGTTCGAGATCGGCGTCGTACCGGCTGTTCATCATCATGGCGGTGTCGGGCGTCTCGGAGGCGACCTGGTGCGACGTCAGGTACGCGACGACCTTGGCGTGCGCGCCGTCGACGTCGAGGTCCACGGTCATGACGCCGAGTGCGTGCTGCTGCCATACGAGGTGTGCTGTCGCGCTGATGACCCAGGCGGCGATCTCGGTGTTGCCCGTCAGATCGGCGTCCTTGTCGTACACCGCGGTCGCCTCGGGGTGGAACAGCGCCGCGAGTGCGCCTTCGTCGCTCTCGTCGCAGGCAATGGCGTACCTGCCGAGCACCTCACGGGCCCGCTGGGTCTGTACCGCCCGGCTCAGGGCCTGGTCGGGTGTCGCCTCGTTCATGCTGATGCCTTTCATCGGGCTCGGGCCGAAGACGGCGTCCGGACCGCCTACCGGGGTCGTGAGACGCCAGTCACAATGACGTGATCCCGATTACACCGGCGCGAAGGCCGAAAGTCAATCCTCCTGAGGAATTTTCCTCATGAGGTTTACGGACCGTGGAGCTTGACAACGGCGGGCTCCATTCCTCATGATGATCAAGCGTGACACCCGTCACAAGAATGCTCAGTGAGCGCCTTATCGGCAGGGAGTGCCCATGTCATCCACCAGCGATCGTCCCTTCGTCAATGTGCTGTTCGGCTCACAGACGGGGAACGCCGAAGTGATCGCGATGGACACCGCCGACGCGCTCGACGCCGACGGTTACCCGACGAAGCTGATGTCGACCGACGAGCTCAGCGTGGCCGACCTCGCCGTGATGGAACACGTCGTGCTCGTCTCATCGACCTACGATGACGGCAACATGCCGGACACCGCCCAGGACCTCTGGGACGAGCTCGAGGGCGAGGCGCCCGACCTGAGCCACCTCCGCTACTGCGTGCTCGCGCTGGGCGACTCGTCCTACGAGTTCTTCTGCGCCGCCGGCCGAATGTTCGACGAGAAGATGGCCGAGCTGGGGGCCCAGCGGGTGGTCGACCGGCTCGACTGCGACCTCGACTACGAACGCCCGTCACAGCAGTGGATCAAGGTCGTCACCACCACCTTTGCCACGCTCCCCGACACGGTCTCCGTGGAGAGCACCGGCCTCGACATCACACCGTCGGAGGCGCCGGTCGCACGCTGGACCCGCCTGGACCCCTTCGTCGCGACCATCACGAACGCGACGAAGCTCTCCGGCACCGCGTCACACAAGTCGGTCCACCACGTCGAGGTCGATCTCGGCGACAGCGGCATCGAGTACCTGCCGGGCGATTCGCTCGGCGTGGTCCCTGTCAACCCGGTCGACCTCGTCGAGGGCCTGCTCGCCTCATTGGGTGTCGATGCTGACGACATCCCGACCGGGCACGGGGACACGTGGCGCGACCTCCTGACCCATCGACTGGAGCTGCGCCTGCCCTCCCGCGACCTCCTCGAGTGGGTAGCGGAGCAGTCCGGGGACCGGGAGCTGGGCCGCCTGCTCGAGACTCGTGACCGTGAGGCGCTCGACGCGTGGTCGTGGGGACGCGACGCCCTCGACCTCGTCGAGATGGTTCCTGAGGACGGACGGGATGCCGCACACGTCGCGACCCTGCTCGGGTCCCTCCAGCACCGGTCGTACTCCATCAGCTCCAGTCCGACCGACTCGCCCACGACTGCCGACCTGCTGGTCTCCTGCGTCGGCTATCACCGCGACGGCCGCTACCGCGTCGGTGCGGGGTCGGCGACGATGACCACCGCCGTGCCCGAGGCCTCGCAGGTGGCCGTGTTCCTCGCCCCCAACCCCAGCTTCCGCCTGCCGGCCGACGACACCCCGATCATCATGGTCGGCCCGGGAGTGGGCGTCGCTCCCTTCCGGTCCTTCCTCATGGAGCGACGCTCACGCGGCGCCGGTGGGAAGAACTGGTTGTTCTTCGGCGACCAGCACGAGACCTGCGACTTCCTGTACCGCGACGAGGTCACCGGGTGGCAGCAGGACGGCCTGTTGACCCGGCTGTCGACCGCCTTCTCCCGCGACCAGGAGCACAAGATCTACGTGCAGGACAAGCTGCGCGAGCAGGGTGCCGACGTCTTCGCCTGGCTCCAGGACGGCGCGCACTTCTACATCTGCGGCGACGGTGTGAGCATGTCGCACGCCGTCGAGGCCGCGCTGGTCGAGGTGATCTCGACGCACGGACACCTGACCGAGGACGCGGCCTCGGACTACCTCGCCGACCTCAAGCGTCAGCGGCGCTACAGCCAGGACGTGTACTGACGACCCGACCGTCGATGACGGTCAGGCGAACGGGCGAGTCGGCGTCACCGCCCACCACGCGGTCGAGCACGGTGTCCAGAGGCGCGTCGAGGACGCAGAGGTCGGCCCGCACGCCCGGGTGCACCGTCCTCACGGGCCCGGCCGGGTCCTCGGGGCGGGTCAGGTAGGACGCCAGTGCCACGCGCGCCGGAATGGTCTGGTCGTGAAGCCACGGTGACCGGTCCGCCGGCAGTCCGACCGTCACCAACCGGATCGTGGCCCACGGATCGGGGTCACCGTAGGGCGCGTCGCTCGACAGCACCACCGGGACCCCTCGGTCGCGCAGTCCGGCGATCCGCCACAACCACGGGCGGTCCTCGGGGTCGGACGAGTCCCTCATCGACCGCCCGCGCCGCGCGGCGATCGAGGGTTGCGTCACGACGATCACCCCGAGCTCGGCCAATCGGTCGGCGGTGTCGTCGTCGCACACCGCCGCGTGTTCGACGCGGTCGCCCGGGACCACGCCGACGTCGTCCAGGACGGCCAGGACCATCGCGAGCGCCGTCGCCGAGACCGCATGTACCGCGACGGGGCGCCCCCGCTCTCTGGCCGCGCGCACCGCGGACCCGAGGGCGGACCAGGTATCGGTCCCGTGGTCGCCCGCGATCACCTTGACCGGCAGTCCGTCGTCCTCCGCGCCGAGCGAGATCACCCGCTGCGGCACGTGAGCACGCACCACGGCGAGGTCCGAGGGCGCGAGACCGACGGTGGCGTCGGTCAGTCCGGTGACGCCCCGGGCGGCGAGCCGCTCCCCCCACTCCCGGAGGTCGTCCTCGACGCCCCGCGGGTCGAGACGACCCAGGGCCTCGGCGAGCCGCGTATCGCCGCGCCACACGCGTCCATCGAGCTGTTCCGCGGGCTCGAGGACGCCCTCGAGCAGCCTGATCGCACGGGTGTTGAGCACCCACAATGCGCCTGAGCGGTGCTGTACGCGAGCCGGACGGTCCGGCCACACGAGATCGAGATCGGCGGAGGTGGCGTAGTCGTCCCCCAGACCGATGGCACGGACCCAGGTACGGCCGGGGCCTGACGCGGTCGCGCGGCCGGGTGAGGGCAACGGACCACTCCGCAGATCGAGTGATCCGGCGACCGCCGCCGCGGCGAAGGGGTGGACGTGGTGATCGTGCAGCCCCGGCAGCAACGCGCCCCCGGCACCGTCGATCACCCGATCACTCCGCTGTGGCGTCAGACCCGGGCCGAGCTCGGCGACGATCCCTGCGACGACGCGGCAGTCGACCCGTGCACCGTCGAGCGTGACGTCGCGGACCAGCAGACCCCTGTCAGAAGAGCTCATCGACGAGTCCCCACCGGTGGGCCGTCGTGGCGTCGAGTACGGCACGGCTCAGAGCCCACCACAGAAGACGGTGCCGGCCGACCCTCCGAGTCAGGCTCACGGTGCCGCCGGCGCCCGGGATCAGACCCATCGCGACCTCGGGCAGCCGGAACCTGGAGTCAGCGCCGGCGCGGACGTGGCCCGCGAATGCCGCGATCTCGATGCCGGATCCCACGGCGTTGCCGTGTACCTGAACCGTGACCCGGTCCCGTATCGCGTGGATGACGGCGCCCGGACTGGCGGCGAGGCGGGTCTCGTGCGCGGAGTCCAGGTCCTGGGCCGTCCCGAACTCGTTGAGATCGCCACCCGCGCAGAAGTCGGGTCCGGCTCCGCGCAGCGTGACGTGGACGTCGGGATCGAGCCGGGCGACCTCCAACGCCTCGAGCAGGGCGTCGCGCATCACCGCGTCGTAGGCGTTGCGTCGCGCCGGACGGTCGAGGGTGATGGTGAGGTCGTCGCCGATACGCTCGAGCTGCACGCGGTGAGGGGCACCCGGCGGACGGGGAGCGCCGCGGGCGGCGAGCCAGGCGGCGAATTCGGGGCCGGCCAGCAGCGCCGAGAAAGTCCGCGACTCGAGCGCGAGCCCGTGGTCGACGTCGGCCTCGACGACGTGGGGCAGGAGGCGTGCCAGCGCACCCGCCGCCAGCGGCCACTCGGCCACGGCTAGCGTGACCATCTCGACCGCGGCGTCGACGTCGGCCACCCCGACGACCTCGCGGCGCGCGGCCGCGACCGACCCCTGCGGGGCGAGGACAAGGTCGACGGCGTCGAGGTCCCCCTCGGCGTCGGTCTCGGACCCGAGGACCAGCAGGGAGATGCGATCGTCATCGGGGTCCACGACGTCCCCGGGTCGCACGACCACGACACCGGGGCGGTGTGTCTGACCGCCGCGGTCATCCGTGAGTCCAGGGACTGTCGCCATGGCGTCATCATCTCACCCGGACCGCAGATCGGGCAGGATGAGGACATGGGTCGAGGTGACGTCTCCGCGGCGGACGCCGAGGTACTGCTCGGCCTCCGCCGCGATCTCGACGTCGATCCCGACCGGGCGCTCGACGACTGGGTCGCCACAGGTCTGGCGGGCGCCCGCGTCCCACCCTTCCCGGCCGGATCGGTCGCGCACGGCCGGCCCGCCACACTGGCCCGCGCCCTGACCGCGGCCCTCACATCCGTGGCCCGCGACCGATTCGACGTCACGCTGTCGCTCGACGGAGCCGAGGTGTTGGGCCGCCGCGACCGCCTCTCCGCCGACGGGCCGACCGGTGACCGCGGGGGCGAGGCCCGACTCCTACGTGCGGCGGACGGCTGGTGGGCGGTCAACCTGGCACGCCCGAGCGACGTCGAGCTGGTGCCCGCCCTGGTGGAGCGCGAGGTCGGCGATGTATGGACGGACGTCGAGCGGTGGGCGTCGCGGCTCCCTGCACGGGTGGTCGTCGACCGGGCGACGATGCTCGGCATCCCCGCCTCGATGTTGGGCGAGACGCCCGTCCCCGACGCGCCCTGGCGGACGAGCGCCGTCCCCGCGCGGACCCGGTCGGACTCCTTCCGGGTCGTGAACCTGGGATCGCTCTGGGCCGCGCCACTCGCCGCCCACCTGCTCTCAGGACTCGGAGCCGAGGTCGTGCACGTCGAGTCGAGCGAGCGTCCCGACGCGTCCCGCACGGGGAGTCCCGCGTTCTACGCCGAGCTGCGCACGGGAGCCGAGGTCCGCTCGATCGACGTCACGACGGGCGCGGGTCGAGCCGCGCTGCACGATCTGGTCTCATCGGCCGATGTCGTGATCGAGGCCAGCCGACCCCGCGCACTGGAGGGACTCGGCGTCGGCCCCGGCACCATCATGGGGGACGGCCGCGCGCGAACGTGGCTTCAGATCACGGGGCACGGTCCGGAGCAGCCGCAGCGGGTGGGCTTCGGGGACGACGCCGCCGTCGCCGGCGGAGTCGTGATCATCGGTCCGGATGAGGTCCCGGGTTTCTACGGCGACGCCGTCGCCGACCCCCTGACCGGACTCGTCGGTGCGCTCGCTGCCGCCGCGAACCACCGACCGGACCGCCAGACGGTCGTGCGGACCTGCCTCGCGTGGACCGCCGCGACCGCCCGCGCTGCCGGCGACATCACGGGCTGAGACCGCCGAGGCGACGCGGGTGCGGGTGGGCTAACGCCACGAAGCGCGTTCGGTCGGCAGCAGCCGGCGGTGTGATCCGCAGAATGGCCTCCCTCGATCGCTGCCATGCGGACCCCGCTGGTGGCTACGCTCGGATACACGCCCGCACCCACGTCGAGGAGTCCCGATGAGCGAGCCCGACTTCACCGGCCTGCGGGCGATGTTCGTCAATTGCACTCTCACGCGCAGTCCCGGTCTCAGCCACACCCAGGGACTCATCAATGCGAGTGCCTCGATCATGCGCACGCACGGAGTCGAGGTGGAGATACTCCGCGCGGTCGACCACCCGATCGCCACGGGCGTCTACCCGGACATGCGCGAGCACGGGTGGGACGTGGACGCCTGGCCGGAGATCTACCCGCGGATTCTCGAGGCCGACATCCTCGTGTTGGCCGGACCCATCTGGTTGGGCGACAACTCCAGCGTGATGAAGCGGGTGATCGAGCGTCTCTACGCACTGTCCGGGATGCTCAACGACAAGGGCCAGCACCTCTACTACGGCCGGGTCGGCGGGTGCCTGATCACCGGCAACGAGGACGGGCTCAAGCACTGCGCGATGAACATCCTCTACAGCCTGCAACACCTCGGCTACACGATCCCGCCCAACGCCGATGCGGGTTGGATCGGCGAGGTAGGCCCCGGGCCGTCATACCTGGACCCCGGCAGCGGTGGGCCTGAGAACGACTTCACCAACCGCAACACGACCTTCCTGACCTGGAACCTCATGCATCTTGCTCGGCTGCTCAAGGCGGCCGGCGGCATCCCAGTCGAGGGCAACCAGCGCTCCGCCTGGGACTCCGGGGCCCGCTTCGGCTGGGAGAACCCCGAGTACCGATCCTGAGCGGTCCTCAACCAGTCGAGCGCCGAGCCAGACCGAGCACCGCTACTGACCGAGGAGGGTTCCATGACCCCCGAGCTCCCCCTTGAGGCCATCGCGAGCCGGGACCACCCGGTGAGCCCGGACGGACCCCGGGCACCTGCCCTGATCATTTTCGACGTCAACGAGACGCTCTCGGACATGTCGCCGATGGCCCAGCGGTTCGAGGACGTCGGCGCGCCTGCGCACCTGGCGTCGAGTTGGTTCGCGGGGCTCCTCCGGGACGGCTTCGCCCTCACGGTCGTGTCGGCGAGCGACTCGTTCGCCCACCTCGCCGCGGAGTCCCTGCGGATCAGCCTCCACGGCACGTCGCTCGATCGCGACCCGGACGAGGCCGTCCAGCACATCATGAGCGGGTTCTCGGTCCTCCCCGTGCACTCAGACGTACCGGATGGAGTGCACGCACTGACGGACCTCGGGATCCGCTTGGTGACTCTGAGCAACGGCTCGGCGGCGATAGCCGAAGGCCTACTCGACCGCGCATCGATACGCGAGCACTTCGAGGCACTTCTTTCGGTGGAGGACGCCGGCGCCTGGAAACCGGCCGGCAGGGCATACGCGCACGCTCTCGCCCGGTGCGACGTCGTCGACCCCAGGGACGCGATGCTCGTCGCCGTTCATCCCTGGGACATCGACGGCGCCGCTCGGGCGGGACTCGGCGCCGCCTGGATCACCAGGCACGGCGCGCCCTACCCGGGATACTTCAGGTCGCCGGACGTCACGGCAACGTCCCTTTCAGACCTGGCCGACCAGCTGCGTCGATGAAACCTCCCACTGACAGCGGCGGTGACGGATCCGATCAGTTCAGCGACGCCATACGCTTGTAGTGCGCCCGCCGCAGGGGCATCGGAAGTTCGTCCACGGTGAGATCGGAGTTCTCGAGCCACCGGATCAGTCCGTTCACGTCCGGGGTGGTCCGGACGGGTCCGACTATCACCACACCGCCCCGGGGCTCGCGGGTGACGCGATCGCACCGTTGTACCAGGACGACAGGTCCGTCCGCCTCGGGCTCACCCGCGGAGCCGCACCTGCCGCCTAGCAGGCAGGTGGCGCGCGCCAGCACGCCGTGAGCCGATCGACCCACCGCCCGGCTCAGGGCGGAGACCAGGGCGGACTCCTTCTCGCCTCCGCAGGTGCCGCAGTACGCCACCGTGAAAGCGTTCCTTCCTCCCCCACCCGGGTCCGGGGAATGCACGTTCTCCGGGGTCTGGAAATCCGACATGGTCTACTCCTCTCGGCCGTGCCTGCTGTCAGCCGGGCACGGGGGGGCTTTCCTGGACGTGGACAGTGGCCGTGCTCGCGGGGTTACGGCGGTTCGAGCCGGTCCCACATCCGTCGATACCGTCCGTCGGCAGTCACGAGCTCGGCATGGGTGCCGCGTTCGATCACCCGTCCCTGCTCCAGGACGACGATCTCGTCGGCGTGGGTGACCGTGCTCAGGCGATGAGCGATGAGCAGGACCGTTCGTCCGCGGGCCAGTTCGGCGATCACTTCGGAGACCTCTCCCTCCGTCCGGGTGTCCAGGGCCGAGGTGGGCTCGTCCAGCACCACGACCGGCGCATCCACGAGCAGCGCCCGGGCGATGGCCAGACGCTGGCGCTGTCCGCCGGACAGTCCGGCGCCGTCCTCCCCCAGGCGCGTGTCGTAACCGTGGGGAAGGTCGCTGATCGCGGTGTGAAGCTGCGCGCGCCGGGCCGCGCCCACGACGTCGGCACGGTCGGCATCGGGGCGGCCGAGCGCGATGTTCTCGGCCACCGTCCCCGGCACCAGATGGGTGTGCTGGAACACCTGGGTGACCGTGGCCGCGAGGGTGTCCGAGGCCATCTCGCGGACGTCCACGCCGCCGATCCTCACCGACCCGGCGGTGGCGTCGTCGAACCTCGAGAGCAGTCCCCCGAGCGAGGACTTGCCGCTGCCCGAGTGGCCCACCACCGCGACCATGCCCCTCTCGGGGAGTGCCACGTCGATCCCGTGCAGCGCCGGGGTGCCGTCGGGGTACTCGTACCCCACACCGTCGAACCGCACCTCGACGCCTCGGGGCGTTCTTGCCTCCGAGGGTTCGGAGAGCGGAGGGATCTCGGTCACTGAGTGCAACCGCTCCATCGCGGCGCGGGTCACGTGCCACTGCTCCCCCACCGACAGGGCAGCCACCAGCGGGCGGTAGACCGCTGTCGCCGCGAGGAGGAACCCTATGGCGACCTCCGTTCCGCGGCCGGCCACCACCGCCATCAGGACCGGCACCCCGGCCATGAGGACGGCCGAAGCCAGCATCAGCGGGGGTATCAGCCTGCGGAGCATCCGCACCGAGGAGTCACGCAGGTCCAGCGCGGTCGCGCGGAGGACGTCGGCGATCCGACCCGGCGCCGCGAGGACCCTCCACACCGTGATCCCGGTGAGCACGTCGACGAACCGTGCCGAGGACTCGGCCTGGAGTGAAGTCCGCTCCCGGGCCGCGGCGGTGGTCCGGGTGCCCGCCCACACGGTCGCCGGGATCGCCGCCACGACGGCTCCGCCGAGCACGAGTGCGACGACCGGGTCATAGACGGCTGCCGCGGCGATGACGAACACCGGTAGTCCGAGGGCCTGACCGAGCTTGGGCAGTCCCTCTGTCAGGAAGTCCTCGATCTGCTGCATGTCGCCGGTGAGCAGCGCCTGGATCTCCCCGCGGCGACGACCGGAGGCCGTCGGCACGGGCACGCGGAGCAGGTGCTCGAGCACCCACACCCGGGCATGAGCGGATACCTGGTACGAGGCCAGCCACGAGTCCCTGGCGGCCAGATAGGAGGCGATCAACTGACCGAGGAGTGTCACCACGGCCACCGCGGTCACCTGGACGGCCCGGGACTCGTCCACCTGCCCGCCACGCGCCAGGTCCACGACGATGGTGATCAGCACACCGTAGAGCAGCCCGCCGAGCAGGGACTGGACGATCCGCCATCCCACCCCGCGTAGGACGCGGACCCGTTCGGCACCGGCGATCCGCCACATCGTGGCCACGCCGCTCATCGGATCCCCGCCCTCGCCCGCGACTCGGCATCGTTCAACTCGGCGTAGAGCCCGCCACGGTCGAGCAGCTCGTCGTGGGTGCCCTGCTCGGCGACCGCGCCCCGGTCGAGCACCACGATGTGGTCCGCCCGGCGGGCCAACGCGATCCGGTGAGTCGCCAGCACGAGTGTCCTCCCCCGGCACCACCGCGAGATCGATCTCCACAGCTCGTCCTCGGTGAGCGGGTCGACCGAGGCGGTCGGCTCGTCCATCAGCACGACCCAGGCGTCGACGACGAGGGCCCGCGCGAGCGCGAGGCGTTGCCGCTGCCCCCCGGACAGACCTGCCCCCGCCTCCCCCAGACGCCGATCGAGGGCCGAGTCCCCCAACTCGTCTCGGAGACCGACAGCATCCAGCGCGTCGAGAAGGAGCCCGTCGGGGGCGTCGGGCGCACCGGTCCGGAGGTTCTCCGCGATCGAGCCGGCGACCAGCAGCGGATTCTGGGCGGCCAGGCTCACGCGGCGTCGACCGGGTGCGGTGAGTAGCTCAGCGGTGGGCACGCCCCCGAGCGTCACCTCTCCGAGGGGCGGTGTCCTCACCCCGGCGATCAGCTCCAGCAGGGTCGTCTTGCCCGATCCGGACTCCCCCACCAGAGCGACGGTCGCGCCCTCCGCGACCCGGAAGGAGACCTGTCGGAGGGTGCTCGCGCGGCCCCGGTGACCGAAGCCGAGTCCGTCGACAACCACAGCGCGATCCCGCGGCTCCCGGCCGGTCGCAGTCGTCGGGTCCACCGGGGCCAGGTCGAGTTGGTCCTCGACCGCACGGGCACTCGCGGCCGCCAGGGGTAGAGAGTGCATCCGGTAGAAGAGCGTGACGAGCGGAACGGTGTAGGCCGGGGCCAGGACGATGAAGAGCAGGAACGTGTCCACCTCCAGCCGGCCGGCAGCGAGCAGCCAGGCCCCGAGGACTGCGACGACCGCCGGTGAGGCGGTGACCAGAGGTGAGAACCAGGCGCCCCACCGCAGGAACGCCGCTCCCCACGCTGACTGGAGGCTCGCGGTGTGTCGGATCGCGGACACGGCCGTGGACCCGGGTGTCCGGGCGCCGAAGACCCTGATCTCCGCGAGCGCGGTGAGTTGGTCCATCATCGCCCGGCCCATCACCGCGTTCGCCACGACGAACTCGCCCATCCGGTGGGCGTTGGACCGCATCGCTCGCCGCATCGTCCAGAAGGCCATCGGGGCCACCGCCGCGCACGCCAGCGCCAGTCGCCAATCCTCGCGCAGGAGCCACACCGTCATGGCAAGCCACACGGTCACACTGGCCGCGAACTCCGGAACGCCGTGCGCGAGGATTCCTTCGAGCCGCTCGACCTCCTCCCCCGCGGCTGAGCGGGCCGAGGCCGTGTGCCCGTCCGACAGGTCGGACAGATCCGCCGCGGACCACGCCTCGCCGAGTGCGATGCGGATCCGGGCGATCACGTCGAAGGCGGCCCGGTGCGCCAGTGCTGTGGCCGCGCCGAAGGTGACGTAGGTGACGACGACGCCCGCAGCCGCGAGAGCGACCGCCTGCGCAGCCGCCAGCCCCCCGTCCCCCACCACCAGGTGCACGAGCAGTCGGTAGACGGCGTAGGGCACCGCGAGCTCCGCGAAGGCCGAGACCACGGCGAGCGCCACCGCGGCCACGAGCAGGCGACGGGACCCGCCGAGGTGGGGGCACACCAGTCGCGGCACGGCCCGATAGTCGAATCCCGAGGCACTCACTTCGACTCCTCTGTGGGGTGGGCGGTCTGTGCCCGGGCGCCGGCCTGGTCGCGCTGTCCGGCTTGAGACTGGCGACCGGTCGGGGTCAGCGGCTGCGCGGTGAGGATCAAGCGGTCCGGCGACTGCCGGCTCATGTGAACCCCCGCGCTACCCGCCGGGGTCCACCAGGAGGCCTCCAGCGCCGACGGACCGAAGGGGCACATCAGCCCGTCCGGCACGTCGACCACGCCGTCCGCGCTCAGGACCGCGCGAGCCTCGGTCTCCCGATGTTCTTCGTCGTCGCCCAGGTGCTCCCAGAGGTGGGTGGCCTGAGGGTCGGCGTTCCGGACCTCGGCTTTCCGGCCACCGGCCACCTGCCCGCCGGGAGCTCGGCCGCCGGGCCGGAGCAGGACGTCCACGCGGTATCGGGCCAGATCGCTGTCCTGCAGGCAGCGCGCAAGAACGGTGGTGTCCGCGCCGACGGACTCCCCCGGCTCCCAGGGATCGAGCGCGAGTTCGCGGTCCCGTCGCGCGAGGTCCGCGACCAGCTCGTCGAGCCGGTGCGGATCCGCCCAGGGCTCCGATCTCCACGCGCGCTCGCGGAGTCGACTCGGGTCCCGTCGGGCGTCCCGCAGATCGCCGAGGAACAGCACCCCACCGGGAGCCAGCAGGTCGAGCAGATTGGTGAGCACCGCGTCGAGGTAGTCGCGGTCGGGGAAGTAGTGAACGACGCTGTTGAGGAGGATGAGGTCCGGCCTGTCGCCGGGAAGCGACTGCAGGCTCAGCTCGTGGGCGGCGCGGCGGTCGAACGTCAGGCCTGCGGGTCGATCCGGATCGTCGATGAGGTCCCGGACCCCGGCGAGGGTGAGATCGACCGCGTGATAGGACCGGACCTCCGGTCCGAGGACACGGGCGATCATACCGGTGCCGGTGCCCACGTCGAGCACCCGCTCCGGACGCAGGCCCCGCAGAAGGTCGACCGTGGCGTCCCGCCACTCCCACATGATCTCGGCGGGCAGGGGACGGCCGGACAGCGCGTCGACCCATCCCTCGAGACCGCCGGCCGCGGTCCCCCGGGCGTGACCGTCGGTGTAGATCTCCTCGTAGACCGTGGCCCACGCGTCAACCCTGTCGACCTGGGCACTCGTCAGCGTGCGGTTCATCGGCCGGCACCGCGCTCGGCGAGGAACTCCCGGATGGCCGACCCGATCTGCCCCACGGCGGGGTTCCTGAGCACCGAGTAGTGGTGCGCGTCCACTCCGAGGATCGTGGCGCTGGAGCCGAGAGCTGTCCCCCACCCCAGATCCTCCGTGCCCGCCGCGTCGTCCACGCCCATGCCGACTCCGGAGTTCACCGGGGAGGTCTCGTCGGCCCGCAGCAGCAGGACGGGCACGTCGGTGCCCTCAAGTGAGCGGGCGTGATGCTCCGCCAGACCCGCCAGATGGGAGGTGAACACCTCGAGCCGCCGGCGGGCATCCGTCGCGGCCAGTCCCGCGACCCGCAGCTGCTCCGCGAGGACGTCACCACGGGCGGCGGGGTCGGACGCGGCGGCCATACCTCGCCGGACCGACGTCTCTGAGGGCTCGACCACCGAATCCGTCCGGGAACCGCCGCCGGCGAAGGCCTGGACGGACCGCAGGTAGCGCAGAGCCACCTCGGCGTCGACCTCTCCCGGTGCGAGTCCCGCGATCCGCCGGATCCGGTCCGGGGTGGTCGAGTCGATCATGATCACCCCACCCACGAGGACTCCACGCCCGTGCAACTCCACGGCCACGTCATGCGCGACCGTGCCTCCCATCGACCAACCCCCGACCACCAATGGGTGGTCCTCACCGCGATGGGCGGCCTCGAGCAGGTCCGCGTAGGCGGCGACGACGAGCGAGAGATCGTCCGGCATCGGGGTGTCGAAGTACCGGGGATCGGGAAGCGCCAGCACCCGATGGTCCGGAAGCTCGGCGACCAGGTCCGAGTAGCACAAAATGTCGCCACCCGACGGGTGGAGCAGGTAGACGGGCCCGCCCCCGGACCCGGACATGGGCACGAGGTGGGTCTCCGGATCGAGCGTGCTGACCCCAGCGGTCACCGTGACGCGCGCCGGGCTCTCGGTCACCTCGGGGCGCTCCGGTTGTTTGGCTTCCCGCCGCTCGTCCACCAGGGCCGCGATGCGCTCGATGGTGGGATCGACCACGGCCTCCGCCGGGGCCACCGCGAACCCGGTGCGGCGCCGCAGGTCGACCAGAACACGGACCAGACCAAGTGAGTCTCCACCCGCCGAGAAGAAGTCGGTCGAATCTCCGGGGGTTCGCCCCAGCTGAGACGTCACGGCATCGCGGACGTGGGCCAGTGTGCCCTGTGCGGCGGGTCGCAGCGGCCGGGACCCCGTGCCGTCCGTGACGCCGCCCGGCGACCAGGAGGCGAGATCGGCCAGCGATCGTGGGCCCGACGACGGCCCGTCCCCTTCACCCCTTCTGAGCTGCGGCCAGTCGACGCGATCGAGGAACCGTTCTTCTAGCACGGCGTCGATGAAGTCTCGCACCCGATCGACCAGGCGCTGGTGGTCGTCGGGGTCGATGACCCCCTCGGGGCAGTCGACGTTGCACACGATCTGGTCGTGCTCTGACGCGACCTGCAGGTCGACCAGGACCTGTGGGGTGCGGACCCGCTCCCACACATCGGTCGGGTCGATGCGTCTGGTCACCGACTGCGCCGTGGGATCGCTGAAGCCCAGCGTCGAGGTGAACACGACGGGAGAGACGAGGCCGCGTGTGCCCCGGAGACGCGACAGCTCCCGGGCGACGTCGACGCCATCGACAGCGGAGTCGTCGAGCGAACGACCGACGGCTTCGCCGAAACCGCCGGCGTGCACCGCCGGGTCCGACGAGTCGGGCACCGCGATGTCCACCAGCACCGTCGAGGAGAACGCGCCCAGGACCCTGTCGATGTCGCCGGAGATCGGCGGACGGTTGAAGTACAGGACGGTGAGCAGGAATCGCGGTTCGGCGCACCACTCGGCGAGCGCATGGGAATACGCCGCCCCGAACACCGCCGTGGGCGTGACCCGCGCGGCGCGGCACCGCTCTGTCAGCGCGGCGGCGGTATCGGTGTCGAGTCGGAACGAACGGCGCTCCATCCGCCGCACCCGGTCCGGTACCGACCGCACCGGAACTCGTGGTGCCTGCGGGAGCTCGGGTAGACGGCGCCGCCAGTTCTCCAGCGCACGACGTGCGGCCGGACGCGTCGCGCCCGCCTCTAGGGTCGCCACGTGGTCGGCGAAGCTCACCTCGGGCGACCGGAAGTAGGCGTTGGGCTCGTCATGGAAGGTGAGCAGCTGGTCGAAGAACAGGTAGAAGGACCATCCGTCCACAAACACGAGCGCGGCAACCACGTGGACGCGGGCACCGCCCCCGGGCAGCAGGTGCGCCCGGATACGGAATGCCGGCCACTGCTCGGGATCGGGCCCGTCGACCTCCCAGGCCGACCGGGTGTCCCCGATCGCGCGGGAGACCTCCTCGTCCGAGCCCCCGGTGAGGTCGACGATCTCGACCGGGTCGGCGTCGAGCCGGGGGTCGTCTGGATCGAGGACGCGTTGGTAGCCGTCCTCGGTGACCACGGCGCGCAGCATCGGCTGGTGATCGATGAGTCGGCGGGCGGCCGCGCGGAGCCGCTCGGGGTCGCACAGCGGGTCGAAGAAGTCGACGACGAAGTGCGCTGCGTCGTTGGAGAGTTGCCAGCCCCCCTGGGCGCCGACCCAGTAGGCCTGCTGCAGCGGGGTCAGCGGGAACGGCCGCCCCGGCTCCCCGCGAACGAGCTGCACCGGTTCGGCATCACCGACGCGCCAACCCGCCGCCGTCGCCTGGCGGGCGATCTGCTCGGGAGTCACCCCGTTGAGGATGTCGGCGACGGGGACCGTGACGCCGATGCCCCGTAGCCCGGCCACCGCTCGCACGGCGGTCAGCGAGTCGCCCCCCAAACCCAGGAAGTCGGCATCGTCGCTGACGTCACCGGGGTCCAGCCCCAGCACGTCGGCCCAGGCTCCCCGGATCAGGTCCAGCAGCGTCGCGACCGGATCGGCCACCTGGTCCGCATGGTCCGCCGGGTCCGCACCGTCGTCGTCCACGAGTGTGCGCACCGCGTCGGCGTAGACGGCAACGGCCCGCTCGAGGCGGCCGGCGTCGACCGATGAGGCGAGATAGTCCCACTGGGCGATGATGCTCCTACCCCAGCGATAGGCCTGGTGGTCCAACACCACTTGGGGAGTCTGACTGGTCCCGCCGACGAGCTCACCGCTCCAGTCGTCGTCGAAACCGGACTCCTCCTCCCCACCGAGGGTGCTGGTGAACACGACCGGTGCCGAGAACCGCCGACCCTCCTGGGCACTGCGCATGGCGAGGACGTCGATCCCCGACACACTCGACCGGTCGAGCGCCTCGAACAGCGAGGTGCCCACCGAGTCGAGAGTGGCGAGGGGATCGGTCGAGGTGTGCAGTGCCACCAGAGAGAGCTCGGTGAACTCCCCGATGACCCCGGCCATCTCCGGCGGGCGACCGAAGGTCGTGAGCATCACGGCGAATTCCGAGCACCCGGACAACTCGCGCAGCATGTGGGCGTATGCGGTGAGCAGCAGCGCGGCCGGCGTTGTCCGCCTGCGGGCGCTCGTGCGGACCACCGCCTCGCTCAGCTCCGGACCGAGGGTCCAGCGGTGCCGGGCGAAACCCCCGACCGGCACCTGATCGGGGGCCACCTCTCCGCCGGTGATCTCGGGCGCCGCGGGAAGGCGCGCGACCCGCTCGGCCCACCAGCGACGGTCCTCCTCTTTCCTGGCGCCGCCCTCATCCCCACCCGCCGCGCTGATGCGCACATGGTCGACAAAGGTGCGCAGCGGCGCCGGGCCCGGGTCCTCCCCGCGATAGACCACTCCCATTTCGGAGTGCAGGAGGCCGAAGCTGTCGGCGTCGCAGACCAGCACATCGATGCTCCACCCCACATGCACCGCGTCGGCGGTGATCGCCAGGTACGGGCACACCAGCGGCCACCGCGATGCCGGGGCGCGCCGCATCGACAGGCGGTCCCGCCACCGCTGGAGCCCGCTGTCGGGGTCGTCGGAGTGCCTCAGATCGGTCACGTCGAGGCGGAAGTCCTCGGGTCTGATGTCGACCTCGTGCATCCCGTCCAGCTCCACGACCGTCCGCAACATCGGGTGCCTCTGCACGAGGGTGCGGAAGGCGGCTTCGAAGCACCCCGGGTCGAGCGACCGGGACCGGAACTCCACGAAGCTGTGGCACGCCGCGCCCCCGATCCCGTAGTCGTCCTCGCGACCCAGAAGGTACGCGCGCTGGACCGGGGTCAGCGGGGCCGGGCCCGTCGGGTCCGGGTCCCGGCCGGCGTCCCGGTGCGGGGTCAAGGCTGTGGCTGTGGGAGTGGCGGGCACAGCACCCGCCGGCCCCGTCCCGCCGCCCTGATCCACCATGACCGCTCCTGCGACTCCCCGCGGCGTCGGATCGTCGAGGAGATCACGCAGCCGCAGGTCGAGGCCCAGTTCGTCGCGGAGAGTGCCGAGCAACCTGGTGGCGGCCAGTGACTGGCCCCCGAGTGCGAAGAAATCGGAGTCCTGGCCGACCTCGTCACGGTGGAGGCCGAGGGCATCGGCCCACAATTCGCACACACGGTCAAGCGACGCGCGGCCCCCGTCCCCTTCCGATCCCTCCGAGCTGCCGGAGCTGTCGGGGGAGGCCACGCTGGATGATTCCCCGGGGGTCCGCCGGGAGCTCCCGGGGCCGGGCTTCTGTTCGACGTCCGCACCCTCGATCGTGAGCGGGCGGCGGCTGGCGATCACCGTTCCCCGCGCCGGCCCCGCGGTGATCCGGCGCAACAGGGTCGCGGCGTACTCCGGATCCAGAGCGTGGCGCAGGAGGTTCCGGGCGAACGCGGCGTCATCCGCACCGGTCGTCCGCCACCCGTCCCAGGCCACCGCGATCCGCCGGGTCCGGTCCGCCGGCGAGGCGCTCTCGCAGCGCAGTTCCACGGCCCGGCACGACACGGCGTACGCGGCCAGGCCGAAGCCTCCCGATACGGAGGCCAACGAGGACATCGCCACAAGTACGTCGGGAGCTCGCTCGGCGAGGTCGGCCACCACATCCTCGAGGGCGTCCCAGACCTGCACCCGCGCACGATCGTGGGCCCGCAGAGTCTGCGCCCCCGACTCCTGAACGGTCGCGAAGCTCTCTTTTCCCACCACTCCGGTGGACTGCACCACGATCAGCGGGCCGCTGCCCGGGAGGTCGCGCAACACGCCGGCGAGCTGCGCGGCGTCGACGCCATCCCAGGTGGCCACGGATGCGCCTCGGGGGACGAGCTCGGAGGTCACGTCGCCCGCGTCGCGACGGGTGGTCAGGGTGACGTTCGCCCCGGCCGCGAGGAAGGAGGTGGCGATGTACCGTCCCACGGTGCCGAGACCGCCGATGACCACGACCCGCGGTGGCGCCTGGTCCCGGGGGTCGTCCGGCTCGGTCGACACGGGGTGATCGACGACGACCTCGTCCCGCCACGAGTCCCCGGTGACGTGGACAGTGGTGGGCCAGCGGGACTGCCCGTGGCGGTGGAGGTCGGCTGCCAGCGCGTATCCGGCGGCGTCGGGGTTGCCGGAGTGCACGATGATCCCGGCCACGGCGGGCTCCGGGTGCTCGGCGCGCACCGACGGCAGCGCGGCCAGCACGGCCGCCGACGCCTCAGGATCGCCCGCACGGGCGTCGACCATGACGACGAGCGGTCCACCGGACCGCAGTGCGTCCCGGATGACGGTGCGGAGCCCGTCCAGTGCGCTGAGCGGCGGCCCCTCGGCACGCCAGATGATCGCGCCCTCGGGTGCGGGGTCGACGGCCGACGGAGCACGCCGGTCACGCAGGGCCCTGCGACGCAGCTCGGACGGCATCGCCACCGAGGTCTGCTCCTCCGGCTCGATCCACGCCCGGGTGCGGTCGAAGGCGTACCGCGGCAACGGGTGTACGCCCCGGCGTCCTCGCACGAGTTCGTCGACGTGCACGTCGCGGCCGGCGACGTACAGGTGGCCCAGGCCCCGCAACACCCCCGCGCGGCGCAGGGCGCCGTCGTCCTCGGCAAGCGTGACGATCTTCTCGAGCCCGGGCGGGGCGCATTCACGGGTGAGGGAGGCGAGCACCGATCCGGGCCCGAGGTCGACCAGGGTGAACGGTCCCCCCACGTCATCGGCGATCCGCGCTAGGGTCTCATCGAAGCGCACGGAGCCGCGCAGGTGGTCGGCCCAGTGATCGGGATCCCCGATCTGCGCCGCGGTTACCTGCCCCGCCGTGAGACAACTGTAGAGAGCGCCCAGGGGGTCCCGCGCCGCGAGACCGGAGGCCGCGGCGCGGAGCTCCGGAATCGCCGAGATCACGTGCGTCGAGTGCCCCGGGACGGAGATCCGCACCCGGGTGGCGTCGTCACCGAGTTCGTCGACCAACCGGGTGATCACCGTGGTCGATCCCGCCAGCACCGACGATCGCGGCGAGTTCCGCGCCGCGACCTCGAGCCCGGGAAAACGTTCCAGCAGATCCGGGATCGAGTCGGCACCGCGGCGGACGCGCGCCATGCCCCCGGGCTCGAGCGTCGACAGGGCCCTGGCCCGGCGGGCGACGAGTCGCATCGTCTCGGTGGCGTCGAGGGCCCCGGACAGGACGGCGGCGGCGTACTCGCCCGAGGAGTGGCCGATCCAGACGTCGGGTCGGACCCCGCCCCGTAGCCACAGGCGGCCCACGGCCACCGTCGTGGCGAACAGCGCGGGCAGGCCGAGCAGGGGGTCGTCGGCATCGGCCGGGGTCACCCCGGCGGCGGACGGGCAACACACCCGCCGAAGGTCATCCCCCACGATCTCCCGGGCGACCGAGGCGAGTTCGTCGATCAGTTCCCTGGCCGCGGGTTCGGTGCTGTAGAGATCCTCCGCCATCCCGGCCCGCTGTGCGCCACCCCCCGGGCAGGCCGCGACCACGGCGGGGACGTGTGTCTCACCGGATCCGGCGGAGGAGACCGCCTCGAGCACCGCGCCGTCGGCGGCATCGACCACGAGCGCGGCGCGGAACCCCCGGGGTCCATCGGATCTCGACAGTGAGTGGGCGAGGTCGGTCACCGCGGTCGCGCTGCGTCCACCGGAGGGCGCGGATGCCGCGGCCCGGGCGGTGGAGATCACCCCGGCGAGCGCGGTGCGGCTGGCCGCGCCGAGCAACCACAGCTGCGGACGGGGGTCGGGGTCGGCGCCCGGTGTGGGTTCGGGCTGCGTCACGACGACGTGGGCGTTGGTTCCGCCGAACCCGAGCGAGCTCACCCCGGCGACGCGGGGTCGGTCCGGGTCCCAGTCGGTCGTGGTGTCGGCGCAGCGGAACGCGGAGCCGGCGAGTCCGAGGTGGGGGTTGGGGTCAGCGCAGTGGAGCGAGGCCGGGATGACTCCCCGCTCCACAGCGAGCACCGCCTTGATGAGCCCCGCGACCCCGGCGGCAGCCTCGGCGTGCCCGATGTTGGACTTGATCGAGCCGAGCCGACACCAGGGTTGCTCCGCCCGGCCGAACACCCGGTGCAGGGCCGCGACCTCCACGGGATCGCCCATCCGGGTGCCCGTGCCGTGCCCCTCGATGTAGCCGATGTCTCGTGGCTCCAGACCGGCGCCGGCCAGTGCCTCGGCGATGACGGTGGCGTGTCCGTCGACCCCCGGGACGACGAACCCCGCCTTGGCGGCTCCGTCGTTGTTGACGGCACTGCCCCGGATCACCGCACGGATCCGGTCTCCGGACCGCACGGCGTCGCCGTACCGGCGCAGGACGACCGCGCCCGCCCCCTGGGTGAACACGGCTCCGGAGGCCCCGCTGCCGTAGCTGCGGGTGTGCCCGTCGACGGAGAACGGCCCGTCAGGGATGTGGACGTACCCGCGAGACGCGGGCACCCGCACGGTGACCCCGCCGGCGACCGCGATGTCCGATTCCCCGCTGCGCAGCGATTCGGCCGCGAGGTGGACCGCGACCAGCGAGGTCGAGCAGGCGGTGAGCACGGTCTGCGCGGGCCCGGTGAGGTTCATCCGGTAGGCGATGCCGGTCGCGAGGTAGTCCGGCATCGTCCCCAGCGCTATCTGCATGGCGTTTGCCGGATCGGTCCCCCCGGACGGGTCGAAGGACTGCCGGAAGGCGTGATGAAGGTAGGCCGAGGGAGAGCACCCGGCGAACAGCCCCACCCGGTCCACGCCCGAGCCGTGCCCGTGGCCCGCGTCGTCGAGCGCGTGCCAGACCTCCTCCGCGAAGACGCGGTGCTGAGGGTCGAGGTACCTGGCCTCGTGCCGGGAGAATCCGAACGCGGCGAGGTCCACGCCGTCGATCGGGCCGAGGTCCGATCCGGTGGGAACGAAGCCCGGGTGGTCGACGAGCTCCGATGGCGCGCCGTCACGACGAGCGGTCTCGCGATCGGTCCGCAGCACGCCCTCTTTCTGGTCGAGCAGCAGTCGCCACAGCGACTCGACGTCGGTCGCTCCGGGGAGACGACACGCCATGCCGATCACGGCGATGTCCGACTCGTGGTGCGCCAGTCGCGGATCGACGGAACGGGTCATGAAAGGGTCTCCTGCCGGATGCGGCGGCGCTGACGCCCGCGCTGACGGGCCTGCGCGAGCAGATCGTGCGCACCGGGATCGGTGGCGAGCCCGGCACGGTCCGGGCCGGGGTGGATGCTCGGGCTCCGGTTCGGGTTCGGGTTCGGGTTCGGGCCAGGGTCCCGCATCGGTATGAACTGCATGCCCGCGGCGAGTGATCGGATGTCAGGGTGGGCGAAGAGCTCCGCGAGCTCCACCCGGCGTCCCCGGTCGGCGAGTGCCCGGCGGAGGCGGACCAGATCCATCGACGTCATCCCGAGCTCGAAGAAGCCCCGGTCCAGCTCGTCGTGCCCGGGGGTACGGCCGAGCACCTCGGCCACCGTCTCCCGCACGAGGGTCAGCAGGCCGCCATCGCCCTCATCGCGTGCGCCTCGGCCCGGGGGACCCGCGGACCGGGTACGGCCCAGCCCGGCGACATCGCGTCGGGGCACACCCGGCGTCGCCGTCGAGGGGAAGCCGGGCTCGTGCCAGCGGTCGTCTCCGTCGGCCAGCGCCGTCACGGTCGCGGCGAGCAGATCCGCGATGCTGTCGAGCGCGCCGCCGACGAAGGCGTCCTCCACCGCGTCGAGGACGAGCAGTAGCGAACCGTCGGTGTCGCGGAAGCTCTGGAGGTCGATCAGCACTTGCGGGGTCGAACTGATCGAGTGGACCGGCTGACCCAACTCCGCCAGCGCATCACACGCAGCCGGTCCGCCGGTCCACCCGGTCAGACCCGAGGAGTAGACGACGGGCAGCACGCCGGTGCTCCCGCCCGAGCGGAGGTGCTCGCGTACCCGGTGATTGCCGTGACCGGATCCGTCGCGTCCGAGATCGCGGACACCCTCGAGCAGACGGGTCGCCGCCACTCGGGCGCGCTCGCTCGTGGACCGGCCGTCCGGGGGGTCGACGACGACGGTCGAGGTGTACTCGCCCACGACGTCGCGGTGCTCGGCGGGGCGATCGAGCACGGTGACCACGACTGGCGGGCGGTGTCCCTCATCGGTGGCCAGAAGCGCCCCCAAGGCGGTGACGAGCAGCGCGTCGAGCGTGGTCCGGTGGACTGCGCACCGACGGATCAACTCCCCCGTGGTCCGGGAGTCGATCTGGCGACGGCGGCGGGCGAACCCCGAGCTCTCGGGGGGTCGGACCGGTAACAGGACAGGCGGCCTCGGGGTCCCCGCCTGCGCCGTCCCGACATCTTCCCTCGAGTCCCCTCGCGACGGTGTTGCCGAGGCGGCCACGCCGGCGCGGGCGTCCGCCCAGGTGAGAAAGCCCACCGGGGGTCGATCGACGGGGTCGCCCCGATACGCCGCGGTGAGGTCACGGGCGATGATCTCCGCTCCACGTACGTCGCAGAACAGCATGTCGAGGATGAGCACGACCATCCACCGGGACACCTCCGAGGCGGGCGCCGGTAGCCGTACGGCGTGGAGCTCGAGCCAGGGCCGCCCACCCTGGGGGTCGTGGATCTGGGACATCTCCTCGACCCGGCGGCGTTCACGGTCGGCGCGCACCTCCGGGATCGTCGCCTCGCTCAGATCCTCGATCCGCAGTCTCGGCCGGGCGGAGCTGTCGATGACCTGTCGGCCGTGGTCGTCGACGCGTGCCGACAGGATGGGATGGGCGTCCACGACCGCGTCCAGCGCGCGTTCGAGCGCCGCGAGGTCCAGGTCCTCCACGTCGACCTCGGTTCGATAGCGCGGCGCGACCGGGCGCCCCAGCCACGGGTCCGCACGGCCGACGAGATAGGCCATCTGCATCTCCGTCAGCGGGGCGCTCGTGACCGCCGCCCTGGTGGGCTCCTGTATGCCGGACGCGACTGTGACGGCCTCAGCCGTGGCGGGTGCGTCGACGACGCGCGACGGGCTCGACGTCGCGACCGGGGGCGCGGCCCGACCTGGCGACCGCGGTGCGAAGGCCGACGACGACGTGGCCCTCCGGCCGAGGCGCAGCGTGACGAGTTGGTCTGGCCCACCAACCGTGGCCTCCATCTCCAGGCCCCCCTCGGGTGCGGCCTGCTCGATCCGGCTCAGCCATCGGCCCGCCGCGAGCAGCTGCGACCCGAGCGGACCGTCTCCGGCGGCGATCGTCACCTCCACACCGGATCCGGCACAGGCCACATCGAGGAGGTCCGTCCCCGATTCGTGCTGGGTCTGCTGCGCGGCCGAGGGCGCGACCGGCGTGGTCGACGTAGCAGGTGTGGTCGACGTAGCAGGTGTGGTCGACGTAGCAGGTGTGGTCGACAGAGTCGGCGTGGCAGGCACGGCGGCCCGTGGGACTGCGGCCACCTGTGCGGGCTGGCCCCCGGGTTCGAGGTCCGCGTCGTCACGAAGGATCCGGCCCAACGGTGTCACCAGGAGTTCCTCGAGGTCCGGCCGGGAGCCGGTGAGGTCCTCGACGAGATTCGCTATGCGCACCACGGCGAGTGAGTCGAGCCCGGCAGCAAGTGGCTCGAGAGTCGGGTCCACGTCGTCCGGGAGCAGAGCTGCCAGCTCGGGCACCAGTCCTTCGGAGGCTGTCGCACGGACCTGCGCCCGCTCCCGCGCGGAGTCGGGCTCGACGTCCCGCGGGAGCTCCGATTCGACGGGAGCCGGCGCCATGGACGTGGTCGCCGCGGGCTCCGACTGCGAGGGCGCTGCCGGCACCCGGGTCGTCGACGCGGTGGAGAAGGGATCGGGGAGTGCCTTGTGGTCGATCTTGCCGTTTGCCGTCACCGGCAGCTCCCGGTGAATCATGACAGCGGTGGGGACCATGTACGCCGGAAGCGCGTCCCGGAGCGCGGCGCGGATCGCACGCTGGTCGAGACCGGACCGCGGGGTGAGGGCGACGTGCCCGACGAGGCGCTTGCCACCGCCGGGGCCGTCGACCGCGCTGCAGACCCCTGCCCGCACCCCGTCGAGGCGCGTGAGAGCCGCATCGATCTCACCGAGCTCTACGCGATACCCGTTGACCTTGACCTGGCGGTCGACGCGCCCGAGGAACCGGATGGTCCCGTCGGGCAACCACATCCCCTCGTCGCCGGTGCGGTAGAGGCGTTCGCCGTAGACGGGATGGACCCGGAACCGCTCCGCGGTCTGTTCCTCGTCGCCCAGATACCCGCGCGCCACGCCCTCTCCACCGATGAACAACTCGCCCGCCACGCCGACCGGGACCGGTTCCCCGTCCGGGCCGTCGAGGATCCGGAACCACTGTCCGTCCAGCGCCGTGCCGTAGGGAATGGACGGCCACTGCGGATGGACGTCACCGATCACGTGGTGGATCGACCAGATGGAGGCCTCCGTCGCCCCACCGAGGCTCACGACGACGGCATGCGGGGCGAGTTCGCGGAGTCTGTCCGGCAGCGTCACCGGGATCCAGTCACCGGACATCATCACGAGCCTGAGCGAACCCAGCGCCGTGCGGGCGTGCTCGGGATCCGATTCCGCGTAGTCGGCGAGCATCTCGGCCAGTGCGGGTGCGGAGTTCCAGACCGTCACGCCCTCGCTCGCGATCGTGCGCAGCCACTGCTCGGGATCGGCCTCCGACCCGCGTTCGGGCAGGACCAGTCGCGCGCCGGCGGACAGGCCGCCGAAGATGTCCCACACGGACAGGTCGAAGCTCAACGCGGACAGCCCCAGCACCACGTCCGTCGGACCGGGTTGGAACCGGTGGGCCAGATCATCGATCGTCGTCCTGGCCTGGCCGTGCTCGATGGCGACGCCCTTGGGCTCCCCTGTCGAGCCCGAGGTGAAGATCGTGTACGCCAGGCCGGTCCCCTCGACGGAGGCGGGATCGGGGCGAACCGCCCCGTCCGCCTGCCGCGGGGCCACAGCGGGTATCACCGTGACCCCGCCGGGCAGGGTCGTGCCGTCGGCGGCAAAGGCGTACCGGGCACCGGCGCGGGCCGCGATCCGTTCGACGCGTGTGAGCGGCCACGCCGGGTCGACGGGCACGTAGGCTGCGCCCGCCGAGGTGATCCCGAGGACGACGCCGATCTGTTCCACCGACTTGCCGAGCTGGACGAGGATCGGCTCCTCGGGACGGACCCCCCGGGAAGCCAGTTCACCGCGGGTCCACGCCGCGATGGATGCGAGTTCGTCGGCATCGGCGACCCTGTCACCCTGCGAGACCACCCGTCGCGTTCCGTCCGCGTCCAGCACTGCCAGCACCGGCTCGTGGAGACCCGGGCCGGAGTCGTAGGACACCGGCCGCGGCTGCGGGATACGGACCCAGGGGTCGAGAAACAGCCCCGGTCGTACCCACGCGGCCTCGTTGCGGGCCAACACCGCGAGGGCCGCCTGGACCGCTCGGCGCATGCCGTCGACGACGCTCTCGTCGACCGCCCCGACCACGTGGTCCCAGGCCAGGACGAGCTCGTCGTCCTCCTCCCAGTGGATGGCGTCGAGGAGGACCTGGGGCGTCTGGGACACCCCGAACCCCCGTCGCCCGAGCCAGGCGTCCGTGCGTGCACCGGCGCGGTCCCCGATGGACGAGGTGAAGACGACGGGGTGTTCGGGGATGCCGGTCGACGGCCCGAGCATCTCGCCGACCACTCGCGACGCTGGCACCGCGGAATGGTCGACGGCCTCCCAGAAGTTGCGTGTCACCCGCACTGCGTAGTCCCCGAACCCCTCGGCGCACTCCGTCCGATCGGTGTCGAGGAGAGCGGTCCGGGTGGTGTCCCCCACCCCCGGCTCCTCTCGGGCCTCGGGGTCGAACAGCGTGGTGACCAGGCAAAAGCGGTCCCGGGCGCCGAAGCGCCGGAGCGCGACCGCGAACAACGCCGCGAGCGCTCCTGCGGGCGAGACACCGTGTGCGCGGGCCGCCGAGCGGAAATCCCCCCAGACGTCGGAGTCCACGCGGCCCTCCGAGCGCCGGAACCGCGGGGGGGTGAGCTGCTCGGCCTGCAGATGCACGGTGTCCCACGGGCCACCCGGTAGGTCCTGCGACCTCCCACGCCAGAACTCCATGGCGGCGCGCTCGGCAGCCTCGGAGCGCGATAGCGCGGGTGGGGGCACCACCCCGGTCCCCGGCACGGCGTCACCCCCACGTTCGTGCCTGTATTCCGAGCCCCACTCGTCGAGAACCCGTCGGATACCGGGGAAGTCGATGAGCACCACATCGAATCCCACGCACTGGACCAGGGAGCCGTCCGGGCGCAGGACAGCGGCGAGCGTGTGTACGGGCCATCTGTGTGCGGGCGCGCGACGGTGGGACAGGTCCTGCCGCGCCCCGTCCTCGGCCGCCAGCGGATCCGGGTCCGAGCGCAGATCCACGATCTCGAACCGGTGGACCCCCGGGTCGTCGAGGATCCGGCCCACTCCGTCGCGGCCGACCACCGCACGCAGCATCGGGTGACGGGCCACCACACGGTTCCACGCCGACTGGAGGTCTCTGACGGTCGAGAGGGCGTCCGTACCGGGAGGCGGAACGACCTCGTACTCGGAGTAGAAGTAGGTCGAAACCCCGCCGAGAGGGTAGTCGTCACCTCGGCCGACCCAGTAGGTGCTCTGCACGGGACTCAGGGCGAACGTATCCGGGACCGAGCCCCGGTCCGTCCCGTCGATCGAGGTCTCCCCCTCATCGTCGACCCCGCCCTCGCCCCCAGGTGATACCGCTGCCGACGCCCCTGCCGACGACTGTGCGGCCGCACACCTCCGCTCGAGTGACTCGAGGTCGATGTCTCCCACGAAGTCCCGCAGGGGCACTTTCACCCCGGTCCGTTCCACCAGCAGGCGTTGGAGCCGCACCGCCGAGAGGGAGTCCAGCCCGAGGTCCACCAGCTTCCCCGGTCCCACCGAGTCGACGTCCAGGACGTCGCAGACGGCAGCTGCGACCACGGACCGGTTCGACGGCATGACCCCACCTCTCACTCACACGGGAACTGTCGCCGTCCGGACGGAACCACGGCGCCACCGGGACGACTCTATTGATAATGGGACTCGTTTTCAATACAGTCTCTACAGTCGTTGCTTGTCCCCCTGTGCGAGAGGGACGACCGCGTGTCCGCGAACCATCACCAGGGAGCCGCCATGCCATCACCCACCCCCACGGCGGTCGAGGTAGCCGTGATCGGCGCCGGACCGGCCGGTCTCACCGCAGCCCTCGTGCTTGGCCGCCAGAAGCGGACGGTCGTGCTCATCGACGCCGGACAGCCCCGCAACGCCCCCGCGACCGAGATGCACATGTATCTCGGACTCGACGGCCGGCCTCCCGAGCAGCTGCGGAGTGTGGGGATGGAGGAGGTGGCCGGTCATCCGAACGTCGAGATCGTGCACTCCACCGTGACGGGCCTCGAGGTGACCGACCCAGACACGCCGATCCGACTCTCGACCTCTGACGGTGGAGGCTTCCTTGCCGAGCGGCTGCTGGTCACCGCCGGTGTCCGCGACGACGTGAGCGGGATCCCGGGCGTCGCGGAGCGCTTCGGCCAGGGGGTCTTTCACTGCCCGTTCTGCCACGGTCACGAGGTTGACGGGCGGCGACTCGCCGTCCTCACCGACGCCCCGGAGAATCCCGCCCAACCGGGATTGCAGGCGGTCTATCTCGCCACCCACTTCTCCCGCGACGTCACCCTGCTCACCAACGGCCACCCGGTACCCGACGAGATCAACGCGACCCTCACACGCAACGGCGTCGGCGTCGACCACCGTCCCGTCACCGAGGTCGCCGGGGCCGACGGCGACCTCACGGTCTCGGTCGGTGGCGAGGACCTCGGCTTCGGAGCGGTGTTCCACACGCCCCGCGAACTGCCACGTCACTCCGTTCCGGGGCTCGAGATCGAGACCGAGGGAGCGCACATCCTGGTGGACTGGCAGCAGCGTACGTCCGACCCGCGCGTGTTCGCGGCCGGTGACTGCGCCCGTCGTCGCGATGATCCCGTCCCGCTCGCCTTCGTGGCCCGTGCCGTCGCCGCCGGGCAGGCCGCGGCGCTGTGGATCGATCAAGACCTCTTCCGCGTCCGGGCCGGCCTCGGCTGACACGACCCCCGCCACACCCATCACCGCCCACTCATTTAAGGACCACCACGCCCATGGATCGCCGCGGTTTCCTCCGTCTCCTCGCCGTCAGCGGTGCCGTCACCGGCGCCGGACTCACCCTGGGCGCCTGCGCCACCGAGGACGGAGGCGCACCCGGGGTCGGCGACAGCTCGGGCTCGAGCGGAGAGGGGGGCACCGTCCGCGTGGCGGCAATGGTCTCCCCTGGGGACACGCTCGACCCCGCCGCGGCGACCTCACCGGGAGCGTGGGTCGGCATCTTCGCGGTCTACGACTCTCTGGTCGTCCTCCTCGACAACGAGCCGGTACCCCAACTGGCCGAGTCGATCACCTCGAACGACGCGGCCGATGTGTGGACGATCCGACTCCGGCCCGACGCCACCTTCTCGGACGGCTCGTCGGTGACCGCCGAGGACGCCCTGGCCTCGCTGGTCTACACGGCCGCCTCCCCGATGGCCGGGTCGTTCCTCGCCCCGCTCGACACCGAGGCATCCCGCGCTGTCGACGAGCGAACCCTGGAACTGCGCCTGAGTGCTCCGCGGGCCGACTTCGTCGAGACGGTCCTGGCCCCCCAGAGCGCCGTGTTCAAGGGCGGCGACCCCCGAGCCGGTATCGGATCGGGACCGTTCGTCCTCGAGTCCGGATCGGCCCAGGACGGCTGGGTCTTCACGCCCAACGACCATCACCCGGGCGTCGGCATCGACCGACTCGAGGTGCGGTCGATCCCGGACCCGGATGCGCGAGCCCGCGCCGTGGTCTCCGGCGAAGTCGACTACGCCAACGACCTCCCCGTCACCGCCGCGCGCACGGTGACCGACCCCGCCCGGATCACCGAGGGTGGCCCTGCGGACTCCAAAGCGCTGGGCCTTATCCTCAACACCCGTGTCGCGCCGTTCGACGACGAGCGGGTGCGGACCGCGTTCAAGCTACTGGTCGACCGGGAAAACCTCGTCAACACTGTCCTCGGTCACGGCGCGGTCGTGGGCGAGGACGTCCTGGGCAAGGGCATCAGCGGCTACCCCGACGACCTGTCCGAGGTCACCCGCGACGTGGCCCGGGCACGGACCATTCTCGAGGATGCAGGGGTCGGCGAGCTGACCCTGGTGACCTCGGACGTGGTCCCCGGCCTCAACGATGCCGCCGAACTCCTGGTCACCCAGGCCCGAGAGGCCGGACTCACCCTCACTCTCGACCGTCGGGACCCGGCCGCCTACTTCGCCGACATCCCGGGGCTGATGGAGCTGCCGCTGTTCTCGATCTACTGGGTCAACCGCTCGACGGCCACCGCGCTGCCGTTCACCACGGGTACCGCAGGCGGCTTCAACCTCGACGGATTCGGTGCCGATGCGAGGTGGGACCGGCGTCTGGCCGACGCCGCGGCGATCACCGACGACGCCGAACGCCAGGCGGCGGTCTCCGAGCTCGCCGTGGCGGTATCCACCCAGGGTGGCCAGCTCATCTGGGGGTACCAACCATTCCTCAACGGCATCACCGATGCCGCCGGCGACGTCCCCTCGAGCCAGTCGGCTCCGTTCTTCGGGTCCCGCCCCGACTGATGACGCCCAGATGCGCGGGGGTGCGGATCGCCCAGACGCTCCTCACCTTCGCGGTCACCGTCGTGCTGGCCTTCTGGTTGGTCGACACACTCCCCGGGGACGCCGCGACAACCTCGTTCGTGACCACCGACGCCTCCTGGCTCACCCGCCGACGCGCCGAACTCGGTCTCGACATCCCTGTCGCCGAAAGGTTCGTGGAGTGGTGGGGAGGGATGGTCCGGGGTGAACCCGGGCTCTCGGCCTCGGGCATCCCGGTCGTCGACCTGATCAGGGAGCCCCTGGCCCGGACCGGTCTACTCCTGCTCGCGGCGGTCCCCGTGTCCGTGGTGCTCGGACTCGGTGGTGGGGTGCTCGCCGGAGCTCGCGCCGAGTCCCGTACGGACCGGACGACCTCGCTCACCGCGTCCGTGGTGCTCGCCACCCCCGAGTTCGTCCTCGCGATGATCCTCGTGACGGTCTTGTCGATCCAGCTCGGTCTGCTCCCGCCGGTCTCACTCGTCCCGCTGGGCGGCAGCCCCCTCGACCGCCCGCAGATTCTCGTGCTCCCGGCGGTCACCGCCGGTGCGGTCGTCGGCGCGTGGCTGCAGCGAACCGTCCGCGCCGTGGTGGCCGCAGAAGCCGCACGACCACACGTCCGCGCCGCACGATTGGCCGGGATCCCACCGCTGGCCGTCCTCTGCCGGCACCTGCTTCCCGGGGCGATGGCACCACTCGTCCAGCTCTGCGCGCTCGCCGTGCCCGGTCTCATCGGCGCGGCCCTGGTCGTGGAGGTGGCGTTCGGCTACACCGGCGCAGGAAGCCTGCTCGTGACCCTCATCGCCAACCGCGACACCGTTCCGGTCGCCACCCTGGTCACCGCGGCCGCGGCCGTCACCGCGGCCTCGCTACTCGTCGCCGATCTGCTCACCGGTTCCGGACCCCGGCGGTGGCTCCGGTGACTCACGCCCATCTCGTGCGCGCCCTCCTCGTGGGACTGCTCACTACCGGACTCACGCTCGCGCTGCTCGGGCCTGTCCTGGCGCCCGTAGTCGGACTGCCCGCCCCGGACTCCGTCGTCGGCGATGCCTTCAGCCAGGACAGCGCCGCGTGGGGGACGGACCGGCTGGGCCGGGACGTGCTGGCGCGGGCGATGCACGGCAATCTGACGCTCGTCGCCCTCTCGGTGACAGCCGCGTTCCTGGCCACCGCGACCGGGGCCGTGGTCGGTCTCACGCTCGCCTGGATCCCACCACTGCGCCCGGTCGTGCGATTCGCGACTGACGTGCTGGTCACCCTCCCCCCCGTGCTCATCATCCTGGTCGTGGCCACGGCCGGAAACGGCTCGGTCGTGGTCGTGGGCGCGGTGACGACCATGCTGTTCATTCCTGTCAGCTCCCGCTACCTGGAGGCCGCGAGCGCCCCGCTCCTGGAGTCCGGGTTCGTGGAGGTCGCTCGCGCGGAGGGCCGGTCACGCCTGGACGTCACCGTGCGGGAGGTAGTCCCGGGCCTGTCCCGGCCGTTACTGACCGAGCTGTCCGTGCGCTTCACCAGCACCGTCTACCTGGTCAGCACGCTGGCGTTCCTGGGCGGTGGACTAGGAGGCGGCGGCGACGACTGGGCGTCGACCATCCGGGATTCGATCGCCGGGGTGACGCTCAATCCGTGGTCCGTGATCGTGCCGGCGATCGGGATCGCGCTCCTGACGGTGCCGCCGGCACTGCTCGCCGACCGGGAAGGGCACGGGACCCTGTGATGGTGGCCGCCTCTGCCCTCGCCGTACGTGACCTGGTGGTCCGGGACCGGACCGGCGCGCCGCGTCTCGAAGTCCCGCGCTTGGAGATCGAGCCCGGTGAACGCCTGGTGCTGGTGGGCCCGTCCGGCGCCGGCAAGTCGACCCTCGCCCGCGCGCTTCTCGGCGACCTCTCCCCCGGCCTGTGCGTCACCTCCGGTGCGGTCACCGTCGACGGCATGGACTCGCTCGGCGCGAGCGCCCGGCAGGTCCGCCTGCTGCGTCGTCGCAGCTGCTTTGTCGACCAGGACCCAGGCGTGGCGCTGACCCCGTGGCGCCGGATCGGCCAGCTCACCGAGGAGATCGCGGCCCGCCCGGGGCTGGGCATCCACTACGCGCGGGAACTGGGACTCCCCGTCGACCACGACTGGCTGCGGCGCCGACCGGCCCAGCTCAGTGGCGGCCAACGACGCAGAGTGGCCATCGCGCGCGCCCTGTCCGTCGACCCGGGCCTCGTGGTTCTCGACGAGCCCACGGCCGGACTCGATCCGGACACCGCGCGGGCCTTCACCGAGCTTCTCCTCTCGGTGACCACCGGACGCACACTCGTGCTCGTCACCCACGATGCCCGTCTGGCCCACGAGGTGGGCGGAAGGATCGTGACGGTGAACGCCGGCCGCATCGAGGAGTCCGCACCACCCTCGGCCGCGGTCCGGTGGCCGGCTCGCGTGGCGCCCACCTCCGCAGGGACCACCACCGGCCTGGCCTTCGACTCACTCACCGTGGCGCACCCGAACACCGCGCCTATCGGGCCACTCGACGCGGTCGTGCCGACCGGGTCGGTCGTCGCGCTGGCAGGCCGCTCGGGCTCAGGAAAGTCGACGCTGTTGCGCGCTGCCGTGGGCCTCCACCCTCCGGAACTGGGACGCGTACTGCTGCACGGGGGGCCACTGGCGCCACGGGTCGAGGACCGGCCTCGGACCCACATCGACTCCCTGGCCCTGGTGCCCCAGGACTCCTCGCTGGCCCTGGCCCCTGCGGTCGCCGTTGGCCGCAGACTCCGCCGACTCGCCCGCGACCACCGCACCGACCTGGCGCGGGTCTGTGAGGACCTCAAGCTCGGGACGGAGTTGCTGGACCGCCGGCCCGGTGCACTCTCCGGAGGGCAGCGGCAACGCATCGCCCTGGCCGCAGCGCTACTCCGCCGGCCCGACGTGCTCCTGGTCGACGAACCCACCGCGGCGCTCGACCGGGTAACGAGCAGCGCGGTGCTCGCCAGTCTCGAGCGGGCGTCCGCCGCCGGTACCGCGATCCTCGTGGCGACTCATGAGGCAGACGTGATCGCCCGTTGCGACTCGGTTCTCACGCTGTCCGGCACCGGATAGCTCTGGCGCGCCCCGCGCCCTACCAGCGGTTATGTGACTCCTCCGCCCACCCGGTGAGGCCGTCCAGGCGCACTGTGGTGCCGTCGTCGAGCACCCCGGTGCCGGACCAGGTGCCGAAGGCCTGGTGGGTGCGCACGGCCAGGACCCCGAACTCGGTGATGTCCCGGCGGAGATGGAACGGGGTGAGCGTGACGTCCAAGCGATCGCCACGGACCCGCCAGACCCCCGCCGGATCCGCCAGGTCATAGGACCATTGCAAGTCCTCGCCCATCTTGTGCAGTCGGCCGTCCACGATGATCCCGTTCTCCGTGGACCCGGTCCCGTCCGTCCACCGGCCACCCACCTGCAGCGCACACGGCACTCCGTCGACCACGCCGCTGCCCGCTCCCCAGTTCCACCGGGTGGCGTACCGCCAGCGCCCGCGCCCGCGGTCCAACACGGCCCACCCTCTCCCGAGGTCGTGGGCGACCCCGTCCAGGGTCACCGACCCGGTGACGGGGTTGGCGAGATCCTTGAGGGTGTACTGGAAGCGGCGCTCACTCCACGGCACCACCACTCCGAGGCTGTCGTGGCCCGGGCGCACGATCTCGAGATCCACCTGGAGCCCGGTCGCGCGCACCCGGATCGCGGTGGCGCCCTCGTCGTCGTCGATCTCGATTCCCACCCGCCCCGAACCCACGCCGGCCGACGCGTGCACGGTCCCCACTCCCGCCTCGTCGCTGAAGGCGGGCCGGCCGAGCGGGCTGACCCCGCTGCGGGTGGCCTCCACCCCGGTACGGCGGTCCAGAACGTAGACCGCGCAGGTGGACAGGTAGTCGAGACCGGCCACGGTGAGCCCCACCACGAACCGGTCGGTCACGATGCCCCAGTACTCCCAGCGCTTGGTGCGACCCCACCCGGCGATGGCGGTGCGGTGCAGCGGCGTGCGGGTCCAGCCGACGGCGGCCGGATCGAGTAGGTTGCCGCGGGCCAGGTCGGTGGGCCGGGTGATCTCACGCTCATCGGTCATACTCCCACCTTTCCATTCGCGCCGGTCGCGCCCATCCTGCGGTCCGCCGCGGTAAGGGAGGGACCGATGGCGCGACCGCGGCGCGTTGCCTATGGTGCGGTGGACCCGACTGACCCGGAGGGCCCGTGTCCACACTCGATCTGTTGCTCGCGACCGTCGGCGCCCTCGGAGTCGTGATCGTCGCACTGTCCGCGCGACTACACCGGTGGCCCGTGTCGGAGCCGCTCATCGCTCTCGGTGTCGGCATCGTCCTGGGCCCGGTGGTCCTCGGTGTTCTCGACGTCCCCAACATCGTCACCGACCCCTCGACGCTTCATCGTGGCGCGGAGATCCTTCTGGCCATCTCCGTGATGGGTGTGGCTCTCCGTTACCCCTTCTCGGCGATCCGCCGTCACTGGCGGCGACTGGCGCTCCTGCTGGTGGTGGTGATGCCCGCGATGGCACTGATCTCCACCGGTCTCGCGATCTGGGTGTTGGGTATCCCCTTCGCGGTGGCGCTGCTCCTCGGTACCGCGATCTGTCCCACGGATCCCGTCCTCTCCTCCGCCGCTGTGACCGGCGACGCCGCCGAGAGGGACCTGCCGGAGGACGACCGGCAACTGCTGTCTCTGGAGTCGGGGGCGAACGACGGATTGGCCCTTGCCCTGGTCGTCATCGCGCTCGCCGTCGCGACTCCCCTCACCGCCGGGCAGGCCGCACTGGAGATCGGCTGGCAGATCCTGGGCGCACTCGTGCTGGGCGTCCTCGCCGGAGTGTCGGCGGCCAGAGCGCTGCACTTCTCGGAGCGCCACCACGCTGCGGAGAACGGCCCGATCCTGCTGTTCACCCTGCTCCTGGCGCTACTCGTCCTCGGCGGCTCGGGGCTACTGGGGGTCAACGGGGTCTTCGCGGCCTTCGTCTCCGGATTGGCCTTCAACCTGACCAGCGTCGGGCGCGAGAGACAGGTGGAGGTGGAGATCGACGAGGCGATAAACCAGTTCGCGGTCCTGCCGTTCTTCCTGGTCCTCGGAGCGATGCTGCCGTGGGACCAGTGGGCGGGGTTGGGCTGGGGAGCGGTGATCCTCACGGCCGCCGTGCTCGTCCTGCGGCGCCCGCCGGTGCTACTGGTCTTCGCCCGGCCGCTCGGATTGCGTGTCCGCGACGCCGCGTTCCTCGGTTGGTTCGGACCGGTCGGGGTCGCGGCGGTGTTCTATCTCACCGAGGAGGCGTCCCGAGCGGGTGCGGATCCGCTGCTGCTGGGAGTGGGCACCCTCGTCGTGGTGGCCAGCACCCTCGCCCACGGCGCCTCCGCGGCTCCCGGTCGCGCCATGTTCAGGGCCGCCGCACGACGCGACGACCGGGATCCCGATCGATCACGTTGACCGATCACGTTGAGCCCTGCGCGCCCGCTCTCTCGGAGCGGGGCTCGGGCCTCAGGCCGTGCCCGCGTCCGCGTTGCCGGCCTTCCACGTCTCCCACGGGATGTTCCAGTCGCCGAGGCCGTCCCAGCCCGGCAGGGTCGGCCCGACGGTGCCGGAGACCTCGAAGATGTCGCCCCGCTTGGCGTTGTCGTAGAACCACTTGGCGTCGGCCGTGGTGACGTTGAGGCACCCGTGGCTCACGTTCTGGCTGCCCTGGGCCCAGACGGACCACGGCGCGGCGTGGACGAAGATGCCGCTGTAGGACATCCGCGTGGCGTACTGGACCGGGGTGCGGTAGCCCTCCGGCGAGTCGACCGGAACGCCATAGGTCGAGGAGTCCATGACCATCGAGGCCAGTTTCTCGCCGATCACGTACGTGCCGTTGGGGGTCGGGGTGTCGGGCTTGCCCATCGAGGTGGGCATGGTCTTGATGACCTCGCCGTTGCGCTCGATCACGATCTGCTTGGTCGAGTCGTCCACCCGGGATATGACCGCGTCGCCGATCCGGAAGTCGCTGCGCGCGTCCTCCTGGCCGTACATACCGCCGCCCAGATCCTCGCCGTAGATGTCCACGTGGACATCGATGGTGGTTCCCGGGGCCCAGTACTCGGCCGGACGCCACCGGACCTCCTGGTTGGAGACCCAGTAGAAGGCGCCCTCGACCTCGGGTTCGGTCCGGATGTGGATGTTGTCCTGTGCGGCCCGGCGATCCGAGATCGGCTCGTCGAACATCACCGCGACAGGCTGACCGATGCCGACCGTCGATCCCTGGCCGGTCGTGAGATAGGCCGCAGTCATGATGCGCGGGGTGAGGGTGCTGAACGTCACGTTCTTCCGCGTGACCAGGCCGTCCTCGTCGGTCGCGGTGGACTCGAGCGTGTACTGGCGGGAGTACCCCAGGTCCTCGGTGGTCCGCCACTCCGTGAGGTCGGGGTTGAACTCGCCCTGGACCTGGACGCCCTCGGGATTCCGCATGACGACGGTGTCGAGGCGACCGTCGCTGGCGGTGAGAACCACCGGCTCGGCGGGGTTGGCGTCGGATGATCCGTCCTCGACCGACAGGTCGATGACCGCGGCCGGCTCCGCCGGAGCCTCGGCGACCTGGGCCTCACCCGCGCCACCGGCGCCGATCGTGCACCCCGTCAACACGAGCGAACCGGCGAGCACGGCGGCCAGAGCGAGACGGGTTCTGGACAGAGCTCGCCGGTCACGTCGTCCGAGCCGATCCGTACCGCGCAACGTCACCAACAGTTCCCTTCGAGCGTCTTCTCCCGCCGGGCCGTGATCGGACCGCGGGAAGTCTTCACAAGTATGCATGTGTATCCGGCGGTATTCGATATCGAATTGATAAAGGATGGTCGGCCGTCGATGCGCCTCCCCCGCCCTGACCTGCCGATTTCGTGATCGCGGCGGGGTCCTGTTACTGTTTCTCTCGCACCACGCGGGCGCCATTAGCTCAATTGGCAGAGCAGCTGACTCTTAATCAGCGGGTTCGGGGTTCGAGTCCCTGATGGCGCACAACACCGAGAAGCCCCGGGTCCACGACCCGGGGCTTCGTCGTGTCGCCCGGGGCTTCGTCGTGTCGGCAGCGCGACCGGGACCCCCGTCATTCAACGAGAAGAGCGTTCCGCACACGTTTCCCGAGTGGGAATGTGCGAAACGCTCTTCTCGATGGGCTGTGGTGAGCGGCGGCCGCTCAGAGGGCCCGACGTGCCTCGAGGTAGGCCTCGATGCGCCGACGTTCCTTGCGCTTGTTGGCCATGGACACCGTGATGCCCCCGATGACCAGCGCCGCGACTCCGCCGAGCACCGCGAGGACCCGGGGATCGGTGAGGGCGGCGACGGCCCTCTCCTTGCCCTCTTCGGCGAGGTTCTTGGGATTGACCCGGTCGACGATCTCGTCCAACGTCGTCGCTAGATCGTCACGCGCCTTGGCGATGTCGCCTTCGATGCTGTCGTAACTCCTGGACACGAGACCTCCGTCGATCGCTCGTCACGCGGCTAGCCGCGGATTCTGGACCCCGCCCACGCTACTGCACCCGTCGGTGATCCGCGCCCACGCGCCGACGCATCGGATAGGTTGGAGTGATCACAGACCCCGACCCGAATCAGGAGCACCGGTGAGCACACCTCGGCTCGAGGCGGGCCAGACGGCCCCCGCCTTCACCCTCCCCGACGCCGACGGAACCCCCACGTCGCTCGCGGACCTGCTCGCCGCGCACGGACGTGTGCTGCTGTACGTCTACCCGGCCGCCATGACGCCCGGATGCACCACGGAGACGGTGGACTTCGAGGGAGCCCTCCAGGAGTTGCGGGAGGCCGGGATCGGGGTCGTGGGTGTGTCCCCCGACCCGCCGGCGAAACTCGTGCGCTTCCGGGACAAGCACGGCATCACGTTCCCCCTGCTGTCCGACCCGGACAAGACCATGCTCACCGAGTGGGGTGCGTTCGGGGAGAAGAAGAACTACGGCAAGACCGTGATGGGTGTCATCCGCTCGACCTTCGTGGTGGAGTCCGACGGGACGCTCTCCCTCGCCCGGTACAACGTCCGGGCCAAGGGCCACGTGGCGATGCTCGCGAAGCTCCTCGGCGTGGAACTGCCCGAACCCACGGAGGGCTGAGCCAACCCATGCCCACCGATCAGCCCGAGCGGGTGCAGGAACCGACACGGGATCCCGCGGACGAGGCAGTCCAGGACGAGCCCAACATCCTGGTGCCCCGCCGCCGGCCCATCCAGGAGAGGAGCCGCCGCAAGTTCCAGGCTCTGCTGTCCTCGGCGAGGGATGTCCTGGTCGAGGTCGGTTTCGACTCCTTCACCTGCGAAGAGGTGGCCTCCCGCGCGGGGGTCCCCATCGGGACGCTGTACCAGTTCTTCGCCAACAAGTACGTTCTCGTGTGCGAACTGGATCGCCAGGACGCCCACGGCGTGATCGAGGAGATCGAGCGGTTCGCGCAGAAGATCCCCGCGCTGGACTGGCCGGAGTTGCTCAACGACTTCCTCGACCACCTGGCGGACCTGTGGCTGAGCGATCCCTCCCGGCGTGCGGTCTGGTTGGCCACGCAGGCCACCCCGGCGACCCGTGCGACCGCCGCGGTCAACGAGCGCGAACTGGCCAGGATGATCGCCAGCGTGCTCGCCCCGCTCATGCCGGCCACAGAGCGCCAGCGCCGCGCGTTCATGGCCGACGTGCTTGTCCACGTGTCCTACTCGATGCTCAACTTCTCCGTCAGCGCCGGCTCCGCCACGGGCGAGGACATCCACGACGCCACCGTCACCGAACTCAAGCGGATGCTCACCGCCTACCTGTGGCTGGCGGAGAAGGAAGCGCAGGTCGGCTGACGTCCGTCGGCGGTGGCGGGTCGGCGGCGCTACCCGTCCACCGGGCCCTCGAGCACCACGAACGCCAGCGCCGAGTCTCCGTCGTGGCTCAGCGAGACATGCCAGCGGACGCCCTCCCCCACCGTGGCCGCGACGTGCCGCGCGACCTCACCACTCAGTCGCACCGAGGGGCGGCCCCACGCGTCGCAGACGGTCTCGATCTCCGACCACACCAGTAGGTCCGGGGCGATCGGCGGGGGCGCGCCGTAGAGCGCGGCCGACCAGGCCTTGACCACGGCCTCCTTCACCGCCCACCGGGCGGCGAGGTGGCGGGCCAGGGGGTCGGACCGGTCCGATGACGACGACGAGGTGCGCGCATCCGGCCCGTCCGCCCGCGCCGTGGCGGCGCCGCGGCCGGCCCCCCGGGATTCGGCCCGCTCGCGGCACTGCCGCCGCTCGGTGGCGGAGAAGGCGCCGGTGAAGCGCGTCCCCGGCTCGGCCAGGGACGCGGCGAAGGCGCCGAGGTCGACGATGTCGACCCCGACGCCCCGTACCGCCGGGCTCACTACACCCAGTCGCTCGCCGCGAGCACGCCGTCGGCGTCGATCCGGGCCGCGGGGTCCAGCAGCATCGCGGCCTCGCGCTCCTTGACCTCGTCGGCGGACCCCTCGCCCAGTCGACGCGACTCCGGACGGCTGTAGAGGGACTCGCCGCCGTAGATCGCGTCGGTCAGACGCCGGGCGCCGTCCCGCTCGCGTCCCAGCGCCGCCTCGCGGATGCGCTCCGACTCCTGCTCGCCGAGCTGCGCCGCGACCGCGCGGTGGAACGCCTCGGGGTGCGTGACGGCGATGAGTCCGGACACGTGACCGAACCCGAGCGACGTGAGCAGACCGGCCTTGAGCGGCAGGTCCCCGCCCAGCTGCAGCGTCTCGCGCAGCCACACCAGGTGCCGGTGCCGGTCCAGGACGTCGTCGACGCAGTCCAGGGCCCGGTTCGGGGGCAGGGTCCCCGAGCGCAGCATCTGGGTCAGCCCGATGAGCTGGAACGCGGCCGCGCCACCCTTGGCGTGCCCGGTGAGCGACTTCTGTGAGACGACGAACAACGGGTTGCCGTCGGAACGACCGATCGCCGCCCCGAGACGCTCGTGCAGGTCCGACTCGTTGGGGTCGTTGGCCTTGGTGGAGGTGTCGTGCTTGCTCACCACGGCCAGGTCGTCCGCCGTCAGTCCGAGCTCTGCGAGACCCCGGGCCAGCGGCGACCGCGTCCCACCGCGCCCGGCGCCGAGAGCGCCCAGCCCCGGTGCCGGGATCGAGGTGTGCGCGCCGTCGGCGTACGACCCCGCCCAGGCCACCACCCCGTGGACCGGCAGCCCCATGCGGGCCGCGACGTCGCCGCGGGCCAGCAGGATGGTGCCGCCGCCCTGGGACTCGACGAACCCGCCGCGCCGCCGGTCGTTGGCCCGGCTGTAGTGGCGCTCGTCGATCCCCTTGGCGGCCATCGCCGCGGAGTCGGCCGTGGCGGACATGTCGGCGAAGCCCTGGATGCCCTCGGTGGACAGGTCGTCGAACCCGCCGGCCACCACGAACTCGGCCTTACCGGCGCGGATCTTGTCGAACCCCTCCTCGACGCTCACCGCGGTGGTGGCACAGGCCGCCACCGGGTGGACCATCGAGCCGTAGCCGCCGACGTAGGACTGCATGACGTGGGCGGCCACCACGTTGGGCAGCGCCTCCTGCAGCGTGTCGTTGGCGCGGCTGCGACCCAGGATCCCGTCGATGTAGAGCGAGCGCATGCTCGTCATGCCGCCCATGCCGGTGCCCTGCGTGTTGGCGACATCGGCCGGGTGTACGTGCGCCAGCAGCTCCGCCGGGGTGAAACCCGAGGAGATGAAGGCGTCCACGGTGGCCACCAGGTTCCACGCCGCCACCCGGTCGATACCGGAGACCATGTCGGCGGGAATGCCCCATGCCGTCGGGTCGAAGCCGGTGGGGATCTGGCCACCCACGATGCGGGTGAGCGTGGTGCGGCGGGGGACGCGGATCTCGGTGCCCGCCCTGCGGGTGACCGTCCACTCGCCGTCCTCGCTGCGGGTCACGACGGTGTTCTCCGGATCGTCCTCCTGGTACGCGCGGGCCTGGCCCTCGTCGTCCACGACGAAGGACAGGTCCTCCGGCAGGAACACCGAGGTCAGCTGCGGCGAGGTGTTATCGAACATCTCCGCGCGCGAATCGTCGGCGTAGGTGCGCACGCCCACCCGGGCGAGCACCTCGTCGTGGAAACGCTCGGCGATGTCGGCCTCGTCGATGGGGTCACCGGACTCGGTCACGGTCCAGCCTGCGCGCGGCGAGTCCTCCCAGGTGATGAGCCCGGTCGACCAGGCCAGCTCGACCACGCCGGCGGCGCTGAGATCGCCGGTGGTCTCCACCTCGAAGCGGGTGCGGGCGCTGCCGTAGGGCCCGACCTCGCCGGACCCCACGATCACGACCATGTCCTCGAGGTCCTGGGTGACCTGGCCCCACTCAGGGCGCTCGTCGGCGGTGACGGTCTGCAGCGAGGGCAGGGCCGCGAGGGTCCCGTCGGCGTCCTCGGTCGAGGCCTCGGTGGCCGGGGTCGGCCGGTCCGCGGCGAGCGCGGCCATGTCCAGGTCGGCGGTGCCGAGACCCCCGGTGAGGTCGACCGTGAGGGGCGCCTCGCCGGCGGACCGACGGACGTCCGGGGTGCACGAGTCCAGCAACTCGGCGGCGATCCCCGCGGTGGACCAGGTGGACACGCCCGCGGCCTCCACGGCGTCGACGAGCGGGTCGTTGTGGCCCATCAGCCCGGTGCCGCGGACCCAGCCGATGATCGCGTGGACGAACGTCACGCGCTCGGACCAGGACTTCTCCGAGCCCCACTTGGCGATCATGGCGTCGAGCGCGGCCTTGGCCTCGCCGTAGGCGCCGTCGCCGCCGAAGATCCCGCGGTTGGGCGAGCCCGGCAGCACCACGTGCAGTCGGGAGTCGACGTCGGTGTCGGCGCCGATCGCGCCGAGCCCGGTGACGAGCTTCTCCACGCCCCACAACAGGACGCGCATCTCGGTCTCGGCCCGCGGACCGGCGTCGGCCATCGAGCCCTGGACACGCGGGGCGGCGAACGGGAAGAGCAGCGTCGGTGTGAGCGGCGCCTTGAGGACGGTGGTCTGGCCCCCGGCCGACTCGGCGTGTTCGGATCCGACCCACTCGACCAGCGCGTCGACGTCCGAGTACGAGGTGAGGTTGGCCGGCAGCACCCACAGGGTCGCACCGCCGCGGGCGTGGGAGCGGTAGAGGTCCTTGAAGAAGGCCAGCTTGAACTGGTCCAGGTTCGAGGTGGTGGCCACCACGGTGGCCCCTCCCGCCAGGAGCGCACCCGTCACGGCGGCGGCGATGGAGCCCTTGCCCGCACCGGTGACGACGGCGACGTCGCCCGCGTACTCGCCGACGAACTCCTCGGAGGCCGCCTCCGAGATCTCCCGGTAGGAGACCGCGAGGGAGTCCCGCCGGGCACCGGCGGCCCGCTCGGCCCACCACCGGGCCTGTTCGGCCACGATGTCGCCGGCACCGCGGAAGGCCTCCGCGGCGTCGGCGGGGACGTCGGTCCGGGTCCAGAGCCGGGCCAGGTCCTCGCGTGCCGAGGCCCAACGGTCGTCCATGAGGACCGCACGACCGGAGTCGAAGGCCGGGGCCACCACGCGGCGCCAGTCGGCGCCCAGCTCGGCGGCCACCAGGTCGGCGAGCTCGGTGTCGGGGTCGGCCTCCGCGAGTAGGTCGACAGCGTCGGGCTCGAGATGCCCCAGACGGGTGAGCACACCACGCGCGGCCCGGGCCAGGACGCCGTCGGTCCCGGTGATCTCGTCGGCGAACTCGGTCAGTGCCGCGGAGTCGACGACCCCGCCGCCGCCGGCTCCGGAGGACGGCATGGCCACGGCCACGCCGTTCGCCGCCCCGACCGAGCGGACGGCCGCGTCGATGAGCGCGTCCAGCCCGGCCACGTCCTTGACGCCCGAGGCGTCGAGCGTCGCCAGGTCGCCGCCGCGGATCGAGGCACCGTCGCGGGTACCGAGGGCGATCTCGGCGGTGACGTGCTGCGCCCAGCCGGACCCGAGCTCCCAGGGGCCGGTGACCCGCTCGGTGATGTACGCGGCCCGCTTACCGGTGCGGCCCAGGACCGCACGCAGCGCCTCGCCGACCGCGTCGGACAGGACGGGGCCGAAGGGTGCGTAGCCGCGGGCCAGGCGCGAGACCTGGTCGGACAGGGTCGGGAAGTCCGCCTCGGCGGCGCCATCGATGGCTCCCAGGCTCAGCTCCGTGCCCAGGTCCAGCAGCAGCTGGTTGCGGCGCGAGGAGACGCCGTCACACAACGTCTCGATGGAGTCACCGGGCGCGATCTGCTCGGGACGGACCTTGGTGCGCAGCGCCACCAGCATGCGGGTGGCCGCGGGGGCGCCGAATTCCAGGTCGTCCGGGCGGGGTGCGCCGGGGGCGGCCTCGGCTGCCGCCGGGGTGGTGGATCGGTCCGCACCGGCCGTGCCGGGGGTGTTGACGGCCGGTGCGGGGTCTGTGGGGGCCGCCTGGTCGGCGGCCGCGGTGGTGGTCGAACCAGTGGTGGTCGAACCGGTGGCGGACTCGGTGGCGTCCACCGGGTCGTCGTCGTCGACCTCCACGCTGGGCGGCAGGGTGCCGTACAACGCCGCCGAGTCGCGCTCGACGTTGAGGACCTGGGCGCGGGGGCCCCGGTGCGTGGGCAGGTCGAGGGTCTTGGAGGCGAGGTTCGCCACGGTCGGGGCGTTCGCCACACCGACCTCGACGAAGCACTCGATGCCGAGTCCGCCGCGCTCGACGGGAGTGAACAGCAGCTCCTGGGTCTCGATCCAGCGGACCGGGCTGGCGAACTGCCAGGCCAACAGTTCGACCAGCAGCAGACGCCCCAGGCGCGTCGGGGTGGCGGACCAGGAGTCCCAGTCGGCCAGGACCTCGGCGAGGGAGTCGGCCGGCACGAGGTCGGCGATCTCCTGCACGAACTCGCGCTCGAGGCTGAACAGGCGCGGCACCAGGTTGGGGATGTAGCGGCCCACGAGCACCGAGATGTCGATGTCGTGCGGGATCAGCGCGTCGAGGGTGGCCCGGAAGTCCGGGACGCCGCCTCGCAGGACTGTGGAGTGGAAGGGCACGTCGATGCCCGGCACCAGGATGAAGGCGTTCTTGCCCCCGGACCGCTCGAGCTCCCGCTCGACGGCCTTCTCCAGCGCCTTGCATCCGGCGACGGTGCCGGCCAGCGCGTACTGGGATCCCGCGAGGTTGTAGTTGACGATCTCGATGAACTCGCCGGAGTCGCGGGCCACAGCGGCCACCCAGTCCACGACCTCGTCGTCGCTGATGCCCATCTGCGACGGCCGGATCGCGGCCATCCGATAGTCGGACCGGCCCTCGGAATCGCGCGGGACCAGCTCGTGCATGGTCGCTCCGCGCTGGAAGACGATCTCCAGAAGCGGCTCGAGCTCGAGCGTGCCGGAGATGGCCGCCAGCGCGTCGTACTCGCCGATCGAGTGGCCGGCGAAGTAGGCACCGTCGATGAACAACCCGTCGGCCTCGAGCTCGGCGCGTTGCGCCACGGCGAGGCACGCCATCGCGACCTGGGTGAACTGGGTCAGGTAGAGCACGCCGTCGGGATGCCGGTGGACGGTGCCGCGGACGGTCACCTCGGTCGGGTTCTCGCGGACGAGCGCCAGGATGGAGAAGCCGAGGGCCTCGCGGGTGTGCGCGTCGGCGCGGTCCCAGATCTCGCGGGCGGCCGGGCAGCGGGTGCGTCCCTCCATGCCCATCCCCTTGGCCTGGATGCCCTGGCCGGGGAAGGCGTAGACGGTGCGCGGGGCCTCGGTGAGGGCGGTGGCGGCCATGACGGTGGCACCGTCGACCGTGCAGGTGACCTCGAGGACCTGGCCACCGGCGAGACGGCCGGTCTGGACGGCACGGACCTTGATGTGGTCGCCCGGCCGGACCGGGGCGAGCATGCGGGCGGTCCAGCCGGCGATCCGCAGTGCGGGGGTCTTCCCGTCCGAGGCCTGGACCGCGTGCTGCGCGGCGGCCGAGAGCCACATGCCGTGGACGATCACGCCGCCCAGGCCGGCGAGGTCGGCCGCGGTGTCGGAGACGTGGATGGGGTTGTGGTCGCCGGAGACCAGCGCGAAGGCGGTCATGTCGTGCGGCGCGATGAGCGAGGTGGACACCCGCTGCTGGCGGGACGTCTCGGCCGGGGTGACCGATGCGCCCTCGGGGTTGACCAGTGCGCCGCCGGCGGGGCGGGGGTCGCCCACCTCGGCACCACCGGTGCGGCCACGGATCGCGAACCGCTCCGACAGGGTGCACAGGGGGGCCTGCGCACCGTCGGCGGAGACCGAGGCGACCTCGACAGACACCTCGACCACACGTCCGAGGTCGGTGTCGCGGACGTCTCCCGACCGGGCGACGACGACGAGGTCGGTCGACCGCCCGGGGAGCGCGGAGTGCATGCGGACCCCGTGGTCCAGATGGACCAGGTCCAGCAGGCCCTCGACCACGGTTCCGGCGCCGCGCGGGCGACGCGCCTCGCCGAGGACCGCGAACACCGCCGGCCACGCCGCACCCACGAGGGCGTCCGGGACGCCGTCCGAGGTGATGAGCGGGGTGGGCAGGCTGCCGGCCGTGACGCCGGTGTGGTCGGAGGCGAGGGTGGGATCGAAGGTGAACCGTGCGGTGGCGACACCATCGGCGACCTCGGGCAGCGCCTCGATCGCGGTCCCACCGGCTCCGCCGCGGCCCACGCCGGCAGCGGTGCTCAGGAGGGTGCGCATGGCGGCTTCCGCGGCGGCGTCGGTGACGACCGGCGCGGCGCCCGTGGCGACGGAGTCGCCCAGGGTGATCGTGATGGTCATCTGGGTCGGCCCGATCGGCAGCGTCAGGTCGACGGTGCGCCCGTCCGCGGCCGGGGTCAGGACCGCGCCGGAGACCGGATGGTGGCCGACGCCGTTCGAATCGATCTCCCAGGCGTGCAGGACGCCGAGGCGGTGGACCGGGCTCACCACGAGTCGGCCCGCCCACGAGACGTCGGGGGCGTTGAGCACGTCGGCGACCGGCCCCTGCTCGGTGGTCACGGTGCCGCGGCGGCGGCTGCTCACGGCCTCGGTGGTGGGCAGGTAACCGCGGACGCGGTCGACGGTGGCGAACTCGAAGCGATCGAGCAGCTCGCCGACCGGCTCGTCCACCCGGGTGATCCCGGCGACAGCGGTGGTGCCGGGGATGATGCACACGGCGTCGGCGCTGTAGCGGGCGTCGTGGGCCTGCCAGAGCGAGTCCGAGCGCCACCAGCGACGGACGTCGCCGTCGATGACGGGGACGAACGGGACGGGCTTGCCCGGCATGCGACAGATGTCGAGGAACTCGGCGGCGTCGGCGGGGTGGAGGGTCGCGGTGGCCAGGTCCGGGTAGCGGGCGGCGAGTGCGTCGACGACCTCGGTGGGGCGCTCCATCGCCTCGACGCGGGGGAAGGCCGAGACGATCCGACCGGAGTCCGCGGCGTCCAGCCGGGCCTCGGTGCGCTGCACCATGCGGTGGAAGCGCTCACGGATGGTGGGGTCGAGCCAGACCGAGCGGGCGCTGTCGGCGGTCGCCTCGGAGGCGGTGCCGGCGGCGGGCGCGGAGGCGAGCGACAGCTCGGCGAACCGCCGCAGCCACTGCTCGTAGGTCATGGTCTCGAGGTCACCGAAGTACGGCTTCGCGGTGCCGTTGATCGCGGCGATGATCTCCTCGCGGCGCTCGGCCACGGCCTCGGCGTCGCCGGCGACCTCGTCCAGCAGACGCCCCGTACGGGCGGCCGTGTTGTCGATCTCGTGGATGTCCGCTCCGAGCTGGCTGCGGCCGGAGGCCATTCCGCCCTCGGCCTGGCCGGCGCCCACCCAGTGGTCCACACCGACGGTGTCCACGAGGAGCTGCTTGACCTGCGGACTGGTGGTGGCCTCAAGCGTCGCCATGGCGGCCGTGCCCACGAGGATGCCGTCGACGGGCATGGCCGGGTAGCCGTGGGCGTTGGCCCAGGACCCGGTGAGGTAGTCGGCGGCCCGCTCCGGGGTGCCGATCCCGCCGCCGACGCACAGGACCACGTTGGGCCGGTCGCGCAGCATCGGGTAGGTGGCCAGCAGGAGCGAGTCGAGGTCCTCCCACGAGTGGTGTCCCCCGGCCCGGCCGCCCTCGACATGGACGATCACCGGCATGTGCGGGACCTCGGCCGCGATCCGCACGACCTGGCGGATCTGGGCGACGGTGCCCGGCTTGAAGCTCACGTGGCGCAGTCCCGCCTCGGTGAGCTCCTCGATGAGGGCCACGGACTCGTCGAGCTCGGGGATGCCGGCGGTGACGACCACCCCGTCGAAGGGGACGCCCGCGGCGCGGGCCTTCTGGACCAGTCGCTTGCCGCCGACCTGCAGCTTCCACAGGTACGGGTCGAGGAACAGGGAGTTGAACTGGGCGCTGCGGCCGGGCTCGAGGAGCTCGGTCAGGCGCTGGGTGTTCTCGGCGAAGATCGGCTCGGTCACCTGACCGCCGCCGGCGAGCTCGGCCCAGTGGCCGGCGTTGGCCGCGGCGGCGACGATCTCCGGGTCCACGGTGGTCGGGGTCATCCCGGCCAGCAGGATCGGCGAGCAGCCGGTGAGGCGGGTGAACGAGGTCTCCACGTGCACGCTGCCGTCGGGCAGGGTGATGAGCTGTGGCTGGTAGGCCGTCCACGGGCGCTCGATCGACGGGGTGGCACCCGGCGTGAAGAGGTTGCGCAGACCGCCGCGGGTGGCGGCGGCGACCACGCCGACGCCCTGCCCGCGGACCACCGATCGGTTGAGGCGGGTCAGGGCCTCGCCCGGACCCATGTCGAGGATCCACTCCGCGCCGGAGTGCAGCGTCTCGGCCATCTCCTCGACCCAGTCGACGGGCTCGGCGAAGACCTGGCGGGCCAACGCGGCCGCCCGGTCGGCGTCCAGGCCACAGCGGGCCGCCCAGTCGGACACGATGTCCACCGCGGGGGCCATCGCGGGGTGGTGGAAGCCGACCTCCACCTCGAGCGGGTCGAAGACGGGGGCGAAGACCTCGCCGCCGGTGAGCTTGGCCTCGCGACGGCGGCGGGACTCGGCCTCGAGGTCCGCACAGTGGCGGCGCAGGTCCTCGAGATCGTCCGGAAGGCCCACCACGACGTGACGGCGCTGCGCGTTCCGGATGGAGACGGTCGGCCGCAGCGAGGGGTCGACCGCGGAGAAGACCTCGTCGACGAGGGCTCGCAGGTCCGCGCCGTCGATGCCCGACACTCCGACCATGGGGCTGGCCTCACCACGGCGGAACAGGCCCGTGCGGCGCCCGATCAGGGTGGCGGCGGCGCCGATGAGCTCGGCCATCGCCAGGAGGCGGTCGTCGATCGACCCGAAGGTCTCGACGGATTCCACGGCGAGGATGCCCTGGGAGTGTCCGACCACCGCGGCGGGGGCGGTGTCGTTGACGTCGAAGCCCTCGGCGGCGAGCGCGCGGACGGCGCCCACCTGGGTGAGCAGGACGGCCGGCAGGGAGACCGCGGCGGAGGAGAGCGACGCCTCGTCGGGGAGGTCACCGTGGTCCTCGTCCTCGCCGGTGGTGGTGTTGGCCCACTCGATGGGCCGGAAGCCGTGCGGGCGGACCACCGCGATCTCGTCGTGGACCGGCTCGGTGAGCGCGACGGAGGAGTCGACGAGGTCCTGCAGTTCGGGGCCGATCCCGGTGCCGTCGATGAGGTCGCTCAACGCGTCGCGCCACGCGATCCCCTGTCCCCCGAAGGCGAGGGCGTAGGCGGTGCCCTCACGCAGGTCGTCCGCGAGCGCGCGGGCCTGGCGGCGGGCCGCGTGTCCGGTCTCGAGCGGGCGGGGTGTGAGGTCGCGGTCGTCGATCGTCACGTGTGGAACTCCTTGGCAACTTCGTCTGGGACATCTCCGCGCCGAGACCAGTTGCTGGTCCGACGCAGGGCACAGACTGCCACAGGAAGTTGAGGCACCCCTCAGCTTGAGGGGGTACGACCGTCCGTTCGGGGGCTGCCCGAGAGGGCCCACGCGTGACCCCGATCACATTACGGAGCTGATGGTTACCTCATATACACAGGTGAGGGGCACCTCAGGTTTCGGGGTACCTACGTTACCGAATCGTTATCTCGTTCTCAGGGGTGATCCGCCCGATCACGGCGTGTCGCCGACGCCCCGCGCGACCTCGCGCAGCCGTCAGGCGCCGCACCGGAGAACGGCCATCATCTCGGCGTCGAGACCCTCGGTGGGACACAGGTCGGCGGCCAGGCGGCGCGGTCCGGACGACCACTCGACGTGCGCCGTACGCACGGCCTCACCGACGGCGATGGTGACCAGTCCCCCGACGCCCGGCTGCTCGTCCGGTGACAGTCCCCCCAGCCCGACCGTCTCGACCGCGGTCACCTCGGCGACGGTCGCCGGACCCGGTGCGGGGATCAGACGCAACTGGACCCTGGTGCCGTCGAACGCACCGACCCAGGCCGCCAGCATCCCCGTCCCGTCCGAGCGCAGGTCGAGGGTGTACCCGTGCGAGTACCACGACCCGGTCTCGCGGACCACCTCGGCGGGAGAGGGAACGGGGACGGCCAACGTCGGGGCGGCGACGAGGGTGGACACCCCGGCCATGGACACCGCCAACGCGGCCGCGGCCAACCCGCGTCCCACCCTCCGGCTCGTTCGCTGCGTCCTCATGAGGTCACTGTAGTCCCGCCAGTAACACAAACTGATGCCGCGAATGCGTCGAAATGGTCACCAAAACGTCAACCCGCCGAGAAGATGTGGGGAGTTGAGGAGACCACACCTATCGTCGTTCCGTCACACCCGGCGGATCCGCCGCCCGATCGCCCTACGAGGAGTCGACCATGACCAGCCCGCCCACCAGAAGTGGGGTGACACCGAGAGAGACCTTCTCCCGTCGCTCCGTCTTCGTCTTCGCCGCCATCGGCTCCGCCGTCGGCCTCGGCAACATCTGGCGTTTCCCCTTCGTCGCGTACGACAACGGTGGCGGCGCCTTCCTGCTCCCCTACCTGGTGGCACTGCTCACCGCGGGTCTCCCGCTGTTGTTCTTCGACTACGCCATCGGCCACCGCTTCCGCGGCTCCGCGCCGCTGAGCTTCCGGCGGATGAACCGGTTCGCCGAGCCGATCGGCTGGATCCAGGTCCTCGTGTCCTTCGTCATCGCCGTGTACTACGCGGTGATCATCGCCTGGGCGGCGTCCTACGCCTGGTTCTCCGTCGACGAACGGTGGGGCGAGACCTACGAGGAATCGGCCTCGTTCTTCGCCGAGGACTTCCTCCGCGCCGGCAGCGGTTTCGGGATCGACTTCGTTCCCGGCATCGCGATCGTCCTGGTGGTCGTGTGGATCGTCACGCTGGGTGTCCTGTTGGCTGGTGTCCAGAACGGCATCGGCCGCACCGCACTGCTCTTCGTCCCGCTCCTCGTCGCGCTCTTCGCCGCCCTCGTCGTGCGGTCGCTCTTCCTCGACGGCGCCATGGACGGCCTGAACAACTTCTTCACCCCGGACTGGGGCGTGCTCACCGAGCCGAGCGTGTGGATCGCGGCCTATGGCCAGATCTTCTTCTCGCTCTCGGTCGGCTTCGGCATCATGCTCACCTACTCGTCCTACCTCAAGCGCAAGTCCAACCTGACCAGCTCCGGCCTGGTCGTGGGCTTCTCCAACTCCGCCTTCGAGGTCCTCGCCGGCATCGGCGTGTTCGCGACGCTCGGTTTCCTCGTCTCCACGTCGGCGGGCGCGGGCTGGGAGGACGTCGGCGGCGGTCCGGGTCTGGCGTTCATCGCCTTCCCGGCGCTGATCTCGCAGATGCCCGGCGGCCCGATCTGGGGCGTGGTGTTCTTCATCTGCCTCATCCTGGCCGGCATCACCTCGCTCATCTCCATCGTCCAGGTGGTCATCTCGTCCTTCCAGGACAAGATGGGCAGCAGCCGCACCGTCTCGGTCCTGGCCGTGGGCATCCCGATGGCGGGCGCCTCGATCCTGCTCATGCCCACCGAGACCGGGCTGCAGAACCTCGACGTGATGGACAAGTTCGTCAACAGCCTCGGCATCGTCGGAATCACCCTCATCGCACTCATCGTGGTGATCTTCGTGATGCGGCTGGCCCCCACTCTGCGCGACCACCTCAACTCGGTGTCTTCGTGGAAGGTCGGCACGTTCTGGATCGTCTGCCTGGCGGTCATCACGCCGATCGTCCTGGGCTACGCCCTGATCCGCGAGATCATGACCCTCGTCTCCGAGCCCTACGAGGGATACGACGCCGCCATCCTGGGCGTCTGGGGCTGGGGCATGATCGGGACGATCCTCGTCCTGTCGATCGTCCTGTCGGCCCTACCCTGGCGGGGGGCCCGCCAGCTCGACGGGCCGCCGAGCGTCGACGACGACCCGAGCGACTACAGCTACGAGGAGGGACTCACCCGTCCCGACGAGAACCCGGCACCCACCCACACGCCCAAGGAGGCCTGAGCCATGGACGCTCCCGCGATCATCATGATGGTGCTGTTCCTGCTCGTGATCTGGGGCGGACTCGTCGCCAGCATCGTGCACTACGTCGGTCACCCCGACGACCCGGACGGGACCACAGGCCGTCCCGCGCGCGAACTCTGACACTTCGCCGCACGACCTGATCGCCGGCCCCGGCGTCCGCACACCACAGCGGCGCCGGGGCCGGCGGCGTCGAGGAGGCCGGAGTCGTCGAGGGGGCCGGAGTCGTCGAGGGGGTCGGTCCTGTGACCCCATCGTGTTCCGAACAGCCCTCCCGGGCACGCTTGATCTGCTATTTTCGCACGATCGACCGACCGGGACCCGCGATGACTCCTCCTCCTGGACCTCCGAACCGACCCCTGTGGCTCGTCCTCGCCGGGGCCGCGGTAGCGATCGCCGTGGCCGGTCTGGTGACAGGCGTGATCCTGCCCCGCGGTCCGGTCACCACCGTCCACTCCGTGACGATGCTGCTCGTCTGCCTCGGACTCGGCGCCGCCGCAGGCTCTCTCTCCGGCACCCGCTGGGCCACGCTCGTGGCACCGGTCGCCTTCCTGACCGCCTTCGAACTGGCACGGATCCCGGCGCAGGGGCCCACGGTCGACGGGATCTATCTCGGCAGCATCTACGGGGCGATGGCACTGGTGGTCGGGCGGGGCTTCGACCTGCTGGTGATGGGCCTGCCCCTGGCGGTCGGGGCGCTGTGGGGCGCCGCGGCCGGCCGTCGGCGACGTGCCGTCGCCGGGCCTCGGCGGTCGGTGGCGGGCCGGCGACTCCGTGCACTCGGAGCGGTCCTGGTGACCCTGCCCGTGGTCGTCCTCGCCATCGCTCTGCTTCGCCCGGCGTCGACCGCCCCGATCACCGGACCCGACGGGCGCGAGCTACCGGCCGGTGTGGCCGAGCTGGTCACCCTCCCGGTCGGCGGTCACGAGCAGGCGGTGATGCTCCGTGGCCACGACCGCGACGCGCCTGTGCTGCTGTTCCTGGAGGGCGGGCCCGGCGGCACGGCCATCGGGGCGATGAGGGCCTCCGGAGAGCAGCTGGAGGAGGACTTCGTTCTGGCCGTGTGGGATCAGCGTGGGACCGGCAAATCCCTGTCCGCGTTGGAGCCGACGGACACGCTGACGGTGGAGCAGATGATCTCCGACACCCTCGAGGTCACCGACCATCTGCGCGAGCGGTTCGGGCAGGAGCGCATCTACCTGGTGGGCAGTTCCTGGGGCTCCACCCTGGGAGTGCTCGCGGCGCAGCGCGCACCGGAGAAGTACCACGCCTTCGTCGGCACCGGGCAGATGGTCGACCAGCAGGAGACCGACCGCAGGATGTACGCCGAGACCCTGGACTGGGCGGAGCGGGCCGGCGAGGACGACTTCGCCCAACGCCTGCGGGACAACGGCCCACCCCCCTACGAGGACATGCTGGCCTACCCGGACGCGCTGTCCACCAATCCCGAGTACCGGGAGTTCCCACACGGGAAGGACTACGACCCGGCGTCGGCGTACCCCGCCAGTCTGCTGGTCCCCGAGTACACACTCACCGAGCAGATCCGGGGCATGGGCGGGATCATCGACACCTTCTCGGTCCTCTACCCGCAGCTGCAGGACATCGATTTCCGCCGCGACGTCCCGCGGTTGGACGTCCCGGTCTTCGTGGTGCTCGGCGAGTTCGAATCCCCGGGCCGCTCCGACCTGGCCCGGGAGTGGTTCGACCTGCTGGACGCCCCGGCCAAGGAGCTGGAGGTCTTCCCCCTCTCCGGACACACCCCGCATCTGGACGAACCCTCGCGATTCCACGACTTCATGACCGGAGTCGTCCTCGCGGTGTCCGCCGCAGGACGCTGACGCTCAAGTCGCCGGGTCCGTTCCCATCTCGGCAGTAGCCTGATGACCATGGAGACCGAGGGCCGCGACGCCACCACCACAGAACCCACCGGCAGCGCACCCGTGGAGGTGCGCCACCTGATCCAGCAATGGAAGCGCCTCGACGAGCTGCTGGCGGGGTTAAAGAGAGACGACTGGACCGCGCCGACGGCCCTCCCGGGATGGACCGTCCGCGACGTGGTGGCGCACATCGCGGGGACCGAGCACCTGCTGGCCGGCGAGCCGGTGCCGGACATCGACCTGCCCGCCTCCGTCCACGAGTACGTCCGCAACCCCATCGGGGAGCTCAACGAGAAGTTCGTGCAGGAGGCCCGGTCCCTGGCGGTCGAGGACGCGTTCGCGGACTTCCGCGAGGTCGTGGCCGAGCGCACCGAGCAGCTCTCCGAGATGACCGCCGAGGACCTGGAGGCCGAGACCGACTCCCCCGTCGGTCGCGTCCCGTTCCGCCGCTTCATGGGCGTGCGCGTCTTCGACTGCTGGGTCCACGAGGACGACATCCGACACGCCCTCGGCATGCAGCACCACCTCGGCAGCGGCCCGGGGCGGTTCGCCCTCGAGGAGATCGTGCGCGCCCTCCCCAGGATCGTGGGCAAGAACGCCGGCGCACCGGACGGCTCCCGCGTCCGGTTCCGGGTCACGGGTGAGTCCGACACCGATCTGTCACTCGCCACCGATGTGATGGTCGCCGGCCGGGCGGGACTCGTGGACGTCGACGACTCCGCGCGGATCACGGTCGAGCTGGTCTTCGACACCCCGACCTTCGTGCGTGCGGCGACCGGGAGGATCACCGCGGAACCCGGCGACGGTGTGGAGATCAGTGGCGACGAGGACCTGGGCAGGAAGATCCTCCGGTCGATGGCCTTCACGATCTGACAGGCCGGTGGCGACTCCGACAGGTCCGCACGTCGTGGTGATGGGAGTGTCCGGGGCCGGTAAGTCGACCGTCGCCCGCGCGATCGCCGAGCGGAAAGGTGCTCTGTTCCTCGACGCCGACGACCTGCATCCTCCCGCCAACCGCCGGAAGCTCGGCGCCGGAGAGCCGCTCACCGACCTCGACCGTGGACCGTGGCTCGAGGCGGTCCGGGACAGGATGCGGGAGCGTGACCGGGTGGGAGCCCGCGCCGGCCCGGACCCCGGCGTCGTCGTCGCGTGTTCGGCTCTGCGCCGCGCCTACCGCGATGTCCTCCGGGACGTCGACCGGCCCGTGTTCTTCGTCGAACTCGGTGCGGACCCGGAGCTCCTCGCCGCCCGACTCGCCGCCCGCCGGGGGCACTTCGCGTCCCGCCGGATCCTCGAATCTCAACTGGCCACCCTGGAGCCCCTGGGGCCCGACGAAGACGGGATCGGCTGCCCGATCGCGCTGCCTGTGGAGGAGATCGCCGACACCGTCCTGGTCGCGCTCCGCGCTGATCGATCTCCGCCGGAGTCAGTCGTTGCGCCGGGCCGCGCTCTGCAGAATGCGCCGCTCGAGGGGCCGGCAGGCTTCGGTGACACCCGCCATCACCGCGACACCCAGGACGGCGGTCACTCCGATCAACGCCACCCCGGAGGAACTGGCCCCGAACTCGCCGATGAATGGCGTTGCGAGTAGCAGTCCCACCCCGATCGAGATGGTAAGGGTCACCAGCAGCGGGAGAAGAACCTGGTGACGACGGGTTGCCACCAGGACCTTCCGCGGGACCCCCATCCGGTCCAGAGTGATGCTCTCCTCCGCGCGGTCCACCACCGACGCGGCCTGGTTGACCAGAGTGGAGGTGGCGGCGAGGACCAAGCCGACCGCGAAGGTGATGACCGCACCTGTTCGCATGTCGGTGATGATGAGTATGGAGGCGGGAGACGCCCCCAGAGCCTCATCGTCGGCGGGCAAGACCGAGAGGTAGGCCCCGATCAGACCGAGTAGCGCGATGGCCGAGACGTTGCCCCAGGCGCCGCGGGGGTCGTCGATGATCCTCCTCATCGCGATCATCAGCGGTACCGACGCGGTGTGGGTTCCGCCACGTGCGAGGAACTGGAGCGCCCACGGACTGACGAGGTTCAGGGTCGCCACCACCATCAGCACCATGACCGCCAGGAAGACGTACGGAAGTAGATCGAGGGATCCGGGACTGAAGAACCGACTGAACAGGCCGAAGGCGAGCAGGGCTAGGACGAAGGCGAGCAGCCGCCAGGCCCGGAGTCCCCGGGGAGTCTGCTGGAGAGCCACCCCCAGGGGCGAGATCCGCACCCGCCGCAGCCCCACCGCGGTGGAGGCCGCTGCCAGACCCAACAGCACGGCGGCCAGCGCGACCAGTACCCACCAGGGTGGAAACAGTTCACCCGGGGCGATGTCCTGCCCCTGGAACGACACCGCCTGCCAGGCGGGCACGCTCAGCAGCCACAGACCCGCCCCCACCACCAACCCAGCGACAGCCTGGACCAGGGTCTCGACGACGGACATCGCCAGGACCTCGCGACCGGTCATGCCGACGAGGCGCAGCGATGCCAGCCGGCGGGCTCGTCCGCGGGCTCCTAGCCGTGCGGCGGCCGCACCCAGGGTGAGCAGCGGGACGCCCAACAGGGCGCAGGCGCCCACCGCGAGAATCACGTAGTTCTCCAGGGTCCCCTCAACCGCGGCCGGACTCATACCCAGCCCACCCAGGAGGTCACCGTCCGGCGCCCTCCAGCGCTGGAGGAACATCCACGCCCCACCCGTCACCGTCAGGGATAGGAAAGTCGAGACGGAGAACGCGACAACGGCCAGCACATCGAGGGTGCCACCGCCACGTGAGCCGCGGATCCGCCCCAGCGCCAGTCGGGGTGCCAGCGTCAGAGCAGAGTTCATCCCGCTTCACCTCCCGTCAGGAGTCGGTCGGAGTGGATCATGGCGTCGCGGAGCTCGACGAGTCGGGAACACCATCCCGCGACCTTCCGGTCATGGGTCACCACCACCAGGGTGGTCCCCGACATGCCTGTGGTCGTCGTGAGGATCTGCATCACCTCGTGACCGGTCGCCTGGTCGAGGGCACCGGTGGGTTCGTCGGCAAAAACCACGGCCGGTGAGTGGACCATCGCGCGGGCGATGGCGACACGCTGGGCCTGCCCGCCGGACATCTCCCCGGGGCGCCGACCCCCGAGTCCCGCCAAGCCCAGACGCTCGAGCCAGTGCTCAGCCGCGCGCAGAGCGCCCGCACGAGAACTGCCCGCGAGAAGAAGGGGCAGGGCGACGTTCTCATTGGCGGGCAGTTCTGGGAGGAGCTGCCCGTCCTGGAACACGAATCCCAGCCGTTCGCGCCGCAACCGGGAGCGACGCGCATCAGAGAGCTCCGAGACCACGGTGTCGCCGAGCTGGACCCTGCCACTGTCCGGCGGGAGGATGCCCGCGAGGCACTGCAGAAGGGTGGACTTGCCGGACCCGGAAGGACCCATGATCGCCGTGGATTCGCCCGGGGATATCTCGATCGAGACCCCGGACAGCGCTCGGACCGAACCGTAAAGCTTGGTCAGATCCCGGCCGATGAGTACGGGTGGTGAAGTCGGTGAATCCATGTCTCCACTCCACACCAGTCACGGCAGGGGCACCATGACGACACCTCCCGTCCCGAGGTAGAGCCAGCTCCACCCCCGACCACCCCTCGATATGCTTCGCACATGACCGGCACACTGGTGGCCCTGCTCTGCCTGTCGGTTCTTTGCTGCCTCGGGCTTCTCGCTCTCCTGGCGAGTGAGAGGCGGTCCGCGGCCTCCATCTCCCCCAAGAAATGGGCGAGGCACGTGCGGGACCTGCGGTCCTCCCGGATGGAGATCGTGAACGCCTACGAGATCGAACGTCGGCGGGTGGAGCGCGATCTCCACGACGGCGCGCAGCAGCATCTCGTCGTGTCGTCGTTGAGAATCGGGGAGGCGCTCCTGCTGCTCGCCTCGGCCGGGGATACGCCCGGCACCCTCCGCCGGGTCACCGACCTGCTCACCGGAGCCCAGGACGCAGCGGACTCCGCCCTCGCCGCCTTGCGCGAGACGGTGTCCGGACTCCATCCCACCGTCCTTTCGGACCATGGTCTGGAGTCAGCGGTCCGTGAGATGGCCGCGCGCTCCCCTGTCGACGTGGTGGTGCGCGTTCCGCACACGCTGCCGACGCTGCCCGAGGCGGTCGCGGCCACCGCCTATTTTCTCATCTCCGAGGCGATGGCCAACATCGCCAAGCACGCCCCCGATGCCCGGTCCACCATCCTGCTCAGCGTCGATGACGAACTCCACGTCACCGTGGTCGACGACGGTGCCGGCGGGGCTCGCATCCGACCCGGTCACGGCCTGGCCGGTATGACCGAGAGGCTCGCGGCCTTCGGCGGCAGCCTCGAGCTCGCCAGTCCTGCGGGCGGACCTACCACCCTCAGCGGCCGAGTGCCCCTACTCCTCGCCGCCGGAAGCCCACTGATGTCGACAGCTGAGCGCCACGGCGAAGGGACACCCCCCGGATGAAACTCATCATCGCGGACGACACGGCCCTGTTGCGCGAGGGCCTGGCCGGAATCCTCGAACGGCAGGGCCATGAGGTCATCGCGCAGGCCTGTTCCGCCATCGAACTCGAGGCCGCGGTCCACGACGCTCTGGCCGGGAACGACCCCCCGGACGTCGTCGTCACGGATGTCAGGATGCCTCCCACCATGACCACCGACGGCCTCGACGCGGCCCTCCATCTACGGGCCCGGTACCCCCGACTCAACATCCTGCTGCTGTCCCAGTACACCGCGCCCGCCTACGCATCGGATCTGTTCGACGACAGCCACGCCGGTCCGGGGACGCGGGCGTCCGGTGCCGGTGCCGGTGGATTGGGTTACCTCCTCAAGGAGCGGGTGGGGCGGGTGTCCGACTTCCTCGACTCTCTGCGGGCCGTCGCCGCCGGCGGCGTCGTCATCGATCCGGATGTCGCCGCCCGGTTGATCTCGAACCGACGATCAGCTCTCGACTGCCTCTCCCCGCGCGAACTCGAAGTACTCCAGCTCATGGCCGAAGGACACGGGAACTCGGCGATAGGACGTCTGCTGCACCTGTCCCCGGGTGCGATCTCGAAACACGTCGCGAACGTGTTCCTCAAACTCGAGCTACCCCCTGGCGAGGACAACCGACGGGTACGGGCCGTTCTGGCCTACCTCACCGCACGTGGCGACTAGCGGTCACACACGGGGTGGATCGCCGTTTCATGGACGCCCCGGTGGACGTACGTCAGACTGGGATCCAGGCCGCCTGTCGACCCGACCCCGGAAGAGGACGCCAGCCTCCATGGAGCATCTCCGTCACTTCGCCCAGGAGTTCCGGAAAGCCCTGAGGAATCTGTTGCCGATCGTGGCCGTGGTGGTGGCCTTCCAGTTGTTGGTCTTCCGCCGGATGCCCGAGGACCCGATCCAACTGGTGGCCGGTCTGCTGATCGTGGGGGTGGGGATAGCCCTGTTCCTCCAGGGCCTGGATCTGAGCGTGTTCCCGGTGGGCAAGAACCTCGCCAACCAGTTCACCCGCCGCGGGGCCCTGGGGCTGCTGCTCACCTTCGGCTTCGCCATCGGATTCGCCGCTGTCGTGGCCGAGCCGGCCCTGATCGCGGTGGCGGAACAGGCCGAACTGATCAGCGAGGGCCGTATCGACGGGGTCGTGCTGCGGGTCGTTATCGCCGTGTCCGTGGGTCTCGTCCTGGTCCTGGGGATCCTGCGCGTGCTGCGGGGGTGGGCGGTCCACCGGATTCTCATCGGCGGCTACGTCGTGGTCCTCATCGCCACGTTCGTGGCCCCGCCGGAGATCGTGGGCCTGGCCTTCGACTCGGGCGGTGTGACCACCAACGTCGTGACCGTGCCATTGATCGCCGCGATCGGGATCGGGTTGGCCAACTCGATCCGGGGCCGCAGCGCCCTCACGGACGGCTTCGGCCTGGTCGCGCTGTGCGTGATGGTGCCGATGATCGGGGTGCAGCTCTACGGGATGTGGGTCTACACCTTCGGCGGTGGCGGCGGTACGCCCACCACGGGATCGGAGCAGGGCGGCGCCCCGCTCTGGCTGGAGCACGTGGTGGGCCTCGCGGAGATGGTCCGCGACGTGGCGCCCATGGTGATCGTCGTCCTGTTCTTCCAGTACGTCGCGCTGCGCCGGAAGCTGTCCCACCCGCTGCGGGTGGCCGTGGGGTTCCTCATGGTCCTGGTGGGGCTCTACGCCTTCGTGGTGGGCCTGAAGATGGGCCTCTTCCCGCTGGGCACACAGATGGCCGAGCAGCTCATCGACCGCGACGTTCCGGCGCTGATCCTGCTGTTCGCCCTGCTCATCGGGTTCGCCACGACCATGGCCGAGCCGGCCCTGGTGGCGATCGCCGACCAGGCCGAGAACGTCTCGCCGGCCGGGATCAACGTCACGGCCATCCGCCTGGTCGTGGCCACGGGGGTGGCGGTCGGAATCGCCCTGGGGGTGTACCGCATCCTCTCCGGAGGTCCGCTGCACTACTTCATCATGGTCTCCTACGCCGTGGTCATCGTCCTGGTGGTCCTGGCCCCGAAGTACATCGTGGCCCTGGCCTTCGACCTCGGCGGCGTCACCACGTCCGAGGTCACCGTGCCCCTGGTCACCGCCCTGGGCATCGGGTTGGCCAGCGCCATCGAGGGCCGCAGCGCGCTGCTCGACGGCTTCGGCCTCATCGCCTTCGCCTCGATCTTCCCGATCATCTCCGTCCTGCTCTATGCAATCGCCCTCGAGAGAGTCCCCCGCCTGCGGAAGGAATCGTCATGAAATTCACGGCCGTCGTAGTGATCGCCCCCCCGGAACTGGAGGACACCGCCATCGAGGTCGCGCAACGGGCCGGCGCGACCGGGGTGACGATCCTGGAGGGCAAGGGCATCGGCGCGCAGCAGAAGAAGACCTTCTTCGGCCTGACCTTCGAGGGCTCCCAGTCGGTGCTGCTCATGGTGGTGGGCACCCACCTCGCGACCCCGATCCTCAAGTCCCTGCACGAGGTCCTGGTCGACGGGGACAACTCCCACGGCATCGCCTTCAACGTCCCCATCGAGCACCTCACCGGGATAGACCCCCGGCAACTGGTGAAGTTCGAGGAGTACATGCGCCGCGAGAACACCTGAGCCTCGCCCACCCGCTCCCCCGCGCACGCCCCATACAGTCCGTACATCCCAGGAGGACCCCCATGCTCACCGTCCAACAGGTCATGGTGCCCGAGGTGATCACCATCTCCCCCTATGCCACCCTGCGAGAGGCGCTGACGATGATGCGCTCCCATCGGGTCAAGAGCCTCGTGGTCGACCGCCAGCACCCCCACGACGCCTACGGTCTGCTCAGCTACAACGAGCTGCTGCGCGCCATCGTGGTCGAGGAGGGCGACGTGGACCTGCTCAACGTCTACGACGCCGCCGTCAAGCCCGCCATCACAGTTGGCGAGGACCTGTCGGTCAACCAGGCCGCGGCCATGATGAGCCGGTTCCACCTCAACCGCCTGGTCGTGGTCCGCGGCAACGACCTCATCGGCCTGCTCACGATGAACGACATCCTCGCCCGGCTGATCGACGAACTCGACTGAACCGCGAATCCGAGGGTGCGCCCGGGGAGACTTGAACTCCCACGTCCGTAGACACTGGAACCTAAATCCAGCGCGTCTGCCAATTCCGCCACGGGCGCCTGCCCGGGGGTGCCGGGCGAGGTGAGCTTACCGCGCCGTCGGCGGTATCGTGGAGGGGTGTCCGACACCCTGAGCAACCGCACGGTCGGAGGCGACCCCGCCTCCGGTCCGCCGGTCTCGACCAAGGTCAGGCACCGCCCCTCGTGGATCGTGTTCGTCGTCCTGGGCTCGATCTTCTGCCTGGGGATGGGGTTCTGGCAGCTCGCCCGCTACCAGGAGGCCACGGGGACGGTGCAGAACCTCGGTTACACCTTCATGTGGCCGTTCCTGGCGGGCTTCCTGGTCTACGCGTACCTGAAGTACGTGCGCCTGGAGGCCGACGAGGCCGAGTCCGCCCTCCCCGCGGCCGGTCTCGACGCAGAAGAGGGTGACGACGACGAGGTCGACGGCCACCCCGACGGTTCGCCCCCACGCCGGGGTCCGCGCGGGCGCGGGAAGACCGTCACGGAGATCCCCGCGGACCTCCTGCCCACCCGGCGTCCCGCCGCGGAGGTCCGGACCGGCGATGAGGCCCTGGACGCCTACAACTCATACCTCGCCGAGCTGGCCCGTCAGGACGCGGCCGCAGGCGACCGTCACCAGGAGAGACACATCACATGACCGTCGCAGCCACCCCGGAGACCGACGACCGCAAGCCGGATCCCGACGGCAAGGTCCGCGGAGCGCTCGCCCGGTACCGCGTCCTGGCCTGGATCACCGGCGTGTGGCTGCTGGTCCTCACGGTCGAGATGATCTACAAGTACCTGATCCTGGAGAACTCCTCGGACGCTCCCGACTGGTTCACCTACATCGGGCAGGCCCACGGTGTCTTCTACATCTTCTACCTGTTCATGACCCTCGACCTGGCGATCAAGGCCCGGTGGCCGGCTTCCCGCACGCTGCTCACCGCACTGGCCGGGACGGTCCCGTTCCTGTCGTTCTGGTTCGAGCACAAGCGGACCCGGGACGTCCGGACCGAGTACGCGGTCTAGCGGTCACCCGGGACCCCGGGGACCCGTCAGCCGCGCTCCGCGAGTTCCCGTAGAGCCGGGGCGAGCGCGCGCAGGGCTCGTCCGCGGTGGGAGTCGGCGTCCTTCTCTCCCGGTGTGAGTTCCGCCGCGGAGCGGTCCGACCCCTCGGGCAGGAACAGCGGGTCGTAACCGAACCCGCCCTCGCCGCGAGGCGCCCGGGCCACGTGTCCGGCCCACCGCCCCTCCGCCACCCGCTCGACCGGATACGTCGTCGAGTGTGCAGAATCCCGCGTCGACTGTTCCGAATCCCGCGCCGAGTACACCAGGGCGCAGCTGGAGAAGAAGGCCGCGCCACGACGCTCGTCGGGCACGTCGGATAGCTGAGCCAGCAGTAGCGCGTTGTTGGCCGCGTCGTCGCCGTGCCGGCCCGCCCAGCGTGCGGACAGCACGCCCGGCATCCCGTTCAGCGCATCCACGGCCAGGCCGGAGTCGTCGGCCAGGCACGCCAGGCCCGTCGCCCTCCACCCGGACCTCGCCTTGATCAGGGCGTTGTCGGCGAAGGTCGCGCCGTCCTCCGGCTCCTCGGGGTAGTCGGGCACCTCGTCCAGGCCGATCGGCTCGATGCCGACGATCCCCTCGGACTCCAGCACCCGGCGCAGCTCGGCGAGCTTCTTGGCGTTCCGGCTGGCGACCAGCAGTCGCACTGTCACGGCTAGCGCCCGGTCCGGGCGGCCGGAGGCGACGGCAGCTCACCCGGGTAGGGGGCGGCGAGGACGTCTCGCTGCAGCGCGAACAGCTTCTCGCAGCCGGCCTGCGCGGAGTCGAGCATCGCATCGAGGGTGTCCCGCCCGAACGCGGCGCCCTCGGCCGTCCCCTGGACCTCGACGAGCTCCCCTGAGTCGGTGCAGACGACGTTCATGTCCACGCCGGCGCGCGAATCCTCCTCGTAGGGCAGGTCGCACAGGACCCGACCGTCCACCACGCCGACGCTCACGGCCGCCACCGCGGACGTCAGCGGGTTGCCGGTGACGGCGCCCTTTGCCCTGAGCCACGTCACCGCGTCCGCGAGCGCCACGTAGGCCCCGGTGATGGCGGCCGTGCGGGTACCGCCGTCGGCCTGGAGGACGTCGCAGTCCAGGGCGATGGTGTTCTCCCCCAGCGCGGACAGATCGATGCACGCGCGCAGCGACCGGCCGACCAGCCGGCTGATCTCGTGGGTGCGGCCACCCACCTTGCCCCGCACCGATTCGCGCCCCGAGCGCTCATGCGTGGCGGCGGGGAGCATGGCGTACTCCGCGGTCAGCCAGCCCAGCCCCGACCCCTTGCGCCAGCGCGGCACGCCCTCGGTCACACTCGCCGTGCACATCACGCGGGTCTGCCCGAAGGTCACGAGAACCGAACCCGCCGGGTGCGAGGTGAATCCCCGCGTGATGGTCACGTCGCGGAGGTCGCCGTCCGCGCGTCCGTCTGCTCTGCCGTCAGTAGATGAGGTCACGACCGCCGATACTAGCGGCCGGAACCCGACGCTCAGACCTCGAGCCTGAGATCAGGCTCCGCCAGCAGGACCTCGCCGTCGAACTCCGCGGCGGCCTCGGCGCGCACGGCCTCGCGGTCCGTCCACGGTGGGATGTGGGTCAGCACCAGACGGCCCACCCCCGCCAGCCGGGCGGTGCGGCCCGCCTCGGCGCCGGACATGTGGATCCCCGGCGGACGGCCCTCCTCGTGGGTCCACGAGGCCTCGCAGAGGAGCACATGGGCCCCGGTCGCGAGCTCGACCAGCGAGTCACAGTAGGCCGTGTCACCGCTGTAGACCAGGACGCGACCCGTCTCGGACGTCAGGCGCATCCCGTAGGACTCCGGCGGGTGATCCACCCGGTCGGCCCGCACGCGAAGGCCCACCTCGCCGTCGTCGCCCGTCATCTCCACGTCGGGGGTGACATCCCACGACCCCACCTCGAAGGTGTCCGACAGATCGTCCACCGCCCCCGGCTCCTCCGCCGAGGCGACCCCGATCCGGTACGCGGTCCCGGACGGCCCGATGAGCGGGACCCGGACCGCGCGCTCGGCCTCCGGACCGTAGCGCCGCAGCACCAGCAGGCCCGGGACGTCCAGGCAGTGATCGGCGTGGAGATGGGACAACAGGACCGTGGCGTCCTCCGGCGCGATGTACCGCTGCAGTGCCCCCAACACCCCGGGCCCCATGTCGATCACGACCGGGGCGACCCCGTCGACCTCCACCAGATACCCGGACGCCGGCGAGGTGGGTCCGCCGATACTCCCCGAGCAACCCAGGACAGTCAGAAGCATGGGCACCATCGTGCCACGGCCGGCCCCGGGTCGCCCGGAGTGTGCCCCGGCGGGCGACCCGGAACCGGTCCGCGGGGAGGGATCACACCGCACCCGCGCGGCCGACCGACACGAGACCGGGTCCGAGGAACCGGGACGCCACCCGGCGGAAGCTGTCCGGGTCACCGGTCACGAGGTACTCCCGCGTCGCCGGATCCGCCGCGTCGTGGGGGCGCAGCAGGTCGGTGGAGGTGAGGACGCGCAACACGTCCTTGGCGGTCTCCTCGGCGCTGGAGACCAGCGTGACGTGATCCCCCACCGCGAGCTGGACCACCCCGGACAGCAGCGGGTAGTGGGTGCACCCCAGGACCAGGGTGTCCACGTCCGCGTCGCGGATCGGCGCGAGGTACGCCTCCGCCAGACCCAGGACCTGCCGACCGCTGGTGATCCCCCGCTCCACGAACTCGACGAACTTCGGGCACGCCACCGAGGTCAGGTGGACCCCGGCCGCCGCGGCCACCGCGTCGTCGTAGGCCAGCGACGCGACCGTGGCGCGCGTGGCGATCACCCCGATGCGGCCCGAGCGAGTGGTGGCCACCGCCCGCCTGGCCGCCGGCTGGATCACCTCCACCACCGGCACCGGGTAGCGCTCGCGCGCGTCCCGCAGCATCGCCGCCGAGGCGGTGTTGCACGCGATCACCAGAGCCTTGACCCCGCGGTCGACGAGGGAGTCCGCGACCGCCAGGGCGTGCTCGCGGACCCGTGCCAGGGGCAGTGGCCCGTACGGACCGTTGGCGGTGTCCCCCACGTAGATCAGTGACTCGTCGGGGAGCTGGTCCATGATCGCCCGGGCCACGGTGAGGCCACCCGCACCGGAGTCGAACACCCCGACCGGGGCCAGTGGGTCGGGTGACGTCACCTCGGCGAACCGGCGTTCCGCCGCTGCCCGGCGGTGACCGCCTGTGGCGTCCGATCGCGCTTGAGTCCGTACGCCGAGAGGACGCCGCCGATGGCCCCGCCGAGGTGCCCCTGCCAGGACACGCCGTCCAGCATCGGGGACAGTCCCGCGAGCGCCTCGAACCCGTAGTAGAAGCCGATGACCAGTCCGACGAGCAGGTGCAGGAACCGGCGGGAGAACAGACCCCGGACGATCACGTAGAAGATGTAGCCGAACACGATGCCGGACGCCCCGATATGGACGGTCCCGGTGCCGCCCAGGATCCACGACACCACCCCCGAGGCCAGCCACGAGATGAGCGTGACGCTGATCAGTGGCCGGATCCCGGACATCGCGATGATCGACCCCAGGACGAGCAGGGCGATCGAGTTGCCGATCAGGTGCGCCCAGTCCCCGTGGAGGAAGGGTTGGAAGATGATGCCGGGGAGCCCGTCTGTCGAGAGCGGACGCACCCCGTAGCCGTCGAGTCCCTGCGGGGGCCCGATGGTGGCCTGGATGACCTGGTCGGCCGCCTCGACCACCCACATCAGTGCGACGAAGGCGAAGAGCAGGATCAGCGCCGGCCAGCGGCGCGGCCCCTGCGGGGCGGGTCGGGCGGTCTGGACGCCCCCCGCCCGGAACGTGCGTGGATCTGGATTCACCGTGTTCTCCTCACTTCCCGGTCAGAGCGGTGCACAGGGAGTCCTGCATGAAGGTCAACCAGTGGTAGACGTCCAGGTGCGCCGACCTCGGGTCGTCCTCCGCGACGAACTCGGGGATGTCGGTGGCGGGGACGCCGTCCACCGCCCCGGCCTCGAGCAGCAATGCGCCCAGGCCGAGCCTGACGTCGTTGAGGCACCCCATCCAGGCCTGAGCCTGCTCGGGGCTGAGCGAGACCGTCCCCCCGCGCGCCGGGAGGGATCTCAGGACCGTCGACGCCGCCGCGAGCTTGACGTCGATGATCTCCGGCTCATGGATCATCCGCATGCCCGAGTTGTGCGCGCGGGCCACCGCGGCGGCGTCCGCATCGGATCCCCCACCGGGCTCGGGCCGGTGGAAATCGGGGAGCAGGCGGGCGAGCGGGGCCTCGACGGGGAGCTCGGAGTGGCCGCTGCGCATCCCGGTGATCTCGGCCAACTCGTCCTTCGGCGCCGAGTCGCGCCGCTGCTCGAGCATGTCGACGATGTTGGACACCAGGGCGTGGAGGATCTGCACCTCGTGGCCCTCCATGACCGCCTTGACCCGGGGGCCGGTGAGGGAGGACTTGCGCTGCCAGGCCTTCACGGGCTCAGACCTCCCGCTGCATCGTGGCCCACAGTCCGGCCTCCTGCAGCTTTCGGACGTCGTTCTCCACCTTGTCCCGGCTGCCGGACGAGACCACCGCGCGGCCGTCGTTGTGGACCTTGAGCATGAGCTCGTGCGCCTTCTCCCTGCTGTAGCCGAAGACCCGCTGGAACACGAAGGTCACGTAGCTCATCAGGTTGACCGGGTCGTCCCACACCACGGTGAGCCAGGGGCTGTCCACCCCGGCGTCGAGCTCGGTGTCCGTGGCTTCCACGGGCGCGGCCGACGGCATCGCCATCACGGGGACGACGCTCCGGTCGTCCGCGATCTGTGTGGTCACGGTGTGCATACGGCCAAGGATACGGATTACCGGCGGGTCGGCCACGCCGTAGAGTCAGCCGGGTGACCGCGACCGCGCCGACGCGCGCCCCTCACCCGCCGGGCCGTCCGTCCAGCGCACTGCTCACGGACAAGTACGAGCTCACCATGATCCGGGCCGCACTGGCCGACGGTACCGCCGACCGCCCCTGTGTGTTCGAGGTGTTCGCCCGACGGCTTCCGGCGGGTCGCCGGTACGGCGTCGTCGGCGGCACGGGCCGGCTCCTGGAGCGGCTCCGGGACTTCCGCTTCGGCGAGGAGGAGCTCGCGGTGGTGGCCGACTCCCTCGACGAGCGGACCCTCGGGTGGTTGCGGGACTTCCACTTCACCGGCCACATCGACGGCTACCCCGAGGGGGAGCTGTTCTTCCCGGGCTCCCCCGTACTGAGCATCCGGGGCGGGTTCGCCGAGTGCGTTCTGCTCGAGACCCTGGTCCTGTCCGTGCTCAACCACGACAGCGCGATCGCCTCCGCCGCCGCGCGCATGACCGCCGCGGCGGACGGTCGCCCGATCATCGAGATGGGGTCGCGCCGCACCCACGAGGAGGCCGCGGTGGCGGCGGCCCGCGCGTCATACCTCACGGGGTTCGCGTCCACCTCCAACGTCGAGGCCACCCGGCGGCACGGGGTCCCCTCCGCCGGCACGTCGGCGCACGCGTTCACACTGCTGCACACCGGACCGGACGGCCCGGACGAGGCGGCCGCGTTCCGATCGCAGGTGGCCACCCTCGGTGTGGACACCACCCTCCTGGTGGACACCTACGACATCACCCGCGGCGTGGCCACGGCGATCGAGGTGGCCGGACCGGAACTGGGAGGCGTCCGGATCGACTCGGGCGACCTCGGGATGCTCGCCCGCCAGGTCCGGGTCCAGCTGGACTCCCTGGGCGCCCACCGGACCCGGATCGTGGTCTCCGGAGATCTCGACGAGTACGCGATCGCGGCCCTGCGGGCCGACCCCGTCGACGCGTACGGGGTGGGTACCCGGCTGGTGACCGGCTCCGGCGCCCCCACCGCCGGGATGGTCTACAAACTCGTCGAGGTGGACGGCATACCGGTGGCCAAGCGGTCCGCACACAAGGAGTCCCTGCCGGGCGCCAAGCGGGCGGTCCGGCTGCACCGGCGTTCGGGCACCGCGGTCGAGGAGGTGCTCCTGCCGTGGGCGGGTTCCCTGCCGGCCGACCCCGGTCTGGAGCAGCGGGACCTGATGGTCCCCCTCCTGCGTGACGGCGACACCGTGGCCGGCCTGCCGACCCTGGCCGAGTCGCGGGCGCTCCACCAGTCCGCGATGGTGACCCTGCCGTGGGAGGGTCTGGCCCTGAGCGAGGGCGAGCCGGCGGTCCCCGTGCGGGTGGTGCCGCCCGGACCCCGGCGCTGATCCGCCCGCCTCCGACGCGGCCGATAGGGTGTCCGGGTGACCGACTCGCTCCCGACCGTCTCCGACCTGCTCGCCACCGCGGTCGAGAGCCTGGGCGGCAGCGAGCGCACCGGGCAGGTCCGTATGGCCGAGGCGGTGGGCAACGCCCTGTCCACCGGCGAGCACCTCGCGGTCCAGGCCGGCACGGGCACCGGCAAGTCGCTGGCCTACCTGGTGCCGTCGCTGCGGCACGCCGTGACGACCGGGGGGACGGTCGTGGTCTCCACCGCCACGATCGCGTTGCAGAACCAGCTGGTGGACCGCGACCTCCCCCGGCTGGCCGCCGCCCTCAAGCCACAGCTCGGTGTCACCCCCTCGCACGCGATCCTCAAGGGCCGCGGGAACTACCTGTGCCTGCACCGCGTCTCGTCCGGCCCGGTCGACGAGGCCGATCCCGACGAGGTGATGTCCGAGGAGCTGTTCGACCTCCCGATCGGTGGCGAATCCACCGCCGCCCGCACCCCCCGCGAGGCCTCCCAACGTGACTCCGGGCCCGGATCGCGACTCGGCCAGGAGATCGCCCGGCTGCACGACTGGGCGCAGGACACCGAGACCGGCGACCGGGACGACCTGCCCCGTGGGGTGTCCGACGCGGCGTGGCGCCAGGTGTCGGTGACCAGCCGCGAGTGCCTGGGGCAGCTGTGCCCCGAGTTCTCCGAGTGCTTCGCCGAACTGGCCCGGCAGGAAGCGGGACGCGCAGACGTGGTGGTGACCAACCACGCCCTGCTCGCGATCGACGCCATGACCGACGTCTCCATCCTCCCCGAGCACGACGCGGTGGTGATCGACGAGGCCCACGAGCTGTCCGACCGGGTGACCGGCGTGACGACGGCGGAGCTCACCGGAGCCGCCGTGATCCAGGCCGCCCGCCGCGCTGCCAAACTCGTCGATCAGCAGACCGCCGATCGCATGGTGGCGGCGGGTGAGGGTCTGGCGAGCCTGCTCGAGCTGTGTCCCGAAGGACGCTGGGACCTCCTGCCCGAGGGCGCCGACCTCGCGCTGGCCGCGGTCCGACACACCGCCGAGAACTGCCGGAGCGCCGTGCCCGGCCCCAAGCCCGGCGAGGTCGCGAACGATCCCCAGGGCGCCTCCGACCGGCAGAAGACCCTCGCGGCACTCGACGAGGTCGCCGACGCGGCCGACCGCATGCTCTCCTCGTACGAGCGTCCGGTGACCGAGCGTCTGGAGATCGTGTGGATGAGCGAGGAGGACCGCCGTGGCCGGATCCTGCGCGTGGCCCCGCTCTCCGTGGCGGGGCTGCTCCGGGCGCGGCTGTTCGCCGAATCCACGGTGATCCTCACCTCCGCCACGCTCACGACCGGCGGGAAGTTCGACGGCCTGGCGGCCACCTGGGGCTTGCCGCCGGCCTCGTCCGCCCGCCCCGACCCCGCGACCGCCGTCGCCCTGGAACCACCCTCCGACGACGACGCCGGCAGCCTCCGCTGGACCGGGCTCGACGCCGGGTCGCCCTTCGACTACCGCCGCAACGGCATCCTCTACGTGGCCTCGCACCTTCCGGCGCCCGGCAGGGAGGGCGCGTCACCCGAGGCGGAAGACGAGCTGGTCGACCTCGTCGCCGCCGCCGGTGGACGCACCCTCGGGCTCTTCTCCTCGATGCGCGGGGCCAGGGCGGCCGCAGAGTTGCTGCGCGAGCGACTCGACACCCCGGTGCTGTGCCAGGGCGAGGACTCGACCGCCAACCTGGTGGCGCAGTTCGCGGCGGACGAGGAGACCACGCTGGTGGGCACCCTCTCGCTGTGGCAGGGCGTCGACGTGCCCGGCCGGTCGCTCTCGCTCGTGGTGATCGACCGCATCCCGTTCCCGCGGCCGGACGACCCCCTGCTCTCGGCGCGTCAGCGCGCGGTCGGGGCCCGCGGTGGCAACGGCTTCCTCGCCGTCGCCGGCAACCACGCCGCGCTGCTCCTCGCCCAGGGCGTCGGGCGGCTCCTCCGCCGCACCGACGACCGGGGCGTCGTGGCCGTCCTCGACTCCCGGTTGGCGACCGCCCGCTACGGCGGCTACCTCCGGGCCTCGCTGCCCCCGTTCTGGCAGACCACCGACCGGGACGTGGTGATCGGCGCCCTCGAGCGGCTCCGTGAGGGGTGAGACCGCAGCCCGGCTGGCGGAGACGTGAGGACAGGCGGTCTCACTCGTCGGGGATCGCCCTCGAGTGGGGTCACCGGGGCAGCACGACCGGGGTGCCCGTATCCGGGTCGCTGATGATCCGGCACCGGAGACCGAAGATCTCCTCGACCAACTCTTCTGTCAGCAGCTCGCCGGGTGGACCGGACGCCATGACCCGGCCGTCCCGCATCGCGATGAGATGCGTGGCGAACCTCGCCGCGTGACCCAGTTCGTGGAGCACGGCAACGATCGTCCGTCCTTCGGTGCGCAGTCTGTCCAGTAGCCGCAGCGTCTCCACCTGGTGGGCGATGTCGAGGAACGTGGTCGGCTCGTCGAGCAGCAACAGGGGCGTGTCCTGCGCCAGCGCGAGCGCGATCCAGACACGCTGGCGTTGCCCGCCCGAGAGCGTGTCCACCAGCCTGTCGCCGAGATCCTCGACATGGGTCAATCGCATCGCCTTGGCCACCATCTCCTCGTCGCCTCGACTCCACTGCGCGAACAGGGTCTGGTGAGGGTAGCGGCCCCGACGTACGAGCTCCCCGACGCGGATCCCGTCGGGGACCGGGGAATGCTGCGGCAGCAGGCTGAGCCGGCGGGCGATCTCTGCTGTCCGCAGGGTCGTGATCGCCTTCCCGTCGACCAGAACCTGGCCTCCGGACGGGGTGAGCAGCTTCGTGAACGCCCTCAGGAGCGTGGACTTTCCGCAACCGTTCGGTCCGATTATGGCGGTGAACTCACCGTGGGGGACCGCCGCGGACACCTCGTCAAGAACGTTCTCCCCGCGACGGTAGGCGGCGGTGACGGCCTGCGCGTCGAGCGCCGGGTTCATCATCAACTCCTCTCGTTCTCTCTGAGCAACAGATAGATCAGATAGGCCCCGCCCAGACAGACCGTGACCGCCCCTACGGGCACACTGGTCATGGGCAGGGCGTGCTGCGCCAGAAGGTCCGCCGCGGACAGCAGGACCGCCCCCGTCAGTGCCGAGCCCACCGGGTCCACACCACCCGAGCGGGTGCGCAGTCTCCGTGCGATCTGAGGGGCCGACAGCGCGATGAATGAGATAGGCCCCGTCACCGCGGTGACAAGTGAGGTCAATGCGACCCCCACCAGCACGACGGCCGCCTTACCCGGTTCCGGGCGCACGCCCCGGACCTGCGCGGACTCGTCGCCGAGCTCGAGTTGCCTCACCACGCGGGTCAACCACGGCACCATCGACGCGAGTACGAGAGCTGACGCACCGGCACCGATCAGCTGCGGCCAGCGCACCCCGTTCAGGGACCCGGCACCCCAGACGGCCGCGCGCAGTGCGACGTCCAGATCGGACTTGACGATGATCCAGGTGTTGACGGATCCGAGGAATGCGCTGATCGCGATCCCCACGATGATGAGCCTGAACCCCTGCAGGCCCGCCGAATACGCGAGGAGGTAGACCAGCGCCGCCGTGAGCACCCCCCCGGTCAGGGCGCCGGTGGCGAAGGCCGCGTAACCGGTGCACCCGAGGCTGATCGCCACCAGTACGCCCGTGAAGGCGCCGGTGTTGAGTCCGATGATGTCCGGACTCCCCAGGGCATTACGTGTGAGCGACTGGAACAGCGCCCCACTGACACCCAGACACGCACCGAACACGGCCGCCGCCAGTGCTCGCGGAGCCCGCCATTCGACCACGACCATCGCGTCCACCCGGTCGGCCCCCGGGGCGAAGGCACCGAGCACCCGTCCGAGCGGGATGGTGCGCTCCCCCACGGACAGGGCCACCACCACGAGCGCGAGCACCACGACCACGGCGATGAGAGCGACGACGGTGTCCCGGATCGGCAGTGACCTGCTGTATCGACCGAGTCGCACGGACACCTCGCGGCCCGGCACCCGGCTCACACCCCGCCCCGCTCGGCTCGGCGCACCAGGAGAATGAGGACCGGGGCTCCCAGGAACGCGGTGACGACCCCTGCCTGCAGTTCGGCGGGCCACACCACCAGACGACCGGCGATGTCCGCAGCGATCAACAACACCGGGGCGAGCACCACTGAGAATGCCAGGACCCACCGTTGATCCGGTCCGGTGAACAACCGCACCGCGTGAGGCACCATCAGCCCTACGAAGGCGATCGGGCCCGCCGCCGCTGTCGCCGCGCCGCACAGAACCGTGATGGCCAACGCCGACACTGCACGGACCAGCCCCACCGGCACGCCCATTGAACGGGCCCGCTCATCGCCCAGCGCAATCGCGTTGGTGGCGCGGCCCGTCAGTAGTGCCACCACGAGCCCTACGAGAATGAAGGGCAGGACGAACTCGACCGTCCCGTGCGGCCGGTCGGAGAGGGTCCCCACACCCCAGAACCGCATCTGGTCGAACACCCGCGGCATCACCAGCGCCAGGGACTGACCACTGCCGGTGAACACCGCCGTCAACGCGACGCCGACGAGTGTGAGTCGGACGGGCGTCGCACCGTGCGGACCGCGCAGTGCGATGGCATAGACCAATACGAACGCCGCGAACGCCCCGGCGAAGGCGAACCACACGTAACCGTGGATGGTGGTGACCCCGAAGAAGGCGATCGCGATCGCCACCGCGAGTGCTGCTCCCGCGTTGACACCGAGGATGCCCGGGTCGGCAAGAGGGTTGCGGGTCAGCGCCTGCGCGAGCGCACCTGACGCACCGAGCGCTGCGCCCACGAGGATGCCGAGCAGGGTTCGGGGCATCCTCATCTCGACAACCGTCGTGTACGCGATCAGATCGGTGGGATGGGTCAGGGCCGCCATCACCTCCCCCGGGGTGAGGGACACCGAGCCGACGAACACGCTCATCACCGACGTGAGAACGAGCACCCCGGATGCGCCCACCAGTCCCAGCACGAGCAGACCGGTCCGCCCGGATGGGCGGGGTACCGGACTGCCGCCGTACTCGGCCCCCACCGCCCGGTGCGCTCGCAACGGAGTGTCGCGGGTCACCGGGCCGACGGGTAGTCGGCGGTGAGCTCGAACTCGTACGCGACCACCCCCCACCCCAGACCGTGGTGTGAGCGCAGTGTCCACCCACTGTCCAGGCCCAGTTCGGCCACACGCCGGGGCGACCGGGGCGGGGACGCCGTCGTGGAGAAGCGCAGCAGCGCGAGCTGAGCCGCGGCACTCGAGAGACCGTCCGGGGTGCTTCCGTCGACGACGACGAGGCGGGGCGCGATCGCCGCGAGTCCGTGCAAGTGGGATCGCGCGGACTCGTCGTCGAGATGTCCGAGCAACATGGCCGAGACCACCAGTGCCGCGGAGGTCTCTCCGTCGCTGGAGCGGACGTTCGTCAGACCGTTCTCGGTCGCAACGCCGGCCACCAGGGCCGCCCCCGGCCCCACTACCACCGTGTCCGGACTGCGTAGGTCGCCCAGCACCCGGATCAGTCCGTGCTGGAGGTAGACGAGAGAGTCCGCTTGGTGTTCCAGATAGCCGGCGACCTCGGCGTCCGCCTTCGAGGACTCTGCGAACCCCAGCCCGGTATCCAGTTCCCATGCCGGTCGGCCGGTACGCACCGACCTGGCCAGGTGGCGAAGCGCGATAGCCAGATCGGCCTCCGGGCCTGTGAACTCCTCCACCTCGTGCGGGTCGTCGAGCAGGTCCACTGCGAGGTCCGTCAGCTCCCACCGGTTCTTCGCACACGCTCGTACCAGTCCCGAGGTCGCCAAGACCTCCACCAGTGGCCGGAGATCCGTCCGGGCATCGACAGCCGACTCCAGCTCCGAGGTGCTCAGCGGCCGGTCCGCGAGGGACCGCAGCAACCCCAGCTGTAGCGCCGCGCGGACCGCGAACCATGCCACCGGGGCCTCTGGCAGCCCCGGTTCACCCATGGTCGCGCCGTGCTCGTCCACCAGGTACCAGTAGCCGGTGATGTTCCGATAGCCCCTCCCGACCCGCCCGCCGAGTCTGCGTCGTAGCGGCAACAACGCGCCGGCCTCGCCCGCAGCCCAGACGAACGGCCGCTCGCCCAGGTCGTACTCGTCGTCGACGGCGTCGAACAGGGCGCCGATCACCTCGCCGTCCGGCTCGAGCATGAACTCCCTGCGCAGGGAATCCGTACTCCTGACCGGAAGCTCGACGGCCACTGTCCTCCCGGCTGTGAGTACTACGACATGGGCCGGTACAGCGAGCGGCCGCTCCGTGAGGAACCTCCGGATGGCCGGCAGCGCGGTCTCGTCCCCGATCATCACGATCGAGGTCGCGTCCTTGGGAAGCAGCTGCGAGGATTTGGGCCCCACGAAGGACAGCTCGGTGCCCGGCACCGCGTCAGCCGCCCAGCGGGCGGCCGGCCCGTCACCGTGGAGGACGAAGTCCACCGCGAACGCCCCGCTGTCCGGGGCGACCGAGTGCGGGGTGTAGTCGCGGGTGAGTCTGTTCTCGGACGGTGTCCACTCGATCCCGTCGGCATGCTGGCGGGGTAGAGCGGAGTCGATGTCGCCGTCGGCGGCGAAGATCACCTTGATGTGGTCATCGAAACCCGGGGCGTGGAACGCCGGGTGGGACACGCCGTCGCGCGTGAAGGCTTGCAATTGCTCCCCCTCCAGGTGCACGCGCCGGACCCTCCCCGCGAGATCCTCCACCTCGGCGACCCTGACCGTGCGGACGACGAGCGGATGGATCAGAAGCTCGGGGCGGCTCACCGTCCGAACTCCTCCTCGACCAGATCCAGTAGCGCGAGGGCCTCGTCGTAGTCGTGTCGCAACGCCCAATAGGGGAGGTCGAAGGCATTCGCGGAGACAAAGGCGGGCAAGTTGCGCCACGCGGGCTCGTCCGCCAGTTGTTCAACCGAGGTGGTCTCTCCGTTGAAACCCATCACGAACACTGTCTTGCTGTCGACGATCCGGCCCAGTTGCTCGGTGGACAACTCGGCCATGTCGCCGCCCGGCTGGTAGGGCTGCAGGGCGTTCCGCGCGACCAGGTCGTCTGCCTCGAAACCGAGTTCGCCGAACATCAGAGGCAGACCGGTGTTCTCGAAGAGCAGATACGGGGTGCCGTCGGCGGTGACGCTGATGAAGGAGGTCGGCTGTGGGGGAACCTCGATAGCCTCGGCGACCTCCGCCACCCGCGACTCGTATGTCCCGACCATGTCCTCGAACGCCTCGGGCTTTCCGAAGACGTCCACAGCCAGGAACTCCGCCTGGTCCTGCCAGTCCGCGAAGGCCTTGTCCACAATGACGGTGGGGGCGATAGCGGTGAGGTCCTCGTAGGCCTCGTCGGCCTGGAAGTTGGGAAAGCCCCATCCGCCGGCCACGATGAGGTCCGGATCGGTCTCGAGGATCGCCTCGAGGTCGAAGCCGTCTGCAGACCACGGCAGGAACTCGGTCCCGTCTTCGGCCGGCGCCTGCCCCCACAGCTCCGAGAATTCCGCGTTGGTCTGGTCCGCGTCCTCAGGGATCGTCGCGGCGATCGGGACATCGAGTTCGTAGAGGTAGCCGGCCAAGGCGTAGTTCAGCACAACGACACGCTGGGGATCAGCCGGAACCGTGACATCCCCCTTCGGGGTCGGCACCGTACGGGTGGCCCCCGGACTCGTCCCCTCGGCCCCGTCCCCCGTGGCCTCTCCCCCGGGTGAACATGCGGCGAGAGCGGCCAGCGTGAGGGCCAGGGTCCCTGCGACCATCGCGCGTGCGGGACGTGTCTTGCGAATCATCGATCCTCCGGGTGCATTAGGTGAGGCTTACCAACCCTAGAAGACTAGGATGGAAAACCTGCCCTGGCCGTCCGGATACGACATCCCTGCAGTCCGGACGCGACGCGTTCCACCGGCCAGGGCGCACCCCAGTTGGACCGCACTACCCGGGAGGAACCTGATGGGCTTCACACGCGACCTGGCCACTGCGGTACCGGAGCACGCCGTCCGCTTCCTGGGCCACCCGGAACACGTCCACGACGCCCCACACCTGATCCATATGGTCATGGGCAGAGGGACCCTGAAAGTCGACGGCGAGGCCATCGTGCTCGAACCCCGCACCTCGGTGTTGCTCGCTCCACACGTGCCGCACGCGCTCGCGCTGGACGACCATTCGATCGCTCTGGGTCCGCTCCTGGCCCCGCACACCGCGCCGGTCGACAGAGTGCGTCGCCTCGGGGTGGTGCCGGCGATCACCGATCTCATGCTCGCGCGGCTGGCCGCTCAGCCGCACACCTCGCACCAGGTCGCGGTGTTCACCGAGAGCCTGGAGGAGATCATCTCGGCGATCAGCACGGACGAGTTCGTGTCCCCACTACCGGTCCACCCGACGGTTCTCCGGATCGCGGAAGCGGCGGTCCGCTCCCCGGCACCGCTCTCAACGCTGTGCGAGAAGTCGGGGTTGAGCGCGAGGCAGACCCAGCGGATCTTCGTCGCCGAGACCGGGTATGGGTTTCACCGTTGGCGGACGCGGCGCCGGTTGAACACAGCGATCCGTAGCCTGAAGAGCGGATCCAGCGGGGACAGCGCCGCGCGAGCGGCCGGTTACTCGAGCAGAGCGAGCCTGCTCAGGGCGTTGAGCAGGGAATCGGGGGTGCCGCTCGAGGTACTGCGCGTGGACCCTCTGGCATCCCTGCCGGAGTCGAGGCGCGGTCAGCCGCAGTCGACGGCGATCACCGTCAGTGACCCCGGGGCCACTTCGGTGTACCCGGCGTCGACCACGGCGGCCACTCCCGGGACACGGGCGGACACGGCTGCCGAGAGTTCACTCCACCGGGCGGAGTCGGCCTTCCGCACGGCTACCAGGAGCCCGTCGTCGATCCACCGCTCGAGCCGGTCGCGGTCCATCTCCGCGATCAGCACCATCACCCCGTGACCGACCTGGGCGGCGGCCTTCCCCACGGACATCTCGAGTGCCCGGTCGACCCAGACCACCGGCACACCCGGCGGCGGTGGGCCGGGATCGTCCCGCTCGAGGTCGGTACCCCCGATCTGCAGGCGGCCCAGGCGCGGGTCCACCTCGTCGACCGGGCCGGGGACGAACGCCCTGGCCGCACAGCCGTCCACCTCGCGGGTCACACCCTCGACCTCGAGAGCGGTACGCCACTGGGCGCCTCGCGCTCGCCGCGCGATCTTCCGCATCCGGGCGTCCAGCCAGGCCCCGTAGGCCTCGTGCCACTGCCCACCCGGCGCGACACGCTCGTCCAGGCACAGCGCGGCGACGGCGCCCGCGACAGCCTCGAGCAGCGGGGTCCGTCCGGGGAGGTCCGCCTTCGGCAGGTGCAGCACGATCGGCATGGATCGGACGGTGCCACGGTCGTCCGGGTCCTCGGTCCCGGCCGACCCGGCGCGGAGTCGGGCGTGGCACCAGTCGAGCGCGGTGCCGGTCGCAGGACCTCCCGCCGGCTGTGCGTCTGTCATTGGCTCCTCGGCGAGTGGCCCACCGCCCTGTGGTCCCTCGGTCACACGAGCGGGACGCGGCGGTAGGTCCCTGCGGCGGTGTCGGCCGCCTCGATCTCGTCGCGCGTGATGCCCAGGACGAACAGCACGGTGTCGAGGAACGGCTTGGACAGCGACGCGTCGGCCACCTCGCGGAGGGCGGGCTTGGCGCAGAACGCGATCCCCAGCCCCGCGGCGGTGAGCATGTCGATGTCGTTCGCCCCGTCGCCCACCGCGACGGTCTGGCTCAGCGAGATGCCGAGCTCCTCGGCGAACTCGCGCAGGTAGTCGGCCTTGGCCTCACGATCCACCACCTCTCCGATGACGCGGCCGGTGAGTACTCCGTCCTCGATCTCCAGCGTGTTGGCCCGCGCGAAGTCGAGACCCAGCTCCTCGGCGAGGCCGGCGATCACCTGGATGAACCCTCCCGACACCACACCACAGCGGATGCCGAGACGCTTGAGGGTGCGGATGGTCGTCCGCGCACCCGGGGTCAGCACGATGCTGGCCGCGACCTCGTCGAGGACGGAGGCCGGCAGTCCGGCCAGCGTCGCCACGCGCTCGTGGAGGGACTGTGCGAAGTCCAGCTCACCCCGCATCGCGCGTTCGGTGACCGCTCGGACCTCTGCCTCCCTGCCCGCGTGGGCGGCGAGCATCTCGATGACCTCACCCTGGACCAGGGTGGAGTCCACGTCGAACACCACCAGACGCTTGGACCGGCGGCCGAGCCCGGCACCGTCCACCGAGATGTCGACGCCGTGCGCGTCCGACAGGGGCGCCATCGCCTCGCGAAGCCTGGCGTCGTCGGCGGCGTCACGACCGGCGGTCGAGACCTGCAGCTCCAGACCAGTCACCGGGTAGTCGGCGATCCCCCGGATGGTGTCGATGTTCGCGCCGATCGACGCGAGCGAACCCGCCACCGCGGAGAACGCCGACGCGGTGACCGGACTGCCGAGGATCACCACCGCGTGGGTCGAGGGCGGGGTCGGGGGCGCGATGTCGTCGAACTGGACCTCGAGCTGCATCCCCAGCTCGTGGACCTGCTCGGTGAGTTCGCGGACCACGGCCACGATGTCGGCGCCGTCGTCCACCCGGACCATGAGCCCCAGGGAGAGGTGGCCGTTGACCACGACCTGCTCCACGTCCACCAGGTCGGCGTGGTGGGAGGCGAGGACCGCCATGATCCTCGCGGTCACACCTGGCCGGTCGGGACCGGTGACGGTGAGTAGTGCCGGGGTACCGGGGGTGCTCACGTGTGCTCCTGACGAGTGCTCGTACTGACGACTGGGGGGGATGGACAGGATGGGCCGACACGCGCCGAACCCCGCCGGAGGACGAGCCTACCGACGGGGTTCAGCGGGTCAGACGCCCGTGGGTGAGTACGGGCGGGCGGGTCAGCCCCTCTGCGGGGACGAGCCGCGCTCGGCCACATCCTTGACCGCAGCCGGGTCCTGGGCCGCGGCCCGGCCGCCGACGTGGGCCTCCGCACGCATGCGCTCGCTCATGTGCGGGTAGTGCAGTTCGAACGCGGGGCGCTCGGAGCGGATCCGGGGCAGGGTCACGAAGTTGTGACGCGGCGGCGGGCAGGAGGTCGCCCACTCGAGCGAGTTGCCCGCACCCCACGGGTCGTCGACCGTGACGATCTCGCCGTAACGCCAGCTCTTGATGACGTTCCAGATGAACGGCAGCATCGCGATCCCGAGGATGAACGAACCGATGGTGGAGATCTGGTTGAGGACCGTGAAGTTGTCCGTGGCCAGGTAGTCGGCGTACCGGCGGGCCATGCCCTGGTTACCGAGCCAGTGCTGCACGAGGAACGTGGTGTGGAAGCCGATGAACATCAGCCAGAAGTGCCACTTGCCTAGCGTCTCGTCGAGCATCCGGCCCGTCATCTTGGGGAACCAGAAGTACACGCCGGCGAACGTGGCGAACACGATCGTGCCGAAGAGGGTGTAGTGGAAGTGGGCGACGATGAAGTACGTGTCCGAGATGTGGAAGTCGATCGGCGCGGCGGCCATCATGATGCCCGTCAGGCCACCGAAGAGGAAGGTCACGATGAAGCCGAGCGCGAAGATCATCGGCGTCTCGAACGTCATCTTCCCGCGCCACATCGTGCCGATCCAGTTGAAGAACTTCACGCCGGTGGGAACGGCGATGAGGAACGTCATGAAGGAGAAGAACGGCAGGAGCACGGCGCCGGTGACGAACATGTGGTGCGCCCAGACCGCCATGGACAGCGCGGCGATCGCGAGGGTCGCGAAGATCAGACCGGCGTAGCCGAAGAGCGGCTTGCGCGAGAAGACCGGGAAGACCTCGGAGACGATGCCGAAGAACGGCAGCGCGAGGACGTACACCTCGGGGTGACCGAAGAACCAGAACAGGTGCTGCCAGAGGATGGCGCCACCGTTGCCCGGGTCGTAAATGCGGCCACCGAACTGCCGGTCGTAGAAGACGCCGAGGGCGGCGGCGGTGAGCAGCGGGAAGATCAGCAGGATCAGGACCGACGCCACGAGGATGTTCCACGTGAAGATCGGCATCCGGAACATGGTCATACCCGGCGCGCGGAGGCAGATGATCGTGGTGACGAAGTTGACGGCGCCGAGGATGGTTCCGATACCGCCGATGCCGACACCGAGGATCCACAGGTCCGCGCCGACGGCCGGCGAGTGGATCTTGTCGGCCAGCGGCATGTACATGGTCCAGCCGAACGCGGCCGCACCACCCGGGGTGAGGAAGCCCGAGAGCATGATCGTGCCGCCGACCGCGAACAGCCAGTAGCCCAGGGCGTTCAGTCGCGGGAAGGCGACGTCGGGTGCGCCGATCTGCAGCGGCATGATGTAGTTCGCGAACCCGACCACGATCGGGGTGCCGTACAGCAGCAGCATGACCGTGCCGTGCATGGTGAACAGCTGGTTGAACTGCTCGTTGGACAGGAACTGCATGCCCGGGACGAAGAGCTCGGCCCGGATGAGCAGGGCCATGAGCCCGCCGATGAAGAAGAAGACGAAACAGGTGACGATGTACATCAGGCCGAGCAGCTTGTGATCGGTCGTCGTCATCATCTTCCACACGAACGAACCCGGCCGGGCGGTGCCCGTGGGTACGCCCGGCGGATGGTCGAGATCGTCGACCGGCTTGGGGGCCACTGCGGTCATAAGGGTCCTCCTGAACGCCTCACCCGACGCCGTGGGTCGAACCACCGACCCCACGTCGAACGCAAAGGAATAGTGCGTGAGGGCAATCCTAACCCTCCGCTGAGAGCGTCCACCACTCACCCCGCCGAACTCGCCGGGGCGGGTCATCTGCGGGAATCCGGCCCCGTCACGACACGCCCGAGATCGCGCCCGGACCCGCCTCGACCTCCACTTCGACTGCGCCCGCGACCCATCTCCTAGGCTCTCACCCATGACCGATCTCGCGCCGAGCCGACACCGCCCTCGCGGACGGGGGTACCCTTCCACCCCCGTGCGGGTCTCGGTGGGCGTCGTGGGCCCGCTCGTCGCCGGTCTCGTGCTCGCCGGTTGCGGGCCGTCCCCCGTCGACATGGTCGAGTACCCCGTCACCACGACCCCCTCACGGATGGCCGGCGAGGAGCTCCAGCGCTCCGCCGAACCGGAGGAGTCGTGTGCGCCCGTACCCGCGCCGGCCGAATCCGCCGGGAGCGGCGTCAGGGAGGTCGCGTCCGTGGACCCGGCCGAGGCGACCGTCGAGGTCCCCCGGTCGCCGGAACGGATCCTGGCGCTCGGGGCCGGGGCCGTGGATGTCGCGTGTGCCCTGGGGCTGCAGGACCTCGTCGTCGGGACGTCCGGCCTGCCCCGTGACGCCGATGTCTACCTCCCCCCTCCCCTGGTGGGACTCCCCGACCTCGCGATCACCGGCGACTCGGGCGCGGAGGGCGCTGCGGCCGCGGCCCGTGAGCTCGACCCAGACCTCATCGTGCTGGCGGACTCCCTCGATCCCGACCCGTCTGTGGTGCGGGCGTTGGCAGAGGTCGCCCCGACCGTCGTGTACGACGCGCGGAGCCTGAACTGGACCGAGAGCACCGAGGCGATCGCCGACGCCTACGGGCGGCCGCGCGCCGGCGGCGATCTCCTGCTGGACGTGATCGACCGGGCCCGGTTCACCGCCGACGCCACCACCCCGAGCGACACCTGGGTCTCGCTCGTCTCCGTCTCCGACGCCGACGGAATAGTGGTCCAGCAGCCGGACACACTCGGGAGCCTCATGCTCGAGGCGGTCGGCGCCGGTCGACCGCCGGCACAGCGCACCCGGGACGGCCGGCGGATCGAGCCCGCGCCCGAGTCTCCTGCCGTGGGAGACGAACTCGACGGTGACGTGATATTCGCCGTCGTGGGTGGCAGTGACCGCTCGGAGCAGTCCGCGCGGGAGGCCTTCGCCACCGCACGGTGGACGGACCTCGCCGCGGTGGGCGCGCGCCGCATGTTCGTCGTTGACCGGGCCGTGTGGGAGGGATCCGGCCCCGTGGCCGCACGCGCGGTCCTCGACGACATCCGGAGTTCCATCAACGGGATCGCCCCGGACGGGTAGACGCGGAGCCGGCCGTTCCGGCCGACCGGGGACAGGCCTACCTGGGACACCAGCCCGACGACCTCACCCCGGCACCTGATCGGGTGCCGGGGTGAGGTGGTGACGACGATCGGGTCAGAAGTCCCAGTCCTCGTCCTCCGTGGCGACGGCCTTGCCCATGACGTAGGAACTTCCGGAACCCGAGAAGAAGTCGTGGTTCTCGTCCGCGTTCGGGCTGAGCGCCGAGAGGATCGCGGGATCGACGTTGGTCTCGTCCTTGGGGAACATCCCCTCGTACCCGAGGTTCATCAGCGCCTTGTTGGCGTTGTATCGCAGGAACTTCTTGACGTCCTCGGTCCACCCCACGGTGTCGTAGAGGTCCTCGGTGTAGTCCGCCTCGTTGTCGTACAACTCGAAGAGCAACTCGAAGGTGTAGTCCTTCAACTCGTCGCGCTCGGCCTGACCGATCTGCTCGAGGGCACGCTGGTACTTGTACCCGATGTAGTAGCCGTGTACGGCCTCGTCCCGGATGATGAGCCGGATGATGTCCGCCGTGTTGGTGAGCTTGGCCCGCGAGGACCAGCGCATGGGCAGGTAGAAGCCCGAGTAGAAGAGGAACGACTCGAGGAGGGTCGAGGCGATCTTGCGCTTGAGGGGATCCTCCCCGGAGTAGTACCCGAGGATGATGTGCGCCTTGCGCTGCAGGAAGGTGTTCTCCTCCGCCCAGCGGAAGGCGTCGTCGACCTGCGGCGTGGAGCAGAGCGTCGAGAAGATGGTGGAGTAGCTCTTGGCGTGGACCGACTCCATGAAGGCGATGTTGGTGAGCACCGCCTCCTCGTGCGGGGTCGACGCGTCGGGGATCATGCTGACCGCACCGACCGTCCCCTGGAGGGTGTCCAGCAGTGTCAGGCCGGTGAAGACCCGGGTGGTGAGCTGCTGCTCCGAGTCCGTCAGCGTCTGCCACGACGGGATGTCGTTGGACACCGGGACCTTCTCCGGGAGCCAGAAGTTGCTGGTGAGCCGACCCCAGACCTGATCGTCGACCTCGTCCGTGACGCGGTTCCAGTTGATCGCCGACACCCGGTCGACGAGCCGGGGGGCGACCCCGGCGGCGGGGCTGTGGGATCCCGGAGCGTGCAGCTCGGCGGTCATCGGATCTCCTCGTGATGGCGGGGGTGGTTCGGGGCGCAGGCCTGAGGCCCGGGGGTCAGAGCATGCACGAGACGCAGCCCTCGACCTCTGTGCCCTCGAGTGCGAGCTGGCGCACGCGGATGTAGTACAGGGTCTTGATCCCCTTGCGCCACGCGTAGATCTGGGCGCGGTTCACGTCGCGGGTGCTGGCCGTGTCCTTGAAGAACAGGGTCAGCGAGAGCCCCTGGTCCACGTGCTGGGTGGCCGCCGCGTACGTGTCGATGATCTTCTCGTACCCGATCTCGTACGCGTCCTGGTAGTAGTCCAGGTTGTCGTTGGTCAGGTAGGGTGCCGGGTAGTAGACGCGACCGATCTTGCCCTCCTTGCGGATCTCGATCCGGGAGGCGACAGGGTGGATCGACGAGGTCGAGTTGTTGATGTAGCTGATCGACCCGGTGGGCGGCACGGCCTGCAGGTTCTGGTTGTAGATGCCGTACTGCTGCACGTCGGCCTTGAGCGCGCGCCAGTCCTCCTGGGTGGGCACCGCGACGCCCGCCTCGGTGAACAGCTGGCGCACCCGCTCGGTGGCCGGCTCCCATGCCCTGTCCGTGTACTTGTCGAAGAACTCGCCGGACGCGTACGTGGACTCCGGGAACCCGGCGAACCACGTCCCCCGCTCCCGCGCGAGGAGGTTCGACGACCGGACCGCGTGGTAGAGCACCGTGTAGAAGTAGATGTTCGTGAAGTCCACGCCCTCCTCCGACCCGTAGTGGATCCGCTCGCGGGCGAGGTAGCCGTGGAGGTTCATCTGCCCCAGGCCGATCGCGTGGGACTCGGCGTTGCCCCTCTCGATCGACGGGACCGAGTCGATGTGAGTCTGGTCGGACACCGCGGTCAGCCCCCGGATCGCCGTCTCGATGGTCCGGCCGAAGTCCGGCGAGTCCATGGCCTTGGCGATGTTGAGGGAGCCGAGGTTGCAGGAGATATCCTTGCCCACGTGCGAGTAGGTGAGGTCCTCGTTGTACGTCGACGGCGTGGAGACCTGGAGGATCTCCGAGCACAGGTTCGAGTGCGTGATCTTGCCGGCGATCGGGTTGGCCCGGTTCACCGTGTCCTCGTACATGATGTACGGGTAACCGGACTCGAACTGCAGCTCGGCGAGGGTCTGGAAGAAGTGCCGCGCGTTGATCTTGGTCTTCTTGATCCGGCTGTCCTCGACCATCTCGGTGTAGTGCTCCGTGATGTCGACATCCGCGAAGGGCTTGCCGTAGATCCGCTCGACGTCGTACGGCGAGAACAGGTACATGTCGTCGTTGCGCTTGGCCAGTTCGAACGTGATGTCCGGGATCACCACGCCCAGCGACAGGGTCTTGATCCGGATCTTCTCGTCCGCGTTCTCCCGCTTGGTGTCGAGGAACTTGAAGATGTCCGGGTGGTGGGCGTGCAGGTACACCGCTCCGGCACCCTGGCGGGCGCCGAGCTGGTTGGCGTAGGAGAAGGAGTCCTCCAGCAGCTTCATCACGGGGATGACGCCGGAGGACTGGTTCTCGATGTGCTTGATCGGGGCGCCGTGCTCGCGGAGGTTCGACAGCAGCAGCGCCACCCCGCCACCGCGCTTGGACAGCTGCAATGCGGAGTTGATGTTGCGACCGATCGACTCCATGTTGTCCTCGATGCGCAGCAGGAAACAGGAGACGGGCTCGCCGCGTTGCTTCTTGCCCGAGTTCAGGAACGTGGGGGTGGCCGGCTGGAAGCGACCGTCGATGATCTCGTCGACCAGGCGGCGGGCGAGGTCCTCGTCGCCGTCCGCGAGCGTGAGGGCGACCATGCAGACGCGATCCTCGTAGCGCTCGAGGTACCGCTTCCCGTCGAAGGTCTTGAGCGTGTACGAGGTGTAGTACTTGAACGCGCCGAGGAACGTGGGGAAGCGGAACTTCTTGGCGTAGGCGTGGTCGAACAACTCGCGCACGTAGTTGCGCGTGTACCGGTCGAGCACTTCTCGCTCGTAATAGTTCTTGTCGACCAGGTAGTCCAGCTTCTCGTCCAGGTTGTGGAAGAAGACCGTGTTCTGGTTGACGTGCTGGAGGAAGTACTCCCGCGCGGCCTCACGGTCCTTGTCGAACTGGATCCTGCCGTCCGCGTCGTAGAGGTTGAGCATGGCGTTGAGCGCGTGGTAATCCAGGCGCTGCCCCTCGCCCGCCTCGCCGGCGATGGTGCCTTCGGGGGTCACGGTCGGTGCTGCCAAAACTCTTCCAATCCTTCGCGGACGCGGATGACGTCCTCTTGTGTGCCCATCAGTTCGAACCTGTAGAGGTACGGGACCTCGAGTTTGCGTGCGATCACGTCGCCTGAGACCGCATAGTCCGAACCGAAGTTGGTGTTACCGGCGGCGATCACGCCGCGGCAGAGGCTTCTGTTGTGCGCGTTGTTCAGGAACGCGACGACCTGTCGCGGGACCGACGCCCCGGTCCTGCCCGTGACCTCGAGGCATCCCCCGTACGTCGGGACGATCAGAACATACGGGTCCGACACGATCGGCCCCGCTTCGGTCCTCCGCGTGGGTATGCGCAGCGCCGGGAGCCCCAGACGGTCGACGAACCGCTTGGTGTTCTCGGAGACGTTGGAGAAGTAGACGATCCTCACCGGCTCGGTGGCCGACAGCGGAGCCGCCATGACTGCCCCCTTCGGATCACATGTGTTCGGGTTCCCGGGTTCAGGCCGCGACGGTGACGAGGGCCTTGATCCGGTCCGGCCGGAAACCCGACCAGTGATCGGAACCGGACACCACGACGGGAGCCTGCAGGTACCCGAGGGCCATCACGTACTCACGCGCGTCGTCGTCGACGGAGATGTCGACCACCCGGTACTCGACGCCCTGCTTGTCGAGCGCCTTGTAGGTGGCGTTGCACTGGACGCAGGCGGGCTTGGTGTAGACGGTGACCATCAGTCGTGGACCTCTTTCGGCACGGGCGCCGGGGAGGCGCGGAGGGGCTCTTCTCGGACGGTCATCGGTTCCGGCGCTTCCGCCCGGCCTGTGGATAACCGTGGTGTCTGTCAGGGTTCACAGCCCGAATGCCACAAGTGGCATTCATCGGGGGCCGCAACACTCTAGACACTACCCCTAGTGTCCGACGAGTCAATCGACCACAACATTTTGGTCTTACAACGGTGGTATTCCCAGGTCGCGATCCCGCCTTGTGGACACTTCCCACCCACCGTTGTCACGGTCGACCCGAATGCCGGCGCCACGCTCCCCGCCCGTCACTCTGCCACGCGCGAGACGGTGCCGGAGACCCCGTCCGGCGCCCCACAGGTCGTCCCCAACCACCCCACACCTTGTCCCCACTCACTCCACAGGGGCGACGGGGCCACCGTCGCGGGAGGGCACCGGGAGGCCTCGTGACGGCGGGGTCGTCCGGGGTCACCGTCGCGGGAGGGCACCGGGAGGCCTCGTGACGGCGGGGTCGTCCGGGGTCACCGTCGGCGCGGGCCGGCCCCGCCCCGGGACGACGACGAGGGCCCGCCGCCGGCGAACCGGAGGCGGGCCCTCGAGGGTGCGTGGGATCCCACGCGGACGGACTCAGCCCTGGCGGGCCTTGAAACGGGGGTCCTTCTTGTTGATCACGTAGACCTTGCCGCGACGACGGACAACCTGGGCGCCCGGCTTGTTCTTCAGCGACCGAAGGGACTTGCGGACCTTCATCTGGCGCTCCTTAGGCTCTCGGGGCGGCCGTGATGGCCGCCGACACGACTGGGGATGACTGCGCGACACGTCCGACCCGGAGGTCGGATGCACGACACACAACTGGTCCATCGTAACGGACTGCCCCGTCAGAACTCCAACCGGCGGAACCGGGCACCTCGTGCGCCCAGTCCGCATGTCACGCAGAAGTCACACTTGCTTCCTATGCTGACGCCATGACTCAGTCCTCTCCCGACACCGGCGCTCTCCGCGCATCCATCATCGCCGAACTCGGCGTTCGCCCCGACATCGATCCGGAGCACGAGGTGGCCCGGCGGGTGGCGTTCCTGGCCGAGTACCTCCGCAGCACCCCCGCCACGGGTTTCGTCCTGGGGATCAGTGGGGGCCAAGACTCCACCCTGACGGGTCGACTGTGCCAGCTCGCCGCCGAGAAGCTCCGCGACGAGGGCCTGCCCGACGCCCGCTTCGTCGCCATGCGCCTGCCCCACGGCACCCAGGCGGACGAGGACGACGCCGTCGCGGCCCTGAACTTCATCCAGCCCGATGCCCGTGTCACCGTCGACATCCGGGCGGCTTCGGAGGCCGCCTCCAGTGCGGCTGCGACTGCTCTGGAGGACCTTCCCGGCCACGCGGGTCCGCTCCGCGACTTCGTCCGCGGCAACGTCAAGGCGCGCCAGCGGATGGTCGCGCAGTACGCGGTGGCCGGGCAGCTCGGCCACCTCGTCGTCGGCACCGATCACTCCGCCGAGGCTGTCACCGGTTTCTTCACCAAGTACGGAGACGGCGGCGTCGACCTCACCCCCCTGACCGGTCTCACCAAACGGCAGGGTGCAGCGCTGCTGCAGCACCTCGGGGCCCCGGAGTCGACCTGGCGGAAGGTCCCCACCGCGGATCTCGAGGATGACCGCCCGGGCCTGCCCGACGAGGTGGCACTGGGCGTGACGTACGAGCAGATCGACGACTACCTGGAGGGCCGGGACGGCGTGCCGTCAGAGGCCGCTGCACGGATCGAGCAGCTGTTCCTGGCCACCCGCCACAAGCGGGCGGTCCCGGCCACGCCACTCGACACCTGGTGGCGCGAAGGGTGACGCCCCGATTGTCGGTCACCGTCGATCGGTCACCGCAACAGCTCCCACACCGAGTCCAGCGCGTCCGCCGTCCCCGGCACGTCTAAGGACTGCGTGGTGAACACGGCCGCGCAGCGGCCTGTGCGCCGGTCGACGTAGCCGATCGTCCCCAGTCCCCCGGCCCAACCGACGACCCCGCCCGGGCGGATCTCCACCTGCATCCCGTACCCGCAACCGGGTCCGATGAACCCTTCCGCATCAGCACGCTGCCGCGGGGTCAGGTGGTCGGTCGTCATCATCTCCACGTACTGCGGTCCCAGGACGGACCCGCCGTCGACCAGAACGTCGAGGAAGGCCAGATAGTCGGCGACGGTCGAGGACAGCCCACACGCCAGGGACTCGAAGCGAGGTGGGTGAGCGACCCTGCTCCGGATGTCCAGCGGCCGGAGACCCCCGTCGGGTCCGAGCCCGTAGCAGGTGGGGAGTCGATCCGGGTCGGCGGTGAACCCGCAGTCCGCCAGTCCGAGCGGCCCCGTGACGTGCTCGGCCACCAGCCCGGACACGGTGGCGCCCGCTGCCCGCGCCAGGAGAACCCCGAGGACATCGCTGCTGGTGTGGTAGTGCCAGCCCCGCCCGGGCTGGTCCGCCAGGGGCAGTGCACCCAGCAGCCGGAGATACTCGTCCGGCTCCATCGGCGGGGCGTAGGGGCCCGGTGCGACCTGCCGCTCGCTCATGGCGACGGTCAGTGGACTGCCCTCCCCCGCCCAGCCGACGCCGGCGGTCATGGTGAGGAGATGGCGCAGCGTGATCTGTCGCCCGGCCGGCACGGTCCGGTCGATCGGCCCGCCCGGCCGGGTGAGGACCCGTGGGGCGGACAGCTCCGGCAGGAGTGTGGCCACCGGGTCGTCGAGCGAGAGGACCCCGAGCTCGACCAACCTCAGCGCGAGCACACCGCCCACCGGCTTGGTGTTGGACGACAGCGGGAACACCGCATCCGGGTCGAGCCCGGGGCCGCCGGGCGACCGCGTCCCACCCGAGGCGATCCGTGATCGACCGTCCTGCCGTACCCCGCAGACGTATCCCGTCAACCGTCCGGAGGCGACCATGGCGTCGAGTTCCCCGGTGACGGAGGCGAACCGTTCCATGGGCTGACCTTACGTCCGGGGGGCTGGCTGGAGAAGGGCTCGTCGACGGTGGTCCGGGCCGTCAGCCCGCCAACCGCGCGAGCGGGCCGTGCACGTCGACGGGCTCGAGGCAGGTATCGGGGATCGTCCCCAGCGAGCACGTCCCCACCGGCAGGACCGGACGGTAACCCTCCGGGACGCCGCCGCGTGCGATCACGTCCCGGTACGCGTCCACCCCGGAGGTCGGTCTGCGCTCGAGAGTCGGGTCGGTGAGCACGTCGACCCGGTAGAGGCCGAAGCGGGAGTCGTAGCTGCCCCACTCGTAGTTGTCGACCAGGGACCAGTGGTTGTACCCGATCACCGGGTACCCGTCGGCGACCGCGCGCTGGATCCAGAAGACGACGTCCCGAAGGTAGTCGCCACGTTCGAAGGAGTCCTCCCGGTGGCCGTTGTTGGTGGGCATCCCGTTCTCGACGATGTACAGCGGCTTTCCGGGGAAGTGCCGGGCGTAGTGCGCTATCGATTCGTACATCCCTTCCGGCTGCGGACGGACGCCGGCGAAGTCGTCCCAGGCCGCGCGGATGGTGGTGAGGTTGTCGAGCGCGATGCCGTAGTAGTAGTCGACCCCGATGAAGTCCAGCTCATCGCGGATGTGATTGAGCAGGAGGTCGTCCGTGGCCGGGGCGAACGCGGGCAGGTACGCCTCGTTGGCGGTCACCATCGCGTCCGGGTCGGCCCGGTGCGCGGCGTGGTATCCCAGCTTGTGGGCCGCGACCACGTTGTCGCGGAACGCGTTGAACTGGTGCAGTCCCACCAGCCCGATGCGGAGTTCATGGCTGAAGAACACCAGTGGCTCGTTGAAGGTGACCCACATCGTCCCGTCGCCGGCCCACCTCTCGGTGATGAGCTCGGCATAGCGACCGAACGCCTCCACTGAGTCCGGCGAGAGGAAGCCGCCGCGATCGACCAGCCATCCCGGGTACACGTAGTGGACCATGGTGATCATCGGCGTCATGCCATGCGCCCGGATGGTGTCGAGGATGCGGTCGTACCGGCGCAACGCCTCCTCGTCGTACCGCCCCGGCTCCGGTTCGATCCGGGACCATTCCACGCTGAGCCGGAACGTGGTGACCCCCATGTCCGCGGCACGGGCGATGTCCTCGGGGTACCTGTTCCAGAAGTCCACGGCGTCGTTGACCGGGTCCGCCTCTCCACGCGCGGCGGCGGCGTCGACGTATCGCTTCCAGTTGGAATCCATATTTGAACCCTCGACCTGGAAACCCGAGGTGGCCACCCCCCAGTGGAATCCCTCGGCCACCCGCGCCTCGGCCCGAGCCTGCACGGAAACCGCGATGAGGGCGGTCGCGACCAGACTTATGACGAGCAACTGAGCGAGAACAATTCTGGTGACGGCAAACTTATGAACACCCATCACTAAAACATGACACATGCCTCGGCGGGCGTCAGCGCTTTGGGCGGCGGGCTCGCATGTAGAGCGCCGGGACCCGGCCCGGCGGCCGCCCGCGGCGTCTACCGTGGTGGGATGCGAACACTGGGAAACGTGCTCTGGTTTCTTCTCGCCGGCTGGTGGTTGGCGCTGGTGTACGTCCTCGCCGGGATCATCGCCTGCATCCTCATCATCACCATCCCGTTCGGTATCGCGTCGTTCCGACTCGCGGCGTACGTCCTGTGGCCGTTCGGGCGGCGGACCGAGTTCCGCCGGGATGCCGGTGCGTTCTCCCTGATCGGCAACATCCTGTGGATCCTGGTGCTCGGCTGGGAACTGGCGATCGCCCACCTGGTCGCCGGGTTGCTGCTGTGCCTGACGATCGTGGGCATCCCCTTCGGCATCGCCTGCTGGAAGATGGTCCCGCTGGCCCTGCTCCCCCTCGGCCAGCGGATCGTTCCCATCCGTCACCCGTCGGAGGATCCCTTCGCCGCGGCGCCGGGCGCGCGGCGGTAGGAGCGGGGACTAAGGCCGAGGACCGTGCGGAAATCCGCGCTCAGATGAGCGTGGTCGGAGTAACCGAGCTCCGCGGCGATCCGGGCGATCGTCACCGCCGGGTCCTCGCGTAGCCGCTGTGCGGCCTCCTGGAGTCGGTACCGACGGATCATCGCGAGTGGCGGTAGTCCCACATAGCGGTGAGCGAGTCGCTGCACCGCGCGAGTCGAGACGCCCAGGGCTGCGGCGACCTGGTCCACACGCACGATCGACCGGTCCGAGGCGATGAGATCCTCCATGGCGTTGGCCATGACTCCGCCGGCGTCCGGGGCGGCCAGGTTCGCGGCGGCCCAGGCGGAGAAGAAGCGCAGCGCCCGGTCGCGGGCGACGGACTCGCGCTGGTCGGGCGAGCACGACCGGCCGACGGCTTCGTCCGCCTCCCCCATCGCCGCCGTGACGGCGCGATGCAACCCGGCGGCCTCGACCGGCGTCTCCGCGTCGCGGAGCCGCCGGGGCTCGGCCGTCAACGAGGCCAACCCGGCCGGACGGAGCAGGGCGCCGACCGCCCACCCGGTACCGCTCAGGTCGCGGTGGGAGATGCCGGTCGTCGGTCCGGAGAGGCTGACTCCACCCGGTTCGACGACGAGATTCGACGCAGGAAAAGGCAGCAGCTCCTGCCGGGAGGTCTCCCCCGGCGCGAGACGCCAGCGCGGGATCCAGAACCAGCGAATGCGGTCACGCAGTTCCCACGGGGCGTCCTCGCGGTGAAAGGTCGGCAGCCGGTCCGGATAGAGGACCCCGCGTCGATCAGGGAGGTCGGACATCGTCCCCTCCCCGCGTCTCCGACGCGACGGCGTCGCAAATCTTCAAGCCACTCACGTGCATGTCCTCGTAGGTTCGTCGCATGACAGAGAACACCACGCCCCGGACCGGGGTCACCGGAGAACACACCACCGACGGCGTCCCCCACGGGTCGACCAGCCTCACACCGTTCCTCGCCGTCGAGAGAGCGGGGGACGCGGTCGAATTCTATTCCTCCGTGTTCGGCGCACGGGTGGTCGATGTGACCGAGATGGGCGGGATGGTCGTCCACGCCGAACTCGACTTCGGCAACGGCCGGCTGCAAGTCGGCGAACCCAGTCCCCAGTTCGGGCTCGTTCCCCCACCCTCCGGGGAGGTGGCCTGCTACTCGATCGGGATGTACTGCGCGAACGTCGACGAGGTGGTCGACCGGGCAGCACAGGCCGGGGCGACGATCCGTGAGGATGTGAGCGAGTTCGTCTCCGGCGACCGGTACGCCTCGATCCGGGACCCGTACGGCATCCGATGGTCGATCATGTCCCGCGTGGAGGACCTGTCGGAGTCCGAGAGCGCACGTCGGGTCGCCGAGTGGGCGGCACGGCAAGGCTAGCCTCGCCGCCTGTGCTCCGTCCTACACCGTCTTCCGGCGTAGGGTCCCCGGCGTGGACATCATCCTGGCACCTCGTTCCCGGTCGGAAAGGCACACTGTTCCACCCGCAGCGGACTGCACGGGCTGACCATGGCCCGTGAGCGATTTCTCCGTCGCTGGATAGTGTCCGTGACGATCGCGGAAGCCGTGGGCTTCGCCTTTCCCGCGGCAATCGGCGGGACCCTGGGGTTGCTCGCAGCACCGGCGGGCGTTGTCTATCCCGCGATGATTCTCGCGGGGGCGTGTGAAGGAGCATTGCTCGGGTACGGCCAGTCCATCGGCTTCGGATCGGTTGTGCCCCGGTCGCGGTGGATACTCGCCACCGCTGCGGGGGCGGCGACCGCCTGGTCGATTGGCATGCTCCCCAGCAGCCTGGGCGGGACCGACTGGGCCTCACCTTGGGTTCTCGTCCTCGCGGCGGTACTCGGGCTGGTGCTCCTGCTGTCCATCCCGACCCTCCAATGGGTGGTCCTTCGGCGCAATCGCCTGCGGGCCACTTTCTGGATTCCTGTCAACGCCGCGGCCTGGGCGGTGGGCATCCTGTGGCCCCTGGCACCGTCGCCGTTGATCGACGAGACCACTCCGGCACCGACCCTGTTCGGTGTCTACCTGGTCGCCGGGCTGCTCATGGCGGCTACCGTGGCGGTCGTGACGGGATTCGCCGCACGGCGCATCGTTTCCGATGCAGCTCGGTGAGCACCGCGCCTGGCCTTCACAGTCCGTCGTGGGGGCACAACTGATGTCAGCAGAGCTCCGTGACAGCCGATAAACGAGGACGGGTTCACGCCGAGTGCCACTTCCGCCCACAACGCCGAGTCGTCTGAGCGACCCGCGACCACGCGCCACGCCGGATCACAGTCAGATCGTCGAGTCACTCCGCCACACCTCACACACTCAGGTGATGCAACGACCGATTGAACTCAACAGGCCTGTCCAGATAAAAAAAGAGCCCGGCCAGTGGCCGGGCTCTTGCTCGTATGAGCCGTCCGTTTCCGGATCGACTACTCGGGTGGAGCTAAGGGGATTCGAACCCCTGACCCCCACACTGCCAGTGTGGTGCGCTACCAGCTGCGCCATAGCCCCGTATTGATTTCTCTGCCGTTCACCTCTCGGCGACCGGCTCGACCAAAGTTACACCATCCCGGTTCGGCCCTCCAAATCGCCTCCGGCCCCGCCCTGGACGGGCGGGGCCGGTATCGATCGCTGTGGACCGGGGTCAGGCGAGGATGTTGTCCAGCCAGGCCGGATCGGCGATCTCCACGACCTCACCCTCGTAGGCGACAGTGGGGGTGGAGACCCGGTCGGTGACCTCCCGGATGCTGTCCTGCGAATTGTCGGCCGTGTCCGAGGCCTTCTCCATCCCGCCATTGGTCTCCACGTTGCCGATGCACTCGACCGTGTCCGCATTCGCTCCGGCCGCCTCGGCGGTGGACGCCAACTCCCGCGCGGAGCGGTCGCCACCGCCCTCGGCGGGCTGCTGCGCGAAGTAGGCGTTCTTGACGTCGAAGAAGACCGGCAGCGAGTCCTTGGCTGCCACACACTGGATCGCGGCGATCGCGCGGGTGGAATACTCGCCCGACGCGGACTGTCGGTTGAGGAAGTTCAGGGTGTGGAACTCCACCCGCAGGTCGCCGGCCTCCACGGCGGAGGCGAGCCGCTCACCGTTCTGCCCCTCGAACGAGGCACACGCCGGGCACATGAAGTCCTCCCAGATCTGGACGGTCGGGGCGGTCTCCTCCCCCACCGCGATCACGCCTGTGTCCGAGATCTCGATCAGCTCGTCGGCCGTTTCACCGAACGTGATCGGGTTGGCCTCGCCACCCCGCTGGGCCATCCACACGACACCGCCGAGGACCAGGACGGCGACGGCGATCAGCGCGGCGACCGTGATCAGCATCCCGTTGTTCTTCTTGGTCTTCAGGACCTTCGTGCTCTTGTTACCTGCGGACTTGGCGTTCACGTGTGGGTGGGCCTTTCTCTGCTGGGAAACCGTCGGCCCTTTCCGAGCGACTGGCGACTACCGAGAGGGTACCGAAGCCGCCTGAGGCCTCTTTCAGGTGCGGGCAGGTGGCGACGCCATAAATGCACCGAGCCCCCGGTCGATGATCGACCGGGGGCTCGGCCCGATGGTGGAGCTGCCGGGAATTGAACCCGGGTCCTCCGCAGCATCGGCAGGGCTTCTCCGTGCGCAGTCCGCGTTGGCCTCTACTCGGATCTCGCCCTCATGCGGACATGTCGGCGATGACGATCCCAGTCACTGTTGGATGTCCCGACCCACCCCGTGACCGGGTGAGCCGGTGATCCCTCTAGATGATGCCGGTGACCGGGGCGAGGGCGACCCCGGGCCGACAGACTACGGGCTCGCTGTCAGGCAGCGAGGGCGTAGTCGCGCTGATTGGTATCGGCGCGTAATTGGTTGCCACGACGCTTACGGTGGTCTCTGGCCTGCACCGGCACGCTTCCCCTGCGTCAACTCACGTAGTCGAAACCACATCAGCCCCGTCAGGTCCGCCGACTCTCGTCGACGGACCACTGACCCTACCCCGACCGAGGTCCGACCGCCAGGGTGAGCTCCGTCTCCACCTCACCCCAGCGCGAGCAGTGCGATCGCCACCCCTGCCAGTGCGAGCCCCGCGATCTGGACCGCGCGAAGGCGCTCCCCACCGTGGGTGATGGCCAGCGCCACCGTGAAGGCGGGGTAGAGCGCGGCGATCACGCTGACCAGGGAGAGCATGCCCGCCTGGGAGGCGAAATAGAACGCGCCGTTGGCGACCGCGTCGAACACCGCGATCACCAGGCCGATGGCGATGAGGCGCCGGGAGAACCGGAACGACTCGCGGGCGGCGAACGCCGCCGCCAGGACGACCCCGGTGGCACCGATCCGCGATGCCGCGACCGGCCACAGACCCTCACCCGCCGGGACCTGTGCCAGCAGGACGAAGAATCCCGCGAACGCCAGCCCCGACAGCACCGTGAGCGCCATCAGCGGCAGGGTGAGGCGACCGTGGCCGATCGAGGAACCCTCGTGGCTCTCCAGTGAGACGAGGACTGTCGCGACGAGCGCCACCGACATCCCGACCAGGGCTCCCGCCCCGGGCCGCTCCCCTGCCACCAACCCGAACGCGAGCGGCACCGACGCGGCCAGAACCGCAGTGATCGGCGAGATCACGCTCATCGGCCCGCGCGAGAGCGCGACGTAGAACGACCACACCGCGAGCCCTGACAGGAGGCCCGACGTCAGCCCCCAGGCCAGTCCGGCCAGAGTCGGTGACCCCCCGGATACCACCGCCGCCGCCCCGACCAGCACGATCGACAGCGGGTACGACACGCTGACGACCCGCAGTGCGCGGGCCCGCCGGGACGCGACTCCGCCGAGGTAGTCGCTGATGCCGTACGCCACCGCCGATGTCGACGCCAGCGCGACCGGCATCATGCGTGCATGCCCTTGATCCTCCTGCCGAGTTCGCGCACGGCCTCGCGTTCGGCGGTCCGCTTGGCGATGTCGTGTCGCTTGTCGTGGGCCTGCTTACCCCGCGCGACGGCCAGTTCGACCTTGACCCGTCCGTTCACGAAGTAGAGGGACAGCGGGACCAGCGTGGCGTTGCCGTCCCGCACCTTGCCGACGAGCGAATCGATCTCGCGACGGTGCAGCAGCAGTTTGCGGGCCCGCTTGGGCGCGTGGTTGGTCCAGTTCCCGTGGGAGTACTCGGGGATGTGGAGCCCGCGGAGCCACACCTCGCCGTCGTCGATCGTCGCGAACGCGTCGACCAACGAGGCCTGGCCCTCGCGCATGCTCTTGATCTCCGTACCCAACAGCGCGATGCCCGCCTCGTGGGTGTCGAGGATGGAGTACTCGTGCCGGGCCTTGCGGTTGCTCGCGACCACGCTGCCGTCACGGCCGAGGGACGACGCGCCCTTCTTCTTGTTCTTCTTGGCCACGCCGGTTCACCTCCTCGTCCGTCCGTCGGGCAGATCCCCCACTCTAGATCAGTGCGGGATCACTGCCGAACCGTGATCCGCAGCGTGACCCATGCCGTGAGCGCGGACACCACCGCGCCCGCCACCACGAGGACCGGGGCCAGCATCAGGATGTCGACAGTGGTGATCCGTTCCACCAGGTTCGCCCGGTACGCCTCGGCCAGCACCCTGTCGAGAAAGACGACCTTGGCCCCCAGCAGCCCCCCGACCGCGAGCAGCGAACCGACCACCGACGCGAGCACGGCTTCCACCACGAACGGGAGTTCGGTGTAACAGCGGCTCGCGCCCACCAGTCGCATGATCCCCAGGGCGGTCCGGCGGGTGAAGGCCGCGATCTGCGTCATGTTGGCGATGAGCAGGACCGTGGCCAGGAGTTGGACCACCGCGACGGCGAACGCGGCGTTCCGGATGCCGTCCAGGACCGAGAAGACGCGCTCGACCAGCTCCCCCTGCCCCTGCACGACCTCGATCCCCGCGACACCCTCCAGGTCCTCGGCCACGGACTCCGCGCGGGTGGGGTCGTCGAGCGTGAGCGTGAATCGCGACCCCAGGGCGTCCGGGGAGGTCGACTCCACGAGGACGGGGTCGGTGGAGGCGAAGAGTTCGACGAACTCCTCGTACGTCTCCTGCGGGTTCTTGTACTCCACCGAGGCCACGCCGGCCGTGGCCTCCAACTCGTCCCGGATCTCACCGCACGACGAGGTGCAGTCGGGGTCCTCCAGGGAGATGGCCCGGTCCACGTAGACACGGAACTCGTTGAGATAGTCGTACTTGACCTGACTGGCCGAGGCGGTCATGACCACCAACACCCCGGCGCCGAGCATCGCCAACGCGACGGCGGTGGTGATGATCATGGCCAGCGTCATCGACAGGTTGCGGCGCAGCCCCTGTGCGACCTCGGACGCGATGAACCGCGCGGCCATCAGCGTCCCACCCCGTAGGTGCCGCGGGAGTCGTCGCGGACGACCTTCCCGTCGACCAACTCCACCACGCGCCGCCGTGAGCGGTCGACGATGTGTCGGTCGTGCGTGGCCATGAGGACCGTGGTCCCGGTCCGATTGATCCGGTCGAGCAGCAGCATGATGTCCTCGCTGGTCTCGGGGTCGAGGTTCCCGGTCGGCTCGTCGGCGAGCAACAGCTTCGGTCGGTTGACGAACGCTCTCGCGATCGCCACACGTTGTTGTTCGCCGCCGGAGAGCTCGTGCGGTCGGCGACCGGCCTCACGACCCAGACCCACCATCTCGAGCGTCTCGGGGACGACCTTGTCGATGGTCCGGCGCGACTTGCCGATCACCTGCAGCGCGAACGCCACGTTCTCGGCCACGGTCTTGCCCGGCAGCAGCCGGAAATCCTGGAAGACGCAGCCGAGCGAGCGACGAAGCGCCGGCACGGACGAGGCCTTCATCCTGGTGAGGTCATGGCCGGCGACGACCAGGGTCCCGGAGTCGGGCCGGTCCTCTCGGAGCAGCAGGCGCAGGAAGGTCGACTTTCCCGACCCGGAGGCGCCGATGAGGAAGGCGAACTCGCCCTCGGCGATCTCGACGGTCACGTCCGACAGAGCCGGACGCGTCGAGGACGCGTACGACTTGGTCACATGGGAAGCACTGATCACACGAGTAGCCTAGCGCTACTCCAGTCACACGGCAGTCGAAGGAGCCGCCGGTGTCAGCTCGTGGTCGCAGGGCTCCCTCCGGCTCCGGCGTCGCCGGAATCCTCTCCCTGTTGCGCCTGCTCCTGCGGCGACTGCTCCTGAGGTGACTGTTCCTGCGGTGACTGCTGCGGCGGTGCCTGCTGCCCGGTCGCTCCCGTGGGGGACGTCGGGGTCTGCCGTCCCGGCGGCGGCGTCGTTCCGGTGACAGGCGGGGACGTCTGCGGAGTGGCGGTCGGATCCGTCGTCTGGTCGATCGTGGTCTCCGGGGTCGGCGTTCCCTCGACGGGTGTCGTCCCCTCGGCCGGCGCGGGTTCTTCTGCCGTTATCGGTGCCCCCGGGGGGCGCAGGTTGACCACCGGGTCGGTCTTGACCATCGAGTACAGGATGGCGATCAGGACGAACGCCACCAGCAGGATCGCGGTGGTCCGCGACATCCTGAAGAACTCCCCGAGCAGGGACACGATCTTCGGTCGCGGCCGACGGGACGGCGCATCCGGATCGGTGGTGCCCCCGAGACCCAGCGGATCACCGCTGATCAGGGGTTCGCGAGTGGTCGCCGCCTCGGCCCGCGCGCTGTCCTCGGCCTCCGGGCCGAGCTCGCCGACTGAAGCCGTGTTGGGTGTCGTGCCGTCAGGTGTGGGGTCGTCGGGTGTCGTGTCGTCGTCTCGGCGCTCGGCCATCACGCGCTCCCCTCTCCGGTCTGCGGTCGGAGCATGCCCGCCCGGATCGCGGCCAGGGCCTCTGGCTCCAGAACGATCCCCTCCGCGCGGAACCGGCGCAGGATGACCGCGCGCATCCGCCGGCCGACCTCCCACTGCATGCCGGGCTTGGTCCGGGCCAGCAACCGGATCACGGTCTGTTCGAGCCGGATCGACTGCACACCCATCACGGTGGGTTCATCCAGGATGTACTGGCCCACCCGCTCGTCGTCGACGATCTCGCGACAGACCTGTGCGAGGACCTCGTGGGCCTTGTCCATGTCGGCGTTGTTGGGCACCGGCACGTCGATGATCGCGCGGGCCCAGTCCTGCGACTGGTTGATCGCGGTGACGATCTGCCCGTTCGGGACGATCACCGCCTCGCCGTCGAGGGTCCGCAGGCGGGTGATGCGCAGGGTGACGTCCTCGACGGTTCCCGCCGTCACACCCGTCGCGGTGGTGAGCTCGACGATGTCCCCGTAGCCGTATTGGCGCTCGGCCAGAACGAAGAACCCTGCCAGGAAGTCCTGGACGATCTTCTGGGCACCGAAGCCCAGTGCCGCACCGAGCACCGTGGCCGGTGCGACCAGCGCTACCAGGTTGACGCCGAAGCGCAAGAGGATCTGGATACCGAACAGGATGTACAACACCCCCACGGCGACGTACGAGATCACCTGGATCAGCGAGTGGAGGTGCTTGGACTCCTCCGACCAGAAGTCCTCGTCGGCGTGTTGGGAGTCGATCCGCCCGGTCCACATCCGCGCGATCTTGGCGATCACCCGGGTCAGCAGCGCCGCCCCGAGGACGAGGAGGATGACCTCAAGGCCGTTGTTGCCCAACCAGTTCAGGATCGGGCTGAAGTCACTCTGGACACTCACTCCGCGTCGGCCCCCTCCCGCATCCGCCACCGGATGCCGGCCTCGATGAACCCGTCCAGGTCGCCGTCCAGGACCGCCGACGGGTTGTTGACCTCGAACTCCGTCCGCAGGTCCTTGACCATCTGATATGGGTGCAGGACGTACGACCGCATCTGGTTACCCCAGGAGGCGTTGCCGCCCGAACCTAGCGCATCCATGGCGGCCCGCTCCTCCTGCTGTTTGCGTGCGAGCAGCTTGGCCTGCAGGACCTTCATGGCCGCGACCTTGTTCTGCAACTGAGATTTCTCGTTCTGGCACGTCACCACGATCCCGGTCGGGACGTGGGTGAGACGGACCGCCGAGTCGGTCGTATTGACGGACTGCCCGCCGGGGCCGGACGAGCGGTAGACGTCGACACGGACCTCGTTCTCGTTGACCTCGATCGAGTCGGTCGTCTCCACCACCGGCAGCACCTCGACCTCGGCGAACGAGGTCTGTCGCCTGCCCTGGTTGTCGAACGGGCTGATGCGCACGAGTCGGTGGGTGCCCTGCTCGACGGAGAGCGTGCCGTACATGTACGGGTCGTGGACGACGAAGGTCGCCGACTTGATGCCCGCCTCCTCCGCGTACGAGGTGTCGTACACCTCGACCTTGTGGCCGGCCTTCTCCGCCCACCGGACGTACATGCGCATGAGCATCTCGGCGAAGTCCGCGGCGTCGACGCCGCCGGCACCGGCACGGATGTTGACCACTGCCTCACGCTGGTCGTACTCACCGCTGAGCATCGTCTTGACCTCGATGGCCTCGACGTCCTCACGCAGCTGGAGGCGCTCGGCGTCCGCGTCCTCGACGGCTCCGTCGCCCTCCTCCTCGGCCAGCTCGTACATCAGCGGGAGGTCCTCGATGCGTTGGCGCAGCTCACGACACCGTCGCAGGTCGGCCTGGATGTAGGAGAGCTCGCTGGTGACCTTCTGCGCCCGGTCCTGGTCGTTCCACAGGTCGGGGTCGGCGGCCATCTGCTCCAGCTCGTCGACACGGCGAGCGAGCTCCTCGATGTCGAGGACCTTCTCGACCGTGGTCATGGTGGCGTCGAGGGCTGCGATGTCGGCGGAAACGTCGGGGTGCACGGGATCCAACTCTACGCGGCCGAACGTCCGTCTCGCGTTTCCCCACCCGCCACCCTCCCGCGGTCCGGCGCACACCCCACCGTCGACCGACGGGGGTAGCGTCGCGGGCGACGGACCCGCTACCGCCCGAGGTCAGCGGGCCACTGCGGCCCAGCGGAGGAAACCGATGTCCCCTGAGACCCGCCACCTGCGTCCCCCGTCCGACGAGGCCGTCGCGCCGATGACCGACGCGGACCTGGCCACCAGACTCGTCGTCGACGCCGGCTCCCTGGCTAGACGCCTACGCGAGGACGGCCTGGACGTCCGCCACAAGACCTCGGTCTCCGACGTGGTCACCGAGGCCGACAGGGCCGCCGAGCGCCAGATCACCGCCCTCCTGGCCACCCACCGCCCCGATGACGGGGTCCTCGGCGAGGAGGGGACCCTGGTCCCCGGACGTCACGAACGCAGGTGGGTCGTCGACCCGGTCGACGGGACCTACAACTTCGTCAGCGGTTCGGACTACTGGTGCTCGGCCGTGGCCGTCACCGGGCCCGACGACTACCTGCTGGGGGCCGTCCACCGGCCCGTCACCGGGGACACCTTCGTCGGGGGTTCGGACGTACCCACCCGTCGGAACGGCGTCCCTGTGGACCGCCTCACCCCCGGCGACCTCGCCGCCGGCAGCCTGGCCACCTATCTCCACCCGCCGTTCTTCGCCGACCCCGACCTCGCCGACCCCTTCCACCGGGTCAGCCGCGGTGCGGCGACGATCCGGATGCTCGGATCGGGCTCCGTCGACCTGGCGTCGGTGGCCTGCGGCGTCCACTCGGTGTGGTGTCAGCACTCGTGCCCGGAGTGGGACTGGCTCCCCGGACGGGCTCTGGTCGAGGGCGCGGGTGGGCTCTGCGCGACCGTCGAGGTGAACGGTTACGACTGGTTCGTGGCGGGCCGTCCGGGGGCCGTCGAGCACGCCGTGGCGCTCCTCCGGGGCTGAACCCGAGGCTCCCACCAGGGGTTGGAACGACTTGAGGGCAAAGTCTGGCGTTCGGAACTTACTCCGAAGTAAGATGCTCCCGACAGCACCGTCCACCGTCCGTCACGAGAACAGCTGGTGATGATGAGCAAGAACCCCACGTCCCCGTCCACGACCGGACGCGCGGAGGCCTCCACCCCGGGTAAGAACCCCACGAGGATCGACGCGATCGGAGCCGCGATGCGCGCGCTCACGACGATCACCGGGTCGGAGTTCGCCGAGCGCTTCAATCTGCGCCAGAAGGTCGACCGGGTCACCTACGAGGCCACCAAGACCGGCTTCAAGACCCTCGGCGCCGCCACCAAGTCCTTCAAGAAGGTCTCCGGATCCGGCTCGCCCAAGCGTCTGCCCGATGCCGACTCCGAGGCGAGGCCTGACCTGTTCGACCTCACCCTGGACGACGACCAGCAAATGATCGTCGAGACCGTCCGGGACTTCGCCGCCGAGGTGATCAGACCGGCCGCGCACGACGCCGACCACGCCGCCGAGGCCCCCGCGTCGCTTCTGACCCGGTCCGCCGAGATCGGCGCGACCATGCTCAACGTGCCCGAGGAGTTCGAGGGCATCGCCTCCGAGCGCGGTGTGGTGACCAACTCGCTCGTCGCCGAGGCGTTGGCCTACGGCGACATGGGTCTGGCCCTGCCGATCCTGGCGCCCTCCGGCGTCGCGACCACCCTGACCCAGTTCGGATCGGACGCCCAGCAGAAGTCCTACCTGCCGGCCTTCGCCTCCGAGCAGGTCCCGGCGGCCGCCGTGGTGGTGGCCGAGCCCCGTCCGCTCTTCGATCCGTTCGAGCTGAAGACCACCGCCACCCGCGGGCCGGGCGGGTTCACGCTCAACGGCGTCAAGTCGATGGTGCCCACCGCCGGGAGCGCCGAGCTCTTCGTCGTCGCCGCCTCTCTCGACGGGTTCCCGACCCTCTTCGTCGTCGAGTCCGACACCGACGGACTCGTGGTGGAGGCGGACCCGTCGATGGGCCTGCGCGCCGCGGGTCTGGGGCGGATTGTCCTCACCGACGTCTCCCTCCCCGCCGACGCGGTCCTCGGTGGCCCCGACGCCTCCCCGGAGGAGCGGGCCAGGACTTACGCCGACGTGATCCGTCTGTCCCGCCTGGGCTGGGCCTCGCTCGCCGTGGGTACCTCACACGCGGTCCTCGACTACGTGACCCCCTACGTCAAGGAGCGCCAGGCCTTCGGTGAACCGGTCGCGCACCGCCAGGCGGTCGCCTTCGCCGTCGCCGACATGGCCACCGAGCTCGACGGCATGCGCCTGATCACCTGGCGCGGCGCGTCGCGCGCCGAGCAGGGTCTGCCGTTCGCGCGCGAAGCCGCGCTCGCCCGCAAGATCGCCGCCGACAAGGGCATGAAGATCGGCCTCGACGGCGTCCAGCTGCTCGGCGGACACGGTTTCACCAAGGAGCACCCCGTCGAGCGCTGGTACCGCGACCTGCGCGCCGTGGGTGTGGCCGAGGGCGTGGTGGTCCTGTGAGCACCGCCCACCACGCCTCCCGCCCCATCAGCACGAAGGACCACTGACGATGATCAACCTCGAACTCCCCAAGCGGCTCGAGGCGGGCGCCAACCAGGCCCGCCAGGTCGCCACGCAGATCTTCCGTCCCGTCTCCCGCAAGTACGATCTCGCGGAGCACGAGTACCCCGTCGAGCTCGACACGCTCAAGGCCATGATGGAGGCAATGGAGGACGCCGGACAGGCGGCCTCCGGTGCCACCATGGGCTCGGGCGGCGCACCGCGTCGCGAGGGCGTGTCCAACGGCGGCAACATGAAGTCGCTGCTCAACATCATCGAGACGTGCTGGGGCGACGTGGGCCTCACGCTCTCGATCCCCCGCCAGGGCCTGGGCAACTCCGCGATCGCCGCGGTGGCCAGCGAGGAGCAGATGGAGAAGTTCGGGCGGGTGTGGGCCTCCATGGCCATCACCGAGCCCGAGTTCGGGTCCGACTCGGCCGCCGTGTCTACTACCGCCCGCCTCGAGGGCGACGAGTACGTGATCAACGGCACCAAGATCTACGTGACCTCCGGCGCCCGCGCCGACCACATCGTGGTCTGGGCGACCCTGGACAAGACCAAGGGTCGCGCGGCCATCAAGTCGTTCGTGGTCCCCCGCGAGCACCCCGGTGTCACCGTGGACCGGCTCGAGCACAAGCTCGGCATCCGCGCCTCGGATACCGCCCAGATCACCTTCGACAACTGCCGGATCCCCAAGGAGAACCTCCTGGGCGACCCGGAGGTCCGCGTGGACAAGGGCTTCGCGGGCGCCATGCAGACTTTCGACAACACCCGGCCGCTGGTGGCCGGCATGGCCGTCGGTGTCGCGCGCGCAGCCCTGGAGGAGATCCGCACCCTGCTCGAGGAGGCCGGACTCGAGATCGACTACGACCGGCCCGCCACCAGCCAGCCCGCCGCGGTGGCCAAGTACCTCGAGCTCGAGGCCGACTGGGAGTCCGCGTATCTGCTGACCCTGCGTGCGGCGTGGATGGCCGACAACAAGATGCCCAACACCAAGGAGGCGTCGATGTGCAAGGCCAAGGCCGGGCGCACCGGCTCCGCCGTCACCCTGGGCGCGGTCGAACTGGCCGGCAGCTACGGCTACTCCGAGCGCAGCTTCCTGGAGAAGTGGTCGCGCGACTCCAAGATCCTCGACATCTTCGAGGGCACCCAGCAGATCCAGCAGCTGGTGATCGCGAGGCGCCTCCTCGATCTGTCCAGCGCAGAACTGAAGTGAGCCGCGGCCGTATGCGCGGTTGAGAACGACGGGCGCCCCCGTGGATCATCGATCCACGGGGGCGTTCCTCGTTCGCGGGGCTCGCCCGTCCCGCGCCCACCTGAGCGGGCGCCCCGAGAGGAGCAGTTCCAATGGCGGCTGACGACGTACCCCTGTTCCGGGCCCCGATGCGGTCGAGGGACGACGCCGTGGCGGACGGTGCGGGCGTCGAGCGAGGGCTACGACACGGGCTCTGCGGCATCGGGGGTCGGCTGGAGGGACCGCCACCTTCAACTCTCGCCGAGGCGGTCGACGCCGCCGCGGCTCAGCACGACCCCCGACTGGCCCGCCGCCTCGAACGGTTCGCCGACGTGCCCGACGGGGCATACGTGTGGACCCGGGACGTCGACGGCAACTACTGGCTCGGGCGTCTCGGGGGACCGTGGCGCTACGACAATTCGTACGAGGCGCGATCCGTCGACCTGGTCCACGTCCGCGACTGCCGGTGGCGATCGGAGCCGACAGACCGGTCGAGCGTCCCCGCCGCTGTCCGGGCCACGTTCGCGCGGGGCGGTCGCAACTGGCAACGCATCCGGTCGGAGGCCGGTGCCGCCGAGACCGCGGACCTGTGGACCCGGTGAGACCGCCCGACCTGCGCGCTACCCGGCCAGAGCCGGATCGACCTACCCGGTCAGGGCCGGATCGACGAACTGCTCGTCCGCCTCGGCCCACACGTTCTCGCGACCGATCCCGTCGGGGTCGAGCTGATCGACCGTCTCGGGCAGGTACACCATCCTCACCATCTCCTGCCCGTTCTGGTCCTCCGGCTGGTCCCCGGGGGCAGCATAGGCGGTGATCTCCACCGTCCCCGACCAGTCGGAATCCTGAACGGCGCGAAGAATACTGATCGAGTCGTCCTGGGCGGACTCCGCGGCGGCGGCCGGGGTGGCATCCGGTGGGAGGGGGAAGTCGACGGCGACCAGGCCCGGTTCGAACTCGACGCCGGCGTCCTGCACCTCCGCGGTGATGGCGTCGGCGAGCGCCGTCTGGGGATCCTCCGCAGCGGGCTGCGCGGACTCCTCGGCGTTACCCGTGAACAAGAACACCAGGACGCCGACGACGATCACCACCACGACCAGCGCGAGGATCATGAACACTCCCCGGCTCGCCCGGTCGCGTCGCTCCGGGGGAACAGGGGTGTCAGTGCGGGTCATGGGTCCACCTCTCGTCCGGGGTGACCCCAGTCGTACCAGGTGGGCCGGTGGTCCACACCGGTTTCGGGCGGTCGGTCCGGCCGCAGGTCAGGCCATCCGGAAGCCGCGTCCGGGCCAGTTGCGGTCCGTGGCGTCGGTCACGATCGCATCGAACGAGTAGGCCAGCGCCGGGAGGAAGACGGGTGACTGCACGGGGTGGAGGCAGGACGGCAGGATAGCGCCGACGCTTCCGACCGATCCCGCGGCCGGCGGCATGTGTCCGCCGGACAGCAGCCCCACGAGGCGGCCGTCGCGGGTCACGGGCCCGCCGGAGTCCCCGTATCCGGCGCAGGCGTGACTCCAGAACTCGTTTCCGTCCCGCTGCCACGTGATGCCGCAGGTATGGCCGGTGGACATACCGTCCTTGCACACCACGTCGCCGAACTCCGGGGGGGCACCACGCCCGGTGACCCCGGGCTGACGCACGGGCACCACGACGCCCGGGTTGAGGCGGATCACCGAGTAGTCGAGGATCTCGTTGCGCGTCGCGACGGTGCCGATCACTCCGGCTCCCGGGTCGCCACGGAGGACGACCGGGGCGTTGATCCGGTCGCTGCAGTGGGCGGCGGTGAAGGCGACGGGCGTACCGGCGGCGTCGTAACCCGCTGCGGTGAGGGTGCACCCGGCAACCCCGTTGACCAGCACGGGGGTTCCTCCGGAGACCGGGATCGCGGCCTGGGCCACGGCGGGTACCGCGAGGGCGGTCGCACCGGCCATCACGGCGGTCACTGCGAGCTTGGCCAGACCGGTGAACCTCATGAGCGTGTCCTTCCCACCCCGGCAGACTGCCCGGGTATACGCGCTCACAGCCTAACGGGCGCGGGCTGCGACTGCACGACGGGCGCGGGCCGCCCCTCAAGGCGGCCCGGTCGGACGCGAGGCCCGGCCAGACGACGAGCCCGGTCGGACGCGAAGCCCGGCCAGCTTCAGTGCCCCTCGACCGTGATCCTGATCGAGGGGCACTCGCCCGGGTCGCCACCGATATGCGCCCAGATCGCCTCGACCACGGGCCGGAGGAACAACTCCCCCACCTGGTCGACGAGCGTCCGGACCACCTGGACCTTGTCCGAGGTCCGAGTGGAGGCGAGACCTCCGCGTCGCAGTCCCTCGACCTCCCTGGTGGTGAGGTCGACGATCGCCTCCAGCAGCGGCGCCCCGCGGCCGTCGGGCTCCAGCAGGGCCCGGTTGAGGTAGCTCACGAGCTGCGGGTTCTGCCGGAGCATCTCGCGGACCGCGACGTTCCGGGCCTCCACCACCTCCGCGGCCGTCCCGGTGTGCTCCACCGTCGACAACGCCCCGACCACCCGCTCCACCACGAGGTCGTCCACGGCCCTGCGTAGGCCGTCCTTGGTGCCGAAGTGGTGCTGGATCAGGCCGATCGTCACCCCGACCTCGGCGGCCACCCGGCGCATCGAGACCCTGTCCTCGCCGTGCTCGGCGTACAGGGCCAGTGCGGCGTAACGGATCCGCGCCCGCGCCGTGAGGTCCCCGTCCGCGGCCACGCCCCGGTCGGCAGTGGTTCCGGCCATGCGCCCCACCCCTTCCCGCCCTCGAACGGCGTCTGCGTTCGATCGATGCCTGAGACGATACCGCGACAATACGATTGCATAGCAAAGCATGCACTCGTATTGTGGTGATCGAGCGGGGCCGCCCGGGCCCACGCGACCGACCCCTGGAGATCCCCCGTGTTCGAGACCGCCCCCTACCGCTCCCCGTGGATGACCGACGACCTGGACGCCCTCCGCGCCCACACGCGTGCGTTCCTGGACAAGGAGACCGCGCCGAACCTCGAGCGGTGGGCCGCCGAGGGCGCCGTGGACCGCGGGTTCTGGAACAAGGCCGGCGATGCGGGCCTGCTGTGCATCTCCATCCCCGAGGAGTACGGCGGCGGCGGGGGCACGTTCGCGCACGAGACCGTCATCGCCGAGGAGCAGACCCGCGCGCTCGACGACGGCTGGGGCAACTCGGTCCACAGCACGATCGTGGCCCACTACCTGCTCCAGTACGGAACCGAGGAGCAGAAGACCCGCTGGCTGCCCAAGCTCGCCACCGGCGAGATGGTGGGGGCGATCGCCATGACCGAGCCCGGAGCGGGGTCCGACCTCCAGGCGCTGCGCACCACGGCGGTCCGCGACGGCGACGATCTGGTGGTCAACGGCGCCAAGACGTTCATCTCGAACGGCATGCACTGCGACCTGCTGATCATCGTGGCCCGCACCGGCGGCGAGGGCGCCCAGGGGTTGTCCCTGCTCCTCGCCGAGACCACCGACCTGCCGGGTTTCGACCGCGGTCGCAAGCTCGACAAGATCGGTCTGAAGTACCAGGACACGATGGAGTTGTTCTTCGACGACATGCGGATCCCCGCCGCCAACATCCTCGGCGGCGAAGACGGTGAGGGCCAGGGCTTCATCCAGCTCATGCAGCAGCTGCCCCAGGAGCGGCTCATCATCGCCGTCACCGCCGTGGCCGCGGCCGAGACCGCGGTCCGGCTCGCGATCGACTACGCCAAGGAGCGCGAGGCGTTCGGCAAGCCCATCCTGAAGTTCCAGAACCTCCGCTTCGAGCTGGCCGAGTGCAAGACCGAGGCCCTGGCCGCCCGCACCCTCCTGGACCACTGCATCACCCTGCACCTGGAGGGCAAGCTGGACCCGGCTACGGCGTCCATGGCCAAATACTTCTGCACCGACAAGCAGTGCGAGATCATCGACCGCTGCCTGCAGGTCTTCGGCGGCTACGGCTTCATGACCGAGTACCCGATCGCGCGGATGTACGCCTCCGCCCGCGTCCAGAAGATCTACGGCGGGACCAACGAGATCATGAAGGAGCTGATCTCCCGGACGCTCTGATCTCGGCTCATCCGATCTCGGTCGTGATCGCACGGACGGCGTCACGGCCCGCCCGGTTGGCCCCGACGGTCGACTGGGACGGGCCGTAGCCGATAAGGAACAACCGGGGCTCGTCCAGCGCCCGCCCGTCGAGGACGCGGATCCCGCCCGCCGGGGTCCTCAGTCCGAGCGGCGCCAGGTGGGACACCGCCGGGCGGAAGCCGGTGGCCCACAGGATGGCGTCAGCGGGTTCGAGGGTCCCGTCGGGCATCCGCACCCCGTCGGGCTCGATCCTTGTGAACATCGGGTGCCGGACGAGCGCGCCGCGGGCCTCGGCGCGATCGATCCACGGGGTGCGGTACATGCCGGTCACCCCGATCACGCTCTCCGGCGGCAGACCCATGGCCGTGCGCTCGGCGACCGCGGAGATGGCGGCCGAGAAGTTCTCCGGGGGCGGTCCCGTGGCCCACTCGATCTCCCGCCTGGTCACCCAGAGGGTGTCGGCCACACGCGAGATCTCCTCGAGCAGCTGGGTGGCCGAGATCCCCGAGCCCACGACCACCACGCGCTGCCCGGCGAACTCCTCGGCGCGGACGTAGTCGTGGACGTGGACCTGGCGCCCGCGGAAGCTCTCCCGCCCGGGGTAGTGCGGCCAGAAGGGTCGCGTCCACGTTCCCGTGGCGTTGAGGACGTACCGCGCGAGCCACACCTCGTCGTCGTCGCCGGCCCGGTCGGACCGGGTGGTGACGACGACGAGGCGGCCGCCTCCCGTGCCGTCCCGCCGACCGTGGGTCCGGCGCACCTGCCGCACCCGCACCGGGCGCCGGACCCCCAGCGAAAAGCGCTCCTCGTAGTCGGCGAAGTAGGCGGGCAACACCTCGCGGCTGGGCAGCGCGGGATCCACCTCGGGCACCGGGACGCCCGGGAGCCCGAAGATGCCGTTGACGGTGCTCATGGTGAGCGACTCCCAGCGGTGCCGCCACGCCCCGCCGGGGCCGTCCTCGCCGTCGAGCATGACGAAGGTCCGGTCGCCGGAGGCGGCCCGGTCGGCGTGGACGTACCCCCGGCGCTGAAGGTGGTACCCCGCGGACAGGCCGGCCTGTCCGGCACCGATCACCACCACGTCGACGTCGACCATCACCACATCATCGTCGCGCACCGGCCCCGGGGCGGGTGATGAGGGCGGGCGGTCGTTCGGTACCCCGCCGTCACGCCCCGTCGGGCAGCGCGGTGAAGTCCGCGGGCCGCCCCTCGGCGAACGCGGCCAGGGCCTCGGAGTTCGCGGGCCCGCCCATGAGTTCGGCGAAGCACTGGTTCTCGCGTTCACGCGCCTCGGCGATCTGGCGGGCCAGCGGCTCGACCATCGTCCGCTTGACCGCCTGCAGACTCGAGATCGGCAACCTCGCCAGGCGCGTGGCGTGCTCGGTGGCCACCGCCAACAGCTCCTCTGACGGACACAGACGCCACACCAGGCCCATCTCGCGGGCCTCGGCAGCACTGATCCACTCGGAGGACAGCAACACCCAGGCGGCGTTCTGCCGACCCACGAGCCGAGGGAGCAGGTAGCTCGAGGCGGCCTCGGGCGCCACCCCGAGACTTGTGAAGGGGCATTTGAGGCGGGCGTCGTCGGCCATGAAGACCAGGTCGGCGAACCCGATCACGGTCGTGCCGATCCCGAGGCCGAGCCCGTTGATCGCCAGGACGAGGGGCTTGTCGAACGCGGCCAGGGCGTCGATCAGGCCGATGAACCCGTGCTCGCCGGGGACGAAATCGGGATCGGTGACCCGGGCTGCCATCTCGACCAGGTCGGTCCCGGCACTGAACGCCCGACCCTCCCCGGTGAGCAGCACCACCGCCACGCCCGGATCGTCCGACGCCTCGTGCAACGCGACGGTGAGCGCGTCGTACAGCGCCTCGTCGAACGCGTTGAGCGCCTCAGGTCGCGCGAGTGTCAGTGTGCGGACGCGGTCGGCGTCCCGCACCTGTAACGGCGATGTCCTCTCCACGGCGGGATCAGGCGTCGGCCGCGGGCGCGTCGAGGTAGACGGACTTGACCTCGGTGTACTGCGCCAGGCCCTCGGGACCGAACTCGCGACCGACCCCGGACGCCTTGAAGCCGCCGAACGGGGCAGAGAAGTCCATCGTGTACGTGTTGACCCCGTAGGTGCCGGTGCGGACCCGGCGGGCCACGCCCAAGCCCGCCTCCCGGTCCGCCGTCCACACCGTGCCCGCCAGCCCGTACTCGGAATCGTTGGCGATGCGGACGGCGTCATCGACGTCGTCGTAGGCGATCACCGACAGGACCGGCCCGAAGATCTCCTCCTGCGCGATCCGCATGGAGTTGTCGACCCCGGCGAACACTGTCGGCTGGACGTACCAGCCGGTGGCCAGTCCGTCCGGGCGGCCGGTCCCGCCGGTGAGGAGCCGGGCGCCCTCCTGCTGCCCGAGCTCGATGTAGGAGGACACGCGCTCCTGCTGCCTCTGCGCCACCATCGGCCCGATCTGCGTGGCGGGATCCAACGGGTCGCCGACGACCATCGACCCGATCCCCTCGGCCAGCGCCCCGGCGACCTCGTCGTGCCGGTCCCGGCTCACGAGTATCCGGGTCTGCGCCACACACGCCTGACCCGAGTTCATCACACCCAGGAACTTGATCCCCTCGACGACGCTCGTGAGGTCGGCGTCGTCCAGCACGATCGCCGCGGACTTGCCCCCGAGTTCCAGCGAACACCGCTTGAGCTGCTCGCCGCAGATCGCCCCGATCTTCCGGCCCGCCGCGGTGGACCCGGTGAAGGCCACCTTGTCGACCCCGGGGTGGCGCACGAGGTGCTCCCCCACCTCGCGGCCGCCGGCCACGATGCTCACCACGCCCGCCGGGACCCCGGCCTCGATCAGCAGCTCGCCCAGCAGGTAGGTGTCGAGCGGGGTCTCGGGAGCCGGTTTGATCACGATCGTGCAGCCGGTGAGCAAGGCCGGGATCAGCTTGGATAGCACGGTGAACTGGGGGACGTTCCACGGCGGGATCGCCGCGACCACGCCCACCGGCTCGTGGCGGACCAGCACCTCCCCGCCGAGCACGCCCGGCCGGGTCTCCTCCCACGGGAACTCGCGGGCGATGGCGACGAACGCCTCGATCTGCATCCACGGGGCGGGGGCCTGGGCCAGCTTGCTGAACGAGATCGGTGACCCCATCTCGGTGGAGATCAGGGTCGCCATGTCGTCCAGTCGTGCGGCGTAGAGGGCCGAGAGTCGGGCGACCACCTCGATCCGCTCCTCGGGAGTCATCCTCGGCCACGGACCCGAGTCGAAGGCCTCCCGCGCCGCGGCCACGGCGGCGTCCATGTCGGCGACCGAGCCCTCCGGGACGCGGGCGACGATCTCCTCGGTGTGGGGACTGATCACCTCGATGACGTTGTCCGTCGCGGGCGAGCGCCACTCGGTGCCGATCAGAAGGGCGTCGCGGTCGAGTGAAGTGGTCATGGGGGCTCTCCTGCCGTCGCGGGGCGTTCGGCCGCTACATCAGACAACCGAACAGACACCTGTCCAAAGTAGGCTGTGCCGGCCTCGCCCGGGGCGGTTCCACTGATTCCCGTCGGCAGGCTCAGCGATGCGCCGGCGCCTGCCCCCCGTCCACCCGGGCCAGCTCGCGGACCGCGACCTTCCACGCCTCGACCACGGCCGAGGCGCCGACCATGGGCTGTAGGGTCCCGGCCAGATGAGCTCCTGTGAGCAGGTCGATGGTGAACTGCACCAGCATCGGCGCGCGCGGATGGTCCTCCCCTGCCAGCCGTGTGACGTTCCGGTGCACCGTGCGGAAGATGCGCTCCTGGAGCGGGATGAGCGCCCGGCGGAGCTCGGGATCGGTGCGTGAGGCCACCCAGAGCTCGAGTGAGACCGTGAACGGCGGCCCCTGGAGTTCCTCCCAGACCAGGTCCACCACGTCGTCCCAGCTCGTGGCCAACGGCACGTCGTCGCGCGCCCCGCCGTCGTCATCATCGTCGTCGTCATCATCAGCGTCGTCGTCATCGACCTCGACATCGGCACGGCCCCAGGCGCGCGCCCCGCCGCCGCGCCCTGTCGAGGTCAGGACGCGAAGCCGACGCTCGACGATGTCTTCGACGACGCCCGCCATGAGCGACCCCCTGGTGGGGAAATGGTGTAGCAACGTGCCCCGGGCGACCCCCGCACGGTTCTGCACCTCACCAACCGTCGTCGCACCGTAGCCACGGTCGAGCAGCGATTCGTACGCGGCCTCGATGAGCTTCAGGCGGGTGGCGGCGGACCGCTCCTGCTGCGGACGACGAGGGGCTGACATGGCCGAGAGACTACTCGGGACACCGCCGCGGGGACTTGCCACCGGGCCGCTCCGGTCGGCATGATTCACAAAACAGTCCGACCAGACGGAAAGTGGCATCCATGTCCAAGAAATTCCACGTGAAGAGCCTCGTCGACACCGGTCGAACCCTGGCCCCTGTCCTGGCTCAGACGGCGTTGACGACGCTGGAGGATCTGGCCTCCCGGGTCATCCCCGGCATCGGTTCGTCGGCGCCCGCCGCGGACGTGACCGTCCCCGCCCCCGATGGCATCTCCGGCTACGCCCGGCAGGTGGACGCCGCCCGCGCGATAGGCGCACCGCCGGCCGCGATCCTCGAGGTGGTGCTGGACACCAACCGGACCCACGAGTGGCTGACCTTCCACCTGTCCTGGCGCGGCGAGCGGACCGAGCAGCTCGCCACCGGCGGGGAGTTCGTCCAGCAGATGAAGCTCATGGACATCCCCGTCCAGGTGCGCTGGGCCGTCGAGAAGGCCGACGAGACCGGGTTCGAACTGCGTGGCGAGGGTCCGATGGGTATCACGGTCGGACTCTGGTGCACCATCGTGCCCACGTCCGGCGGCAGTGCGGTTCGCCTCGACGGCGCCCTGGACGGTCCGCCGGTGCGCGGCCCGGTCGGCCTCACCGCCGTCCGCAGCGTCGAGGCGGCCCTGACCGACTCGCTGGACGCGCTGGCGGGCCTCGTCGACGGCGGCGGCGGACCAGGCCGCTACGCGGATGAGGCCGTCCGCCACGAGCGCACCGGCGAGATGCTCGACCCGTCGACCCCGGTCATCATCGGCGTGGGCCAGATCGTCCGCCGCGACCCGGATCCGGCCACCGCCGCCGAGCCGGCCGTCATGTCCGTCGAGGCCCTCGAGGCCGCCGCCGCCGACACCGGGGCCGAGGGGCCGCTGCTGGCCCGCGCAGATCTGGTCTACGCGGTTCCGAGTGCCTCCTGGACCTACCCCGACCAGGCCGGGTTCGTGGCCGAGGCCGTCGGCGCGGAGTTCGCCGAGACCGTGCAGACCTCCCCCTACGGCGGCGACGGAGCCCAGCTGGCGGTCAACGACGCCGCCCAGCGGATCGCGGACCGGACCGCCCACCTGGCGCTGGTCAGCGGCGCCGAGGCGGGGGCCACCGTCGCGGCGCTGCAGGCCCGGGGACGCGAGCCCGAGTGGACCACCCAGGACCCGGACCGCGGCCCCGACCGGGTGATCGGGGTCGACCGGCCGGCCAACAACGAAGCCGAGACCAGCGTCGGGCTGGGCGCCCCGATCTACGTCTACTCGCTCATCGAATCCGCCCTCCAGTCCGACTCGGGCGAGACGGCCGAGGCGCACCAGCAGCACATCGCGGACCTGTGGTCGCGCCACAGCGCGATCGCGGCCGAGAACCCGTACGCGTGGGACCCCACCGCCCGGACGCCTGAGGGGATCGGCTACCCGAGCGCGTCCAACCGCACCGTCTCGGCCCCGTACACAAAGCTCATGTGCGCCAACCTCCAGGTGGACCTCGCCGCGGGCGTGATCGTGGCCAGCGTCGCGGCGGCCCGGGCCCTCGGGATCCCCCAGGACAAGTGGGTGTTCCTGCACGCCGGCGCCTCGGCGACCGACGAGTGGTTCGTCTCCGAGCGCGCCGACCTCACCCGCTCCCCCGCGATCGCCGCCGCCGGCGCCGCCGCGTTCGGCCACGCGGGCATCACGGCGAGCGACCTCGGCCCCATCGACCTCTACTCCTGCTTCCCCTCGGCCGTGCAGCTCGGCGCCCGCGCCCTCGGCCTGCCCTGGCAGGATCCGTCGCGGCCTCTCAGCGTGACCGGCGGACTCACCTCGGCCGGCGGACCCGGCAACAACTATGGGCTGCACGCCGTCTCGACTCTGGTCCCGCTGCTGCGCGAGAACCCGGACCAGTACGGCCTGTCCACCTCGCTCGGCTGGTACGCCACCAAACATGCACTCGGCATCTACTCCGGAAAGCCCCCGAGCCGCCCGTTCGCGCACCTCAAGCCGGCGATCGAGCGTCCTGCGCCGCGGCCGGCCCGCACGGAGCTCGACGGCCCCGCGGTGGTCGAGGCCGTGACCGTCCCCCACGGACGCGACGGCGCGGCCGAGGCCGCCGTGGTCTCCGCCATCACCCCGGACGGCGCCCGCGTCCTCCTGCGGCGCGAGGGCGCCGAGGACATCGCCGCGCTCACCTCCGGCGCCCCGCTGCGCCGGACTCTGCGCATCGACGGCGACCGCGTCGTCATCGAGGGCGAGCGGCAGGAACTCCCCGAGCCTCCCACCGCGCCGGTCCTCGCCCGCCGTGACGGCTCGGTGTGGGTGATCACGCTCAACCGTCCCCACGCCAAGAACGCCATCGACCAGGCCACCGCGATCCAGTTGGAGCGCGCGGTGGACGACGCCGAGGACGACTCGGCCGTGCGCGCCATCGTCCTCACCGGGACCGGGGACACCTTCTGCGCGGGCATGGACCTCTCCGGGGCCAATCGCGGCCAGGTGCCGGTCACCGACCGCCGTGGCCCGCTGGGTCTGACGGCCGAACCGCCCACCAAGCCGACCGTGGCCGCGGTCGAGGGACATGCGCTCGCCGGGGGCTTCGAGCTCGTGCTGTGCGCCGACCTCATCGTGGCCGCCGAGAACTCCTCGTTCGGTCTCCCCGAGGTCAAGCGCGGCCTCCTCGCCGCGGCCGGAGGGCTGTGGCGATCGGCCACCCGCCTGCCGCGGCCGGTGGCGCTCGAGCTCGCGCTGCTCGGAGACGGCCTCCCCGCCTCGCGACTGGCCGAGCTGGGTCTGGTCAACCGGGTCGTGCCCGAGGGCAAGGCGCTGGAGACCGCGATGGAGATCGCCCGGCGCATCGCCGCCAATGCCCCGCTGTCGGTCAGCGCGGGCAAGCGGATCATCGACGAGGCGCCCACCTGGAGCCCGGAGGAGGCGTTCGGTATCCAGAGCGAGCTGGCCAGCCCGGTGCTGCTGTCCGACGACGCCCGTGAGGGCGTGGCCGCGTTCGCGGAGAAGCGCGAGCCCCGCTGGAGCGGCCGCTAGGCACGCGCCCGAAATGGACTCAGGCCCGGTTCCATAAGAGGAACCGGGCCTGAGTGCGTGGTAGCCCTCGGTCGACCGGCCTTTCGCGCACTCGGGCGGAGACAGGACCACGCGCAACGGTCCGGTCGTCCGCCGACCGTCAGCGATCGAGCCGAAGACGGCGCCACGCCACGATGGTGAGGGTGGCCGATGCCGCAGGGATCACCCCGACGAGGGCCAGCTGCAGTGGGGATACCGCGCCCCCGTCGCCCATCGCCCACAGCGTGGGGGCGGCTAAGGGCATCCATCCCCCGGCGCCGGCGAGAACGCCCACCTGGGCCACGATGACGATAGCTATCGTCGCCGCGACTCCCGCGAGCGTCGATCGCGTCAGGGTCGTGACCCAGGCGACGGGAGTGACGATCGCACTCGTGAACACCCCGAGCGCGGCCTGACGCGCGAGGCCGGCCCAGGCCTCGGACGGCGGGGCTCCGAGCCCCCCGACCAGACCGACGACCACGAGCGCACCGGTCAGGGCGAGCGCCGTCCCGACGCTCCACAGGGCGAACACGACGATCTTGGCCGCCGCGATCGACCCCCGCCCGACCGGCAGGGCGAACAGCCCGCTCACGGTGGCGTCGGAGAACTCGCGCCCGAAGATCCAGGCCAGCACGATGCCGTAGCCGAGGAGGCCCCCGGCGCCGGTGATCTGCGCTGCCGAGAAGAGCAGGCCGGCCCAGTCAGCGGTGGCTCCGGGGCCGAGCTTCGCCACGAGGTCGGGTTGCCCGGAGGTCACCGCGAGCAGCATCGCACCCGACAGCACGGCGATCCCCCCGACGATCGCGGTCGTGGCGACGACCCCCACCAGCGAGGACCGCAGTTTCACCGCCTCGGTCGACAGCGCGGGACTCACCGCGGGTCGCCGCCCTCGGCCGCGGCGTCCTGTGCGGACTCGTCGTCGAGCCGGACCGCCTCGAAGAAGGCCCTCTCGAGCTCCGACCCCCCGGGCGGTAGCTCCCCGATGACGCGTCCGCCGTTCATCACGACGATGCGGTCGGCGATACGGGCGACCTCGTCGAGGTGATGACTGCTCACGAGGACGCCCGCCCCCGCGCCCGCGAGCCCGACGAGGTGTTCGCGGAGGAGGATGACACCCCGGGGGTCGAGGGCGTTGCCCGGCTCATCGAGCACCACGACGGACGGCGAGTGCTGCAGGGCCGCGGCGAGCCCGACCCGCTGCCGGTTACCGAGCGACAACACCCGCAGGCGCCGGTCGGCGTACGGTTCCAGGGCGAACGTGCGCATCGCCGAGTCGACGATCGCGCCGGGATCCCGAGCATCCCGTAGCCTCGCGCTCGACATGAGGTTCTGACGCACGGTCAGTTCCGGGTATCCGGGAGCTCCGTCGACGAACTGCCCGACGCAGGCCCACTCCTCGGCGGGAGGAGAGGCGCCGGCGAGCACGCGACCGCGCAGGAGCACACGGCCCGCATCCGCACGCAGCATCCCGAGCAGGACACGCAACAGGGTCGTCTTGCCCGCTCCGTTCAGCCCCACGAGCGCCACGATCTCCCCTTCCTCCACCGTGAGGTCGACGCCGTGGATGCCCGCGCCGTCGCGGAAGCAGCGGGTCACCCGCTCGGCGCGGATCGCGGGCTCAGTCATCGCGGCCCTCCAGGACACGGAACACGTGTTCCAGGGCGCTGTCGAGATCCGGATCGGTGCCGACCGCCCACTCGAGGAGCGACGCGTTGAGGGCGGCCACGACGGCGGCGGCGGCGATGCGGGCGTCGGGCGGGGTCACGGCGCGCCCGGCGAGAGCGGAGACGATCGCGTCTTCCGTGGCCCGGCTCCCCGCTGCGAGAGCACCCGCGAGAGACGGGGCCTCGGCGACGATCCGGAGACGCTCGCGCACGGCCTCGGCGGCGGGCTCCGGCACCGAGTGCCACGAGTCCCTGATCCCGCGAACGACCGCCGTCAACGGGGCCTCGTCCGCCGGCCGGCGCGCGATCGCGTCCGCGATGAGGGGGTCGTAGGGGTCGTCCACGAGTAGCGCCGCCTTGGTCGGGAAGTGGCGGAAGAGGGTCATCTCACTGACGCCCGCTCGTCTGGCCACGGCCGCTGTGGTGACGCCGTCGTACCCGCGGTCACCCATCAGTTCCAAGGCGGCACGAAGTAGTCGCTCGCGCGTCTGCTCGGATCGGCCCATGCACCGAATGTTAGTGACTAACGCCGGTCGCGCGCAATGCCCGCACTTCTGGCGGCGCCCTGTCGCACGATCGAAAAAGGCCCCCTGACCGGATCTTCACCCGGTCAGGGGGCCTTTTCGTGGTAGCGGGGACAGGATTTGAACCTGCGACCTCTGGGTTATGAGCCCAGCGAGCTACCGAGCTGCTCCACCCCGCGTCGTTTGCGTCTATGACACTACGTGCCAGTCACCGCGGAAGGCAAATCGGTGGACGCGAAACGAACAGAACATGACCTAACTCACAACTGGGGCGGCATATCCCCTGGTCAGGTCAGTTCCCGAGGGCCTGGTAGGCATCGACCGCCTCCTGCAGATCCTCGAGAGCCTGTCCCAGCGCGGACAGGTCCCCGCCCTGTGCCGAACGGACCGCGTTCAGGGCTTGATTGATGTTCCGCACGGCGGTGGCCCGCTCGGCCTCGTCCGCTCCGCCGGTGGCGGGTGCCGCCGGCCGCGGGATGCTGGCGGCGGTCGGGGACCCCGAGTCCTCCGCCTCGGCTTCGGCCTCGGCCTCGCCGCTCTCGTCGATCCGCACGACGTCGGGGTCGGCCTCGATCCCCACCTGCCGGAGTGCCTCGTACAGAGTGGGCGCGTAACCCACCGCGCGATCGTAGGAGACCATCACTCGCAGCAACCGCGGGAACGCCGTGTCCTGGTCTTTTCGCTGGGTGTAGATGGGCTCCACGTACAGGACCGAGTCGTCCGCCAACGGCAACGCGAGGAGGTTGCCCTCGGTGATCTCGGCGGTCTCACCCCACAACCGGCGGTCCTCGGCGATGGCCGGGGAGGCGATCATGATGTCCTGCGCCTGGTTCGGGCCCTGGGACAGCGGTTCGGTGGGTCGCTGGACCCGGACCGTGATGTCGCCGTAGGTGTCCGGGTCCGAGCTCGCCGACATGTGTGCCGCGAGGAACTCACGCTCGTACCCGCGGAACGCGGAGATCAGCTGGAACGACGGTTCGTCCGACTCGGGGTCGGTCGGGTCGGAGACCACCACGTAGTACGGCGGTTGGCTCGGGCCCTCCACCGGACCGCGGTTGGCGGCCTGCGCACCCGCCGGCCCACCGGCAGGCCCGCCCGCGGGCGGGGTCGGGTTCTGGATCGACGAGGTCACTGTGGGATCCGAGGGCACCGACCAGAAGGCGTCGTTGGTGAAGAACTGGCCCGGGTCGTCGACCTGGTACTTGGCCAGCAGCTCACGCTGGACCTTGAACAGGTCCTCCGGGTACCGCAGGTGCTCCTCGAGCTCTTCCGAGATCGCGTCCCGCGGCTGCACGATGCCGGGCAGGGCCTTCATCCAGGTCTGCAGCACCGGGTCCGACTCGTCGAACGCGTAGAGGTCCACCGTGCCGTCGTAGGCGTCGACCGTGGCCTTGACCGAATTGCGGATGTACGAGACCTCCTCGTCCGGCAGCACCCGGCCACCGGCCTCGTTGGTCGAGTCCGCCGTCATGGCCTCCAGCGAACTGAGCTCGGCGTACGGATAGGTCTTGAGGGTGGTGTACCCGTCGACGATCCACTTGATCCGGCCGTCGATCACGGCCGGGTACGTGTTGGTGTCGGTGGTGAGCCACGGTGCGATCTTCTGGACACGGTCCCGGGGGTCGCGGTCGTAGATGATCTTGGAATCGGCGCCGATCAGGCTGGACAGCAGGATGTTGCGCTCGGCGAACCTCAGCGCGTAGGCCGTGCGGTTGATCCAACCGCCGATCGGGACCCCGCCCTCGCCGGTGTAGGTGTACTGCTCGGTGTCCGTGTCGTACTCGCGGGGGCCCTCACCGTTGTCGCCGACGATGGCGTAGTCGGGGTCGGACTGGGCGATGAGCGGACCGAAGTAGGTCCGTGGCTGGGTCACCGGGATCACCATCTCCTGGCCACTGGCGATCGCCTCGAGGTCGGAGACCTGGAAGTTCGGCAGTCCGCCGCGATCCGAACCGGCGTCGTCCGCGATCTCGTTGACGCGGTTGGCGGGCGCGGAGACGAACCCGTTGCCGTGGGTGTAGACGGTGTGCCGGTTGATCCAGTCCCGCTGGTTGGCCTGCAGGGACTCAGGGTTGAGCTCACGGGCGGCCACGAGGAAGTCCCGCATCTCACCATCGATCGTGTACCTGTCGATGCCGAGCGTCTCGGGGAAGCCGTAGAAGTTCCGCAGCTGGTGCAGCTGCGTGAACGTGGGCGAGAGGACGTTGGGGTCGAGCACGCGGACATTGGACAGTGTCGTGACGTCCGAGCCCGCCTCCCGCGGGTTGGGGTCGGCCGAGCCCCAGTTCTCTATGTAGGTCACGCGGTCGTCACCGATGTCGTAGGCGGCCCGCGTGGCCTCGATGTTGCGGGCGATGTACTCCCGCTCCTTCTCGGCGCGGTTGGGGTTGACGGAGAACTGCTCCACGGCGAGCGGCCAGGCCGAGCCCACGACGAGCGCGGAGAACAGCAGGAGCACGGTGGCGAGCGCGGGGATGCGCAGGTCCCTGATCACGATGGCGGAGAAGAAGGCGATCGCGCAGACGATGGCCACGGAGAACATGAAGATCTTGGCCGGGATCAGCGCGTTGACGTCGGTGTGTCCGGCACCGGTGAACGTCGCGTTCTCACGGAACAGCAGCTCGTAGCGGTCGAGCCAGTAGGCGGCCGCCTTGAGCAGGATGAACAGTCCGGCGAGGCTGACCAGTTGGATCCGGGCGGCGCGGGTCAGCGCACCCTCACGCGCTCCGGGACGGAGCCCACCGAACAGGTAGTGCGTGACGAGATTGGCGAGGAACGCCAGGACCACGGCCACCATGAGCCAGGTGACGATCGACCGCCACAGCGGCAGCTCGAAGGCGTAGAAGGAGATGTCGAGCCCGAACTGGGCATCCGTCTGCCCGAACGGCGTGGAGTTGAAGAACGCCAGGACCGACTGCCAGCCCGACTGCGCCACCGAACCGGCGAGGAGCCCGATCGCGACAGGGACCCACAACACCGTCTTGGCCGGCGAGTCACCGAGAGCCGCCCGGTACCTCGCCAACGCATCGGGCATCCCCGGTTGCGCCAGGAACACCGGCCGGTATCGGAAGGCGAGCAGGATCCCCGCGGCGATCGCGAGTCCCACCAGGAGGGCGACCACGACGAACAGACCGATCCGCGTGAGCAGCTCGGTCCTCATCACACTGGTGGCGTCGACCGAGCCGAACCACAGCCAGTTGGTGTAGGTGGAGTTGATCCTCGGTAGTACCTGGATCAGGACGATGAGGACGACGATGGAGATGGCGACGGCTCGGCCGCGACGTGAGATCGCGATCGGCCGACCGGGATTACCGGGTGGGCGGACGGACACCGGGGAAGCTCCTGGACTGCTGGGGCGGACATGCTCGTGGAACCCACCTTACGGAAAAGCGTCGCCTCACCCGCAGGTCGGTGGCTCTCCCCCGGAAACGGCCTCCTCCAGCGCCTCCAGCGCGCCCCGGAGGGTGTCCACCTCGATCAGGCGGATCCCACCCGGTGGGTCCTGCACGGCCTCCGCACAGTTTCCGGCGGGGACGAGGAACTCGGTCGCTCCCGCATCCCGGGCGGCCCGGATCTTGTGGGTGATCCCCCCGATCGGCCCGACGGTCCCGTCGACCCGGATGGTGCCCGATCCGGCGACCTCGGCCCCGCCGGTCAACTCGCCCGGGGACAACTTGTCCACGATCGCGACCGCCAGGACCAGCCCCGCCGAGGGGCCGCCCACGTTCGGGTCGATGTTGATCTCGACGTCCGTCCCGTCGGCCGGTGTGTCGCCGACGAGGATGCCCAGGCGGCCCTGGTCGGGATCGCCGTCCGGTCCCGCGGGCTGCAACGTCGTCGTCGTCGTCTCCTCGCGCCCGTCCCTCGTGAACCCGATCCGGACCTCGTCGCCCGGACGGTGGGCGCTGACCTGCTCGACCACCGCTGTCGAATCCGAGACCGGCTCCCCGTCGATCGAGGTCAACACGTCGCCCTCCCGGAGGCGGTCGGCTGCGGCGCCCTCCGGATCGACGGCCTCCACCCGGGGCTGCATCGGGATCCCGAGGTATCCGTAGGCGGCGGCCTCGGCCGAGTTCTCCGACCCCACCATCTCCGCGGCGTTGGACTCGCGGACCTCGTCCCTGGACCGTTCCGGGGGGAAGACCTGATCGCGGGGGACCACCATCTGTACCGGATCCAGCCAGAACCTCATGGCGTCGAGCAGGGTCAGGTTGTCGCGGACCGCGACCGTCGTCATCCGCAGTGTCCCGGAGGTCTCGTCCGCCTCCCGCCCGCTGACCTCGACGACGGGGACCGTCGCCACCCCGTCCCCACGCTCGACCTCGACCTCACCGAGGGTGTCGTAGGTGGGTCCGGGGCCCATGGCCACGAGCGGCACGGTCGCCGACGTGGCCAGGACGAGCAGCAGCACCGCCGGGACCAGAGCGGCGAGGAGGGTCAGCAGTCGGCGACTCACGGGGGCAAGGGTAGTCCGCGCGGGCGGAACCGTGACGTCGCGCCCGGACCTGCGCACCCGACGGGCTGTACCGTTGTGGCATGAACCAGCCCTTCGGTTTCTCCGCTTCCGATGACGACGGTCGCGACGACGACCGGGGCCGCGACCCGGGCGGCTCCGGCGGTTTCGACCCCTCCCAGTTCGGTCAGTTCGGTCAGATGCTCTCCCAGTTCGGGCAGATGCTCGGCTCCATGGGGTCGGCGATGAGTGGACCCGGCGCCTCCGGACCGGTGAATTACCAGCTCGCCCGGACCGTGGCGCTGCAGGCCCTCGGCCGCACCCCGGTCGTCAGCGATGCCTCCCGGACCGCAGCCGAGGAGTCCGTCCGGCTGGCCGAACTGTGGCTGGACGAGACCACGGTGTTCCCCTCCGGCGTGCACCGGACCGAGGTGTGGACCCCCCAGCAGTGGGTCGAGCAGTCCCTGCCCACGTGGGAGAAGATCTGCACCCCGGTCGCCGAGCAGATGAACTCGGCCACCAAGGGGGCGATGCCCGAGGAGGCGCGCCAGCTCGCCGGCCCGCTCCTGGGGATGCTCGACCAGATGGGCGGAATGGGCTTCGGCATGCAGCTCGGCCAGGGGCTGGGCAAGCTCGCCCCCGCCGTGCTGTTCTCCTCCGAGGTGGGGCTCCCGTTCGGGGACGACGGCGTGGCCGCCCTGTGCCCGACCGCGATCGATGCGTTCGCCGAGGAGCTCGAACTTCCCCGCCAGGAGGTCGTGGTGTTCCTGGCCGCGCGCGAGGCCGCGCACATCCGGTTGTTCGCCGGAGCGCCCTGGCTGCGGGCGCGGGTGCTGGCCACCGTCGAGGAGTACGCCCGCGGGATCCGGGTCGACACCTCGGGGCTGGACGACCTGGCCTCGGGACTCGACCCGTCCATCCTCCAGGACCCCACCAAACTCCAGGAACTGCTGTCCGGCGGCGCGGGCGCCATCGGCCCCAAGGTGACGAATGTCAACGAGGCCGCGCTGGGCCGCCTCGAGACGCTGCTCGCCCTGGTCGAGGGCTGGGTCGACGCGGTTGTCACCGCCGCGGTCGGTGACCGCCTGCCCAGCGCCGACAAGCTGCGCGAGATGTGGCTGCGACGCCGGGCCACCGGTGGAGCGGCCGAGCAGGCCTTCGCCGGTCTCGTCGGTCTCGAGCTGCGTCCGCGGAAGGCGCGCGAGGCCTCGGAGCTGTGGCGCCGCGTCGGAGAGGCGGTCGGCACGGATCGACGCGACGGCCTGTGGAGCCACCCGGACCTGCTCCCCGTGGGCGAGGACCTCGAGAACCCCGCCGCGGTGATCGACCGGCTCCTCGACGAGACCACCGGGGACCAGTCCGGGGTGGACGAGATCGAGAAGTTCCTGCGCGAGTCCGGGTCCGGGGACGGATCAGGCGACAGCGATACGGACGGTCCCGCACGGGACGCCTGACCACCTGCCCGGCGGACCGTCCGACGGCCTGACCGGCTGGTGTGAGGGTCGGCGGGTCGAAGGGTCGGGGGACCTATCGTCGATCGGCGGTTCCGTCGGGTCCGTGCGCGGACTCCGGGCCGTCGGCCCGCGAATCGTCGTCCTGCACCAGGTCCCCCACTCCCTCCCCGCCACCGGATGCTCCGTCGCCGGCCGGCCCGGGAGTCCTCGCGTACGCCTCCAGGAAACCCATGGCCCGCTCGGTGCGGGGATAGCGCCGCACCTCCTCCCAGAACTGCGGTGTGTGCCCGCCCGGTACCACGAGATGGGCGAGTTCGTGGACGACGACGTAGTCCAGCACGTACGAGGGGACCTCACGCAGCGCGTCGCTGACCCTGATCTCCCCCGACCCCGGTGAACACGAGGCCCAGCGGGTGGTCATGGCGGGCACCCACCGGATCGACGCCGGACGCGCGCGCCCGTCCATCCACCTGGCCGACAGGGTGGTCGCGCGTCGCATCAGATCCTCGTCGGACGCGCGGCTGCCCGACCGCCTTCCCGAACGACGCAGGCGCGCCAGCATGTCCACGACGAGTCGACGCTCCTCGGCCCGGGGCAGCCCCGCCGGCATGAGCACCACCACGGTGCGGCCCTCCACGCGCGCCGAGACCGTCCGCTTCCGTCGGCGCGACCGCCGCACCTCGATCCGGGGGTCATCAGGGCTGGTGGGCAGCCCGTCGTCAGGTCGGAGGTCCGGGTCGACATCGGGTTCCGGGCGGGGCGGGGGCGACACGCCGACCACGGTAGACGACGTCGGATCACGCCGTTCTCCACAGGCGGCACCTGGCGCGCCGGGCCTGTGGACAACCCCGGACGAGCTCCCCCACGGCGACCGTGCGCGTGCCACGATGTGCCCGTGTCACCAGCGACCGACTCCGTCGTCCTCCCGCCCCACGCTCCCCCGGACAGTGCCCCCGCCCCCGGGAACCCCGTCCGCGCCGTCCTGCGGGCCGGGACCGTCGTGGTGGTGCGAGACCACGAGTCGGTACAGGTGGGCCTGGCTCCGGACCGCGCGGTCGTGGTGGTCGCCCCCACCTCGTGCGGGCCCAGGGGACTGGCCTCGCTGCTCCTCGACCTCGAGGCAGGCGCGGACCTGGACGACGTCGCCACCCGGGCAGGGGTCGACGCCGCCGACCTGCCCGCTGTCGCCAGGATCCTGGCCCGCCTGGCCGAGCTCGGCCACGTCCGGCTCACCGGCCCGGACGCCGCAACGCCGGAGCCGGAGCCGGCGCCGAACCCGCGGCCCACCACCGTCCGGCAGGTCCACATCCTCGGGAGGGGCCAGCTGTCAGAGGTACTGCGCGGGCCACTGTCGGTCAACGGCTGCCGGGTGACGACCGGTCCTGACCCGGGCCTGGCCTTCGACCGCGATCGGCCACCCTGGAACCGGCGCGGACCGACACCGGACCTGGTGATCCTGACCGGTTCGATCGCGGTGGATCCCGTGGTGGCCTCCGCCCTCACCCGCGCCGGCCAGGTGCATCTGCACGTGTACGCACGGGACGGCCGGGTGGTGGTGGGACCCACCGTGATCCCCGGGGCGAGTCCGTGTCTACGGTGCGTGGACCTGTTCCGCGCCGGGCGTGACCCGCGGTGGCCGTTCGTCGCCGCCCAGCTCGTCGGTCGATCCCCCTCCGCCGGTGTGCCCGCGCTCACGGCGGCGGCGGCCCTGGTCCTCGCCGAGGTCTCCGCCAGCCGTGAGGCCGACCGCCCCCTCCAGACCATCGGGGCGTCCGTCGAGATCAACCCCGCCGAAGGGCTGTGGAAGAGGCTCGAGTGGCCGGCCTCCGATCGCTGTACCTGCGGCGCGGCGACATATCGGCATCCTCTGTCATGATTGGAGGCGTGGCCGATCTCCCCCGCACCTCATCCCGCCGAGCAGCGCGCCTCGCAGGCCTGCCCCTGGGAATCGCCGGACGAGCCGCCGGATCGCTGGGCCGTCGAGCTCTGGGCAGGGGCGAGGGCGTACTGACCGAGGAGCTCGCCGACCAGGCGGCCGAACAGGTCTTCGCCGTGCTCGGAGAGCTCAAGGGCGGGGCGATGAAGGTGGGCCAGGCTCTCAGCGTGTTCGAGGCCGGGATGCCCGACAAGTACGCGGGCCCGTTCCGCGAGGCGCTCACCAAGCTCCAGGCCGAGGCGCCACCCCTGCCCCCCGCCGAGGTCGAGCAGGTCCTCGACACCCAGCTCGGCCTGCGGTGGCGGGAGCGGTTCGCCGAGTTCAACACCTCCGCGGCCGCCGCCGCCTCGATCGGCCAGGTGCATCGCGCGGTCTGGTCGGACGGTCGGGAGGTGGCCGTGAAGATCCAGTACCCCGGGGCCGACGAGGCGTTGCGCTCGGACCTCCGTCAGCTCCGACGTCTCTCACCCCTCCTGCGGCCCCTCAACCCCGGAACCGACGTCAAAGGGGTCATCGACGAGTTGTACGACAGCGCCGTGGCCGAACTCGACTACCGGGGGGAGGCCGACACGCAGCGGGTGTTCGCCGCCGCGTTCCGCGACGATCCGCTGATCCGCGTCCCCGCCGTGCTCGCCTCCGCCCCGAAGGTCCTGGTCACCGAGTGGGCCGAGGGTCGCACGCTCGGCCGGATCGCGGCGAGCGGGACGCAGGAGGAACGCGACCGGGCCGGTGGACTGCTGGCGGAGTTCCAGTTCTGTTCCCCCACCCGTGCCCGGATGATGCACGGCGACCCGCACCCCGGCAACTTCCTCCTCGCGGACGACGGTCGGATGGTGGTGCTGGACTTCGGCGCATCACTCCCGCTGCCGGACGGCATGCCCTCGGTCCTCACCTCGATGATGCGGCTCGCGCTGGCCGGGGAGTCCGAGGAACTGCTCGCACTCATGACGCGCTCGGGGTACGTGGGCCGGGGCGGGTTGGACCCCGCGGACGCGATGGCCTTCCTCGGGCCCTTCATCGAGCCGATGCGCAAGCCCGAGTTCCACTTCGACCGCAAGTGGATGCAGGGGATCATGGCGGTGTACGGAGACGTCTCCGGCCGTGAGTTCCGGACCTCGCGGTCCTTCACTCTCCCCCGCGAGTACGTCCTCATCCACCGGGTGCTCTCGGCCTCCGTGGGCATGCTGTGCCAACTCGAGGCGACCGCCCCGTACCGGCAGATCGTCCACCGCTGGATGCCGGAGATCTTCCCCGACGAGGAGTGACCCACTCCGGACCGGCCGGGGTCAGCCCTCCCTGACCAGGCGGAGGACTTCGTCCCCGTACTCGCCGAGCTTGTGCGCCCCTATCCCGCCGATGCGCCCGAGCGATCGGGTGTCCGCGGGACGCTCGCGGGCGATCTGCACGAGTGTGTCGTTGGTGAACACCGTGTAGGCGGGCTTGCCGATGCGTTCCGACGTCTCCCTGCGCCAGTCGCGCAGCCGCTCGAACAACCCGGTGTCGACCTCCACCGAGCAGTCGGGGCACGATCCCAACGCCCGGTGCATCGGCCCGGTCAGCCGCTCCCCGCATCCGCGACAACGCCCCTTGTCCGGGGAGTCGGTCGTCTGGCGGCTTCCCACGGGAGTCGGTGCCGGGCGGACCGGGTCGAGGAAGCGGCTGGGACGGCGTGTGGCGCGCCCCCCGGCCCGGCGGCTGCGACTCCACGAGACGGACAGGTGCTCCCGTGCGCGGGTGACCCCCACGTACAGCAGTCGCCGCTCCTCCTCGATGGCGTCCGGACCGGCCTTGATCGCGTGGCTGATGGGCAGACTGCCCTCGTGCACCCCGAGGAGGAACACCGCATCCCATTCGAGCCCCTTGGCGGCGTGGAACGACGCCAGGGTGACCCCGCGCTGGTCAGGGGCGTGCCTCGCGGCGGCGCGGGCTCTCAGACCGGCGACCACCGGGAGTAGTCCGGGGCGATCCTCGGTGGTGGCGATCTCCTCCACCAGGCCCATCAGCGCGGTCAGCGACTCCCACTTCTCCCTGGCCTGGGCGCCCGACGGCTCGGCGGTCGTGAGACCCAACGGTTCCAGAGACGCCCGGATCACCCGTGCGACGTCGGTGGGGTCGGTGAGCGCGGAGTGTTCCTCCGTGACCGCCTCGTCGGTGCCGTCGACCAGCCTGTCGATCGCCGACATCGCGCGCCTGATCACCGTCCGTTCGAAGAAGCCCTCCCCACCCTTGAGCCGATAGCCGATCCCCACCTCGTCGAGCGCGGCCTCGATGCGTTCCGACTGCGCGTTGACGCGGTAGAGGACCGCGACCTCCGAGGGGTCGAGCCCACCGTGGACCAGATCGGCGATCGCCCCCGCGACCGCCTCCGCCTCCGCATCCTCGTCCGGATACTCGGTGAGGACGGGGTCGGGCCCTGCCGGACGCATTCCGCGGAGGGTGAGACCGGCTGATCGGAACCGCCCAGCGCCGGCCCCGATCACCGCATTGGCCAGGTCGACAACCTGCGGGGTGGACCGGTAGTCCGACTCCAGGCGGACGACGGTCGCCTCCGGGTAGCGCTCGGAGAATCCGAGCAGATAATTCGGGTCGGCCCCGGCGAAGGAGTAGATGGTCTGGTTGACGTCGCCCACCACGGTGAGGTCGTCGCGCCGACCGAGCCAGGCCGACAGCAGACGCTGCTGGGCGGGGGTGACGTCCTGGAACTCGTCCACCACGAAACACCGGTAGCGGTCCCGGAACTCCTCCGCGATCGCCGGGACCTCCTCGACCAGCTCCGCCATGTGCCCCAGCAGATCGTCGAAGTCGAGCATGCGGACCGGACCCGACACCTTGAGGTCCTCGTACGCCCGGAACGCCCGCGCCACCTCCGGGGCGGGGGCCGGGAGGTCACGACTGAGCGCGACCGCCCGCTCGGCGTACGTGTCGGGCGTGAGCAGACTGGACTTGGCCCAGCCGATCTCGGTGAGGACGTCCCGGATCGTCTCCGTCGAGGGATCCAGCCCCACCCGGCGGACCGCCTGCGCCACCGCCCGGAACTGTCCGTCGAGCAGCTGCCAGGGTTCCTCGCCGTAGACCCGCGGCCAGAAGTAGGAGAGGTTGCGCAGGGCCGCCGAGTGGAAGGTCCGCGCCTGGACCGGTCCCGTCCCCGCGTCCGCCACGCCCAGTCCGGCGAGCCGCATGCGCAGTTCCCCTGCCGCGCGGGCGGTGAACGTGACGGCCAGGACCTGGTCCCCCCGGACGTGTCCGGTGGTCACCAGGTGGGCGATGCGCCGGGTGATGGTGCGCGTCTTGCCCGTCCCCGCGCCTGCGAGGATGCAGACGGGGCCGCGGGGCGCCAGGACGGCCCGCCGCTGCTGGGGGTCCAGTCCGTCGAGGGCCGAGTCCCGGTCACGCCGCACGTCATCCACGCCACCATGGTGGCATCCGGCCCCGACACATCGCCGTGGGCCTCCCCCGGGATGATTCCTGCGTCTCCGCGCGTTGGACCCCGTCATGAGCGAACTCACGAACGACGCCGAGGCCCTGACCCTCTACACCACCACGTGGTGCCCCTTCTGTACCCGGCTCAAGAAGTTGCTGGACGAGAAGGAGATCGGTTACACGGAGATCGACGTGGATGCGGACGCCGAGGCCGCGGCGTTCGTCGAGAGCGTCAACGGCGGTAACCGTGTCGTCCCGACCGCGCTGTACTCGGACGGCACCACCGCCACCAACCCCCCGGCCTCCCAGGTGCGGGCCAAGCTCGCGGAGCTCGCGGACGCCTAGCCGTCTACCGCGGTCACCCATGACCGGAGCATGACGTGCGCGATCGATACCGGTGGGGCCACCATGAGTTCGCCCCGGCCGTCGAGCGCGGCGCGGACCTCGTCGACGTCGAACCAGGCGGCCTCACTGATCTCCTCGTCCTCGAGGACGATCGGCGCGTCCGGGTCGCCGACCGCGTGGAATCCCACCATCAGCGAGCGGGGGAACGGCCAGGGCTGGCTGCCGAGGTAGCGGACCCGGTCGACCTCCACGCCGACCTCCTCCTTCACCTCGCGCCGGACGCAGCCCTCCAGGGACTCCCCCGCCTCCACGAACCCGGCGACGTGGGAGTACATCCCGGCCGGCCAGACCGGTTGACGGGCCAGGAGTACCCGGCGCCCACCGTCGTGGACCAGGCAGATCACAGCCGGGTCCGTGCGGGGGTATTCGGGTCCTCCGTGGAACGGGTCCTCGATGGCCCAGCCCGCGTCCACGCGGCGCGGATGGTGCTGCGGTTCCCGGCCCCGCACGGTGTCCCGGTGCCAGCCGAGCAGCGCGAGGGCCTGCGAGGCCAGTGAACCGTCGCCCTCGACCAGGTCCGCTCCGCTCGCCCGCAGTGACGCCACCGCCGGGTCATCGGGCAGTTCCTCCACGGGCACGGCCCAGATGTGGCGTCCCTCGTCCGTCCGCCCGAGGAAGACCGCGGTCTCCGGCAACTCCTCGGCGTGATCCGACGCGGGTTCCAACCGGATGCGTCGACGGCCCCCGGCCGCGGGGTCCGTGGCGAACCGGTTGCGGCGGTCGACCCGCAGCACCCGCGCGGTGGCCCATCCCCGCGACAGACCATCGGCGTCCTGCCTGAGCGGCGCGGCCCGGTCGGGCGCGGCGACGGACAGCACGGGGTCGGAGTCGAGGCTGAAGTCCAGCGGCATGGTCGGGGTTCCTTCTCGCAGATCGTGAGGGGCGGTCAGCGTGCCTGCCCGGTGGACGCCGTGGCCACCCGGACCGCCCGCGTCGCCGGCCCCGGTCTCAGCCGGAGACCATCCTGATGTAGAGCAGGCGGTCGCCGGTCTCCAGCGCGTCGGCCTCGGGTTCGTTGACCTTGATCAACTGACCCTTGCGGACCACCCCTAGGACGAGTTCGGCCAGATGGCGCGGCGAGCCGCCGACCTCGGTCTCCTCCACGCGCCGTTCGGCGATGGAGAACCCCTCGTCGGGGGTCAGCAGGTCCTCCATCATCCCCACGACGGTCGGGGTGATGGTCGCCAGGCCGAGCAGGCGCCCCGCCGTCTCGGCGGAGACCACCACGGAGTCCGCGCCCGACTGCTTCAGCAGATGCTTGTTGTCCGACTCTCGAACCGTGGCGACGATCTTGGCGTTCGGCGCCAGCTCCCGCGCGGTCAGCGTGACCAGCACCGCGGTGTCGTCGGAGTTGGTCGCCACCACCACGGCCGCGGCCCGGGTGACACCCGCGAGCTTGAGGACGTCCGAGCGGGTGGCCGACCCCTGGACGGTGACCAGACCGCGGGCGGCCGCGGACCTCAGCGCCTGGGGGTCGGTGTCGACCACGACGATGTCGTCGGGCGCGATCTCGTCGGCGAGCATCGCCGCAACGGCCGACCTGCCCTTGGTGCCGTAGCCGACGACGACGGTGTGGTTACGCACGAGGTTCCTCCAGCGCTGGATCCTGAGGGCCTGACGGGACTGCTCGGTGAGCACCGACAGGGTGGTACCGACGAGCAGGATCAGGAAGAGCACGCGCAGCGGCGTGATCAGAATGGCGTTCAGCAGGCGCGCCTGCTGGGTGATCGGTGAGATGTCTCCGTAACCCGTGGTCGAGAGGGAGACAGTGGCGTAGTAGAAGGCGTCGACGACCGTGATCCTGCCGTCGACACCACCGCCGCCTTCATACCCTTCCTGATCGAGGTACACCACGAGGGCCGCCAGAGCCAGCGTGAGCACGGCCATCAGCACGCGCTTGCCGATCAGCCGCCACGGGCTCTCGGCGTTCGCCGGGATGCTCACCACGCCCACGAGGATGTGGTCGGGGCTCTCGTCCAGGGGGTCGCTACCACGGGTACGGGACGTGAGTGCGCGCTTCCTCACCATCGGCAGCTCCGTTCCGGGACGGGACCGCCGTCGATCATCGGGGTCACCGGGACCATCGTGGCCTATCGGTCACCGTCGGACAACAACCGGCCTCTCCCGGGACCGGTGGAGAGGAGCCGGAGCAGCTCCTCCGCGTCGGGGAGATCGGCCGGTTCGACGGTCCTCCCGGCGCGGACGTAGTGGAAGGCGGCCCGGACCCTGTCGAGCTCGACCGGTCGTCCGAGCCTGGCGGAGGCGACTCTGGCCCACGCGTAGCGGTAGACCGCCAACTGGAGCGAGACCGCGGGCATCTCCCCGGGACCCGGGACCCGCCCGGTCTTCCAGTCGACGACGATCCAGTCGTCCCCGTCCGCGAAGACCGCGTCCATGCGGCCACGCAGCAGATGCTCCCCGAGTCCGACCTCGAACGGCACCTCCACCGCCTCGGGCGTCCGTCGAGCCCATCGCGACGACTCGAAGGCCTCCTGCAACGCCGCGAGGTCCGACTCCGACACACCGTCGACCGCGCCCCGGTCCCCGGCACCGGGGAGATCGTCGATGTCAAGCAGGTGGGTGGCCCCGAAGCGGTGTTCCAGCCACAGGTGGAACCGCGTTCCGCGACGGGCGAAGCGGTCGGGCCGGAACGGCACCGGTCGGCGGAGGCGATCGGTGAACGCGTCAGGATCGGTCGCCATGGCCACCACCTCACCCGCGGTCAGCCGCCGCGGCAGGACCACGGCGTCGCGCTGCCGGGCAGCCCTGCGCGCATCCGCGAGGAGCGGCGCCGCCATGAGGTGCCAACCCCGGGCGGGCCCGTGATCGGGCACCGGGTCGGTCTCGGGGTCCACGGGCGCGGCCAGCGCCACCGCGCGGGCCGCGGACGTGCGGTCGGCCTGCGCCGCACGAGGCCAGGTGGCCTCCACCACCGCCTCGGTGGCCGGATTGGTGGCCGACGGAGTGACGACGAGGTGGTCTGTCTCCCCCAGCGGCTCGGGTCCCCGGCACGAGTCGAGTACCTCGTCGAGGAACTCCGACGGGCCCCGGGGCGTGGAACCGCTCCCGTGCCAGTGCGAGGCCGAGAGCAGCAGAGAGCGTTCCGCTCGGGTGACGGCCACGTAGAACAGGCGTCGGTCCTCGTCGAGCGAACGCTTCCTGACGCGGTCGATGTGTGCCCTGAGCGCGGCCTCCAGGAGTTTGCGGTCCGCGACCCCGTCGAGCCGGGGCACCGGCACCCCGCCGGGGTTGTCCCCGTCCTCCCGGTCACCGCGCAGTTCCTCGGGCAGGTGGGTGGCCGCCCGGATCGAGGTCTGGGGCGCCCGGTCGGACGGGAAGATCCCGACCGACAGGTGGGGCACGGCGACGATCTCCCACTCCAATCCTTTGGCCGAGTGCACGGTGAGGATCTGCACCCGACCCGGGGTGGCCGCGACCTCACCCCGGGCGAGCCCGCCGTCCACGGTGCGCGCCAGGTCGAGATGTGCCAGGAAAGCGTCCAGCCCCGGACCCCGGTCGGCCCGGAACCCCGCGGCCACCTCCTGCAGTTCGTCGAGTTGCTCGCGGGCCTCTCCTCCACCTGCCCGCTCCCGCAGGCGTACCTCGGCATCCAGACCCAACGCCTGCTCCGCGGCGGCCACGAGCCTGGCCGGGGGCGCGGACGACCGGGCCCTGAGCCCGGTGATGATGCGGGAGAGCTCGGTGATCCGGGCGAGGCCGGCCGGGCTGTAGTCGCCCTCGTGGCCCGGATCGGCGAGCGCGTCCGCGAGTCCCGCCGCGTCGGTCTCCTCCCCCCGGGCGATGGCGTCCAGGACGTCCTCGAGCTCCCCGAGGGCGGACAGCGCTCCCCCGGCCCCGCCCGGACGCCGGAGCGAGAGCACGGATGCCCGTCTGGCCAACGCGGCCAGGTCGGCGGCCCCGAGGGCGAACCGGGGGCCGCTGAGCAGACGCACCAGTGGTGCACCGGCACCGGGACGGGCGACCACCGTGAGCAGGGAGACCACGTCCGCCACCTCGGGGACGTCCAGGAGCCCGCCCACCCCGACGATCTCCACCGGCAACCCGCGGGCCGCCAGCGCCTCGGCGATGAGCCCGGAGTCGCCGTTGCGGCGCACCAACACGGCGGCGGTGGGGACACGGCCGGCCGCCACCGCCGAGCGGTACCGGGACGCCAGCGAATCGGCCAGCCACTCCCGCTCGGCTTCCGCCGTGTCCAACACCGCCACCCTCAGATCCGCGGGCTGGGCCCCGGGGCGCGCGCGCAGCTGTGGGACCGGCACGGAGCCCGGCCGGTCCCGCAGCGGCAGGGTGATCCGGTTGGCCAGGGAGAGCACCTCGGGGGGGTTGCGCCACGAGGTGGTGAGCTCGCGGAGGTGGGACTGCTGCCCTCCGGGTCGGGGGAAGTCGTCGCGGAAGCGGTCGAGGTTGGAGGCCGAGGCCCCGCGCCACCCGTAGATGGACTGCATCGGGTCCCCCACGGCCGTGACCGCGGGGACCGGGCCCGCGCCGCCGCCGAACAACGAGGTCAGCAGGACCCGCTGGGAGTGTCCCGTGTCCTGGTACTCGTCCAACAGCACGACCCGGAACGCCCGACGTTCGGCCTCACCGACCTGGGGATGGTCGCGGGCCACCGTCGCGGCGAGCGCCATCTGTGAGGCGTGGTCCAGCGCGGACTCCTCGCGCATCCGCGCGGAGACCGCGTCGACCAGGTCGGCCAGCTCGTCGCGGTGGCCCTGGACGGTGGCGACCTCGTCGAGCCACCTGGTCGGGGCCGCGCGCTGGCCGGGCCCGCCGGGCAGGGTGGCGACGAGGGTGGTGAGGAGGTCCGGGTGGGACCGCAGGTCGTCGGTGCTCACGAGGTGCTCGGACAGTTGCCCTGCCAGTGTCAGGACGTCGCGGGTCACCTGCGCGGCGGACGACCCCGTGGCGAGCGGGGACTCCCACCGCGAGACGACGTCGTACGCGAGCTGGAACGCCGCCGTCGGCGTGAGCAGGCGGGAGTCCGGTTCGACCGGGACGAGCAGGCCGTAGGACCCGAGGAGGGTGCCCGCGAACGCGTGATAGGTCGAGATCTGCGGGTCCTCCGTGCGTATCGACTCCGCGATCCGGGGATCCGCCCCGGGGCCGGTGCACAGCGGGCTCGCGGCCAGCGCCTCGAGCCGTCGCCGGATCCTCCTGGACAGCTGCTGGGCTGCCTTGCGCGTGAAGGTGAGCCCCAGGATCTCCGACGGCCGCGCATGACCGTTGGCCACCAGCCACACCACGCGGGCGGCCATGGTCTCGGTCTTGCCCGCGCCGGCGCCGGCCAGGACGAGTGTCGGCTCGGTGGGACCGGCGATGACCGCGGCCTGCTCCGGGGTCGGACGGTGGACGCCGAGGGCGTCAGCGATGTCGTGGGATCCTGTCGACGAGGTCACCCGCTCACCTGCCGACCCTCGGGTTGGGCGGGGCAGCTGGAACGGACGCCGCAGTGGTCGCACCACCGTCCCACGCGGGCCGTGTAGTCCGGCCCCACCGTCGCTCGACCGGCCGCGACCACGCGCTCGGTCAGGGCCTCCGCACCCTCGCTGCCGAGTGGATCCTGGACCCGCTCCGTGGGCATGCGGCCCTCCCGGCCCCCGAGGTACACCAGGAGCCCTCCCCCCGACGCACGACCCGCGGCGGACTCGACAGCGCCCTCCGACACCGCCAGCTGGTACAGGGCGAGCTGGGGATGCGTCGCGGCCACAGCCTTGGACACGGCGCCGGGTGAGGTCTTGATGTCCACGGGGACCACCTCGCCGGCGCGGGTGGCCTCGAGCCGGTCGATCCGCCCCCGGATCCGCACCCCACCCCTGACATCGAAGGCGAACGCCTCCTCCACCCCCGCGGTCGTGTACTCGTCCCGGGTCTCGGTTCGCCACCGCCGGAACGTCTCGGCCATACCCACCATCGATTCCGCACCCCGCTCGGCGAACCAGCCGCGGGCACGCGTGAGCGCCTCGGCCCGGCGGTGTACCGCCGCCCGGAGGGCGTCCTCGCCGATCCCCCCCTCCACCGCCTGGGTGAGCGCGTGGACCGCCGAACCACGGATGAGGGCCGCCTCCGACCCCGGATCGGCGGAGTCTCCACGGACACTCTGCAGGAACCACCGGAGCGGACACTCCTCGAGCGCACCGAACCCCGACGGAGACAGCACGACCACCGGCTCCCCCGGCTCCACGGGGAATGGCGGCGCGGCGGTGGACGGCCCGCCCGAGCCGTACCAGGTCCCGGGGTCCGCCTCGGCGACCCCCGCGTCGCGGAGCCCTGCCAGGAGACCCGCGGCATGGGTGGCGTCCGCCGGGGCCGTGGACGGATCGAGCAGTGCGGCCCGGAGATCGACGGCCAGGTGCTGCAGGGTGAACACCGTCGGGGTGTGGCGGGTGGCGGCCACCGCTTCGGCGCCGGGACGCAGCCCGTCCGCACCGCTCGCGTCGCCGCTCGTCGTGGCGAGGTCCGAGATCTCGTCGACGAACCGCGACGCGGCGACGTCACCCTCCTCCGGGGATTCGACGGCGGTCACGAGCAGGTGGCTCCGCGCCCGGGAGCAGGCCACGTAGAACAACCGCCGTTCCTCGGCCGCGCGGGCCGCGGCGGAGGACACGGTCCGCTCGGACTCCGACGGCAGTGGACCGTCGCCGGCCACCTCCGTCAGGTCCACGAGCTCGTCGACCCCGAGCAGACCCGACCGACGGCGGAGGGCCGGCCAGCGTCCGTCCTGGACCCCGCACACGACCACCGAGCGCCACTGCCGACCCACCGCGGCGTGGGCGGACAGTACGCTCACGGCCCCGCCCCGGGCGCGGGTGTCCGTGCGTCGGGGGGCGGGGAGGTCCTCCCTCGACACCACCTCGCAGAAGAGGGCGACGGACCCCCCGGGGACGCGGTCCACGTAGTCCGCCGCGTGATCGAACAGGGACACCACCGCGTCCAGGGACCGGTCCGCCGAGCGGGACCACGGGTCCGCGGCCACGGCCTGCCGGACGAGCCGTCGCTCCATCCTCGAGGCCGACCACGCCGCCCAGAGCACCTCCTCGACCGCCGCTCCTTCTCGTAGCGACTCGACCACCGCGGTCCGGGCGTACCGGATCCGGGTGACGGGCGCGAGCTCGACCGCCGTGAGACCGGACGGCGCCGGGTCCACCTCCGCCAGCACGAGGGAGCGGAGCGTCTCGGCGCTCGGCTCGGATCCGCCGATCCCGGAGCGGCGGATCCCCCGCCGCAGCCGGCGCATCGCGACGGCGTCGGCCCGTCCGATCGGTCCGGACAGCAGGGCGAGGATGCGCTCGGCATCCGTCCCGTCCGCCCCCTGCAGCGCCGACCTCACCAGCAGGAGGAGCGCCGCCACCACGGGGTCGTGTGCCGGGGGCAGCTCGGCGCCCGCGTCGACCACCGGGACCCCGGCCGCGTCGAGGGCGGGCAGCAGGGTGTCCACCACCGCGGGCAGTGATCTGCTGACGACCGCCATCTCCCCGTAGTCGACACCATCCAGCACGTGGCGTCTGCGCAGGAAATCCGCGACCACGGCGGCCTCCGCGGCGGCCGAGCGGGCGACGGTGACCGTCACCGAGCCCTCCCCGCCGGGCCCGTCGGCCCCCGGGCCGCCCGCGACCTCACGTGGCCGGTGACGGGCCGCCCCGGGCAGGCGGGAGCCGATCCGTGCCGCCACCGCCGCGACCGCGGGGTCCATCCGGTGCCCCACCCGCAGGTCCACCGCCCGGCCGCCCTGGTCCACGACCGCGCGGGCGAGACCACCGTCCGCGCCGCGGAAACGGAACACGGACTGGTCCCCGTCCTCGACGACCAGCAGGACCTCCGCCCCTCCACCGACCGCGGCCACGAATTCGGCCGCGAGCGGGTCGAGGTGGTGCGCGTCGTCGACCACCACCAGTCGGCGGGAGCGGAACAACTCCCTGAGCCGTGGATCCGCGGTCAACGCGTCCAGCGCCGCACCCACGAGCTCAGCGGCGTTGAGAGCCTCGGGGACGTCCGACTCCCCACCCCGCAGTCCCGAGCGCAGGGCCATCTGCTCCTCGTGGCGGCGGAAGAACCCGGCCGCGGCGACCCACGCGGGCCTGCCCGCCGACCGGCCCAGCCGCGCGAGCTCACGGGGGCCGATCCCCCGCTCCAGTGATCGCAGCAGGAGGTCCCGGAGCTCGCGGGCGAAACCGACGGCGGCCAGCGCGGGCCGGAGCTGCTCGGGCCAGTGCGGCGCGCCGTCGGCGACCTCGCCCAGCAGGGTCTCCCGTATCAGGGCGTCGTGCTCCGCTCCCGTCCGGAGCCGCGGAGGCGGGGCGTCGACACGGGCGGCCGCCAGCCGGACCACGGCGTGGGCCAGGGAATGGACGGTGCGGACCGGTGAATCCGTGCTGACGACGGACTCCGGTGGGAGCCCACGGGTGACCTCCCCGAGTAGTGCGGACCCGGCGGTCGCGGATCCGGCGAGGACCAGGACGCCGTCCATCCCCACCCCGCCCGTCACCGCGGCGCGGACCACGTCCACGACGAGCGAGGTCTTCCCACTCCCGGGCCCGCCACGCACGACCCAGCGGTCCTGACGACCGGCCGGGCGGGGACCCCAGTCCCGTCCGATCAGGTCACCGAGCTCGGGCGGCCATCGCCGGAGCGGCGCGGCCTCCACGGTGTGGGAGGAGTGCGGCGCTCCGGCGGTCGGTGCTGCGGACTCTGTCACGGCTAGATGAGACCACACCACTACGACAGTGCCGCGGCCGGTGATCCGGTGGGGCGGGTCGGCGGCGTCAGCGCAGGGTGTCCTCGAGCATCCGGGGACGACACGCGATCCGGCCGACCACGCACATCACCGCGAGCACCCCCGTCAGGAAGGCGAGACCCCCGCCGAGACCCGGACCGGACAGGAGGAAACCGAAGACGAGGGGGCCGAGGCTCGCCGCCGTGTAGCCGACGCCCTGCGAGAACCCGGAGAGGGCGGCGGATCCGGCCTGGGTCCGCGTGCGGAGGTTGATGAGCGTCAGGCAGAGGGGGAACGTACTGGGTCCGACACCCAGCAGGCAGATCCACACCCACGGCGCGGCACCGGGCGCCCAGAGCAGGCCCGCGAAGCCGGCCAGGTAAGAGACCACCGAGACGACGACGACGGGGTACGGGTCCTCGAACCGGCCCGCCGCCCAGGGGACGACCAGAGCGGCGATGAGACCGATGGCCGAGTACACCGCCAGCGCGAGGCCCCCCTCGGCCCGGGTCATCCCGATCGACTCCGCCACGGCCGGGAGCCACGTGAAGAAGGCGTAGGTGCACAGGGAGTTGGTCCCGAAGAACAACGCCAGGGCGATCCCGACGGGCGAGCGCCACGGCCGGACCCGCTGTGCCGGGCCGGTCCCGCCGACGGCCCCGACGGCGGGGGGCCCGGCGGTGTCCGATCCGCCCCGCAGGATCTCGACGACCCAGGGCACCGCCGCGACGATCGCGAGAACCGCCCACCACCCTATGGAGACCCGCCACCCGGCGGCCTCCTCCACGGGGACCGCCACCAGCGCCGGCACGACCGTACCCAGTTGGAGTCCGGTGATGTACGCCATGCTCACGGCCGCGACGTGCCGGGGGAAGTACTTCTTGACCAGTGGCGGGGCCACCACGTTGCCGATGCCCATCCCGGCCAGTGCGACCAGGGATCCCACCCCCATCACCCACGGGTCGTGGGCGAGGGCACGGACGACCTGCCCGGCCGCGGCCGCCGTCATCGCCAGCACGGTCAGCAGTTCGAGTCCCATCCGACGCAGCACAATCGGGGTGAGGACGCCCCAGAGGGCGAACATCGCCGTGGGCACCATCCCGAGCAGTCCCATGCCCCCTGCGCCGAGGCCGATCTCGGCGTCGATGACCCCCAGCAGCGGACTCAGGGAGGTGACCGCGGTACGGAGGTTGAGCGAGACGAGGACGACGCCGAGCAGGGCCACCACGGGGAACGCCAGCGCGCCCGACGCGGAGCCCGCTCGCGAGGAGCGGCCGTTCATGCGTCCGGGTCGCCGATGAACTCCTCGACTGTCCGGGCCATGGCCTGCAGTCCGTCCATCGCCGCCGGTCGGGATCCGGGGTGCAGCGCGTGCACCGCAAGCCGGAACACCGCCGCGCGCAGCACCATCTGCCGCCAGTCGTCGAGGTGGCGCCACCGCGCGAGAACCCCGCTGTCGACGGTCCCCCACGAGAGGTGGTCGATCGCGACGACCGCCGCCGACCACGAGGCGGTTCGGGCGTAGGGGACGACGTCCGTCATCGCGGGTTCGTCCGACGCGTCGAACAGCAGGCCCCGCGCGAGATCGCCGTGCACCACCCCGCTACCCGCCACCGGGGCGACCGGTCGGCGGAGCCGGATGAGCCCTGTGGCCCCGAGAAGCGCGGCCGCGCGGTGCGTGGCGAAGGGGGTCCCGCTGTCCTCCATGCCGGGTCCGAGGTCGACTTCGGGGTCGCCGTCCCAGGCCGCGGTCTCGGCGATCGCGAACAGATCGGTCTCCGTCCACGGGCGGGCGGCCGGGCGACGGGTCAGACGGGGCCGGTCGACACCGGCCAGAGCGGCGTTGATCCTCGCCGACCAGGCGATGGTCTCGTCGGCGCGGGCCTCGGGGCGTCCGGACACCGCCCGATCGGCCCGCCACCCGCTGACCACGTGTCTCCCGTCGGTCGACCGCACCGGCAGGGCCACGCGTAGACCGGTGACGTCGAGTTCCTCCCGCACGCGGGCGGACCAGTTGGCCAGGGCCGTGTCCGCGACCGGACGGAAGACCACGGGGGTCCCCGGCGAGGCGACGAGCCAACCCGTCCCGGAACCGGCGACCACGGGTACGGCCGCGCCCTCCACCACGCCGAAGGCGCCGCGGACGTGGTCGGGGACGGTCACGTCGTTCACGTCGTTCACCGTACCCACCCCACGGGTCAGTACCCGGGCAGGGACGGGTCGACGTCGCGGGTCCAGGCCTCGATACCGCCCTCCAGCGACCGCACGCCGGCGAAACCCGCCCCGGTCAGCGTGGCCGCCGCGCGGGCCGAGCGCACCCCCGACTTGCAGTACACGACGATCGGCCCGCGGGCCGCGGCGCGCCCGAGGACCCCGGTCGGGTCGGTCGCCGCCTCGGCGACCGAGTCCAGCGGAACCCAGACCGAGGGGTCGATCATCGCGACGGCCCGCTCCCCGGCACCGCGGACGTCGACCAGGACGGGCGCGACGGAACCGGACGGCCCCGCCTCCGCCATCTCGGCGGCGAGGTCCACAGCAGAGACGGTGGGGACGTCGTCCACGTCGGCCGGTCGGACGGCGCAGGTCTCGTCGGCGCCCTCCGGCAGGGACGTCACCGGGGCACGGGACGGGTCCGGCCGGATGGTCACGGTCCGGTGGGTGGTCTCGAGGAGGTCCATCAACACGAGCCGACCGAGCAGTGGCCTGCCGGCCCCGGTGATCAGCTTGACCGCCTCCATCACCATCATCGAACCGACCGTGCCGCACAGTGCGCCCACCACGCCGGCCTCGGCGCAGCTCGGCACCGAACCGGGCGGCGGCGGGGCCGGGTAGAGGTCCCGGAGCGTGACGGGGTCGACGGGCGCGGGCGGACGCGACCAGAAGACGGCGAGCTGGGCCCGGAAGCGGTCGATGGTCCCCCAGACGACCGGGATCCCGGCGATCTCGCAGGCGTCGGAGACGAGGTACCGGGTGGCGAAGTTGTCGCTTCCGTCCAGCACCAGATCGTGGCCCTCGAGGAGGGCGTCGATGTTCACCGCGTCGAGCCGGGCGTGGACCGCCTCGACCCTGACCCCGGGGGCCAACTCGGCCAGTCGATCCCGGGCCGACTCGACCTTGGGGCGGCCTATGGCCGGTACGGAGTGGATCACCTGCCGTTGCAGGTTGCCGAGGTCCACCTCGTCGTCGTCGATCACGGTGATCCGCCCGACACCCGCCGCGGCGAGGTACATCAGGACCGGCGCGCCCAGTCCCCCCGCGCCCACCACGAACACCGACGCGGCGCGCAGGCGACGCTGCCCCTCGTCACCGATGGCACCGAGCAGGAGATGCCGGGAATAGCGCGCGCGCTCGTCGGCCGAGAGTTCCGGCACCGGGTCCACGAGCGGGGGGAGCGCCCCGGACACCCCGCCGGTCACGGGGTTCACCGGGCCACCGGCGGGCCGTCGGGGAACGGCCACGCGTTGTAGAGACAGGTGTCGTCGTTGTCCGGGACCACTCCCTCGTTGTCGAGCAGGAAGATCTCGTTGTTGGCCACCCCGAGGGTCTGTTGCATCATGATCGGCGCGAGCGCTCCGTCCGCGGGGCACGGCTCGTGGTCCGGGTAGCCGATCGCGTGGCCGACCTCGTGGTTGACGAGATACTGACGGTAGGACCCGATGTCCCCCTGGAAGGACCGCGCCCCACGGATCCACCGGGCCAGGTTGAGGTAGACCCTCTCGGTCGACGGGTTGTAGCAGCTGGTCTCGAGTTCGATCTCGTACCCGCAGTTCTCGCGGACCGTGAGGGGACTGGCGAGTGTCACCCGGAACGCCGGCTCGTCCCGGGCCGTGCGCTGGAACGCCACGGCCCCGTCCGCCGTCCAGCTCTTGGGATTGGCCAACGTCGCATCCACCATCCGGGCCACCGAGTCGTCGCCACCGAAGTCCGTCGTGTCGACGCCCTCCTCGATCTCCACGGTGTAGGTGAACTGCTCGGCGTCGGGGCGCCCGACACGATCCGTGCCCCCGGGCACGATCCGGAACAGGCCCTCGCCGGCCTCGGCGAACGGTCCCCCGTCCGGCAGCTCCCCGCTCGGGGGCACCTCGCCCCGGGGTGGCTCCCCCATGAGCGCCGGCGTCTCCTCCGCCTCGCCGACGGACGCGCCGTCGCCCGCCCCGGTACCCGCCACGGAGTCGGCGATCACGAGCGCCGTGAGCACGACCAGCACCGGGATCGCGTACGCCCGCCAGCCCCACGTGGTGAAGAACCGTCCGACGGGGCTCTGCTTGCGCAGGTGGTCCCTGGCCCCGGGGACCGAGCGGCGACGACCGGGCGTCGTCTCCTCCTCCGGATCCCACGGAGCCCGCAGCGGCTCACCATGGGGAGGGTAGTACGGAGAGCCGTCCCCGCGGTGTCCCGGAGCGTCGGCCCGCGAGGTGGACCCGACGTCGACACCGTCAGACGTCCGGCGACGGCCGTCGCTCATCCGCACACCTCCACGTCCGATCCGGTCAGGCCCGAGTCAAGGTCTCCACGATCCCACATCCCGAGGTGGTCGCCTTCTCCGGCACTCCGCCGGTACGGGTATTGTCCGTCTGGCCCGGTCGACCGTCGACCCGACGTCCGGGAGGACAGGAGCCAGACGATGACAAGCCCGGGCGGACCGTCCCCGACGGCTCCGGGGCGCGCCAGGGCGACCCGGCTGCCCCGTGGAGCCCGACGACGTCAGCTCCTCGACGCCGCGGGGACCGTGTTCGTGGACCAGGGGTTCCACGCCTCCGGGATGGACGACATCGCCGTCCTCGCCGGGGTCTCCAAACCCGTGCTGTACCAGCACTTCGATTCCAAACGCGACCTGTACATCGAGGTGCTGCGACATCACGTGGACGAGCTTCTCGGCCGCATCCGGGCAGCGCTCGACTCGACCTCCGACAACCGGCGTCGCGTCGAGGCGGCGGTGGACACCTTCTTCGCCTACGCCGATGCCGACACACGCGGCTTCCGGCTGGTGTTCACCTCCGAATCCGGCGACGACGAGGTCCGGCGCGAGCTCGACCGCGCCACCGACGGCTGCATCGACGCCGTACACGACCTGGTCAGGGGCGATTCCGGGCTCGACGCGCACCGGTCGCGTCTGCTCGCGGTGGGCCTCGTGGGTGCGAGCCGGGTGAGCGCCGGCCACTGGCTCGACGCGGGCCGACCGATCTCCCGCGCCGACGCCGTCTCCACGACCGTCACCCTGTGCTGGGGCGGGCTGTCGAAGATCCCTCGTCAGGGCGGGGACCGGCCCGCTCCGGAGTCCTAGGAGAGGAACCCCACCGCGCGCCGCGCCGACTCACCGATCTCGACGTAGGCGACCCGGTCGGTCGACACGAGATAGCGCCGGCCCTTCTCGTCGTCCAGCTCCAACACTGCCTTGCTCTCCGCGGTGAGAGCGGCCTCCACGCGGGCGTGCACGTCCTCCGGGTTCATCCCGGTCTTGAACACGAGCTCGCGATTGCTGTCGGCGATGCCGATCTTGACCTCCACGGTGCCTGCCCTTCTCATCGTCGGCGCATGCCACGCCGTCGTCGGTGATACGTGGGACCCAGGCTAGCCCGGACCCGGTGTCCCGCGGCGTCACGGGATAGGGTGGACCCACGTGGATCACACCCGCGCCCGGTCCGCTGGTCGGACCCCGCACCGATGATCCGCATGGAAATGTGCGCGCGCCCCGCTCGCCGAGGCCGTCCATCGGAAGGCCCGTCCTCCCGCGCGCGAGACGAGAAAGGCACCGCCCTGTCCACAACAGATGTGACCACCAGCGACGTCGACGGTATGGCCACGACGACCGCGGTCGTCGACGCCCCGTCCTCCGACTCCTCCCCCAGCTTCGCCGAACTCGGCGTCCGCCCCGAGATCGTCACCGCGCTCGGTGAGCGCGGCATCACCCACACATTCGCCATTCAGGAACTCACCCTCCCGCTGGCGCTGGCGGGGTCGGACCTCATCGGCCAGGCCCGCACGGGGATGGGCAAGACCTACGGCTTCGGCGTCCCCCTCCTGCACCGCATCTCGACGGGCGAGGTGACCCGGGAGCTCGACGGCACGCCACGGGCCCTCATCATCGTTCCCACCCGCGAGCTGTGCGTCCAGGTCACCCAGGACCTCAAGATCGCCGCCACCGGGCTCACCGCCCCAGGCGGATCGGGAACCCGGCCGCTTAAGGTGCTGGCCATCTACGGCGGAACCCCCTACGAGCAGCAGACCGACGCCCTGGAGAAGGGTGTCGACGTGGTGGTGGGGACACCCGGCCGGTTGCTCGACCTGGCCAACCAGTCGAAGCTGGTGCTCGGCAAGGTCGAGGTGCTGGTCCTCGATGAGGCCGACGAGATGCTCGACCTGGGCTTCCTGCCGGACATCGAGAAGCTGCTCCGGATGGTCCCGGAGCAACGGCAGACCATGCTCTTCTCGGCCACCATGCCGGGACCGATCATCACCCTGGCGCGGACGTTCCTCACCAAGCCCACGCACATCCGGGCGGAGGCCGCCGACTCCGGCGCCACGCACGAGAACACCACCCAGTTCGTCTACCGGGCGCACTCGATGGACAAGCCCGAGGTGGTCTCACGGATCCTGCAGGCCGACGGGCGCGGTGCCACGATGGTCTTCTGCCGCACCAAGCGCACGGCCCAGAAGCTCGCCGACGACCTGGCCGACCGGGGCTTCCGCGTGGGGGCTATCCACGGCGACCTGGGTCAGGGCGCACGCGAGAAGTCGCTCAAGGCGTTCCGCTCCGGGGAGGTCGACGTCCTCGTGGCGACCGATGTCGCGGCGCGCGGAATCGACGTCGACGACGTGACCCACGTCATCAACTACCAGTGCCCCGAGGACGAGAAGACCTACGTCCACCGGATCGGCCGAACCGGTCGGGCCGGCCGCAAGGGCGTCGCGGTCACCCTCGTGGACTGGGACGACCTGCCCCGCTGGGGACTCATCGACAAGGCGCTCGGCCTGGGGCACGGCGAGCCCGCCGAGACCTACTCGACCTCCCCCCATCTGCGCGCCGAACTCGGGATCCCCGAGGGCGCGGGGGGCCGGGTCGGGGCGGCGACGGGGACCGGCTCCGGCCGGCGACCGGCCGATCGAGATGCCCGGGGATCCGGACGCGGATCCGGCGCTCCCCGCCGTCGCCCCCGGACCGCGGAGTCCTCCCCCGGTTCGCAGTCCCCCGCAGCGGATGCCCCCGCCCCCGCGGCCTCCGACGCCGCCCCGGGCGGGGACGCCGGCGCGGGTACCGCGCCCCCCGCCGACGGCGCCCCGCGGCGTCGGCGTCGGCGACGTCGCCCCTCGTCGTCTTCCGACTCCACCGGTCGGGACTGACCCGACCCCCACCCCCTGGAAGACACGTGCGCACACTCAGGAGCGGGTCCGGACGTCGGCTGCCGTTGGTCGACGTCCCCCCCGAACGCCGGACGCGACGAGACCTGGCCACCGCCGCGGTGATCGCCGTCGTCATGGTGGTGACGGCGGTCGCCGTGCTGGCGTCCGGGAGCGCGACCGGGTCGGAGCTTCGTGCCGCGGACACCGAGCAGCCCGAGTACGGCCCGGCCACCGATCCCCCCACGTCGCTCCAACCGCTCTGGACGCACGGATCCGCCGGGACCGGCGCCCCGCTCACCACCAAGGGCAACCTCGTCACCGTCTCCCCGGACGGGGTGCTGGTCGGCCGGGACGCGGGTTCCGGGGAGGAGAGCTGGTCCTACACGCACGCGGGACGGTTCTGTGCCGGAACGTTCTACGCCGACCGGCTCGTCGCCGCGTTCGACGGCGCCTCCGGCTGCAGTGACGTGACGTCACTCGACCCGACCCGGCAGGAGTACGCGAGCACCAGACAGAGTGCGTATCCGGACTCGATGGAACTCACCGGCTCGTGGAAGCACGTCCTGGCGTTCAGCCCGGACCGCCTCGAGATCTGGCGCGACGACCTGGTCCGGACGGTCGAGTACGGGGCCGTGGAGGCGCCGCAGGAGGCCGGGATGCAGCCCCGCACCGGGTGCACCCTGGTGACCGCGGACCTCACCGACGAGCGCTTCGCCGTGACGGAGCGCTGCCCCGGGGAGGACTCCGTCAGGCTGACCATCTCGAAGACCGTCCCCGAGGACAATCGCGCCCCCGAGGAGATCGCCTCGGACCCGACCGGTGCCGACGGTCTGTGGATCATCGAGGTGACCGAGCAGGGGGTCCTGGCGCTCCGGAACCAGGGCCCCGACTGGACCGTCGAGTGGTTCACCTCCCCCACCGAGCATTCGACCGTGCTCGCTCTGGAAGGTGAGCCGGCCGTGCGGCCCTCCCCCGAATCCGTCTCCGGCGACAGTGCTCAGGTCAGGTGGTTCGACGGCCGTTCCACGCACGCCTTCGACGGGCCGTCCGGGAGATACTCGTGGACCCTGGGCGGATCGACGGGTCCCGGACTGACCGGTGGCTGGTCCGCCGACCCCGCGGCCCACGCGAGAGGCGAGTGGGTGCTCGTGCCGGTCGCCGACGGGTTCGCGCTCCTGGACCACGACACCGGGCGCGAGGTCCGTCGCCTCCCCGGGGAGGCGGCACCGGGGGCGGGCGTGACGGGGCTCGCCCAGATCGGCGACATCCTCTACGAACGCCACGGGGGAGAGATCCGCGCGTACAAGCTCGTCGCCTGACCCCCGGGACGGATCCGGGGACGTGTGCGCGGGGAGGGTCAGACGGCGTACCACTCAATCGCGTCCCTGCGGAACAGCGACACCAGCGCGACGGCGCAGACCACGGCGAGGATCAGTCCGGCGAGGTACTGGTCCGATCCCACCCCCACGTACCAGGCCACGAACAGCAACAACAACTCCGCGATCACCACGAGTCCCCGGCCCCACCTGCGACCCCGCAACAGTCCCACACCGGCCGCGAGAAGACCGCCCCCGAGAATCGCGAACCACACCGCGGTGCCGTAGCCACTGATGACGACGGTCTCCTCGCGATGGCCTCCGGCCGCGCGGATCGCGAGGGCCACCGCCACCCCGACGCCGATGAGGCCCTGCGCGGAGGAGATCCACCCGGCCAGCCGCACGGGCGTGGGGATCGCGGTGCGGGGATCGAGGCGATCCGGCGGGGGGCGGTGGTCGTCAGGTCGGCTCACGTTCACCTCCACAGACTATGTCGCGGTGACGGCCGGGCCCTCACCACCCTCGCGGACTGGACTCCGATTAACCCATTACCGCCTCTGGCGTGGGGTTTCGGTTCGATTTGACAACCGGGGTGACCTTTGCCACATCGCAGCGGGAGAGGGTTGACTTGTCATGGAATCGTGGCACGATCATTCGTAACAGCGCAGACGCACATTGTTTGCCTTGCCTTAACCGGGAGCTGCTCCTCGCGGAGCGAGCCTTCGGAACGGGTACACCCCCACCACATCACCGGATGTGACACAGCGCGTACGTCCGCGTGCCGATCCTCGCAGATCGGCGCGTCGGCGGCGTCTTCTCGTGTCCGGTTGACCCGATAACGGTCTCGTAACCGTAAGGAGTTCCCATGGACTGGCGCCACAAGGCCATCTGCCGCGACGAGGATCCCGAGCTGTTCTTCCCCGTCGGCAATTCCGGACCCGCCCTCGCGCAGATCGCCGAGGCGAAGATCGTCTGCAACCGTTGCCCCGTCACCTCCGAGTGCCTGGCCTGGGCCCTCGAGTCCGGTCAGGACGCGGGCGTCTGGGGCGGCATGAGCGAGGACGAGCGTCGCGCGCTCAAGCGTCGTCGCGCCCGCACCCGCACCGCGGTCTGATCACGTCGCCTGCTCGCCGCACCTGAGCACCACATTCTGGTGACCGCGATCCCACGGTACGCGGTCTGGTCGGCGACCTGCACGGACACCTGACCTCACGAGAACGACGAAGGCCGGTTCCCCTCCCACGTGGGAGGGGAGCCGGCCTTCGTCGTGACGGTCGATCGTCAACCGATGACGGCGATGAGGTCTCCGGCCTGGATGACGTCGCCGGGGGCGACGGCCACCTCGGTGACGGTGCCGGCCGTCTCGCACAACACCGGGATCTCCATCTTCATGGACTCGAGGAGCACGATCGTGTCGCCCTCGGCGACCTCGGTGCCGACGGCTGCGACGACCTCCATGACGTTCGCGACCATCTCGGCACGGACCTGTTCAGTCATTCGGATGTTCCTCTGCTTTCCTCACGCGGCGGCCCCCGGACTCCTCAATGCAACCACACGGGGGTTCTCATGGGAGACTTGTACACCGACGAAAGGAGGCGACCATGGGCAAGCGTGGCCGCAAGAGGCGGGATCGCCGCAAGAAGAACGCCAACCACGGCAAGCGTCCGAACAGCTGAGTCCGGACCATCAGAACCGAGTGAGGGGCGGGCACCGTGTCGGTGTCCGCCCCTCGCCTCGTCTGGCGGTGATGTCAGTGCGGGTCCCGCCGGTGGACGGTCGTGGTCCGGTGCACCACCGTCGTCCCGTCGGAATCGGTCGTGGTGACCGTGGTGCGCCGGATCTCCACCATGAGTCGTTCCCTCAGCCCCGACGGCGCCTTCTCGCAACACGAGCGGGACAATTTGGCCTTGAGCCGTCGCTCCGAGAGGAAGAGCTCCCGGCAGGGCGGACATCCGGCGAGATGATGCTCGAGCCTCGAACGACAGGCGTCGTCGCACTCGAGGTCCACCAGCAGGGACAGGTCGCGTCGGGCGGCCTCACAGTCGATCTGGTCGAGCCGCGGGTCGTGTTGCCTCGTCACTTCGCGCCCTCCGTCCTGTCACGACCGAAGCCACGCTCCGTCGCCACGTCCCGGAGCAGCTCGCGGAGCTGCTTGCGTCCTCTGTGGAGGCGCGACATCACGGTCCCCAGCGGGGTGTCCATGATCTCGGCGATCTCCTTGTACGGCAGGTCCTGGACGTCCGCGTAGTACACGGCCATCCGGAACTCCTCCGGAAGCTGGGCGAGCGCGGACCGGATCTCGTCGTCCGGCAGCAGTTCCATCGCCTCGACCTCCGCCGAGCGCAGGCCGGTGGAGGTGTGCTCCGCCGCCGCCGCCAACTGCCAGTCCGTGATCTCCTCGGTCGGGTACTGGGCGGGTTGGCGCTGCCGCTTGCGGTAGTGGTTGATGTACGCGTTGGTGAGGATGCGGTGCATCCAGGCCCGGAAGTTGGTCCCGGGCTTGAAGGAGTGGAAACCCGCGTACGCCTTCGCGTACGCCTCCTGCACCAGGTCCTCCGCATCGGCCGGGTTGCGGGTCATCCGCAGCGCGGCACCGTACAACTGATCGAGGAGCGGCATGGCCAACTCCTCGAACTGCTCGGCGCGTTGGTCGGACTCGTCGGGCTGCAACTCGGTCGGCAACCGGTACTCCTCACCTGTCGGTGACCCGGAGTCTATCCGCACGCCGGGGGCGTCGAGGACCGCGGTCCGCATCGCACCCTCCTCTCCCGATCCCGGGGACGGTCCCGGGTACCTGCTCTCCTCAACGCCGTCCACCGTCACGCTATTCCGGCCGACGCCGTCACTAGGCTGGGCAGGATGAGCCGCAAGCGCCCGGGACACGGGAGGTCCGACTCGGCGGCGACCCCCGCCCTCGCCGCCCTCCGGTCCGCCGGGGTCGACCACCGGGTGCACACCTACGACGCGGGAACAGGCGCGTTCGGCGACGAGGCCGCCCGCGTCATGGGCGAGCGACTCGGAGTCGACGCCGCCAGGGTGTTCAAGACCCTGGTGGTCTCCACCGCCCGTCCGCCGGCGGGTAGCCGGATCCCCCTGGCCGTCGCGGTCCTGCCGGTCACGGCGATGCTCGACCTCAAAGCGGCGGCCGCCGCGCTGTCCTGCGGAAAGGCCTCGCTCGCTCCCGTCGACGTCGCGGAGAAGGCCACCGGGTACGTGGTCGGCGGAGTGTCCCCCCTCGGGCAGAAGAGACGGCTGGCGACCGTGGTCGACAGCTCCGCGTGGGATCACCCCACGATCCTGTGCAGCGCCGGCCGGCGGGGATGGGAGATCGAACTGGCACCCGCGGACCTCGTCGGCCTCACGGGAGCCACGGCGGCCTCGATCGCCGCCCGGTGACGGCCTGCTAGAAGAGCATCCCGGCGGTCGGGTCCACCGGCCGGACCAGTTCCGGACCCTCGTTCCGGACGTGGGAGACCGCGCGTGAGACCGGCCTGATCTCCACCGATTCGGCCCACTGCCCCAGATCGCCGCCCGCGCCGTCGACCAGGGCCCTCGGGTCACCGATCACGGAGGGATCGAGCCAGTCGGAGACCGCGGACGGGTGCACCACGAGCGGCATGCGGTCGTGGACCCGGCGCAACGGTCCGAGTGCCTCGGTGGTGAGGATCGAGCACGACAACTGCGTGACGGTGTAGTGGGGGTCACGCCGGGCCTCCCACAGCCCCGCCATGAGCAGCCCCTCGTCGCCGGGAATGCTCATGTGGAACGGCTGCTTGGGGCCCGCCCTGCCGCCGGGCGTCGCCGGCTGCCCCGGGACCCACTCGTACCACCCGTCCATCGGGACCACGCAGTGGCGCCGCGCGACGGCGGTACGGAAGGAGGGCTTCTCGAACGCGGTCTCGACCCGCGCGTTGAACAGGGTGGGCAGCCTGCCCGGGTCCCTGGCCCAGGAGGGCACCAGGCCCCAGCGCATCGCACGCAGGATCCGTCGGGGGCCGGCGGGATCGTCGAGGCGTTCGCGCGGGGTGTCCAGGACGAGGGCGGGGATGGTGGTGGTGGGCGCGATGTTGAACCTCGGGGAGACCGGGCCCTGGTCGGGCCACAACCCCGGCGGCGGCGAGGACGCCTCGTCGACGGCATCGAGCTCCACGGCGAGTCGCGCGGGATCCGAGGAGAGGGAGAACCGTCCACACATGCGGTCCATCCTCCCACCCGGACCGGGTGGGATCGGGACCGATGCGCGACAATGACCTGGTGAGTCATTGGAACGCCCCCGTCGCCGGCACGCCCGTGGGTGCCGTCGTCCCGGTACCCGGGTCCAAGTCGCTGACCAACCGAGCCCTGGTCCTGGCCGCGCTGGCCGACGCCCCCGCCCGGCTGAGCGGGACGTTGCGCAGCCGGGACACCGACCTGATGATCGGGGCGCTCACCGCGCTCGGCACCCGGATCGAGGGCCCCACGGGGCCGCTCGCGCCGGTCGACACCGAGCTGGTCGTCACGCCGGGGAGCCTGCACGGGGCGGACGTGGAGTGCGGCCTGGCGGGGACGGTCATGCGGTTCGTGCCACCGGTGGCCGCACTCGCCACCGGCACCTCGACGTTCGACGGCGACCCGGCCGCGCGGGTGCGACCCCAGGCCACGGTCCTGGACGCGCTCCGTGCACTGGGCGCCGACGTCACCGGGGACAGCCTCCCGTTCTCCGTCGCCGGGACGGGCTCCCTTCGGGGTGGCCGCGTCGAGATGGACGCCTCCGCCTCGTCGCAGTTCGTCTCCGGCCTCCTGCTCTCCGCTGCCCGCTTCGACGAAGGGGTGGAGCTGATCCACGTGGGCGGGGCCGCTGTCCCGTCCGGCCCGCACATCGAGATGACACTGGCGATGCTGCGGGAGTCCGGGGTGGCCGTCGAGCACCCCACCGCGTCATCCTGGCACGTGGCACCGGGGCCGATCTCGGCCGTCGACCGCGTGGTGGAACCCGATCTGTCCAACGCGACCCCGTTCCTGGCCGCGGCCGCCGTCACCGGCGGGTCCGTCCGCGTCCCCCGCTGGCCGGTCTCCACCACGCAACCCGGGGACGCCATCCGCGGGATCCTGGAGGACATGGGCGCGTCCGTCACGCTCGAGACCGCCGACGGGGCCGAGCACGGAACCCTCGTCGTTGTCGGGCCCGACCGCCTCTCCCCCGTCGAGGCGGACCTGTCCGCCGTCGGTGAACTGACCCCCACGATCGCCGCACTGTGCGCGCTCGCCGACGGCCCGTCACGGTTGACCGGGATCGCGCACCTGCGCGGGCACGAGACCGATCGTCTCGCCGCCCTCGCCGCCGAACTCGGTGCGGTGGGTTGCGGTGTCACGGAGCTCGACGACGGCCTCGAGATCATCCCGGGCCCCCTGCGTGGTGCCCCGTGGCGCGCCTACGCCGACCACCGCATGGCGACCGCGGGCGCGATCATCGGCCTCGTGGTGCCGGGGGTCGAGGTGGACGACATCGACACCACCGCCAAGACGATGCCGGGTTTCACCTCGATGTGGACCGCCATGCTCGCCGGGCGGGCGATGTAGGGCCATGGCCACCAGGCGGGGCGGGAGCGGGGCGCGCGGCTGGGACGAGTCCGACATCCGGATCCGGCCGGGCAAGGGGTCGAGACCCCGCACCAAGCGCAGGCCCAGCCACTCCGACGCCGCGTCCGCGATGGTCGTGAGCGTCGACCGCGGACGCTGGGGATGTGTGCTGCTGGACGACGGCCCGGAGCACGTGGCCGGGACCCGGATCGTCACCATGCGGGCCCGGGAGCTGGGCCGCACGCCGATCGTCGTGGGCGACCACGTCGGCGTGGTGGGAGACCTCACCGGCACCCGGGACACCCTGTCGAGGATCGTCCGGGTCGAGGAGCGGAGCACGGTCCTGCGCCGGACCGCCGACGACTCCGACCCGTACGAGCGGGTGGTGGTGGCGAACGCCGAACTGCTGCTGGTCGTGGTCGCGGTCGCGGACCCCCCGCCGCGCGCCGGCTTCGTCGCCCGCGCGCTCGTGGCGGCCTACACCGGCGGACTCGAGCCGGTCCTCTGCCTGACCAAGGGGGATCTCGACGACCCGTCGGTCTTCGCCGCCGAGTTCGAGGCGCTCGACGTCCCCGTGCTCCGGACGGGGATCGACGACGACCTCGCCGCGCTGCACGAACGGATCGACGGTCGGATCTCCGCCATGATCGGCCACTCGGGCGTCGGCAAGTCCACGCTCGTCAACCGCTTGATCCCCGACGCCCACCGGGCGACCGGCGTGGTCTCCGGGGTCGGCAAGGGCCGACACACCTCGACCCAGTCGGTCGCCCTCGAACTGGGTACCGGGGGCTGGGTGGTGGACACCCCGGGGATCCGCAGCTTCGGCCTCGCGCACGTCTCACCCGACGACGTGGTGGCCTCGTTCTCCGACCTGGACGAGATCGTGCAGGACTGCCCCCGGGGCTGTACCCACCAGGGCCCGCCGGCGGACCCGGAGTGCAGGTTCGACGCCGTCACCGACCCCGCCGTACACCGGCGCGCCCTGGCCGTCCGCGAGCTCCTCGGCGTCCTGCAGTCCAACGACGCGTGGGCGCTGGGGACCGACCAGGACTGACGGTCCGCCGCGGTCAGAGCTTGAGCTCGACGTCTCCCAACGCCACCGAGATGCAGGTCTGGATCCGTTCGCCGGGGCCGTGGTCGGTGCCGTTGCGCAGGTCGCGGACATGCCCCTCGTCGAGTCCCACGACGCAGGTCTGGCAGATCCCCATCCGGCAGCCGAACGGCATCTGCACGCCCACCTGCTCGCCGCCCTCGAGGATGGTGGTGGCGCCGTCCAGCTCCACGGTCTTGCCGGTCGACCCGAACGTGACGGTCCCGCCCGAGGCCCCGGCGTCCCGGTTGACCGTGAAGCGCTCCACGTGGAGGTCGTCGCGGCCGGTGGCGTCGAAGTGCTCGTCGAGCTCGTCGAGCATCGCGTTGGGCCCGCACGCCCAGGTCGGCCGCTCCGACCAGTCGGGGACGAGGGCGGACATCTGGCGGGAGTCGATGCGTCCCTCCTCGCTGGTGACCCGCAGGTGCAGGACGTACCCGGGCTGGGTTTTCTCGAGGGCGCGCAGCTCCTCCAGGAACAGTGCGTCCTCCCTCTCGCGCACCGAGTGCACGTGGACGACGTCGGGGAACGGCTCGGTGACCGAACGACGGTCCAACGAGCGGAGCATGCCCATGACCGGGGTGATGCCGGATCCGGCCGTGACGAACATCAGCTTGGGCGGGGTCGGCGTGGGCAGGTGGAAATCCCCCGCCGGAGCGGCGAGGCGGACGATGGTGCCGGGCTCGACGGTGCCGACGATGTGGTTGCTGAGCAACCCCTCGGGCAGGGCCTTGACGGTGACCGAGTACTCACCCCGACCGGTGGTCGGAGCCGAGGTCAGGGAGTAGGAACGCCAGGTCCAGCGGCCGTCGAGGAGGACGCCGATACCCAGGTACTGTCCCGGCTGGTAGTGCGGGGTCGCGCCCCACCCGGGCTTGATGACGAGGGTGACGGTGTCCTCCGCCTCACGACGCACCGTGACCACCTCTCCACGCAGCTCCCGGGAGGACCACAACGGGTAGATGAGGGAGGAGTAGTCGTCCATCCGCAGCGGGTGTGTGAGGCGGTTGAGGAAGCGATGCGCGGCCCGCGGTTCGGGAACCCTCGCGGCCGCTGCCCGCAGTACACGGTTGAGTCCACTGGTCGACTCGGTCACTGGTGCCTCCTTGGAGCCGGGGACCGCGCGACCCGAGGAGCGGGCCGACGGTGCCGGAGATGAGAACCTACGGTAGCGAAGGTTAGCGTCTGACGGATACCGCACGGGCGTGATCCCGGTAACCGGGCCGGCCCTCCGGGGCTCTCAGAGCAGATTCAACAGGAACGGCAGTTCGGCCGCGTCGTACCAGGCGAGATCGAGATCGAGAGCGTCCCCCACGGTGAGTTCCGCGTCCTCGTCACCCAGGTCGGCGCGATCCACGGCCGCGACCGCGGCCTCGACGGCACCGGCCGCGCCCGCCAGGTCCACATGGACGGCCGCGACCTCGTCCATCGCCACGGTCCCCCTCGTCAGGCGGACGACCGCGGTGTCCAGGTCGGGCCGGGGCTGGGCGTCGGCGTCGGGGACGTCCACACTCACCACCACGCGGCGGTACGGGTGCGCCTCGTGCACGGCGCCGGAGTCGATCTCACCGCCGAGCAGCCGGAGCGAGGCGCGGGCGGCCTCGAGGAACGCCACGTGCTCGATCTCCTCGGTGTCCCCCTGGGCATACGACTCGACGAGCGCGGGGGTCGCGGCGAACGCGGTCGCGCTGCGCACGGGCATCTCTCCGCCGTCGAGCAGGGTCTCCAGCATCGCGAGCGTGGCAGGGATGAACAGACGCATGGTGGTGCCTTCCTCGGGTGGGCGGGGCCGGTCGGCGGTCAGTACCGGTCGGGCGGTACCGGTCAGCGGGCGGTACCGGTGAGCTCGTCGAGTGCCGACGAGATGAGCTCGCCGATCTCCTCCACGTCCGGAACCGCCTGACGATCCGCCGTGAATCCGCAGTAGACGATCCCCGAGTAGCTGCTCATCGACACGGCCAGCGCCTGACCGTCGAGCAGCGCGGGGACGGGGTAGACCTCGGCGAGCTCGCCGTCGCCCCAGAACATCTTGTGTTGCGGTCCGGGCGCGTTGGTGACGACCAGGTCGTAACTGTCCGACGGCAACATGATCGCCGCCCGGGAACCCAGCGCGTGCAGGGTGGGCGGGGCGAATCCGGAGAGGCGGGCCAACGACTTGGCGCCGACGGCCTGCCTGGGGTGGCGCTGGGTGGCCGTCTCCCTGGAGATCTGCGCGAGCCGCATCCGGGGATTGGGCTCACCCACCGGCATCCCGATGAGGGCGGAGGCGATCTCCGCGGAGGTGGCCTCGGCGGAGGCCTCGGAGCCCTCGACCGGACCGGCCTCCGACGAGACGGCCATCGGCACGATCGCCCGGAGGGTGTCGGCCGTCGAGAGGGGGTGGCCGCAGGACAGAATCCACGAACGCAGTGCCCCGCACAGGACGGCCAGGACCACGTCGTTGACCTTGCACCCGTGCTCCCTGGCGATCGCCCGCGCCCGGTCCAGGGGGAACGAGGCCAGTCCCACGCGGCTACCGCGGGGTCGGGAGGTCCGGAACATCTCCGCCAGCCCCCCGGGCGGACGCAGGACCGTCAGACTCGCGGCCCCGACCAGACCACGGCTCGCCCGCTCCACCGCGTTGACCAGTCGTGCGGAGCGCCGGACCAACTCCAACGGGTCCGTGGCGATGGTGATGAGCGCGTCCAGGACGAGCACGCCGTCGCCCGGCGAGGGCACGGGGGTCCAGGTGGCCACCTCGTCCACGTCCGCGGACGCCCTCTCGTCGGTCATGAGCACCTGCGCGAGATCCACGGCGTTGGGGCCGCCCAGGAGGACGTGATGGGTCTTGGTGAGCACCGCCAGCCGTCCGTCGGCGAGTCCCTCGATGAGGTAGAGCTCCCACAGCGGTCGGCCGGGCTCGAGCGGGCGGTCGACCAGCCTGGCCACCAGATCGGCGAGCTGCCGCACACCCCCGGGCGCCGGCAGGGCGGACCTGCGGACGTGGAAGCTCAGGTCGAAGTCCGGATCGTCGACCCAGACCGCCCGCGCGAGCCCGAACGGGACGTACCGGATGCGCTGGCGGAACCTGGGGGCGTCGGCGAGTCTGGCGTCCACGAACTCCATGACGCGGTCGATGTCCCATGGATCGTCGCGGGAGACGAGCGCGAGGGAACACGAGTGCCGACTCCGCGATCGGGTGGCGTCCCCGAGGAGCAGGTCCGCGTCCGCCGTCGCCAGCCTGGTCGCCACGGGTCAGACCGCCTCGTCCAGCCCGAGCAGCCCCCGGATCTCCACGGCCGCCCGGTCGAACACCTGGTAGAACACGCCGATCATGCCGGTCTGGACGGCGCCCAGGACGTTCTCGATGGCGTCGTCGACCATCACGCACTCGCGGGGCTCCAGCTCGAGCCGTCGCGCCGCCTCGAGGAACGCCTCGGGATCGGGCTTCTCCACGCCGGTCCGGCCGCTGAGCACCACGTGATCGATCCCGTACGCGCGGGCGTCCTCACGCACCCGATCGGCCCCCGGCCCCTCGGGCTCGTTGCTGAGGACCGCCAGGCGCACGTCGTTGGCACGCGCACCGAGGAGGATCTCCCGCCAGCTCTCGCGGTCCTCATCCGTGCCGTCCAGCACCCCGAAGTAGTCGACAATCAGTCCTCGCATGGGGACAGCCTAGGCAACGCCCGTCGACGGTGCAGGAGCGGAGCCGGAACCGACCGCACCTGCCCGCGCGTCGAACACCATAGAAGAACGCGAGACCGGCCCGGTCCGCGCCGGAGGGAGCAGGAGAACACATGGCCCCGACACCCGTGTCATCGCCGTCGACGGGCCGATCCGCGCCCTCCCGGGAGGCCTCGTCCGACGAGTGCAGGGTCAGACCACTCCCCTCGACCGAACCCGGCTCCGCTGCCCGACGGCACGACCGGACGAGCCCGCCGGTCGCGGATTCGGTGGCGGTGCCGGTGCCTGTGCCGGACCCCGAGTGCGCGGTACCGGTCCCGGCGAGGCGGGCGGCCCACGCCCTGGTGATCATGGCCCTCGAGGTCGTCGACCGGAAGCGGGCCCCACACCACACCCGGGGCGCGTTCCCACCCCACCTCGTCGAGATGCTCAGGACTCTGGCCCGCGGAGGGGTCCCGGGACGGCATCTCGGTCCCGCGCGGGTCCACCGCCTCCACATCCACGCCGCCGACCCCGGGGCCCCCGGCGGCGGGATCGCTCCCGGGTCCCGGGGAGGTGGCGGTGGCAGTGGCAGTGGCACTGCCAGTGCCGACTACGAGGTGTGCGCCACGTACGCCCGCGGGCCGCGACTGTTCGCCGTCGCGGCCCGCATCAGGGTCACCGATACCGGGGCGACCTGCACGGCCCTCCGGTTGGTCTAGCCTCGTTCTGGTCTGACCTCGTTCAGCTCTTGCGCCCCCGGGCCGCGGCCTTGGCGGCCCGCTCGCGTCGTTCGAGCCGGTCCTGACGTTCCTGGGAGCGACGCTCGGCACGGTTCGCCGGGACGCCCTCGTCGACGAGCTGGGCCTCCCCCGTCTCCGAGGGGCCCGAGAACTGCATCTGGTCGTCGGTGACGTCGCGACCGGTGCCCGCTGCCTGCAGGATCGGATTGGCGCCCGCGAGAGACGCGGCCTGCGCCGCGGAGGGGGCGGCCAGCGTCTTCTGCTGGGGGCTGGCCTCGACCTTGACGTTGAACAGGAACGCGACGGTCTCCTCGCGTACCCCGTCCATCATGGCCGCGAACATGTCGTAGCCCTCACGCTGGTACTCGACCAGGGGGTCGCGCTGGGCCATGGCCCGCAGCCCGATGCCCTCCTTGAGGTAGTCCATCTCGTAGAGGTGCTCTCGCCACTTACGGTCCAGGACCTGGAGCATGATCGAGCGCTCCAGCTGGCGCATGGCGCCATCGCCGCCGATGCCCTCGATCTCGGACTCACGCTCGTCGTATCGGGCGAAGACGTCGTCGAGGATGGCGTCCTTGAGGTTCTTGGCCGACAGGTCACCCGCCGCCCCGTACTCGTCGCCGTCGATGATCGACTGCGCGGTGATCGAGACCGGGTACAGCTGCCCCAGGGCGTCCCACAGCTTGTCCAGGTCCCAGTCCTCGACGTAGCCCTCGGCGGCGGCACCGTCGACGTAGGCACTGACCACCTGGTAGATCATCGACTCGACCTGGTCGGTGATGTCCTCGCCCTCGAGGATCCGCTTGCGCTCGCCGTAGATCACGGTGCGCTGCTGGTTCATCACCTCGTCGTACTTGAGGACGTCCTTGCGGATCTCGAAGTTCTGCGACTCGACCTGGGTCTGCGCGTTCTTGACGGCTCGCGAGACCATCCCGGCCTCGATCGGCACGTCGTCGGGCAGGCTCAACCGGTTCATGATCGCCTCGACGGCCGCACCGTTGAAACGGCGCATGAGCTCGTCACCCAGCGAGAGGTAGAACCGGGACTCACCCGGGTCGCCCTGGCGACCCGAACGACCACGCAGCTGGTTGTCGATGCGCCGCGAGTCGTGGCGCTCGGTCCCCAGCACGTAGAGACCGCCGGCCTCGCGGACGCGCTCGGCCTCCTGCTTGCTGAGCTTGCGCATGCGCTCGATCTCGGCGTCCCACGCCTCCTCGTACTCCTCCGGGGTGTCCACGGGGTTGAGCCCGCGCTCACGGAGGTTGAGGTCGGCGATGATGTCCGGGTTGCCACCGAGCACGATGTCCGTACCACGGCCGGCCATGTTGGTCGCCACAGTGACCGCGCCCGGGCGGCCGGCCTGGGCGATGATCTGGGCCTCCGAGGCGTGGAACTTGGCGTTGAGCACGTGGTGCTTGATGCCCTTGCGGGTGAGCAGCTTGGACAGGTGCTCACTACGCTCGACGGACGCGGTGCCCACGAGGACCGGCTGCTTCTTCTCGACGCGCTCGGCGATGTCCTCCACGACCGCGGTGAACTTCGACTCCTCGGTCTTGTAGATGAGGTCGGCCTGGTCCTCGCGCGCCATCGGCCGGTTGGTCGGGATCGGCATGACCTCGAGCTTGTAGATCGAGTAGAGCTCGGCTGCCTCGGTCTCGGCCGTACCGGTCATCCCGGCCAGCTTCTCGTAGAGGCGGAAGTAGTTCTGCAGGGTGATGGTGGCCAGGGTCTGGTTCTCGGCCTTGATCTCCACCCGCTCCTTGGCCTCGATGGCCTGGTGCATGCCCTCGTTGTAGCGGCGTCCGTCGAGCACGCGCCCCGTGAACTCGTCGACGATGATCACGTCGCCGTCGCGGACGATGTAGTCCTTGTCCTTGGTGAACAGCTCCTTGGCCTTGATGGAGTTGTTCAGGTAGCTCACCAGTGGTGAGTTGGCCGCCTCGTAGAGGTTGTCGATCCCGAGCTGGTCCTCCACGAACTCGACGCCCGGCTCGGTCACGCCGATCGTGCGCTTCTTGCGGTCGACCTCGTAGTGCGTGCCCTCCTCGAGCAGCGGCGCGATGCGGGCGAACTCCGCGTACCACTTGCTCGATCCGTCGGCCGGGCCCGAGATGATGAGCGGGGTCCGCGCCTCGTCGATCAGGATCGAGTCGACCTCGTCGACGATCGCGTAGTGGTGGCCCCGCTGGACCAGCTCCGCGGTGTCGTGCGCCATGTTGTCGCGGAGGTAGTCGAAGCCGAACTCGTTGTTGGTGCCGTAGGTGATGTCGGCGGAGTAGGACTCCCGGCGCTGCGCCGGGGTCATGCCACCGAGGATCGCGCCCACGGACAGTCCGAGGAACCGGTGCACGCGGCCCATCCACTCCGCGTCGCGCTTGGCCAGGTAGTCGTTGACCGTCACCACGTGCACGCCCTGACCCGACAGCGCGTTGAGGTACGCGGGGAGCACACAGGTCAGGGTCTTGCCCTCACCGGTCTTCATCTCCGCCACGGCTCCGGTGTGCAGCACGATGGCGCCGACGATCTGCACCTTGTACGGCCGCTGTCCGAGGACCCGGTAGGCGGCCTCGCGGGCCACCGCGAACGCCTCCGGGAGCAGGTCGTCCAGCGTCTCACCCTCAGCCAACCGGGCCTTGAACTCGTCGGTCTTGGCGCGGAGCTCGTCGTCGCTCAGCTTCTCCGTCTGGTCGGACAGAGTATCCACGTACTCGGCGAGAGCGCTGTACCGCTTGAGCTTTCGACCTTCGCCGGCTCGGAGCAGCTTGGAAAGGATGGACACAGTCTCGAACGTCCTCGTGGTCGGGTTGATCGGGAAATCTGGCTACCTGCGCGGGGGCCACACGGGCCCTCGGTTCATCCTAGGTGCTGTCGGCCGCGGATACACGCCGAGGGCGGCCCGGTCCATGCGGACCGGGCCGCCCCCGGGGCGTGTGGGCTGCGACCGTCAGGCCTCGTCACTCAGCGTGATGAGTCCGTAGTCGAACGCGTGCCGCCGGTAGACGACGGTGGCGTTGCCGGACTCGGCGTCCCGGAAGAGGTAGAAGTCGTGTCCCACGAGCTCCATCTTCTCCAGGGCCTCGTCGACCGTCATCGGGGTGCCGTCGTGCTCCTTGCGGCGCACGATCTGGCCGGGGAGCTGGTCGTCGACCCCGTCCGCGTACTCGTCCATGACATCCGCCGGTGCGGCCTCGGGCGCGAGCTCCGCGGTGGCCTCGGCGACGGACTGCGGTCGACGGTGCCCGGAGTGGCTGATCTTCCGGCGGGTACGTGCCTTGCGCATCTGCCGCTCGAGCTTGGCGACCGCCGACTCCAGGGCGGCGTAGAAGGTGTCCTCCGCGGCCTCGGCGCGGGCGACACCCGGCTTGCCCTTGAGGGTGATCTCGATCCGCTGGCTGGCCTTGGCCAGGCGTGGGTTCTTCTCGTGCAGGAGGACCACGTCGAACCGGGTGATCGCGGGCGAGATCTTCTCGATCTTCGCGAGCTTGGTGTGGATCCGGGTCGCGAAGTGGTCGGGGACCTCGACGTTCCGGCCCTTGATGGTCACCTGCGCATCAGGGGCACCGGGGTCGTCGGTCGACGGACCGTCGAAGGTGGCGGGGTCGAGCAGGACTGCGGGGGTCTTCGCCATCGAAGCTCCTCCTCATCGGGCCTGCGGCGGGCCTCTGCGACCGACCCGGTTACCGCCCGGGACCCCGGTCGAGGGGCACACCCACATGGCTGAGTGGACACTCTCCGGACGGGGTAACCACCGGACAAATCCAGTGAAAGTGCTGGTGAACCCCGTCCGAACCCAACGATACCCGGTCGTCTGGGCAGCGGACCGTAGTCGCGGCAAGTCGTCGCCGAACTCACCCTCGGGCAGCCCCGGACCTCACGCGGCGGTGACCCCGAGTACCCCGTCGACCCGCAGCCCGCCCTCTGCCAACACCCCCACACACGCGGCGGCGGTGGTCCCCGTGGTGACCACGTCGTCCACCAGCAGGACCGTCGCCGGGGTCGCGATCAACTCCTCGACCGTCGACGGGGCCCCGGGCGTGGCCCGTATCGGGGTGCCCTGCGGCCGCCGACGGATCCGGCCCGACAGATTGTCCGCCCTCGCCCGCGCGCCCAGTCCGGCGGCGTCGCGGACCCTGCCCCGGACCTCGAGCACCGGGGCCACGGCCACCGGCCCGCCCGGCACGGACCCCGCCAGCTCGGCGGCGAGGACGTCCACCAACCCGCGGACGTGGTCGAACCCACGTCGGCGACGAGCCCGCGCGGACGCCGGTGCCGGGACGAGCACCGTCGGGCGTTCGGACGCCTCCGCTATCTCACCCGCCGCTCTCAGCGCATCGACCCCGGCGGCGAGCGCGGCACCGATCGGGGAGGCGAGGTCGGGACGACCGCGGTCCTTGTAGGCCGACACCGCGCGGGCCGCGGGACCGGCGTGCCGGGCGAGCGCCCACACGGGCACACCGAGATCCGCGCGGGTCCGCACGTGCAGTGGGCCCGCCGCCAGGGTCGACGCACACCGTGGGCACCACCGCTCCCGCGCGCACCCGCACCCCGCGCACTCGAGGGGGATCACGAGATCCGCCAGGGCCGCGGCCCACCCGGGTCCACGTGGGCGCCCCCGTCTCCCGCCGGCCCCCGTCGACACCGGGTCAGCCCGCGACGACGGGGTCCGCCCGGATGGCGGCCAGTCCGTTGATCTCCCGCCAGTAGCGATCCCCGGTCTCGGCCTCCGTGTCGAGCCTCAGGAGGGACCGCTGGTCCACCACGTACACCTCGGGGCCCGCCGCGGCGATCGCGGTGACCGGTCCGGCGATGTTCCGCTGGGACAACGGTGTGGTGATCGCACCGTCGACCGTGATCGTCGTGACCGGCGCCTCGCTGGTGTCACGACCCACGACGATCGTGGACCGGTCACGCCACGCCACGACGGTGGCCGACTCCCCCAACGCCCGGCCGATCTGCCGGAAGGTGCCGGCCAGCGGTTGCCCGGTCTCCGCCGAGAGGGCGCCGATGAACACCTTGCCGTCGACCACCACCGCCAACTGGGCCCCGGACTGGTCGATCCGCAGCCCCGTGACCCGCGACCCCAGTGCGCGGATCGGGGCGCCGTCCATCTCCTGGACCGACGGGGAGTCACCTCCCGCGCCGATCCGCACCAGCCTGGCGTCGTCGGCCATCACCCAGGCCCGTCCGTCCACGGGGTGGAACGTCGGTCCGGTCAGGGTCCGGGCGGCCAGGGCCTCGGCGGGCTCGCCGTCGATCGCCCCGATCAGCAGCCTCCGGGGACCCGCGCGGTCCTCGCCGGCGACGACCGCCAGCACCCTACCGTCGTGGGACATGGTCGCGCTCCGTCCCCCGCGGACCTCCGACCAGGGACCTCCGGCCGGTCGGGCGCCGGTCGCCTCGAGCCGCACCAGCCCGTCGGCGGCGGTGAGCGCGTTGCGCATGGGCTCCACGGGCGGATACGGGTCGAACGTCCGGACGTCCTCCGTGGTCCACCCGTCCACGAAGCGCTCGTCCAGGGGCGCGCCGTCCCGTTCGAGTCGGTACGGACCGGGCACATCCGCGCGGGCCAGGGTCCACACGACCTGGGCGGCGAACTGCATGGTGGCCTGGCTGCTCAGCACCGGGAGGCCGGTGAAGTCGATGGAGGTCCCGCTGACGTCCTCCCCCCCGGTGGTCTCGTCGGGGCGGACCGACACCGAGGAGGGGACCCGGGAGAGCACGGCGGACTCGAGCCCCGGTCGGGGCCCGGTGGCGAGCAGGTTGACCAGCGAGAAGCCCAGATCGGTCCGGTCCGCGGCCGTCCACCTCGTGTCGGGGACCAGCGAGTCCCCGGAACCGGACAGGAAGAACAGGTCACGCTGGGCGTAGGTGGAGACGAACTCGGTCCGTTCGATCACGACCCCCGGGGGCAACCGGTCGATGCGCCACTGGCCGTCCCGCCGGGCCAGTCCGATCGTCACCTCCAGCTGCCCCACGTCCTCCCTGAAGATGCCACCGGGGTCGAGTGAACCGACCTTCTCGGCGCGCAACGTGTACTCGGCCCGGTCCGCGCCCCGGCCACCCTCCGCGCTGAGATCCGCCCGGAGGACGATCGTCGTCTCGGCGGAATCGTCCCAGGTCTCGGCGGCCTCCGGAGTGAGGAACTGACGGGCCGCCGCGTGTCGCTGGTCGGCGATCGCGGCCGCCTTGAGAAAGTCCCGGACGAGGAGGTCCGGCTCCTGGTCGGGTACCGGGGTGGGAACGGCCAGGCCGGCCCCGGACGGAGAGAAGGTGTCGATGACCTGGGGCGACGACGACGAGGGCAGCGTCGCGCACCCGGTGGCACCGAGCGCGGCCACGCAGATCAGCGCGACCGCCGCGGCCAGTGCCCGCACACGGTTCACGAGCGGGCCTCCTCGGTCCCGGGGACTCGGTCGAGCGGGGTCGGGGAACCGGTGCTCACCAGCCGAGCCTCGTCCTCCGGGGTCAACGGCAGCGGGCTCGAGGTGAGGGTGCCGCCGTGGCGCCGGGGGATGGTGAGCCGGAAGCACGAGCCCTCCCCGGGGCTGCCCCAGCAGTCCAGGCGGCCGCCGTGCAGCTTGGCGTCCTCGAGCGCGATCGCCAGACCGAGCCCGGTCCCGCCCGACCGACGGACCCGGGAGGGATCCGCCCGCCAGAAGCGGTTGAACACGAGCGATTCCTCGCCGGGCTTGAGCCCGACGCCGTGATCGCGCACCGAGACCGCGAGGGCCGCCTCGGACCCGCGGAGGGTCACCCGGACGGGCTTGGACTCCGAGTGGTCGAGAGCGTTGGCCACCAGGTTCCGCAGGATGCGCTCCACCCGCCGGGAGTCCACCTCGGCCACCACCGGCTCGGCCGGCATGTCCAGCTCGACCTGTACGCCTGCGGACTCCGCGATGTGCGACACGGTGGACACCGCGTCCTCGACCGCCCCCCGCACGTCCAACGCGGTCACCGAGAGTTCTGCCATACCGGCGTCGTGGCGGGAGACCTCGAGGAGATCGGTGAGCAGGCTCTCGAACCGGTCGAGTTCGGACTCCAACAGCTCGACGGCCCGCTTGGTCGGGGGATCGAGGTCACCGGCGGAGTCGGAGATGATGTCCGCCGCCATACGGACCGTGGTGAGCGGGGTACGCAGCTCGTGCGAGACGTCCGAGGTGAAGCGCTTCTGGAGGTCGCCGAACTCCTCCAGCTGGGTAATCTGGTCCGACAGGCTCTGGGCCATGTCGTTGAACGCCATCGCCAGCCGGGCGACGTCGTCCTCCCCCCGGATCACCATCCGCTCCTTGAGGTGACCGTTGGCGAACCGCTGGGCGATCGACGCCGCCTGGCGGACCGGCAGCACCACCTGGCGGGCGACCATCCACGCGATCGCCGCGCTGAGCACGATGATCGCCAGGCCGGCGGTCGCGACGATCCCCCGCATGATCCCGAGCGTCTGTTCCTCGGCGATGAGCGGATAGACCAGGTAGAGCTCGAGCCCGGGGATGGACGAGTCCGTCGGCGTCCCGATGATCAGCGCCTTGGCGGGCTCTCCCCGGAAATCGACCGTGACGTACTGGTAGGCGACCCGGCCGCGCTGGACCAGTGACTGCAACTCCGGGGGCACCTGCGAGTCGGCCGGGCTGACGACCTGCCCGCGCCCGGTCTGGTCGGGCACCACCAGGATCGGGTCGAAGGTGCCCGCGTGCACCGACTCCCCGTCGGAGGCGATGCCCCGCTCCCCCAGTGCACTGCGCGCCTGGTCGAGACGGGACTGCTCACTGGTCCCCTCGTCGGTCGCGGCGATCTGCGCCTCGACGGTGACCCGCAGCCTGCCCGCCTGCTCGACCGCGGCGTCCAGTTTGGTCGAGAGCAACTGTGCGGCCATCTGGCTCTGGAGCATGAACGCGATCGTGAGGATCACGCCCATGGACAGCGCCAGGGTGGAGGTGACCACCCGGAGCTGGAGGGACCGCCGCCACAGACGCGCGAACCGCATCCCCAGGACGGTCAGGTCCAGGTCCCGGATCCGGTCCAGGAGGGTCGACGACGAGTCGGTCATGTCCCGGGTGTCGCGCTCGTCGCCGGAGGACGCCGCCGCGTCGTCCGGGCGACGTGCGGTCACGAGACCGGACCGGCCTTGTACCCGACGCCGCGGACGGTGAGGACGACCTCGGGGTTCTCCGGGTCCTTCTCGATCTTCGCCCGCAGGCGCTGGACGTGGACGTTGACCAGTCGGGTGTCAGCCGAGTGACGGTAGCCCCAGACGTGTTCGAGGAGGACCTCGCGGGTGAAGACCTGGCGGGGCTTGCGGGCGAGCTCCACCAGCAGGTCGAACTCCAACGGCGTGAGCGGGATCGGCGTCCCCTCACGCGTCACGGTGTGGGCGGGTACGTCGATGGTCACATCCCCGATGTGCAGGAGCTCACTCGGCTCGTCCTCCCCCCGACGCAGCCGCGCCCGGATGCGGGCCACGAGCTCCTTGGGCTTGAACGGCTTCATGATGTAGTCGTCGGCTCCGGACTCCAACCCCAGGACCACGTCCACGGTGTCCGTCTTGGCCGTGAGCATGACGATCGGCACCCTGGACTCGCCGCGGATGTCCCGACACACGTCGATCCCGCTCCGGCCCGGGAGCATGAGGTCGAGCAGGACCAGATCGGGCTGGACCGCCCGGAAGGTCTCGATGGCCTGGACGCCGTCGCCCACGACCTCGGTCTCGAACCCCTCGCCCCGCAGGACGATGGTGAGCATCTCTGCCAGTGCGGCGTCGTCGTCGACGACGAGGATCTTCGGGGTCATTGTCACCACTTGTGTCGGCGTGAGTGTCGGCATGTGTCCATGGAGACCTTACCCGGCCGCACCGACGGGCCGGGCCCACGGCTCGGCCCGGTGGCCGAGAAGTCGGTGGTCGAGGACCCCGGAGCGGCGGACCACGGAGCCGGGACCCCGGGCGCCGACACTCAGGATTCGGGATCTCAGGCGTCGGTGACCCGGGAGCCGACCACGAGGTCCGCCAACCGCCGCACGTCGGGGTCGACGCCCAGCACCCGCCAGGGCGAGCGCCATGCGGACGCGGCGAGCCGGCGGTAGGCCTCCCCCGTCGCCGCCTGGAGGGCCGCGTCCCTCTCGTAGCGGTCCCGGGTCCGGGCCGGATCCGCCGTCTCCCGGGAACCCGCCCTCTCGGCGGCCAGTGCGGTCGGCGTGTCCAGCAGGATCTGCAGGTCCGGCAGCGGCAGACCGAGGCGGTCGAACTCGAGCTCACCGATCCAGCGGAGCACCTCCGCCTCCCGTCCGGGACCGAGCCGGGCAGCGGTGTAGGCGGCGTTGGAGGCGACGTACCGGTCGAGCAGGACCACGTCGTGCGAGGCCGCCAGCCCACGGAGCTCGGCGAGGGCCGCGTGCCGGTCCAGGGCGAACAGCAACGCCATCGCGTGCGGGGAGTCGGCGGTACCGGCCTGGCCGCCGTGCAGGGCGTCGGCGGCCAGGTCGGCGTGCAGGGTCCCGTACCGGGGGAACGCCAGACGCCCGACCGACACACCCCGGTCGGTGAGCTCACCGACCAGGGCGGTCGTCAGGGTGTTCTTGCCCGCGCCGTCGAGCCCCTCGACGACGACCAGACGCGCGACCACGGAACCCGATCAGTACCGGTAGTGGTCGGGCTTGTACGGGCCCTCGACGTCCACACCGATGTACTCGGCCTGGTCCTTGGCGAGCTTGGTGAGCGACCCACCGAGCGCCTCGACGTGCAGGCGCGCGACCTTCTCGTCGAGGATCTTGGGCAGCAGGTGGACCCCGATCGGGTACTGGTCGGCCTTGCTGAACAGCTCGATCTGGGCGATCACCTGGTCGGAGAAGCTGTTGGACATCACGAACGACGGGTGGCCGGTGGCGTTGCCGAGGTTGAGCAGGCGACCCTCCGACAGCACGATGATCGAGCGGCCGTCGGAGTCGAAGACGAACTCGTCGACCTGCGGCTTGATGTTGATGCGGGTGACGTCCGCCGCGGACTCCAGGCCGGCCATGTCGATCTCGTTGTCGAAGTGGCCGATGTTGCCCAGGATCGCCTTGTTCTTCATCCGCTTCATGTGGTCGAAGGTGATGATGTCCTTGTTGCCGGTGGCCGTGATGATGATGTCGGCCGCCTCGATGGCCTCGTCCACGGTCACCACGTCGAAGCCGTCCATGAGGGCCTGCAGCGCGTTGATCGGGTCGATCTCGGTGACCTGGACGCGCGCGCCCTGGCCGGCCAGGGCCTCCGCGCACCCCTTGCCCACGTCGCCGTACCCGCACACCAGGGCCTTCTTGCCGCCGATGAGGGCGTCGGTGCCGCGGTTGATGCCGTCCAGCAACGAGTGACGGGTGCCGTACTTGTTGTCGAACTTGCTCTTGGTGACCGCGTCGTTGACGTTGATCGCCGGGAACGGCAGCACACCCTCGGAGTGGAAGTGGTACAGGCGGTGCACGCCGGTGGTGGTCTCCTCGGTGACGCCCTGGACCGACTCGGCGATGGCCGTGTACTTGCCCGGGTGCGCCGGCACGGACTCGCGCAGCAGCGCGTGGAAGACCTTCTCCTCCGCCGACCAGGCGGAGTCGTCCGACGGCACGGCCCCGGCCTGCTCGAACTCCTTGCCCTTGATCACGAGCATGGTGGCGTCGCCACCGTCGTCGAGGATCATGTTGGGATCGGTGCCGGGCCAGGTCATGATCTGCTCGGTGCACCACCAGTACTCGGTGAGCGTCTCGCCCTTCCACGCGAACACCGGCACGCCCGACGGCGCCTCGGGCGTGCCCTCCGGGCCCACGACGACGGCGGCGGCCGCCTCGTCCTGCGTGGAGAAGATGTTGCACGAGGCCCACCGGACCTCCGCGCCCAGCGCGGTCAGGGTCTCGATCAACACGGCGGTCTGCACCGTCATGTGGATGGACCCGGCGATCCGGGCCCCCGCCAGCGGCTGCTCCGCCCCGTACTCCTCACGCAGCGCCATCAGGCCGGGCATCTCGTGCTCGGCCAGACGGATCTGCTTGCGGCCCGCCTCCGCCAGCGACAGATCCGCCACCTTGAACTCGACACCGTTGACGGACTGCACGTGCAGATCAGCGGACATGTGTGCGACCAGCTCCTCGTGATTCGAAATAAGACTTCCGCACCACACTAGCGGGGAGCTCTACCGGTACGCCGCCCCCGTCTCCGGACCGCCGACCCGGGTGCGGAACACGGTTGCCCCTTCGGCCCCCTCCAGCTCCACCACCGGCGTCGAGGCGGGGACCCACACCGCGTGGCCGGGTCCCAGCGTCTCCGTGGTCCCGTTCTCGGATACGCACACCCGGCCGGAGGTACACAACAGGACCTCCGGGCCGTCGGTCCGGTAGCTGACGGGGTCGGCGCCGGCGGGCAGCACGATGCGCGAGAGCGCGAAGTCGGGCTCGGGTGTGGGGTAGTCCACCTCCCCGGGGATCCCGCGATCGGCGGGGACCGGCCGCACCGTGGGGTCCGGCAGCGGGTCGAACGCGAGCACCCGCATCAGCTCCGGGACGTCGACGTGCTTGGGTGTCAGGCCCCCGCGCAGGACGTTATCCGAGTTGGCCATCACCTCCACCCCGACACCGCGGAGATACGCGTGGAGCTGACCGGGTCCCAGGTACACGGCCTGTCCCGGCCGGAGCACCACCCTGTTGAGCAGCAGGGCACCCAGGACACCGGGATCCGTGGGATACCGCTCGGCGAGCTCGACCACGGTCGTGGCCTCGTTCGACCACTCCCCGGCGACACCCTCCGCGGTGAGGTAACCCACGGCGCCGGTGACCAGGTCCGCCACCACCGTCTCCAGCGCCAGGTGCGGCATCGTCACGAAGGTGGTGAACACCGCACGGAGGCCCTCCGCGTCCGGCTGGCCGTCCAGCATGTCGCGGTAGGGGCGCAGGGCCGGCACGTCGAGGGCGTCGAACAACGCCACGGTCCGGGCCACGGGACGGAATCCCACCAACGCGTGGAACTCGGTCAGGGCCACCAGGATCTCGGGCTTGTGGTTGGTGTCGCGGTAGTTGCGATCCGGGGCGTGGACGGCGATCCCCCGCGCATCCTCGGCGGCGAAACCCTCCCTCGCCCTCTCCGGGGACGGGTGCGCCTGCAGGGAGAGCGCCTGCTCGGCGGACAGGAGCTTGACGAGGAACGGCAGCCCGCCCCCGTGTTCCGCGGCCACGCGCGCACCGAGCTCTCCCTCGGGATCGGCCGCGATCCGCGCGTCCAGGCTCCGCCCGTCGGCGCAGAGCGACGAGCCGGAGTCGTGGGCGCCGAACCAGTGCTCGGCCACCGGGTGCGGTGCCGGGGAGCGGGTTCCGCACAACTCGGGGAGCGCGGTCCGCGAGCCCCATGCGTACGCCTGGACGACCGGACTGAGAGCCACCACGGGTCTAGAGCCCCCCCACCAGCAGGTACGCGGCGGAGAGTTCGGTCCGTGCCATGAGCGCGGCCACCTTTCCGCTCAACGGGGCCGGTGCGGCACCGACCGTGTCCCGACCACGATCGGAGATCCACTCGACGTCCGCGAGCGGGCCCGCGGCCAGGCGGACGAAATCCTCGTCCGCGCTCAGCACCATACCGAGGTGCCGGATGGTCCTGTCCTCCCGTTCGCCGTCCAGCTGGTCGTCGTGGAACAGACTCGCGAGGGGGTCCACGGCCGGCAGCCCGCGGGCGCGCTCGGCCTGGGACCGGACGGCGTCGGTGACGGAGGAGGCCGCCGTGACCCGGCCCGCGTCGCAGAACGCGGCCACCGCCCTGTCGCAGTAGGCCGCGGACAACGGATCCGAGTAGATCCAGACGAGCGGGTCCGAGCCGGCGACCGCGGTGGCGAGGAGTTTGGCCGGGTTGACCGGTGTCGCGAGATCGGGCCCAAGACCCTCGAGTTCGACGTCGACGGCGTCCGCGGCCACACCGACATCCAGTCCGGGGACGCCGAGGGCGGTCAGGACCGCCATCCCGGCGGCCAGATGGTGCAGGACCCCGCGGTGCGGCGGGAGGTACGGGAGCGGGGGCAGCCAGACGGCCCGGCCCCCTCCCGACTCACCCACGGGACCTTCCCTCGGCACGTCCACGACGACCATCGCACCCCGGTGGGCGGCGGACTCGACGGCGGATGCGAGGTCACGGTCGCCGGCATCGTCCCCGGAGACCAGGACGACGTCCAGGGCCCCGACCCAGGTGGGGAGGGTGTGGGCGTGGACCAGCGGCGGGACGGCGGCTCCGCCCACCATCTCGCAGAGGGCGGCGACCACCCGCGCGGCGTGGCGGGCCCGGTCCGAGCGACCCGAGACCCACACGAGCGCCCGGGGTCGGAAGCCGGCGAGGCCGTCCAGCGCCCCCGAGTCGACGGCCGTCGCGACCGATCGGAGCTGGGCCCCGGCCATCGACGCGTGGAGCAGGGCCCCGGTGGCGTCGGAGGAGCGGAGGGCCTCGGCGTCGTCCAGGTCCACCCGGCCGGCCCCGGTGTCGCTGGTCAGGTCAGGCACGGACGATCGCGAGGACCTCGTCGACCACCGCGGCGACGTCCTCCCTGGTGGGCGCCTCCGCGTTGAGGCGCAGCAGCGGTTCGGTGTTGGAGGCCCGCAGGTTGAACCACGCGCCGTCGCCGAGGTCGACGGTCACGCCGTCGAGTCGGTCCACCGACGCGGCCCGGCCGGAGAACGCGTCGATGACCTCCTCCATCCGGGCCACCTGCGCCTCGGCGGAGTCCAGCGTCGAGTTGATCTCCCCGGACGCCGCGTACCGGGTGTACTCCGCCATCACCTGTGACAGCGGGGCGTCCTGCTCCCCGAGGGCGGCGAGGGTGTGCATCGCGGCGAGCATCCCCGAGTCGGCGCCCCAGAAGTCACGGAAGTAGTAGTGCGCCGAGTGTTCGCCGCCGAAGATCGCACCGGTGTCGGCCATCTGGGCCTTGATGAAGCTGTGGCCGACGCGGGTGCGGACCGCGACGCCGCCCTTCTCCTCGACCAGTTCGGGGACGGCCCGGGAGGTGATCAGGTTGTAGATGATCGAGGCGCCGGGTTCCTTGTCGAGCTCGCGCCCGGCCACCAGCGCCGTGATGGCCGACGGGGCCACGGGCTCACCCCGCTCATCGACCACGAAGCAGCGGTCGGCGTCTCCGTCGAAGGCGAGGCCGATGTCCGCCCCGCTCTCCCGCACCAGCGCCTGGAGGTCGACCAGGTTGGCCGGTTCGAGGGGGTTGGCCTCGTGATTGGGGAAGTTCCCGTCGAGCTCGAAGTACAGCGGGACGATCTCCAGCGGCAGTCCGCTGAGGACCGCGGGCACGGTGTGGCCGCCCATCCCGTTCCCGGCGTCGACCGCCACCTTGAGCTGGCGGATACCCGACAGGTCGACCAACTCCCGGAGGTAGGCACCGTAGCCGTCGAGGACGTCACGCTCGGAGACCGTCCCGGCCTCACCGTCGTGTGCGGGCACCCCGGCGACGACCTCGTCGGCGATCGTCCGGAGCCCGGACTCCTGACCGACCGGCTTCGCACCCGCACGGCACAGCTTGATGCCGTTGTAGCGAGCCGGGTTGTGGCTGGCGGTGAACATGGCACCCGGGCAGTCGAGCAGTCCCGAGGCGTAGTAGAGCTGGTCGGTCGACGCGAGGCCGATCGTCACCACGTCCAGTCCCTGGGAGGTGACGCCGTCGCCGAAAGCCCGGGACAATGACGGGGAGGAGTCCCGCATGTCATGGCCGACCACCACGGTGTCCGACCCCTCCGACCGCATCAGACGGGCGAACGACGCGCCCACCTCACGGACGAAGTCCTCGTCGATCTGCTCGCCCACGACGCCGCGGACATCGTAGGCCTTGATGACTGCTCGGACGGACTCGGCGCTGCGTGCCACGTGCTGCTCCAGGGGTGAGAGGCGGTCGGACGGTGTCATCATTCGACCCTACCCGGCGGGTTCCCGGCCGGGCCGTCGCTTGCGGCCGTGGACTGGTCGGTGTCCCGTCAGCCGAGTCCCGGCCCCGGCTCGCGCGCGCGGTCGACGGGCCCCGCCGAGGGGGCCTCGTCGCCGTCGGGGGCGTTGGGGACCACCCGCAGGTGGGGGCGACCACCGGAGGACTCGACCGGCGCCCCGGCGAGCACGGGTCCGGGGTCGGAGACCCCCAGCCGCCGCAGCCGGTCCGCGTCCACCAGGGCGGCCCCCGCTCGCCGGCCGCCGACGGGCCCGCCGGCCACGGCGTCCAGCAGGGCGGTGAGATCGGAGTCCTCCGCCGAGGCGTCGATATCGGGATGGCGCACCAGGTCCCAGCCCCGGGGGGCGGTGATGCGCAGGGCGTGCGCCGCGCAGAGGTCCCAGGAGTGCGGTTCCCGGATCGCGGGGAGCGGCCCGACGACGGCGGTCGAGTCCGCGTAGACGTAGGTGAGCGTGGCGACCGCACGATTGGGGCACCCCGGGCGGCAGCAACGACGGTTCTCACTCACGAGACCCCAGAGTAGTCCCGCGCGGCCGTCACGTGCGCCGCGACCCGCCGCGTCGGTGCCGCGGAGCCCGCGGGACGACGGCTACCCTCGCGTCATGACCCCACACGCACCGGTCCCCGGACGGCCGCCCACCGGGAACGCGATCCCGGGCGCCGGCCAGAACGACGTGTGTTCGGGCAGCAGGATCTCGGTCCGGGACTTCCCGGGCGACCCCGGACGCAGTGGTCGGCGAGTGGTGACCTCCCGGCGTGCCGCCCGGCGGGGGCACGGTCCGCGCGGTCCGATCCTGCCCCCGGAGGTCCCCCGCTGGCGGAGCCGTGCCGCCGAGTTCGACGCCGCCGCGCTCGAGGCGTTCGCCGAGATCGACCAGCACTGGCATTCCCGCCTGGTGCACCTGGACCTCGCCGTCGACATGGTGCCGCGCATGCGGTTGAAGCCCGGCGAGACCTGGCCGGAGGAGGTCGTGGCGGACGGCCTGGTGCCGCTCGCCCGGCTGGTCCCCGCCGGCGTCGACCGGGCCGGCCAGCCCACACGGGCCCGGTTGGTCCTGTTCCGCAGGCCGCTCACCCGCCGGGCCCCCGGCGGGGACGACCTGAGGGACCTGGTCTACTCGGTCCTGGTGGAACTCGTCTCGCAACACCTGGAGATCTCACCGGACGAGGTCGAAGCCGGCCCCAACGAGAACTGACCACCCCGCGGGGTGGTCAGGAAGGTACCGGAGTGGTCAGGAAGGTGCCGGGGCGGTCAGGAAGGTGCCGGACAGGCGCCGTCGGAGGCCCGGGGAACACCGGGCCCTGACGACCTCACATCACGGCCTCGCGCTTGATCCGCCGACGCTCGCGCTCCGACAGTCCACCCCAGATACCGAAGCGCTCGTCGTTGGCCAGCGCGTACTCGAGACACTCGGCCTTGACCTCGCATCCCGTGCAGATCTTCTTGGCCTCGCGGGTCGAGCCGCCCTTCTCCGGGAAGAACGCCTCGGGATCGGTCTGGGAACAGAGGGCCCGATCCTGCCAGCTCTCCTCCTCGTCCTCCACGAAGAGCGCACCGGTGCCGAAGTCGACCAGGGTCAGCTCGGGTCCCGCTGCGGTGCGTGACTGTCGATCCACGGTCATCCCCTCGTGTTACGTTGCTCGTCGCTCGTGCGTCTGCCCGGCCCGGCGTGCCGCTCCGATACGAATGACACACCTGTGATTACACACATGCGAGTCGCCCAGGTCAAGCGAAATCGGGGATACCTAGCATTTTCGTGCGCGGGTCCCACGAGTGACACGCCGCGGATTGTGTGGCGTGGAACACCCTCGCGGGTCGTAGCGGGGTCCGGACACCCGGCCACCCGGGCCTCGCCGCCACCCCGTCACTACTCTGGGTCGACGTGAGGATCTGTGTATTGGCCGGTGGCGTCGGTGGCGCCCGTTTCCTGCTCGGCGCACGCCGACTTCTCGGGCTGGACCCCGCGTCCGGGGCCGCGGACACCCCGCCGAACGGAGGCGACCCGGTCCATCGCCTCGACGCGGTGGTCAACGTCGGGGACGACGCGTGGATGCACGGCGTCCGGATCTGTCCCGACCTCGACACCTGCATGTACACCCTCGGCGGGGGCATCGACCCCGAACGCGGATGGGGTCACGCGGGCGAGACGTGGAACTGCCGCGACGAACTCGCCGCCTACGGCGTCCAGCCGGACTGGTTCGGACTCGGGGACAAGGACCTGGCCACCCACCTGGTCCGCACCCAGATGTTGGGCGCCGGATACCGGTTGACCGACATCACCGAGGCCCTGTCCACCCGCTGGTCCCCCGGCATCCGGCTGTTGCCGGTGACCGACGACCGCTGCGAGACGCACGTCGTGGTGCCCGGCGACCCCGATGGTGCGCAGGGGGACGGCGAACGGGCGATCCACTTCCAGGAGTGGTGGGTCCGGCACCGCGCGCAGCTGCCCGCCTCGGCCTTCGTGCAGATCGGCGCCGAGGCCGCCCGGCCGACCCCGGAGACCCTCGAGGCCATCGAGGCGGCCGACCTCGTCGTCGTCGCACCCTCCAACCCCGTGGTCTCCGTCGGCGCGATCCTCGCCGTCCCCGGGATCCGCGCCGCGCTGCGTTCCACCTCCGCGCCCGTCGTGGGGGTGAGCCCCGTGATCGGTGGCGCCGTGCTGCGCGGGATGGCCGACGCGTGCCTCACCGCGATCGGGGTGGAGACCTCCGCCCTGGCCGTGGCCCGCCACTTCGGGGCCCGGTCCGGCACCGGTCTGCTCGACGGCTGGCTGGTCGCTCCCGGCGACGGCCCCACCGACCCCTCCGGCGAGGTGGACGGGATCGCCGTCCGCGAGGCACCGCTGCTCATGACCGACCCTGACGCCACGGCGCAGATGGTGGCCGCCGCGATCGACCTGGCCGGGCTCGAGATCCCCGTGCGGTCCGGGCGATGACCGACGACGCGGTCCCCGAGGTCCGGCGCTGGTCGGGGGAACACGCCGCCCCCGCCGACCTCGGGCTGTGGGCTCCGGACGGCCTGCCGGAGTTCCGGCCGGGCGACGACCTCGCGGGCATCCTGGCCGACGCGCTCACCGCCGACCCACACGGCCTGGTCGACGGCGACGTCGTGGTGCTCACCTCCAAGGTGGTGTCCAAGACCGAGGGACGGATCGTGCCCGCCCCCACGGACCCCGACGAGCGGGACGCCCTGCGCCGCCGCCTCGTCGACGAGGAGTCCGTGCGGGTGGTGGCCCGGGTCAACCGGACGTTGATCACGGAGAACCGGCTGGGCATCGTCCAGGCCGCCGCCGGGGTCGACGGCTCCAACGTGGACGCCCGCGAGCTCGCCCTGCTCCCCGAGGACCCCGACGCCTCCGCCGCAGCCCTCGCCCGTGACCTCCACCGGTTGACCGGGGTGCGCGTCGGCGTGGTGGTGACCGACACCATGGGACGGGCCTGGCGCACCGGCCAGACCGACGTGGCGATCGGCGCCGCGGGCCTGCGGGTCTCCGTCGGGTACGACGGTGCCGTGGACCGCCAGGGCAACGAGCTGTTCGTCACCGACGTCGCCGTGGCCGACGAGATCGCCGCGGCGGCCGACCTGGTCAAGGGGAAGCTGGGCGCCCGGCCGGTCGCTGTGGTGCGGGGGGTGGGGCACCTGCTGCTCGCGGACGACGACGAGGAGAGCGGCCCCCGGCGGGCCCGCGACCTGGTCCGGGACAGCGCTTCGGACCTGTTCCGGCTGGGCACCGCCGAGGCACTGGCGCAGGGGCGGGAACAGGGGCGGTGCGAGGCCGTGCCCGGCCGCCGCTCGGTCCGACGGTTCTCGGACGAGCCGGTAGCCACCGAGGTGCTCGCCGATGCCGTGGCCGACGCGCTCACCGCACCGGCCCCGCACCACAGCACCCCCGTCCGGTTCGTCCGGGTCACCGGGGACGCGCGCCACCGGCTGCTCGACGCGCTGCGCGCGGACTGGGAGGCGGACCTGCGGGCGGACGGGCATTCCGGTGACGTCCTGGCCCGACGCCTTGCCCGCGGCGATCTGCTGCGCACCTGCCCGGAACTGATCCTGCCGTTCGTCGACGACTCGGCCGGCGCCCACGACTACCCGGACCCGCGCCGCAACGCCTGCGAGGAGACCATGTTCACGGTGGCCGGCGGCGCCGCCGTGCAGTCCCTGCTGGTGGCCCTGGCCGCGCGCGGACTGGGGTCCTGCTGGGTGGGGTCGACCATCTTCGCCGCCGACACCACCCGCCGGGAGCTCGCCCTGCCGGTGTCGTGGCGACCGCTGGGGGCGGTGGCCGTGGGCGTCCCGGCCGAGAAGGTCCCGCCCCGGGTCCCGCGCCCGGCCGGGGACCGCTACCTGACCGTGGAGTAGCGGGCCTACATGTCCGTGGAGTAGCGGATCCCGCCGTCGGGGATCACGACCCCGGGCCAGACCCGGGCCCCGCGCAACAACTCGCAGCGCGCACCGATGTCCGCGCCGTCGCCGATCACCCCGTCGCGGATCAGCGCCCGGTGCCCGATGCGCGCGCCGAAGCCGATGATCGACCGTTCGACCATCGCCCCGGCCTCGATCCGGGCGCCGTCGAAGACCACGGCGCCGTCCAGTCGGGCTCCGGCCCCGATCTCGGCGCCGCGTCCGACCACGGTCCCCCCGATGAGGACCGCCCCGGCGCCGACCCCCGCGCCCTCGTGGACGAGTGCCTCGCCGTGGTGGCTCTCGAGTGCGGGCGACGGCGCGATTCCGCGCACCAGGTCGGAGGACCCGCGGACGAAGTCCTCGGGAGTCCCCATGTCGCGCCAGTAGGCCGAGTCGACGAAGGCGTAGACCCGCTTGTCCTCGGCGAGCAGCTGCGGGAAGGTCTCACGCTCCACCGAGACGGGGACGCCCTCGGGGATCTGTGCGATCAGCTCGCGCCGGAAGACGTAGCAACCGGCGTTGATCTGATCGGTCGGCGGGTCCTGAGTCTTCTCCAGGAATTCCAGGACCCGGCCGTCGTCATCGGTCGGCACACAGCCGAACGCACGGGGATCGGAGACCCTGACCAGGTGCATCGTCAGGTCGGCGTTCTTGGCGTGGTGGAGGTCGAGGATCCGGGTGAGGTCGGTACCACCCAGCACGTCGCCGTTGAACACCATGATCGTCGACGCGGTGAGCTCGTCCAGGACGTTGCGGATGCCGCCGCCCGTGCCCAGGGGCTCGGTCTCCACCACGTAGGTCAGTTCCAGGTCGAGGTCGGACCCGTCCCCGAAGTGCTCCTCGAACACCTCCGCCTTGAACGACGTGCCCAGCACCACGCGCCGGATGCCCGCCGCCCGGATCCGCGAGAGCAGATGGGTGAGGAAGGGCAGACCGGCCGTGGGCAACATGGGCTTGGGCGCCGAGATGGTCAGCGGCCGCAGGCGGGTCCCCTTGCCGCCCACCAGGACCACCGCCTCGGTGTCGGCGATCAGATCGCGCGGCTCGGCACTGGAGGGGGTCGTCGAGGTCACAGTCCTACTCCCGATGTCGTGGGCCCCGGCCGCGCGCTCGCGCGGCCCACACGGGCCGGTGGATGGTCTCGTCCCGCGTCAGCGCAGCTCGCGCCGGGCTGATCGGATCGCGAGGCGGCACCGCAGTTCCAGGCCCGCCCTCAGCGCCCAGCGTATCGGTGCCTGCCACGCGGCCGGATGCCTGTCCGCCTGGAACAGGTACGCGCTGTTGTGGTGTGCCCGGAGGGTGAACTCCGGCACGGTCCGTGCAGCGTGTCCCTGGTCGTGGTGGATCACCGACGACGGCACGTAGACGCTCTGCCACCCGGCCCGGCCGAGCCGGTCCCCCAGGTCCACGTCCTCCAGGTACATGAAGTACCGCTCGTCGAACCCGCCTAGCGCGTCGAACGCCTCACGCCGCAGCAGCAGGCACGACCCGGACAACCACCCCGCGGTCCGCTCGGAATCCATGTCGGAGTCGTCGAGGTAGTGGGCGGTCCACGGGTTACCCGGCCACACCGGTCCCAGAAGGGCGTGGCCGATACCGGCGCCGAGCCGCGGCACGGCGCGGGCCGAGGGGTACACGGAACCGTCGGTCTCCGCGATCCTCGGGCCGAACGCCGCCGCCCTGGGCCACCGGCCGGCGGCGTCGAGCAGGGCGTCCACGGAACCCGGCTCGAACCACACGTCCGGATTGACGACCAGCACGAACTCCTGGTCGAAATCCCCTGGGCGCCGGGAGATCTCGGTGACGGCACGGTTGATCGCGGTCCCGTACCCCAGGTTCCCGCCCGTCGGGAAGAACTCGGCGAAGTCGTGCGCGGCCGCCGCCGCCTCGGGCGCGCCGTCGGTGGAGCCGTTGTCCGCCATCACCAACCCCACCGGCCGCGTCGTGGACCCGGGCAGGGTCTCGATGAAGCGGCGGAGGTGGTCGCCGGGTGAGTAGGTCACCGTCACGACGGGCAGTCGGGTCGTCACGCGCAACACCCTACGACGCCGCACGCCGATTCCGACGCCCGGCGCGCGGCGCGGTACCGTGGGGTCATCATCGGCGGCCTCGCGCGGTCCCCGTGCCACACCGACGGCACCGCCCCGCGGGCCGGTCACTCCTCTCACGAGAGCGGACCGACCGCCCCGATTCGACGACAAGGACGGTGGATGAGCGCCGAGCTACCAGCGACGCCCCGGCGCGCACCCGCCCCCGGGCGCGGTCGGCGCCACGCGACCCCCTCCCGCCCGCTGGGCTCGCGGATCGCCCGTACCCTCGCCGCACTGGCGTCCGTCTTCTGTCTCCTGGTGACCGGCGTGGGCTGGTCGCTGTTCAACGGTCTGAGCTCCGACCTGTCCTCCGCCGGAGGGCTCGACGTGGGGGACGGCGGGCTCGACGGCGCCGTCGACATCCTCCTGGTGGGGACGGACAACCGCACCGACGCGCAGGGCAACGCGCTCAGCCAGGAGGAACTGGCCACCGTCCGGACCGGCGAGGACGAGGGCGAGAACACGGACACGATCCTGCTCATCCGGATCCCGGAGGACGGGAGCTCGGCCACCGCGATCTCGATCCCACGGGACGTCTACGTGGAGACCCGCGAGATCGGGGGAAGCAAGATCAACGGTGTCTACGCCGGATACAAACAGACGTACCTCGATCAGGCCGTGGCCGCCGACCCCGACGGTGCGCTCACGGAGCAGGACCAACGCGACGCCGTCCAGGCCGGCCGCAACGGGTTGATCAACACCGTCCGCGATCTCACCGGCGTGCAGGCCGACCACTACGCCGAGATCGGGTTGCTGGGATTCGTCCTGCTCACCGACGCCGTCGGTGGCGTGCCGGTGTGCCTGAACGAGGACGTCGACGAACCGCTGTCCGGTGCGAACTTCCGGGCCGGGGTCCAGACCGTGTCCGGGTCAGACGCCCTGAGCTTCGTGCGTCAACGGCACGACCTGCCCGCAGGCGACCTCGACCGGATCGTCCGCCAGCAGGCGTTCATGTCCCAGCTGGTCAAGAAGACCCTGTCCGCCGGCACCCTCGCGGACCCGACGAAGCTCGGAGCGCTCGTCGACGCGGCCCGACGGTCGTTCGTCATCGACGAGAACTGGGACTTCGTGGACTTCGCGATGAAGCTCCAGGACATCAGCGGCGGGAACGTGCGGTTCGAGACCATCCCGGTCACGAGCATCGACTCCTTCACCGAGTGGGGCGAGTCCATCGTCACCGTCGACCCCGACCAGGTCGCGGAGTTCGTCGGCGGATTCGCCAGCACCGACGACGCGGAGGAGGAACCGGAACAGACTGGCACTCCGGGGGTGGACCCCGCCGCCGTGACCGTCTCGGTGGTCAACACCACCGCGATCGACGGTCTCGCGGCCCGGGTCTCCGGTTCCCTGTCCGAACTCGGGTACGCCGTCGGGGACCTGCTCACCGATCCGGCCGCCGCGTACACCTCCCACGTCGCCGCCGGCTCGGCCGACGACCCGTCGGCGTTCGCGGTCTCCGACGCGCTGGGCGGGTTGCCCGTCCAGGTGGATCCCGCGGTACCCCCCGGGGCGGTCCGCGTGGTCCTGGCGGAGGACTACAGCGGTCCCACTGGCGACGCCTCCGCGACCGAGTCCTACTCCCCCGAGACCACCACCTACGCCCCGTTGCCACCGTCGATCGCGCAGCGCCCGACCTTCGACGCCGGTGGTTCGGACGTCCCCTGCGTGAACTGACCGAGCCGCACCCGACCGACCGTCCGGAGGACGACCCGTGAACACCGCCGCAGACACCGTGCTCCAGCCGCTCCTCGCAGCGGACCCGGGCGCGCCGCTGATCACGCACTACGACCTCGGCGCACCGTCCCGGATCGAGCTGTCCGTGACCTCCACCGCCAACTGGGCCGCCAAGATCGCGGGGCTCCTGCGGGACGAGGTGGGCGTGGCCCCGGGCGACGTCGTGGTGTGCGACCTCCCGGCCCACTGGCTCACCGCCGGGGTGCTCCTGGGCGTCTGGTGGGCAGGGGCCGAGGTGCGGACCGGGCAGGCCGACGACGCCGTGGCGGTGATCACCACCGCCGACCGCCTGGAACGCCACCCGGCCGACGTCGAGACGCTCCTCATGACCACCGACCCGATGGGTCGCCCGCTGGCCGCGGGCGGCGTGGACGTCCCCCCGGGCGTCATCGACCTGGCCGAGTCGTGCCGGATCCACCCCGATGCGTTCATACCGTCCGGGCAGGGTCCGTCCGCCCTGGACGGGAGGTCGGCCGAGCACCTGACGGACCCTGCCCTGTCGGGCCGCGCGCTCGTCGCCGGCCGCGAGCGGGACGACGTCGTGGGCGTCCTCGCCCGGATCCTCGCCTCGGGGGGCTCCGCCGTCCTGGTCACCGGCGCGGACCCGGATGCGCGGGAGGTGGCCGACGTGGCCACCACGGAGCGGACCACCCTGACCCTCTGACCGTCTGGGCACCCCCCACAACAAGGAAATCCGCTACCCGGGCGCCGGATCCGCTACCCGCCGGCGGGTAGCGGATCCGGCCTCGGAGTAGCGGATCTCTGGGCTCGGGCCGGGGCTGTTCTCAGGGCTCGGGGCGAGGCCCGGCGGGCGGATCAGCCCAGGAGCTGACGCGCCATGACCATGCGGTTGATCTGGTTCGTGCCCTCGTAGATCTGGGTGATCTTGGCGTCGCGCATCATGCGCTCGACCGGGAAGTCGCGGGTGTAGCCCGCGCCGCCGAAGAGCTGCACGGCGTTGGTGGTGACCTCCATCGCGACGTCCGAGGCGAACGTCTTGGACGCCGCGGCCATGAAGCCCAGCTTCTGCCCACCCGGCGCGCTGCCGCGCTCGGCGTTGGCGGCGGCCGTGTACACCATGAGGCGGGAGGCCTGCACCTTCATCGCCATGTCGGCGAGCATGAACTGGGTGTTCTGGAAGTCCGAGATCGCCTTGCCGAACTGCTTACGCTCCTTGGTGTAGGCGATCGCCGCGTCGAGCGCGCCCTGGGCGAGGCCCACGGCCTGCGCGCCGATGGTCGGGCGGGTGTGGTCCAGGGTCTGCAGCGCGGTCTTGAAGCCGGTGCCCGGCTCGCCGATGATCCGGTCACCCGGGATGCGGACGTTCTCGAAGTAGAGCTCCGCGGTGGGCGAGCCCTTGATACCGAGCTTCTTCTCCGTCTTGGAGACGCCGAAGCCCTCGTCGTCGGCGTGGACCATGAACGCGGAGATGCCGCCGGCGCCCTTCTCGGGGTCCGTCACGGCCATGACGGTGTACCAGGTGGACTTGCCGCCGTTGGTGATCCACGCCTTGCCGCCGTTGAGGATCCAGTCGTCGCCGTCCTGGCGGGCGCGGGTGCGCATGGCCGCGGCGTCAGACCCGGCCTCGCGCTCCGACAGTGCGTACGAGGCCATCGCGCCCTCGGCGATCCCGGGCAGGACCTGCTGCTTGAGGTCCTCACCACCGGCCAGGATCAAGCCCATCGTGCCGAGCTTGTTCACGGCCGGGATCAGCGAGGACGAACCGCACACGCGGGCGACCTCCTCGATGACGATGCACGCCGCGACCGAGTCCGCGCCCTGCCCGCCGTACTCCTCCGGCACGTGGACCGCGTTGAAGCCCGAGGCGTTGAGCGCGTCGAGCGCCTCCTGCGGGAACCGCTCGTTCTCGTCGACGTCCGCGGCGTGCGGCTCGATCTCCTTCTCGGAGAGGGCACGGATCGCCGCGCGGAGCTCCTCGTGCTCCTCCGCGGGCTGGTACAGGTCGAAGTCGGGGTTACCGGACATGTGCGGTCCTCCAAGAGGGAATCGTCGGTGCTGATCGCGCGGCGGACACCGTCCGGGGCACCTCCCGGCGATGCCGACGACGCACCTTCACCGTCGATATCGCCGCGGGGTCTGACGTGCCGCGCCCGGCCATCCAAGTTACCAGTCGCGCACCGCTCGCCCCTCCCGGGCGGCGGGCCCCCCGGGCCGGGCGGACAGGGCCGCGGAGGACGGGGTGGATCAGCCCAGAAGGCTCTGCCGCAGCGCGGCGTCCTTGTGCTCCACCATCGCCTCCAGATCGGCCTGGAAACCCTCCATCCGGGACCGGAGCGCGGGGTCGGAGGCGGCGAGGATCCGGACCGCCAGGAGCCCGGCGTTGCGGGCCCCGCCGATCGACACGGTGGCCACGGGCACCCCCGCCGGCATCTGCACGATCGAGAGCAGCGAGTCCATACCGTCGAGGTGCTTGAGGGGCACCGGAACACCGATGACCGGGAGCGGGGTGGCGGAGGCGACCATCCCGGGCAGATGTGCGGCCCCGCCGGCACCGGCGATCACCACCCGGATACCCCGGCCCGCGGCCGAGCGGGCGTAGTCGAGCATCTTCTGCGGGGTCCGGTGCGCCGAGACCACGCCCACCTCGAAGGGGATCCCGAACTCGGCGAGCGCCTCCGCGGCCCCCTCCATGGTCGGCCAGTCGGAGTCGCTGCCCATGATCAGACCGACCTGCGGCCCGCCCTGTGGTGCGGTCATGGTGGTGCCTTTCGTCGAAGGGAGGTGGCGTCAGCGGTCGAAGTCGCCGACCGGCGCCCCCGTGTGGGGGTCCCAGCCGTCGGCCCATTCCCCGTGGGACAGCCAGTGGGCGGCGTGCTCGGCCACCGCGCGGACCGTGGCAACCTGGTCGGCGTCATCCGGGTCGACCCCGGGGTCGGCGAGGACGTTGACGTGCCCGATCTTGCGCCCCGGCCGCTCGGACTTCCCGTAGAGGTGGACCTTGGCGTGCGGGAACCGGGCCCCGAGGTGGTGCACCCGCTCGTCCATGCTCATCTCCGGGGTCCGTGCCGCACCGAGCACGTTGGCCATCACGGTCACGGGAGCCGTCGGTACGGTGGAGCCCAGTGGATAGTCGAGAACGGCCCGCAGATGCTGCTCGAACTGGCTGGTGGTGGCTCCGTCCATGGTCCAGTGGCCGGAGTTGTGCGGACGCATCGCCAGTTCGTTGACCAGCACACCCGGGCGGCCGTCGGAACCGGTGACCTCGAAGAGTTCGACCGCCATCACCCCGGTGACGTCGAGGTGTTCGGCCAGGCGCAGGGCGGTGGCCTGGACCGCGGAGCGGAGATCGTCGGGCAGCCCGGTGGCCGGTGCCACCACCACCGCGCAGATACCGTCGCGCTGGACCGTCTCCACGACGGGCCACACCGCCCCCTGGCCGAACGGCGAGCGGGCGACGAGCGCGGAGAGCTCCCGGGTCCACGGCACCCGCGCCTCGGCCATCATCGGAACACCGGAGTCGAGTTGCTCCGTCGCGATGCGCTCGGCCTCCTCCAGCGAGCCCGGCATCCACACGCCGCGGCCGTCGTAGCCGCCACGCGCGGCCTTGAGGACGATGTGCCCCTCCTGCTCGCCGTGGAATCGCCGGACGTCCTCGACCGAATCGACCGCCGTGAACGGCGGGATCGGCGCCCCGATCTCCTCGAGCGCGCGGCGCATGACCAGCTTGTCCTGGGCGTGGATGAGCGCCGAGGCCCGGGGCCGCACGGCCACGCCGGCGGACTCGAGCTCGACGAGGATCTCCGGCGGCACGTGCTCGTGGTCGAAGGTCATCACGTCGGCGCCGGCCGCGACACCCCGGACCGCGTCCGGGTCGTCGTGGGCGCCGATCACGACGTCGGGGGTGACCTGCGCAGCCGGGTCCTGCGGGTCGGCGGCGAGGACGCGCAGGGTCTGTCCGAGCGCCACCGCCGACTGGTGGGTCATACGGGCGAGCTGCCCGCCTCCGATCATCGCCACGACGGGCGAACCGAGGGGATTGCGGCGGATGCGCGAGTCGTCGTTCACGTGGTCCATGTTCTCACGCGTGGTGGGGAGGTCACCGCCGCCCCGGCAGCCCCCAGCGGAAGCGGGGTGGCGGGGCGAGCGGGCCGGGCGGGGGCACCGGGGGCAGACGGAGCAGTTCGTCGTAGACCGTGGCGTGGACCCGCGCCACGGCGGGGACATGGTCGATCTCGACCGGGGGCAGGTGCCCGCACTCGAGGATGAGACACCCGGTGCCCAGGGCCCGATCGGTGAGCGTGTGCCGGAACCGCACGGCACTGATCCGCCGCAACGGCACGTCGACGCACCGTCGCGTCGACCCTGCCGGCCGGTAGAGCACGCGTTCGTCGGTCACCACGAGGTCGGTGCGCGCCCACCGCAGCGCGGGCCACAGGCCGAAGCGCAGGACCACGAGGAGGTAGATCCCCGCGACCATCGCCCAGGTCGCGACCCGGTCCCCCGAGTGCACCACCTGCGTCTCGATGAACCCCCCGGCGATCCCGGCGAGACCGGCGCCGATCACCGTCACCAACCCGGGGCGCACGAGCGCTCGCCAGTGCGGATGACTGTGGACGATCAGCGTCTCCCCCGGAGTGACGACCGAACGGACGAACCCCACTGGTCAGCCGCCCCACCGGCCGGCGGCCGGACGCACGTGGGTGACGTCCCCGGCGGCCACGGACAGCTCCCCGTCCGGGGTGACGACGACGAGGCGGCCCTCCCTGTCCACCCGTGCGGCTCGACCGGTCCGCACGACGTCGCCCGGCAGTTCGACGCGGACCTCGGCGCCGACGGTCGAGCAGGCCGCCGAGTACTCGGCCATGAGCTCGTCCGAGATGGTCGATCCGCTCCCGCGTTCGCATCGACGCCACTGCTCGTGCCGGTGCGCCAGGGCCTCGAGGACCGCCCGTGCGACGGCGTCACGGTCGGTAGTCCCACCGGAGAGGGCGAGAGAGGTCGCGTGCGGGACGGGGAGTTGCTCCCGCGTCAGTGTCACGTTGATCCCCACACCCACCACCAGCGCGGGCAGGCGCAACTCGAAGTCCCCCTCCGCGGGGACGCCCGTCATCTCGGAGAGGATCCCCGCGATCTTGCTCCCGTCGACGAGCACGTCGTTCGGCCATTTGAGCGTGGCGTCCACCCCGCCCGCCGCCACGAGCCCGTCCCGGATCGCGAGACCCGTGACCAGGGGCAGCCACCCGAACAGGGTGGGTGAGACCGAGCCGGGCCGCAGCAGGACGCTCACCACCACCTGGGTCCGCGGAGGCGCCGTCCACGTGCGCCCGAGCCGCCCGCGTCCCGACGCCTGGTACTCGGCCAGGAGCACACTGCGGTCCGCGGCACCCAACAACGCTCGCCTCATCGCCTCGGCGTTGGTCGACCCGATCTCCTCCAGGACCTCGAGCGAGGTGTACGGCGCACCCGGCCCCTCGACCAGCTCCCGGCGGAGGGCAACGGCGTCGAGCGGGCGCGGCGATTCGGGTCCGGGGTCTGCGTGCACGACGTCCAGAGTAGGTCCGAACCCCGCCCGACGGCGGGGTCGGTGTCGGGGGAGTACACCGGGTCACGTCGCCACGGAGCCACCCGAGTCGTTAGAGTCTTACAACATGACGACTGCCTCAGAACCGGACGTGAGTGACGACGTCCAGACCGACGCTGCGACGCCCGACATCCACACGACCGCCGGGAAGCTGTCCGAGCTGCGTCGTCGGCTCGACGAAGCCCGCGCACCGATGGGACAGGCCGCGGTCGACAGGACGCACGACAAGGGCCTGATGACGGCCCGCGAGCGGATCGAGAACCTGCTCGATCCGGGCTCGTTCGTCGAGATCGACGCGCTCGCCCGCCACCGTGCCACGACCTTCGGCCTGGCCGAGCGTCGGCCGCTGGGCGACGGTGTCATCACCGGGTACGGCACCATCGACGGCCGGAGCGTGTGCGTGTTCTCGCAGGACGCCACCGTCTTCGGCGGCTCCCTCGGTGAGGTCTACGGCGAGAAGATCGTCAAGGTCATGGACCTGGCGCTCAAGACCGGCCGCCCGATGATCGGCATCAACCACGGCGCCGGCGCCCGCATCCAGGAGGGTGTGGTCTCGCTCGGCCTCTACGGCGAGATCTTCCACCGCAACGTCCAGGCATCCGGCGTGATCCCCCAGGTGTCCCTGATCATGGGTCCCTCCGCAGGTGGCCATGTCTACTCCCCCGCCCTCACCGACTTCACCGTGATGGTCGACAAGACCTCGCAGATGTTCGTCACCGGCCCGGACGTCATCAAGACGGTCACCGGCGAGGAGGTCACCCAGGAGGAGCTCGGCGGCGCCACCACGCACATGACCAAGTCGGGCGTCTCGCACTACACCGCGAACGACGAGCAGGACGCCCTCGACTACGTCAAGGACCTGCTGTCCTACCTGCCCAGCAACAACCGGGCCGAGGCTCCCCGCTTCCCGGTCCCGCCGACCGAGGGCGCGATCGAGGACAACCTCACCCTCGAGGACCACGAGCTGGACACGATCATCCCGGACTCCTCCAACAGCCCGTACGACATGCACGAGGTCATCTCGCACATCGTCGACGACGGCGAGTTCCTCGAGACCCAGGCGCAGTACGCCATGAACGTGATCGTCGGGTTCGGCCGCGTCGAGGGCCGCAGCGTCGGCGTGGTGGCCAACCAGCCCACCCAGTTCGCGGGTTGCCTGGACATCAAGGCCTCGGAGAAGGCCGCGCGCTTCGTCCGCACCTGCGACGCCTTCAACATCCCCATCCTCACCCTGGTCGACGTCCCCGGCTTCCTGCCGGGCACGGGCCAGGAGTTCGACGGGATCATCCGCCGCGGCGCGAAGCTGCTGTACGCCTACGGTGAGGCCACCGTCGGCAAGGTCACCGTGATCACCCGCAAGGCCTACGGCGGCGCGTACGACGTCATGGGGTCCAAGCACATGGGCGCCGACATCAACCTGGCGTGGCCGACGGCCGAGATCGCCGTCATGGGCGCGTCCGGCGCCGTCGGGTTCGTCTACCGCGACCAGCTCAAGCAGGCCGCGGCGAACGGGGACGACGTCGACGCGCTCCGACTCAAGCTCCAGGCCGAGTACGAGGACACCCTCGTCAACCCGTACGTCGCCGCCGAGCGGGGTTACGTCGACGCCGTCATCCCGCCGTCGCACACCCGGCTGCAGGTGGCCCAGGCGCTCCGCCTGCTCGACCGCAAGGTCGTCGAGGTGCCCGCCAAGAAGCACGGGAACATCCCGCTGTGACCGCCGCCGAGCAGGAGCAGGCCTCGGCGGACAAGGCCTCGGCGGACAAGGCCGCGGAGGACAAGGCCGCAGCGCCGTTCTTCCAGATCGTGCGCGGCAACCCCACCGCGGTCGAGGTGGGCGTCCTGGCCGCCGTGCTCGCGACCGCGCAGGGGAACGCCGTGCACGAGGGCGAGTTCCCCACGGGCATCAAGGACGACTGGGGGTCCTACGAGGACCGACTACGGCCGCCGTTCGGGTACAACCCCACGTCGTTCCTCAACCGCCGCCAGTACTGACCCGACCATCCCCGGCAGCACCACACAGCCGCCCCCGGCCCTGCACGCCCGCGCGCACCGAAGCGCGGGCCGGAGTGCAGAGCCAGGGGCGGCTGCGGTGTCTGCGCACACCCACCACCAGGAGGCGCCGCGTGTCCGACGAGTCCACCGCCCCCGACCACACCGCCCCTGACCACAACCTCTCCGGCCGCACCTCCGCGCGTGACGACCGTGATCACGGCAGCCGCGCCGGGACCACCGAGGGCACCGCCACCCACCTCACCGACATCATCGGTCGCGCCGAGCCGTTCGAGAACCGGCCGCGGGCCTCCGTCGTGCACGACGACGAGACCGCGAAGATCGTGGCGTTCGAGTTCGCGGAGGGTCACGAGCTCGGCGACCACGCGGCCCACCACCCGATCCTGGTCCAGGTACTGCGGGGCCGGGTGGCGTTCGGCCTCCCCGACCGAACGGTCGTCCTGCTGCCCGGCGAGATGCTCCACCTCACCGCGGGGCTGCGGCACTCGGTGCGCGCGATCGACCCCACCACGCTCACCGTCACCATGCTGCTGCCGCGGACCTGAGGCCCTGGCTACGCTGGGCCCATGATCACGTTCGTCCTCGCCTCGGCCTCCCCATCCCGCCTGCGGATCCTCCAGCAGGCCGGCGTGGACCCGCTCATCCGACACCCGCAGGTCGACGAGGACGCCCTCCAGGCCGCACTCCCCGCGGCCACCCCGCATGTGCGCGTGGTGGAGGAGCTCGCCCGCGCGAAGGCGGAGGACGTCCTCGGACGGGAGGGGGAGTCCCTCGCGGCCGAGGCCCGGACCGCGGGGGCCGACACGCTCGTCGTGGTGGGATGCGATTCGATGCTCCTGGTCGACGGCCGGCTCGAGGGCAAGCCTCACACCTACGAGCGGGCGATGGAGCGGTGGCGGAAGATGCGCGGTCGTCACGGGGTCCTGATCACCGGCCACGCCCTGATGGTCGCCGACCTCACCGGCGACGGACCCCTCGTCGTCAGCAGTAGTGGGACCGACACCTCCGACACCACCGTTCACTTCGGCGCGCCGTCGGACGCCGACCTGGACGTCTACCTCCGCACCGGCGAACCCCTCGAGTGCGCGGGCGCCTTCACCATCGAGTCGCTCGGCGGCTGGTTCATCGACCGGATCGACGGCGACCCGTCGAGCGTCATCGGACTCAGTCTGCCGCTGCTGCGGCGCCTCCTCGAGGCCGCCGGAATCCACGCCCACCAGTTGTGGCGTCCCGAGCTCCGCACCTGAACAGCAGGTCAGAGAGGCGGCGAGGTGCCCGTCCCGCCCCCATCGGCCAGCCCTTGGACCCCCAATCCCACACATGAGGGGGGCCTCTCATTAGACTGCTGGAGAATATCGGTGCCCCTACCGGGCGCACCGGTCTAAGAGACGTCCATCACCAGGAGGCCCTGAGTGCCCAGTCATGCCAGCTCTCACATCACCAAGGTCCTCGTCGCCAACCGCGGCGAGATCGCTGTACGTGTGATCCGCGCGGCGAAGGACGCCGGTCTGGCCAGCGTGGCCGTGTACGCCGAGCCCGACGCCGATGCCCTGTTCGTCAAGCTGGCCGACGAGGCCTTCGCCCTGGGAGGCACCACCTCCGCGGAGTCGTACCTGGTCTTCGACAAGATCCTCGACGCCGCCGCCAAGTCCGGGGCCGACGCCATCCACCCCGGGTACGGCTTCCTCTCCGAGAACGCCGACTTCGCGCAGGCCGTCATCGACGCCGGACTGATCTGGATCGGGCCGCCGCCGAGTGCCATCCGCGACCTCGGCGACAAGGTCACCGCCCGCCACATCGCCGAGCGCGCCAAGGCTCCGATGGCGGCCGGCACCAAGGACCCGGTCGCCAATGCCGACGAGGTCGTGAAGTTCGCGGAGGAGTACGGACTGCCCATCGCCATCAAGGCCGCCTTCGGTGGCGGCGGGCGCGGGATGAAGGTCGCCCACGAGATGTCCGAGGTCGCCGAGCTCTTCGACTCGGCCACCCGTGAGGCCACCGCCGCCTTCGGTCGCGGCGAGTGCTTCGTCGAGCAGTACCTCGACAAGGCGCGTCACGTCGAGGCCCAGGTCCTCGCCGACCAGCACGGCAACGTCGTCGTCGCCGGAACCCGCGACTGCTCGCTGCAGCGCCGCTTCCAGAAGCTCGTCGAGGAGGCCCCCGCCCCGTTCCTCACCGACGACCAGCGCAAGCGGATCCACGACTCCGCCAAGGCCATCTGCAAGGAGGCCGGCTACTACGGCGCCGGCACCGTGGAGTACATGGTCCAGGGCGACACGATCTCCTTCCTCGAGGTCAACACCCGCCTCCAGGTGGAACACCCGGTCACCGAGGAGACCGCGGGCATCGACCTCGTGCTGCAGCAGTTCAAGATCGCCGAGGGCGAGGTGCTCGAGTTCACCGAGGACCCGACCCCGCGCGGCCACGCCTTCGAGTTCCGCATCAACGGTGAGGACGCCGGCCGCGGTTTCCTACCCGCCCCCGGCACCATCACCGGCTACCACGAGCCCAGTGGGCCGGGCGTCCGCGTCGACTCCGGCGTCGAGCAGGGCGACACGATCGGTGGCCAGTTCGACTCGATGCTGGCGAAGCTGATCGTGTGGGGCGAGGACCGCGACCAGGCGCTCGCGCGGTCGGCCCGTGCCCTCGCGGAGTTCACCGTCGAGGGAATGGCCACCGTCATCCCGTTCCACGCCCACGTCGTCGCCAACCCCGCCTTCGTGGGTGACGGGAAGGGCTTCGACGTCTACACCAAGTGGATCGAGGAGGAGTGGGACAACCCGATCGAGCCGTGGAGCGCCACCGGCGCCCCCGCCGACGACGACGAGCCGGTCGAGCGCAAGAAGGTCGTCGTCGAGGTGGACGGCCGCCGCGTCGAGGTCTCGCTTCCCGGTGACCTGGCCTTCGGCGGGTCGCACAACGGTGGCACCGTCCGCCGCAAGGCCAAGGCCCGCACCCGCGGCGGGGCCGCCGGCGCCGCCGCCTCCGGGGACGCCGTCTCGGCCCCCATGCAGGGCACCGTGGTGAAGGTGGCCGTCGAGGAGGGCCAGGAAGTCAAGTCCGGTGAGCTCATCGCCGTGCTCGAGGCCATGAAGATGGAGAACCCGGTCACCGCCCACAAGGACGGCGTCGTCACCGACCTGTCCGTGGACGCCGGCGCCGCGGTCACCCAGGGAACGGTGCTCTGCGAGATCAAGTGAGCCGCTGACGGCGCCGTCCACCCGGGCGGCGTCGTCGGCCCACCGCCGCGCGCCCGGCCCCACCGGCCCCTGGTCAGGCTCTCGGTCAGGCTCCCGGTCAGGCCGGGTGGTCGACGACCGGCTCTGCGCTCGCGGGATCGACGGCCGCCTCGACCAGGAACTCGCGGACCTCTGGGACGCCGCGGAGGAAGCCGTCCGCCTCGTCGTCGGAGTCGGTCACCTGGCTGGCCAGCTCGGCGGCGACCCGTTGCTCGAACATCTCGACCTCCCGCTCGACGCGGTCGGTATCCCAGTCCAGCACCTCCGCCATGAGCTGCGCGGCCTCTCGGGCGCACGCCACCCCTCCGTGCTGGTACTCCATGGAGATCCGGGTCCGGCGGACCAGGACGTCCTCCAGGTGCAGCGCGGCCTCCGCGAGCGCGGCGTAGACGATCTCGACCCGGAGGTAGCGATCGGCGCCGTCGAGGGTCTCCAGCAGATCGGGGCGGTCCGCCGCCAGGTCCAACACGTCCTCGAGAAGCGAACCGTAGCGGTCGAGCAGGTGCTGGACATGCTCCTCCCTGATCTCGTAGTGGTCCGCGATCCGGTCCGCGCGGTTGACCATCGCCGGGTAGCCGTCGGCGCCGAGGAGGGGGATGCGATCGGTGGTGGAGGCCGGGACGGATTCCGCGCGCTCCGGTCCCAACTCGGCCACCGCTGCGTCGACCGCGTCCGCCGCCATGACCCGGTAGGTGGTGTACTTGCCGCCCGCCACCACCACGGCCCCGGGAGCCGCGCGCATCACCGCGTGTTCCCGCGAGAGCTTGGCGGTGGAGTCGGCGCCGCCCGAGAGCAGCGGGCGCAGCCCTGCGTACACACCGCGGACGTCGTCCCGCCCGATCGGGGTCGTGAGCACGGCGTTGACGTGGCCGAGGATGTAGTCGATGTCCGCGCCCGTCGCCGCCGGGTGGGCCAGATCGAGCTGCCAGTCGGTGTCGGTGGTGCCGATGATCCAGTACTCGCCCCAGGGGATCACGAAGAGCACCGACTTCTCGGTACGCAGGATGAGGGCGGCCTCCGAGTCGACCTTGTCACGGTCCACCACGATGTGGACCCCCTTGGAGGCACGGACCGTGAAGCCGCCCTCCTCGCCCAGCATCTCCTGCAGGTGGTCGGTCCACACCCCCGCCGCGTTGAGCACCACCCCGGCGCGGACGTCGGTCTCACGGCCGGTCTCGGCGTCGCGGACCCGTACGCCGGTCACCCGTTCGCCCTCCCGCAGGTACCCGATCACCTGCGTGGAGTTGGCGACCACCGCGCCGTGCAGGGCGGCGGTGCGGGCGAGCGTGAGGGTGTGACGGGCGTCGTCGACCAACGTGTCCCAGTACCGGATCCCCCCCACCACGACGTCCTCACGCAGACCCGGCGCCACGCGTCGTGCACCGGCGCGACTGTAGTGCTTTTGCGGGGGGACGCTCTTGGCGCCGCCCATGAGGTCGTAGAGGACGAACCCCGCGGCCATGTAGGGACGTTCCCAGAACCGGCGGGTGAGCGGGAAGAGGAACTTGAGCGGTTTGACCAGGTGCGGGGCCAGTCGCGTCATGCTGAGCTCGCGCTCGTGGAGGGCCTCGGCGACGAGCCCGAAGTCGAGCTGCTCCAGATACCTCAGCCCGCCGTGGAACATCTTGGAGCTGCGCGAGGATGTCCCGGCGGCGAAGTCCCGGGCCTCCACCACCGCGACACTCAGGCCGCGAGTGGCGGCGTCGACCGCGCTGCCGGTGCCCACCACACCACCACCCACGATCACGATGTCGAAGGACTCCTCCGACAACCTCCGCCATGCCTCGGCCCGGCGTTCGGGACCGAGGACGGACCGTGATCTGATCGTGGGCATCGTGCTCCCTCCGGGGCCGGGTATCGGATTCCGGCCGGTCGCGCCCGACTCTACGCCCGGGCGGACGTAGTCTGACGACGTGACGCGTAACACGTTCATCCTCGCGATCGACCAGGGGACCACGTCCTCGCGGGCCATCCTCTTCGACCACGACGGCCTGCCGGTGCCCGCGGCCACCGCCCAGGTCGAACACCGGCAGATCCTGCCGCGGGCCGGATGGGTGGAGCACGACCCGCTGGAGATCTGGGAGAACGTGCGGACGGCCATGGCCCAGGTGGCCGGCCACGCCGACCTCGAACCGGCGCTGGTGAGCGCGATCGGCATCACCAACCAGCGGGAGACCGTGGTGGTGTGGGAGCGGGAGACCGGTGAGCCGGTCTACAACGCGATCGTCTGGCAGGACACCCGGACCTCCGGGATCTGCGCTCGGTTGGCGGAGGGACACCCCGAGGGCGACGACCGGTTCCGGGACGCCACCGGGTTGCCTCTGTCCACCTACTTCGCGGGTCCGAAGATCCGGTGGATCCTCGATCACCTCGACTCCGAGGGCCGTCGCGGCACCGAGCGGGCCGAGGCCGGCGAACTGCTGGCCGGGACCATCGACTCGTGGCTGGTGTGGAATCTCACCGGTGGCCGCCGCGGCGGGACCGATGGCGAACCGGCTCTTCACGTCACCGACGTCACCAACGCCTCCCGGACCCTGCTCATGGATCTGCGGACCCTGGAGTGGTGCGACGAGCTCTGCCGCGAGATCGGGGTGCCGCGGGCGATGCTGCCCGACATCGTGCCGTCCTCGGGGGTGATCGGTCACGTGACCGAGCGGCGCATGTTCGGAGGGACCCCCATCGCGGGGATCCTCGGCGACCAACAGGCGGCCATGTTCGGCCAGACCTGCTTCGACCCCGGCGACGCCAAGAACACCTACGGGACCGGCGCGTTCCTGCTGCTCAACACCGGCACCACCCCTCAGTTCAGCGACAACGGGCTGCTCACCACCGTCTGCTACAAGCTCGGGGACGCCGACCCGGTGTACGCGCTGGAGGGCTCCGTGGCGGTGGCGGGCTCGCTGGTGCAGTGGCTGCGGGACAACCTCGGGGTGATCTCGAGCGCCGAGGAGACCGAGGAACTGGCGAAGTCACTGGAGGACAACGGCGATTGCTATCTCGTGCCCGCGTTCTCCGGACTCCTCGCCCCTCGCTGGCGTCCGGACGCGCGCGGCACCCTGGTGGGCCTGACCCGGTTCCACACCCGGGCACACCTGGCGCGGGCGGCGCTCGAGGCCACCGCGTTCCAGTCCCGCGAGATGACCGACGCGATGGCCGCCGACGCCGGCGAGACCGCCGAGGCGCTGCGGGTCGACGGCGGGATGGTGGTCAACGACTACCTGATGCAGTTCCAGGCCGACATCCTGGGCATCGACGTGATCCGGCCCGAGGTCACCGAGACCACCGCGCTGGGTGCCGCCTTCGCCGCGGGACTGGCGGTGGGCCAGTGGGACTCCCCCGACCGGCTCCGCGAGCTGTGGCGGGAGGACCGGCGGTGGGAGCCACGCATGGCCGAGGACGAGCGCGCGCGCCTGTGGGGCCGCTGGAACGACGCCGTCGAACGGACGCTGGGCTGGGCCGCCACCGAGAGCTGATCAGGCGGGCACGGGGGGCCCCGCGTGGAAGACGGCGGGACGCAACGGCGTGACCTCCACCCGGGCCCCCACCTCGAAGACCTCCCCACCGGAGACCGGGACCGCGAAACTCTGCTCGGTCCCGTCGACACACATCCGGACGAGGGTCGACGCGCCGACGAACTCGACGCCGGTGCACACGCCGTGCCCCTCCGCCCCTACCCGACGGACAGTCAGGCTCTCGGGGCGCCACAGGACGGTGCCGACCCCGCGAGCGGGCGAGTCGAGTGGGACGGCCCCGATGGTGGTGTGCGCGACCCCGCCGTCCGCGGTGGCCGGGAGCAGGACGACCTCCCCCGCCAGCTGGGCGACCTCGCGGCTCACCGGGTGGTGGTACAGCCGTTCGGGGGTGTCGACCTGGGCGAGGCGGCCGTCGATGAGCACGGCGACCCGATCGGCGGTGGCCAGCGCCTCCGCGCGGTCATGGGTGACGAGGACCGACGTCGCGCCGGACTCCGCGAGCAGTGTCGAGACCTCCGCGCGGACCCGTCCCCGCAGGGCGGCGTCGAGCGCGCTGAACGGTTCGTCCAGCAGGATCAGGCCCGAGCCCGGGGCGAGGGCGCGTGCGAGCGCGACCCGCTGTTGCTGCCCGCCGGACAGACGGGAGGGACGCTCGTCGGCGCGGTCCGCCAGCCCGACCAGCTCGAGGACCTCACGGACCCGTGCCGCCCGCTCGGCGCGGCTGCGCCACCGCGCCACGGGATAGACCGGGACGAGTCCGAAGCCGACGTTCCGGGCCACGGACAGGTGGGGGAACAGTGCGCCCTGTTGGGGGACGAGACCTATCCCTCGGTGCTGGGCGGGCAGGGGGTCCACGCGGCGGCCGTCCACGAGGATGCGTCCTGCCGAGACCGGGTGGAGCCCGGCGATCATGCGCAGGACGGTGGTCTTGCCCGACCCGGACGCACCGAGAACGGCCAGTGCCTCACCCGAGCCCACGGTCAGATCGAGGTCCCGGACGACGGTGGTCCCGCCGTACCCGCCGGCCACCCCGCGAAGTTCGAGCACTCCGCCGGCGCGCTTCCTCACCGTCATGGGGCACTCACCTGTGTCTCCTCCGAACGGGCCGAGATGGCGGTCCGTGCCGGGACGCCTCGGCCGGACCCTCCCGCACCCCACCCGAACGACCGGCCGAGCACCACGGCGGGGATCACCGCGACGGCCACCAGCATCGCGGCGTAGGGAGCGGCCTGTGAGTACGCGGCCACCTCGGTGTGGGCCCACATGGCGGAGGCCAGGGTCTCCGTCCCCGTGGGGCGCAGCAGAAGGGTCGCGGGGAGTTCCTTGGCCACGCTGAGGAACACCAGGCTGCCCCCGGCGAGAACGCCCGGCATCGCGAGCGGTGCGACGACGCGGAAGAAGGTCCGGAACCGGCCGGACCCCAGCGCCCCCGAGGCGTCCTCGAGCGCGGTCGGGATCGCGCCGATCGCGGACCGGACCACTCCCACGGCGAGCGGGAGGAACAGCACCACGTACCCGAACACGAGCATGGGCACCTGTTGGTACAGACCGGGGACCAACCGGATCCCCACGAACACCACGGCCAGCCCCACCGTGATCCCGGGGAGGGCGAAGCCGATCTGGGCGACCGCCTCGGTGGTCCGGGCGAGCGGGCCGTTCGATCGCGCCGCGAGGATGCCGATGGGCAGGGCCAGCACGATCGTCACCAGCGCGGCGATGCCCGACACCCCCGCGGTGGTGGCCGCCGCACCGAGGACTGGGCCCCACGACACGTCCACCTCGGCGGCGGCCCGCACCCACCGGACCAGCCCGACGAGCGGGGCGAGTACGCCGCCGGCCAGAACGAATCCCACCATCACCAGTGCCGGCGTCATCGACCGTCCGAGCGGGGCCCGGTCGGGAAGAGAGTCCACACCGGAGCCGACCCTGGCCACCTCACCCCGCCGGGCCCGCCGCTCACCCACCATCACCACGAGCGCCACCAGGACGAGCACACAGGCCAGGACCGCAGCGGGCACCCTGTCGAACGAGGCCCGGTAGCTGTGGTAGATCCCGACGGTGAACGCCTCGTACCGCAACATGGCCACCGCCCCGAAGTCGGAGAGCGTGTACAGCGCCACCAGCAGTGCGCCGGCAGCGACCGCGGGCCGGATCTGACGCAACGTCACACCGAGTACGGCCCTGACCGATCCCCGTCCCAGGGTCCTGGCGACCTCCTCCAGACCCGGATCGACGGTCCGCAGCGCCGCGGCCGCGGGGAGGAAGACGTACGGGTAGCAGGAGATCGTCAACACGATGACCGATCCCGTCAGACCCATGACCCCGGGGAAGTCAGCGACCCACAGGTATCCCAGGACGTAGGAGGGCATCGCCAGCGGCACGCAGAGCAGAGCGCCGACCACCGGCGCACCGGGGAGATCCGTCCGCACGGTGAGCCACGCGAGTGCGACACCCACCACCACGCTCGCCGCGGTGACGAGGACGACGAGGACGACGGTGTTGACGAGCAGCTCGGCCGAGCGGCCTGACCGGACCACCTCGATCGCATGGGCGGGACCCCGCTCACCCGCTCGGATGAACAGGTAGACCAGCGGGATGACGGCCGCGGAGCACGCGAGCGTGGCGGCCGCCCCGAGTAGGGGGCGGCCGCCACGCAGACGGGTCCGGAGGTCTATGACGGTCCCGTCAGATCATGCCCACGCGCGTGAGCATCTGCTGGGTCTCCTCGAGTCCGTCGAGGTCGCCCAGGTCGATCTGGGGGCCTCCGAGCGTCTCGATCGGGGGCAGATCGACGTCGTCCGAGGTGATGCCGGGCACCACCGGGTACTCGCTGGACTCCTCGAGGAAGTAGAGCTGCGCCTGCTCACCGAGGAGTTCCTGCACCACGCGCAGGGCGTCATCCGAGCGGTCCGACGAGGCCAGCACGCCGACCCCGGCCACGTTGACCAGCGCACCGGGATCACCCTGGGCCATGTACCGGACTCGGGCCCGCATGTTCTCCTCGCCCTTCTCCTGGGCGTTGTTGTACCAGTAGTAGTGATTGGTCAGTCCGAGCTCGACGTCGCCGGTGTCGGCGGCCTCGAGGAGCGCGTTGTTGTTGTCGTAGGTCTTCGGCTCGTTGGCCAGGAAGTCGCGGAGCCACTGTTCGGCGGCCTCGTCGCCGCGATCGACCCGCAGGCCGGTGACGAACGACTGGAACGAGGCGTTCGTGGGGGCGTAGCCGACCTTGCCCCTCCACTCGGGGTCGGTGAGCGCGTCGATGGTGTCCGGGACGTCGGACTCCTCGAGCACCTCGGAATCGTAGACCAGGACGCGGGCGCGGAGACTCGTCGCGACCCACGTTCCGTCGGCGGCCCGGTACTCGGCGGGGGCCACGTCGATGGTCGCGTCGTCGAGCTCCGCGAGCAGCCCCTCCTTGGACAGTGCGCCCAGCGCGCCGGCGTCCTGGGAGAAGAAGATGTCGGCCGGGCTGGCCTCGCCCTCCTCGGCGATCTGCGCGGCCATCTCGGGGGTACTGGCGTATCTGACCTCGATGTCGAGCCCGGTGGACTCCTCGATCTGCGCCAGCAACGGGCCGACCAGGTTCTCACTGCGGCCTGAGTAGACCACCAGCGCGTCCGAGTCGTTCCCGGTGTCGTCCGTGGTGCAGGCCGCCAGACCCACCACGAGCGAACCGGCTGCGGCGAGCGCGGCGAGACGGCGTCGCATCATCACGGTTTCTCCTCACGGTTCCGGTGCCCCGGCACGGGCACCGGAGATGAGCTTAGCCTAATCTAATTCGCCCCTTAACCCCGGTCCACCGGCGCGGGATCAGTGCAGGTCCGGATCAGTCCGGGTCCGGATCAGTCCGGGTCCGGATCAGTCCAGGTCGTCGTGCCGCATGAGCTGCCGGGCGGCCTCGGTGATCGACCCGGTCATCGAGGGATAGACGGAGAACGACCCCGCGAGGTCGCCCACGGTGAGCTGGTTCCGCACGGCCACCGACACCGGCAGGATGAGCTCGGACGCGGTCGGCGCCACGATCACCCCTCCGATCACCACGCCCGAGGCGGGGCGGCAGAACAGCTTGACGAAACCGCGCCGCAGACTGCGCATCTTGGCCCGCGGATTGCCCGCCAGCGGGAAGACCTCGACGCGGGCGGGGACCTCTCCGCTCTCGATCTGCGCGTGGGAGATGCCCACGGTGGCGATCTCGGGCCGGGTGAACACCGCCGAGGCCACGGTGCGGAGCTTGATGGGACTGACCCCCTCGCCCAGCGCGTGGTACATCGCGATCCGGCCCTGCATCGCCGCGACGGAGGCCAGGGGGAACAGATCGGTGCAGTCCCCGGCCGCGTAGATGCCGGCGGCGGTGGTTCGCGAGACCCGGTCGACCTTGATGTGACCGCTGCGCTGGACCTCGATGCCAGCGCTCTCCAGCCCGAGGTCACCGGTGTTGGGAACCGAACCGACGCACATCAGGGCGTGCGACCCCTTGACGGTCCGGCCGTCGCCCAGTCGGACGATGATCCCGTCCTCGTGGTGTTCGACCGCGTCCGCCCGGGCGTGCTTGACCAGCGACACGCCACGCTCGCTGAGCGCCTCCTCCAGCACCAGCGCCGCGTCGGCGTCCTCGTGCGGCAGCACACGGTCGCGGCTGGACACCATGGTGACCTTGACGCCCATCTCGGTGAACGCGGAGACGAACTCGGCGCCGGTCACGCCCGAACCCACGACCACCAGGTGGGAGGGGAGTTCGGTGAGGTCGTAGAGCTGCCGCCAGGTCAGGATCCGCTCCCCGTCCGGCTCGGCACCGGAGAGGATTCGCGGGTTGGACCCGGTGGCGACCAGGACCACGTCCGCGTCGAGGATCTTCTCCCGGCCGCCGTCCAGCGACACGTGGACGCGGTGCGACGCCATACCCGGCTGCGAATCGTGCAGTCGCGCGGTCCCCGAGAGCAGTCGCACACCCTCGCGCTGGAGCTGGGACCTGATGTCGGCGGACTGGGCGCGGGCCAGTGACTTGACCCGGCCGTTGACCTGACCGAGCCGGTACGCGGTGGGGTCGAAGTGCATCTCGACGCCCATCTCCTCGGCGCGGCGCATGTCGGTGCGCACACCCGTGGTGGCGATGAACGTCTTGGACGGCACGCAGTCGGTCAACACGCAGTTGCCGCCGATCCCCTCGGCGTCCACGATCGTGACGTCCGCACCGTACTGTGCGGCCACCAGCGCGGCCTCGTAACCGGCGGGGCCGCCGCCGATGATGATGATGCGCTGGGTCACAGGTGGTCCTCCACGGGTCACGGGGTCGGGGCCGGGCGCCGCGGGCCACTGTGGTGGACCGCGTCGCGTCCGCCGTACACGGTAGTCGAACCGGCGGCACGCGGCCGGAGGACGCCGGGGCCACACCCGGCGCCAGGGACTACTCTGGTCGCCGTGCCTCTCTACGCCGCGTACGGGACCAACATGCATCCCGAACAGATGAACGCCCGCGCGCCGCACTCCCCGTTCGCCGGAACCGGCTGGCTGGAGGGCTGGCGCCTGACCTTCGCGGGTGAGGACCCCACGTGGGAAGGCGCCGTGGCCACCGTGGTCGAGGACCCCGATTCCAGGGTGTTCGTGGTGCTCTACGACGTCCCGGACGAGGATGCCCGCGCGCTCGACCGATGGGAGGGCACGGACCGGATCCCGGCCCGGAAGATCCGGGTGCGGGTGCAGCGCCGTCCCACCGTCCCCCCCGGCCCCCCGGTGGGGGCCCAGGAGTCCGAGTTCGCGGTCGCCTCGCCCTCCCCCACCGCGCCCGAGGGCACCGAGCTGGTCTGGCTGTACGTCATGGACGCCTTCGAGGGGGGCCTGCCGTCGGCGCGCTACCTCGGACTGTTGGCGGACGCGGCCGAGTGCGCGGGTGCCCCCGACTCCTACGTCCGGCAGCTGCGCACCCGGGAGTCCCGCAACGTGGGCCCGGGCGCCTAGCCCCGTGCCGTCCACCCCCGTGCCGTCCACCCCCGTGCCGCCCGCCCCCGTGCCGTCCACCCCCGTGCCGCCGATCCTCACCCCCACCCCCGACGCCCGCGCGACCGCCGACGCCGTCGCCCGCGCGTGCGGCCGGTCGGTGCACGAGGTGACCCTGGTCCTGGGCTCAGGCTGGTCCGAGGTCGTCGTGGGACTGGCCGACCCCGGGACCGCGGTCACCATCCCGATGGCCGATCTGCCGGGGTTCGCGCCGCCGTCGGCCGCCGGCCACCGCGGAACGGTCACGAGCTGTCTGGTCGACGGGGTGCCACTGCTGTCCGTGGCCGGGCGGAGCCACCTCTACGAGGGCCTGGGAACCGACCCCGTCGTCCACCCCGCGCACGTCGCGGCCGCCGTCGGCTCCGACGTCCTGGTGCTCACCAACGCCGCCGGCGGCGTGCGGGACGGCCTGACGGTCGGTGACCTGGTGTTGATCTCGGACCACCTCAACCTCACGGGCCGCTCCCCCCTGACCGGTCCCGCGTTCGTGGACCTCGTGGACGCCTACTCGCCCCGCCTCCGCGACGCCGCCGCGCAGGCGCTCCGGGCGGCCACCGGGTCCCGGCCCGCCGAGGGCGTCTACGCCGCGATGCCCGGGCCCCAGTACGAGACCCCCGCCGAGATACGCATGCTGCGCACCCTCGGCGCGGACCTGGTGGGGATGTCGACCGTCCCGGAGACCGTGGCGGCCAGGGGGCTCGGGCTCCGGGTGGTGGCCCTGTCCCTGGTGACCAACCTCGCGGCCGGGGTCACCGGGCAGCCCCTCGACCACGCCGAGGTCCTGGCCGCGGGCTCCGCGGGGGCCGAGCGGCTCACCGGCGCCCTGCGCGCGCTCGTCCCCGCCGTCGCGCGGGGCTGAGCGGCGCATGCCCGGGAGCGCGCCGTGCCCCTGACCTTCGGCACCGCCGGCGTCCGCGCCCCGCTGGGTCCCGGGCCCGACCGGATGAACGCCGGGACCGTCGCCCTGGTCGCCACCGCCGTCGCCCGCCACGTGCGGACGCGCGAACCCGCCGGCTCGACCGTGATCGTGGGAGGCGACGCCCGGCACGGGTCCGCGCGGTTCGTGGAGGTGGCCGCCGCCGTACTGGCCGCACACGGCCTCGTCGTCGTCGTCCCCGGGTCTCCCGTCCCCACCCCCGTCGTCGCGGCGGCGGTGCGGGCGCGGGGCGCGGTCGCCGGCCTGATGGTGACGGCCTCGCACAACCCCGCCACCGACAACGGGATCAAGGTCTACGGCCCCGGCGGGGCACAGATCGTGCCGCCGACGGACTCCGAGATCGAACAGCACCTCAGGGCAGCGACGCGGGAGGGGGTCGGTGTCCCGCCCGCCGGGACGCCCGGCGGGCGCGTGGACCCCACACTCGTCGACGACTACGTGGCCTCCGTCGTGGCCGGCCTGCCCACCCCCGGGCGGCCCCCGCGCGTGGCCCTGACCCCCGTGCACGGAGTGGGGGGCGAGATCTGCCGCCGCGTCCTGGCCGGGATCGGGGTGGACGACGTCACCCTGGTGGCCGAGCAGGCGGGCCCGGACCCGGACTTCCCCACCGTCGACTCCCCCAACCCTGAGCGACCGGGCACCACGCTGCGGCTCCGCCGGTTGGCCGAGGAGATCGGCGCCGACGTGGCGCTGGCGCTCGACCCGGATGCCGATCGCTGCGCCATGGGGTTCGTGGGCGCCGACGGCCGGTGGCGGATGCTCGACGGCGACGAGACCGGGGGGCTGCTCGCCGAGCACCTGCTGACCTCCCCGCTCCCCGGATCGGCCCGGCCGGTCGGGGGCGATCCCAACATCCCGGTCGTGGCCTCGACCATCGTGTCCTCGCGACTGCCCTCGCTCCTCGTCCCGGCCCGCGGAGGCCGACACGTGGTCACGCCCACCGGGTTCAAGTGGCTGGTCCGGGCCGGCGATCCCCTCCGCTACGCGTACGAGGAGGCGATCGGCCACTGTGTGCTGCCGGAGGTGGTGGCGGACAAGGACGGGATCTCCGCGGCCGGCGTGTGGTGCGCGATGGTCGGATCGGGCGGCCCGCCGGTCGGGGCCAGACTCGACGCGCTCGCCGAGGAGTTCGGGGTGCACCTGCGGCGCAACGTCCCGCTCCCTCTTCAGCCCGGCTCCGACCCCGCCGTGGAACTCCGGCGGGCGGCCGATCTGCTGGACTCGACCGGCACGGTGACCCCGTTGGACGGTTCCGCCGGTTTCCGTGTCTCGACCCCGGGCGCCCGTGCGGTGATCCGTCCGTCCGGCACCGAGCCCCTGCTCAAGACCTACGTCGAGGCGTGGACCCGGGCACGACCGTCCGGGTCCGACCGGGCGGACGCGGCGCGACGGGTGGCAGCTCTCGCCGTGTCGGTCGCCGCGGCCGTCGCCTCCTGAGCGGCGCACTTTCGCGAGGAGGGTTTCGGCGCGGAGGGATTCCGCACGGTGGCGTCCCGGGCGGTGGCGTCCCGGGCCTCGGTCAGCGGGGTCCGAAGAGGCGGTCGCCGGCGTCGCCGAGTCCGGGGACGATGAAGGCGTCGTCGTCGAGCCGGTCGTCGACGGTCGCGGTGACCAGCCGGGCCGCCAGTCCCGACGACCGCACCGTCTCGATCCCCTCCGGTGCACACAGGACGCAGACCACCGTGACCCCGGTCGCGCCGCGCTCGGCGAGGGTCTCCAGGGTCGAGACCAGCGAGCCCCCGGTGGCGAGCATCGGGTCCAGCACCACCACGTGCCTGCCCGAGAGGTCGTCGGGCAGGGAGCACAGGTAGGACACCGGGACGTGGGTCTCCTCGTCGCGCGCCAGGCCCACGAACCCGACCTGCGCACCCGGGAGCAACCGGGTGGCCGGATCCAGCAGACCCAGTCCCGCCCGCAGGACGGGCACCACGAGCGGGACGCCGTCCACCGCGACACCGGTCGTCTCGGCCACGGGCGTGGTGACGGGGACCTCGGTGGTCGGGATGGAACGGAAGGCCTCGTAGCAGAGCATGGTGCCGAGTGCGTCCATCGCCGCCCGGAAGCCGGCGGTGTCGGTGGCGGAGTCCCGCAGCGTACGGAGCCGGTCTCCGACCAGCGGGTGGTCCACGACGATGATGTCCATGCCCGACAGGATTCCACAGCGGAGAATTCTCCGATCGGGCGGAACCGGAGCGAGTCCGCGGCGCGTCGAACCCTGTGACGGGACAAGAGGCGACGAGGGGCGAGGCAATGGCGGACGGAGCGATCGACGTCCACGTGGACGGATTGCGGGAGCTGGGTACGGGGCTGACCACGTTGGCGGAGGTCCTGGGGGGAGCGCTCGGGGCCGTGGACTCGCTACCCATCGATGCGGTGGCACCGGTACTCGGGCCGGTCGGGGCCGACTTCTTGTCGGCGCTGCTCTCGGCCACCGCGCGACACCGTGAGGTGCTCGCCGGGGTGGCCCGGGTCAGCGACGCCGCCGGGCAGCTGGTCCTGGAGACCGGCCGGCTGTACTCCGAGACCGATGCGGCGGGTGCCGACGCCATCGGCGCCGCCGGGACCGATGTCGCCGGGATCACAGGTCCGGGACGTTGATCGCCGACGCGCTGGCCTACGCGGGGCCCATCCGGCAGATCCTCGACCTGCTCTCGGCCGAGGAGTTCGTCCCCGAACCGGCCCGGGACGTCATGCGACCGGTCAGTGACGGCCTGGAGGTGGCCCAGCGGCTGGGACCACCGCTCGAGCGACTGCTCTCGGAGACGTGGGATTCGCTGGCCGCACTGGGCGCCGCTCACTCCGTGGCCGAGATCGGTCGGACGGTGGGGGCGCTCACGGAGTCCGCGGTCGAGATCGCGAGGGTCACCGCCGTCGCCGCCGACATCGTGGTCCGCGGCACCATCGAGGTCATCGGCATCGTGCAGCAGTTCATCGCCCGCGCCGCGGCGCTGGGACCCACGCTGGTGACCCCGCCCGGCCAGGTCGCGCTGCTGGGTCTGGCGACGGAACACCTGGCCCGCGGCATCCAGGTGGCCGAGCGGGTCCAACTCGAGCTCAAGGGACCGACCCTCGAACTGCGCGCCATCACCGCCGGCATCCCCGACGCCCCGGGCGTGCCGGGGGTCATCGCGGACTCGAGTACGGGCGGCGCGATCAACGCCTCGACCGCCGCCCACACCGGCTCGGGACCGGGTTCGCTCGGCGCCCCGGCAACCACTCCCGCCGGCGGAGTCGCGTCGACGGGTGGCGCCGCGGATCCGGGCGGAGCCGGGGGGTCAGCGAGTGGAACGGGTGAGTCCGCAGGGGCCGGGGCCGGGGTGCTCGGGGGCGGCGTCGACGTCGTGCTGCCCGACGGGTCCGTGGCCACCGCACCCAACGAGCAGGCCGCCGGTGCCGTCCGCAACGCGCTCAGCCAGCAGGGCGTCCCCTACGTCTGGGGCGGGACCACTCCCGGCCAGGGCCTGGACTGCAGCGGCCTGACCCAGTGGGCGTACCGGGACGCCGGGGTCGAGATCCCCCGACTGGCACAGGAACAGGGGGTGGGGGCGCAGGTGCCGCGGTCGGACCTCATGCCGGGCGACCTGGCGGTGTGGGACGGCCACGTCGCGATGTACATCGGCAACGGCCAACTCGTCGAGGCCGGTGACCCCGTGTCGGTCTCGGGTCTGCGTACCGACAACATCGGCATGTCCTTCTACGGCTTCTACCGTCCGACCGGCGGATGACGTCCGAGACCTGCCGCCACACCGACCCGGTGACCGGGGTCGTCGCCGAGGTCGGTACCGACGGCGTGCCGGTGGGCTTGGCCCTGCCCGCCGAGCTGCTCGACCGCGCACCCGCCGACGTCGCGCGGGCGGTACTGCGCACGCTCACGGCCGCGGCGTGCGAGGCCCGGGACCTCCTCGACCGGTTGGCCGAGCAGGAATGGGACGGGCAGGAATGGGACCGGGCGGACTGGGGTGACGCGGACCCGGGTGAGGCGGACCGGGACGACGAGGGATGGGAGACCACGGAGGCGGGCCGGGCGGACACGGACGACGGCCGGACCGGGAGCGCACGGTGAGCGGCGGCGGGTTGGACGTCGAGGCGTTCCTCGACCGCCTGCGCGGGATCGCCGCCGAGTGGGAGTCCGCCCACGATCAACTGGAGGCACTGCGGGTGGTGGCCTCGAGCCCGGACCGGATCGCCACCGCCACCGCCGACTCCGGAGGCGCGGTGGTCGACCTCGTGCTGGCGGCCGGGTTGCGCGCACACGGCTGCGAGACGGTGGCGTCCGCCATCCTCGAGGCCGCCTCCAGTGCCGTCCGGCAGGCCAACGCCCGGCGCGCCGAGCTGGTCTCGGGGTCGGTCGCGCTCGCGGTGAGCGGCCGCGCGCAGGCCGCCGAGGTCGCCGGAGGCGACTCAGCCGGCGCCCCGTCGGCGGGCCGTGGCACCGGCTGACGGGCCGTGGATATGCTGACCGGCATGGCCAAGGACATAGTCCCGATCGAGCTCGGTCTCCCTGAGGGAGACGTCACGACCCTCTGGGCGCCCAGTTGGCGGGAGGACAACGACGACTGGGAGGCGTTCCTCGGCCTCGACGAGGACCTCTACGCGTTCGACTCGACTGCCGAACTCCTGGCCCTGGTCCGGAGCGGCGCGCAGCACGACCTGCAGGACCACCCGTCCTGGGGCGAGTTCGCGACCTCCGACGTGCTGGCGTTCCGCGCCGCGGACGAGAACTGCTACGACCTCGTCGGCGTCCTCGAACTCCTCGGCGAGAACCCCACGGAGTCCTCGGTCGACGAGATCGACCAGTCCTTCACCATCGCCCGCTCGATCGGCGAGGTGTGCGAGTTGGACACCGTCACCAAGTTCTTTAACGGCAACCCGATCCTCGCCGCCGTCACCCGCGGGATGGACGAGTTCTACGGGCGGGACGGGTTGAAGCTGTGGAAGTCCATCCGTAAGACCGTCGCCAAGGGCTGGGACGACGTGCTCGACGCGATCCAGGACGTCATGACCACGCCCGAGGTCCCGCGCGCCGAGGTCGAGCGCGCCCGTGCGGACCTGGAGGCGGCCGAGGCCGCGCTCCCCGAGCCCGCGCCCGAACCCGAGGCCGCTCCCACCGGATACCCGGAGGGTTCGCTGTGGGAGACGGTCGGGATCGACCCCGTGAAGATCATCTTCGCCGATCAGGAGTACCTGAGCCTGCGTTGCTATCTCGGCGATCAGCCGGTGTTCCTCGGCGACGGGGACCAGGCGTACGTGTTCACCAGCGCCCGCGGTCTGTCCCGGTACCTGGCGGACAACGACGACGAGACGCTCAGCCACGTGGCGACCTACGAGCGCGTCAAGATCGCGGCGATCGACGGCAGCCTGGACGTCCACGTGACCGAGGACAACACCTACGTCCTCGCCGGCCTCGACCGCGACATCGAGGTCGGCCCCGGGATGGTCGACTCCGGCCAACTCGCGCTCGCGGTGGAACTGGTCACCGACCTCGCGAACTACGTGGGCGACTCCGACCTCGAGGCCGCGGTCACCGGCCGAGGGACCTCGTTGCGCCGGTTCCTGCACTACGTCCTCAACCCGGACGACGCCAGGCTGCTCGAGCCCAGTGCGCCGTTCGACGACGAGGCGGGCGAGTGGCGCGACCTGGTCGACGACGTCGAGCGCCTGGTGACCACCCCCGACATCGCCTGAACCGGCCCGCCCGCCGTCACCACCCGGACTCATCGAAAAGAGCGTTCCGCACATCTTCACTCGGCCGATGCGGTCTAAACACTCTTCTCGACGGGGTTGTCGAATCGGCGGGCTGGCGCGTCACCACCCGCGTAGTCGGTCCAGCACCACCCCGGCCGGCCCACGCGCGGTCCCGGGTCCACCGATCTCCAGGGCGGACGCCAGTTCGGTCAGCGCCACGGGCACCCGCTCCCGGTCCCCGGCGTGGACGGTGGCGACCACCTCGCCGGCCCGTACCGGGTCACCCTCGACGCGATGCAGCAGCACGCCGGCGGCCGGGTCGACGGTCTCGCCCGGTCGGGTACGGCCCGCACCGGCCAACCACGACGCGCGGCCCACGTCCAGGGCGTCCCACCTCAACTCCCCCGAGTCCGGCGCCCGCAGGTCCTCCGTGTGCGCGGCCGTCGGGAGCGCGGCGAGGGGATCCCCGCCCTGGGCGGTGATCATCGCGCGGAACGAGTCCATGGCCCGACCGTCGCGGAGTCGCTCACGCGGGTCGTCGTCGACCCCCACCGCGGCCAGCGCCTCCCGCGCCAATGCGCAGGTCAGATCGACCATGTCGGGCGGGCCTCCCCCGGCGAGGATCTCGACGCACTCGGCCACCTCGAGGGCGTTGCCCACCGCCCGACCCAGTGGCGTGTGGTTGGCGGTCACCAGGGCGCTGGTCCGGACGCCGGCGGCCGTGCCGATGGCGACCATCACCCGGGCCAGCTCGTCCGCGTCCGCGCGGCCGGGCCGGAAGGCCCCCGATCCGCACTTGACGTCGAGCACCAGCGCGCCGGTGCCCTCGGCGATCTTCTTGCTCATGATCGACGCCGCCAGCATGGGGATGGACGGGACGGTCCCGGTGACGTCCCGCAGCGCGTAGAGCGCCCGGTCGGCGGGCGCGAGGTCGGCACCGGCCGCGCAGATCACGGCCCCGGTCTCCTCGAGGATCCGGCGCCTGGTGGCGGCGTCCAGTTCGGCGCGCCAGCCGGGGATCGCCTCGAGCTTGTCGAGCGTGCCGCCCGTGTGACCGAGCCCGCGCCCCGAGAGCTGGGGCACCGCCAGCTCCCAGGTCGCGAGCAGAGGCGTCAGCACGAGCGTCACCGAGTCGCCCACCCCGCCGGTCGAGTGCTTGTCCACCGTGGGGACACGACGACCGGCCCGGGTCAGGTCGGACAGGTCCAGCCGGGTGCCGGAGTCGACCATCGCGGAGGTCCAGCGGGCGATCTCACGATCGGTCATGCCCCGGAAGTACACCGCCATCGCCAACGCGGACATCTGCTCGGGGGGCACGACACCGCGGGTGTACCCGTCGACGATCCAGTCGATCTCGTCGTCGTCGAGCTCTTGGCCGTCGCGCTTGGCCTCGATGATCCGCACGGCGTCGATCGACCGGGTCACGTCAGGTCCTCCGGCCCGAAGGCGTCCGGCAGGAGCTCGTCCAGGCGGACGGGGCCGCGGGCGGTGTGGACGACCAGGTCCGGGCCGCCGTGCTCGTGGAGGAGTTGGCGGCACCTCCCGCACGGTGCGAGCGGCTCACCGTCGTGGCCGACGACGACGAGCTCGAGCAGTCTCCCGCCACCCGTCCGGTACATGTCGGATACGAGTGAGCACTCGGCGCAGAGCGTGAGCCCGTAGGAGGCGTTCTCGACGTTGCATCCGGTCACGACCCTGCACTCGTCGCCGCCGGGTTCCGACGCCAGGGCGGCGGCCCCCACCCCCAATCCTGAGTACGGCCGGTAGGCGTTCCGTGCGGCCACCAGCGCGGCCTCGCGCAGACCATTGACGGCCACGTTCCTCTGTGCTGCGGTTTCGTCGACCGACACCCTTTTCTACCCTCCGGTAACTTCGATTAGGGTCCCCTAACAGGCATTACCCGTTCGGACCACGCTACCCACCCAGCTTCTCGTCCGCGTCCTCTCAGGTCTAAAGTCCTAGTAGGCGCCCGCTGTGCTCTCGGGCAGGGAACGCGCGCCGATGGCACCACGCCCAGACGATTCGGAGGCACGACAAGCCCATGAGTACTGCGCAGGCGCCGGCGCGTCCGGCCCCCAATAAGAAGATCAGCATCTACAAGGGTGACCCGGGGATGTGGTCGTGGGTCGCGCACCGCATCTCGGGCGTGGCGATCTTCTTCTTCCTCTTCGTGCACGTGCTGGACACCTCGCTCGTCACGGTGAGCCCGGAGACCTACAACGCGGTCATCGACTCGTACAAGACCCCGATCGTCGGGCTCCTGGAGGTCGGCCTGGTCGCGCTGGTCCTCTTCCACGCCCTCAACGGTCTGCGCATCGTCGCCATCGACTTCTGGTCCAAGGGCGCGAAGTACCAGCGCCAGATGCTCTGGGCCGTCCTGGCGATCTGGGTCGTGGTCTTCGCCGCGGCGACCGCCCGCCTCCTCTTCCTTCTCTTCCAGCACATCTAAGGAGAACGATCACCATGGCAGACGCACCTGTTCTCCAGACGTCATACGATCGCCCCGCCTCGCTCGCCCAGCCGCGCTCGCCGCGCCTGCGCTCACGCGGCAACTTCGAGCGCACCGCGTGGATCTTCATGCGCGCCTCGGGCGTCGCGCTGGTCATCCTCACGCTCGGCCACCTCACCGTGGGCCTGATGATCGACGAGGGAGTCCACCGCATCGACTGGGCCTACGTCGCGGATCGCTGGCAGAGCCCGTTCTGGGCTACGTGGGACCTCCTCATGCTCTGGCTGGCGCAGCTCCACGGCGCGAACGGCGTCCGGACGGTCATCGCGGACTATTCACGTAAGGACTCGACGCGGTTCTGGCTCAACGCGATCCTCATCGCCGCGACCGTCCTCGTCCTGGCCCTGGGCACCTACGCCCTCTTCGGCCTCGCCTACGACGTCTGATCGACGCCTGCGGACCGTTCCACTTCGAAAGCGAGCACTGAGAATCCCATGACCGATCGTCAGGTCCACCAGCACCAGTACGACGTGGTAATCGTCGGCGCCGGCGGCGCAGGCATGCGCGCGGCCATCGAGTCGGGCCCGCGGACCCGTACCGCAGTCCTCACCAAGCTCTACCCCACCCGCTCCCACACCGGCGCCGCCCAGGGCGGCATGTGCGCCGCCCTCGCGAACGTCGAGGAGGACAACTGGGAGTGGCACACGTTCGACACGGTCAAGGGCGGCGACTACCTCGTCGACCAGGACGCCGCGGAGATCATGGCCAAGGAGGCCATCACCGCCGTCATCGACCTGGAGAACATGGGTCTGCCGTTCAACCGCACGCCCGAGGGCAAGATCGACCAGCGTCGTTTCGGTGGTCACACCCGCGACCACGGCAAGGCTCCCGTGCGACGGGCCTGCTACGCCGCCGACCGCACGGGTCACATGATCCTGCAGACGCTCTACCAGAACTGTGTCAAGCACAACGTGGAGTTCTTCAACGAGTTCTACGTGCTGGACCTCTGCCTCACCGAGACCCCCGAGGGCCCCGTCGCCACCGGCTGCGTCGCCTACGAGCTCGCCTCCGGCGACCTCCACGTCTTCCACGCCAAGGCCACCGTCTTCGCGACCGGTGGTTCGGGACGGATGTACAAGACCACCTCCAACGCCCACACCCTCACCGGTGACGGCATGGCCGTGGTCTTCCGCAAGGGCCTGCCCCTGGAGGACATGGAGTTCCACCAGTTCCACCCGACGGGACTCGCGGGCCTGGGCATCCTCATCTCCGAGGCCGTCCGCGGCGAGGGCGGCATCCTACGCAACGCGGACGGCGAGCGCTTCATGGAGCGCTACGCCCCCACCATCAAGGACCTCGCGCCGCGTGACATCGTCGCCCGCTCGATGGTCCTCGAGGTGCGCGAGGGCCGCGGCGCCGGGCCCGAGAAGGACTACGTCTACATCGACGTGACCCACCTCGGCGCCGACGTGCTCGAGGAGAAGCTGCCCGACATCACCGAGTTCTCCCGGACCTACCTGGGTGTCGACCCGGTCACCGAGCTCGTCCCGGTGTTCCCCACCTGTCACTACGTCATGGGCGGCATCCCGACCAACGTCAAGGGTGAGGTCCTTCGCACCAACGACGACGTGGTGCCCGGTCTCTACGCCGCCGGCGAGTGCGCGTGCGTGTCCGTACACGGGTCCAACCGCCTGGGCACCAACTCGCTGCTGGACATCAACGTGTTCGGCCGGCGGGCGGGGATCGCCGCCGCGGACTACGCTGCCGGCCACGACTTCGTCGAACTCCCCGAGGAGCCCGAGAAGATGGTCCGCGAGTGGATGGAGAGCATGCTCGCCGACCACGGCGCGGAGAACGCCAACGACATCCGGACCGAGATGCAGGCCATGATGGACGACAAGGCGTCGGTGTACCGCACCGAGCAGTCGCTCACCGAGGCCCGTGACGAGATCCGCGCCCTCAAGAAGCGCTACGCCGACGTGACCGTCAGCGACAAGGGCAAGCGGTTCAACACCGAACTGCTCGAGGCCGTCGAGCTGGGCTTCCTCCTGGAGATGGCGGAGGTGACGGTCGTGAGTGCGCTCAACCGCAAGGAGTCCCGCGGCGGGCACGCCCGGGAGGACTACCCCGACCGAAACGACGACGAGTTCATGAAGCACACGATGGCGTTCAAGGACGGTCTCGGCCTCCTCTCGGAGGTCCGGCTGGACTGGAAGCCGGTCGTGCAGACCCGCTACGAGCCGATGGAGCGTAAGTACTGATGACCACCGCAGTCGACACCACCAAGGCCACCGACGGCAAGGACCCGGGCTCGAACCGTCCCGTGCCCCCCGGCTCCACCATGGTCACGCTCAAGATCGCCCGCTTCAACCCGGAGGATCCGGACTCGGCGGGGTGGAAGGAGTACGAGGTCCCGGCACTCCCGTCGGACCGCCTGCTCAACCTGCTGATGTACGTCAAGAACTACATGGACGGCAGCCTCGCGTTCCGACGCTCGTGCGCTCACGGCATCTGTGGTTCGGACGCCATGCTGATCAACGGGGTCAACCGTCTGGCGTGCAAGGTCCTCATGAAGGACATGCTCCCCAAGGACGGCAAGTCCATCACCATCACCATCGCCCCGATCCGCGGGCTGCCGGTGGAGAAGGACCTGTACGTCGACATGGAGCCGTTCTTCAAGTCGTTCCGTGACGTCATGCCGTACCTCATCACGTCCGGGAACCAGCCGACCGCCGAGCGGATCCAGTCCCAGACGGACCGGGCCCGCTTCGACGACACCACCAAGTGCATCCTGTGCGCCTGCTGCACCACCTCGTGCCCGGTGTTCTGGGCGGACGGGTCGTACTTCGGCCCGGCGGCGATCGTCAACGCGCACCGGTTCATCTTCGACTCCCGCGACGAGGGTGCGGCCGAGCGACTGGAGATCCTCAACGACGCCGAGGGTGTCTGGCGGTGCCGCACGACCTTCAACTGCACCGACGCGTGTCCCCGTGGCATCCAGGTGACCAAGGCGATCCAGGAGGTCAAGCGCGCCCTGCTGTTCGCGCGCTGACCATCCCTGGTCTCCCCGGCGGGGCCGCACCCTCACTGAGCGGAGGGTGCGGCCCCGCCGGCGTTCTCCGGGCGGGTCCCGTCCGGAACGTGCCCGCCCGGACGTAGACTCGGTACCCGTGACCCGCCCACGACGACGCCCTGCACGGAGAGCGGTCGGCCTCGTCACGGCCGTACTCGTGGGAATGGGACCGCTCGCCCTCGCCGTTCCCGCTACGGCCGTCGAGCCCGAGCACGGTACCGCCCTGACCGAGCCGCCCCCGGCCGCGGTGTTGCCGTCCACCACGTCGCCCGAGTACTTCGACACCCCCCGGGACCTCACCGGGTGCCCGTACCGCACCTCCCCGCCCGCCCCCGTCGACGAGTCCGAGGTCCCGCTGCCCGGTCAGACCTCGCCCGAGCCTCGTCCGGTGCCCGAGACGCCCCCGGGCGGCGACTCGCTCGACGGGTGCGATGTCGTGGCACCGGACGGCTTCGAGGTGCCCCGGGACGTCACCGCCAGCGCGTGGATGATCTCGGACCTGGATACGGGCGAGGTGGTGGCCGCGCGCGATCCGCATGGTCGTTACCGCCCGGCGAGCCTGATCAAGACCCTGCTCGCCACCGTGGCCCTGGACACCCTGGACGCGGACCGCGTCATCGAGGTGACCGACGAGGACCTCCTGGGCGCCGAGGGCAGCCTGGTGGGGATCGGCCCGGGCGGTCAGTACTCCGTCGACCGCCTGGTGCGGGGCCTGCTCATGTCCTCGGGCAACGACGCCGCTCTCGTGCTCGCCCGGCGGATGGGCGGGGTCGAGAAGACCCTCGAGGCGATGAACGCGCACGCGGCCGGCCTCGGCGCCGTGGGAACCCACGCGGCCACCGTGAACGGCCTGGACGGGCCCGGGATGATGTCGACGGCGTACGACCTGTCGCTCATCTTCCGCGACGCCATGACCCGCCCGGGGTTCGCCCGCATCGTGGGCACGGAGATGTCCGGGTTCCCCGGGTATCCCGCGGGCGAGGGCGCGGGCGCACCCGATCCGGCCGCCGCGCCCGGCCTCACCGGTCCCACGACGCGCGGGGACGGGACCGTGGTCAACCCGGGTTTCGTGCTGGCCAACGACAACCAGCTGCTCTACAACTACCCGGGCGCGATCGGCGGCAAGACCGGCTTCACCGACGACGCCCGGCACACGTTCATCGGGGCGGCCGAGCGGGACGGACGGCGTCTGGCGGTGGTCCTCCTCGACGGCACCCGCGTGCCCGCGTCGCCGTGGGAACAGGCGGCGCAGTTGCTCGACGCCGGCTTCGACACCGCCGACTCCGTGGGGAGCCTGGTGACGGGACCGCCGGCCGGGCCGGGAGCGGGCACCGAGCACCTGGCCTCCGGTCCCCTCGGCTCCGTCGGTACGGCCGCCCGGCTCGACCCGTCCAGCACGAGGGGCTCGGTGCTGGTGCGGTACGGGCCGTGGCTGGCCGTGGGCGCGGCGGGGCTGGTCGTGGTGGCCGGCGCGGTGATGGCACTGCGGTCGCGCCGCTGACCGACCCGCGGGCGGTGTCCATGCGGTGCCGAGCCGTCAGGAGACCGTGCCGGCTCCGGCGAGGATGACGCGCAGGCGGCCCGAGCACTCCTCGGCGGCCGCGCGGGCGTCGTAGCCGACCGCCACCTCCACGAGTAGTCGCAACAGGACGACGACGACGAGGTCCGCCGCGATGTCCACCGCGCTTCCGTCCGCGCCGGAGAGCGACTCGAGCCGACCCAGGGTGATCCCCAGCCGTCGGCGTGCGGAGTCGACGGCCGCCGAGAGCACCCGGTGGTCGGCATGGGTGGTGTCGACGAGCCCGCGGGCGAGCACCGACCAGGTCTGCGGGTCCCGGACGGCGGCGGTCGAGGCCCGACCGGGCCAGTCCACGACGGGGTCCGACGCAGGCCCTGCGACCAGGTCGTCGACGAGGGCGCCCAGCGCCTCGGCAGCCCCCGCCGCGATTTCGGTGGCCAGGGCGTCCACCGACTCGAAGTGCCGGTAGAACGCGGTGGGGACGATGCCCGCCTCGCGTGCCAGCTCGCGGACGACCAGGCCGGTGAATCCCCGCGTGGCCACGGCATGGCGGCCCGCGGCAACGATCAGTGCACGTGTGTGCCGCTTCTGCTCCGCCCTGATTCCTGGTGTCGCCACGCCCGTGATGGTATCGCCTGAGGGCTGTACCCGCACGTGGGCAACCCCCCGTCGGAGTGTGACCCACGTGACAGCACCGGGCCCCTTTCCATTTGAGAGAACGTATGTACACTCAAACTCGTCCGGTGGTCGAACCGGACGGATACGCCCCCGTAGTGCGACCGCGGCCGGGAGGTCGGGACCGCGCATCAAGGCAGTAGGCCGCGTCCGACGGCGCACGACCACACCGACCACTACCTTCCGGAGGTCCTCATGACCGCCCCGACCATCAGCCGACTCTTCTCCCGCGGGATCACCCGCACCCTGCTCACGCCGCACCCGGTGGAGCACTACGTCCGCTCACTCGGAGTGAGCTGGTCCGACGACCCGACCGGTGCGACGATCGTCGCCGTCGACCGGCCCGTCTCCGATGTCACCGTCATCACGCTCCGACTCCCCGCCGGGGTCGACCGGCCCGCGCCGGGAGCCGCTCTCGAGATCGGCGTCGTGGTCGACGGCGTAGTCCACCGCCGTCACTACTCCCCGGTGGACTCCGCCGCGCGGTCCGACGGACTGGCGACGATCGCCGTCCGCCGGCATCCGGGGGGCGTGGTCTCCGAACACCTGTGGTCCGAAGCCGCTCCCGGGATGCGCCTGCTCCTCGGGAATCCCCTCGGGGAGGTCACCCTGCCGGACACACGCCCGACCGACGTGCTGCTGGTCAGCGGCGGCAGCGGGATCACCCCGATGCTCTCCATCGCCTCCACCCTGGCCGGGGAGGGCCACTGCGGGGAGGGGGCCACCGGCCGGGTCGCCTGGCTCCACTACGCCCGCCGGGTCGAGGACGTGCCGTTCCGCGACCGCATCCGCGAGCTCTCGCGCGCCGGGGTCGAGGTCCGGGTGGTCCCCACCGGGGACCCGGACCCGGCAGACCCCTCGGACCACTCGGACCCGTCGTCGCGTGACCTGGTCGGCCACCTCACGGAGAGCCACCTCGACGAGGTGGCACCGTGGCACGCCGACGCCACCGTCTTCCTCTGTGGACCCGACGGCCTGGCCGACGGCCTGTCGGACGCCCTCGGAGCAGATCGCTACGCCGGCGTCCTCCGCGAGCGGTTCACGGCCTCCAACGGACCCGTGCCGGAGGGCGACGGCGGCACCGTCACCCACGTCAGGAGCGGCGTGTCCGCCCACAACTCCGGCACCACGCTGCTGGAGGGCGCCGAGGCGGCGGGGCTGTCCCCGAAGCACGGCTGCCGGATGGGCATCTGCCACACCTGCACCGCCGTCCGGGTCTCCGGCGCCACCCGCGATCTCAGGACGGGCGAGGTCGACACCGAGCCCGGTTGCCTGGTCCAGATCTGTGTCTCCGCGCCCGTGGGCGACGTCGAGATCGAGCTCTAGACCTCCCTGACACCGTCACATCCCACCCCGTACCCCCACCGGAACGACCGGAAGGACTCCCGTCATGACCCTCCTGCAGCTCCCCACCATCCGCTCCAAGAAGCCGAAGACCGGTAAGCCGGACACCACCGGCCCCGAACCGGTGGTGCTGTCCGCCGAATCGGTGGAGATCATCGGCCGTGAGCTCGACGCCATCCGCGACCGGGTCGTGGCCGACCTGGGCACCGCCGACCGCGACTACATCCTCCGGGTGGTCCGCATGCAGCGTCGACTCGAGCTGACCGGGCGCGCCCTGATGTTCCTCGGCTTCCTGCCTCCCGCGTGGCTCGCAGGGGTGGCCGCGCTGAGCGCCTCCAAGATCCTCGACAACATGGAGATCGGGCACAACGTCATGCACGGCCAGTACGACTGGATGCGCGACGACATGCTCCACTCCTCCAGCTTCGAGTGGGACAACGTGTGCCCGTCCGACCAGTGGCGGCACTCGCACAACTACATGCACCACACGCACACCAACATCCTTGATCTCGACCGCGACATCGGATACGGCATCCTGCGCATGGAGTACGAGCAGAAATGGACCCCGCTGCGCCTGGGTAACCCCCTGTACGCATTCGGACTCATGATGGCGTTCGAGTGGGGCGTCATGCTCCACGACCTCGAGTACGACAACGTGCTCAAGGGCAAGCGCAAGTGGTCGGACGTCAAGGGCCTGCTCGCCGGCTGGTGGGGCAAGATGCGAGGACAGGTCGCCAAGGACTACATCGTCCACCCGGCGCTCACCGGGCCGCTGTTCCCGCTCACCTTCGCGGGGAACCTCACCGCCAACCTCGTCCGCAACGTCTGGGCGTTCTCGGTGATCTTCTGTGGGCACTTCCCCTCCGGCGCCCAGGTCTTCACCCAGGAGGAGACGGCCGAGGAGACCCGCGGCGAATGGTACGTGCGTCAGATGCTCGGCTCGGCCAACATCTCGGGCAGCCCGTTCATGCACCTGGCCACCGGCAACCTGTCGCACCAGATCGAGCACCACCTCTTCCCCGATCTACCCGCTCACCGCTACCCGGAGATCGCCGAGGAGGTGCGGGCCATCTGCGAGGAGCACGGGCTCCCGTACACGACCGGCCCGCTGTGGAAGCAGGTGTCCAACGTCTGGGCCAAGATGTTCCGGTTGGCCCTGCCGCTGCCGCCCACCCCGGCGGACACGCCGGCCGTGCTCATCGAGCGCAGGAAGGTGACACCCGCGGCCTGAGCCGGGGTACCTTCGTGGACACCACTGACGAAGGGAGCGGATCCGATGAGCGACTTCGAGCGCAACAAGGACCAGGTCCAGGCAGGTGTCCAGGCGGGGGCGTCCCTCGTCGGCCGGATCGCCGTCATCATCACCGACGCGGTCGGTTCCATCGCCAAGGAGGTCGGTGACTTCGTCACCGACGGGATCGAGATGAGGGAGGCGGCCCGCGCCGCCCGCCTCGACGAGCGCAAGCGTTCTCCCGCGATCGACCTGGACGGTATCGAGGACGGCGACCTGAACGGATGAGACCGTTGGTGACCCGATGACCGTGGCCGGTGGGATCTCCCCCCGGCCACGGTGGCAGGATCGCTCGACGTGACGATCATCGCCGCCGCGGACGGCTCCGCTCTCGGTAACCCCGGCCCGGCCGGTTGGGCCTGGTACATCGACGAGTCCAGGTGGCGCTGCGGCGGCTGGACACGGGGCACCAACAACCAGGGCGAGCTCACCGCCGTCCTGGACCTCCTTCGTCAGACCGCGCACTCCCCCGAGCCACTGCACATCCTGTGCGACTCTCAGTACGTCATCAACTCGGTGACCAAATGGATGAATGGGTGGAAGCGCAAGGGCTGGAAGAAGGCCGACGGGAAGCCCGTACTCAACGTCGAGGTCATGAAGGCGCTCGACGAGGCGATGAGGGGCCGCGAGGTCACCTTCGAGTGGGTCAAGGGGCATGCCGGCCACGAACTCAACGAGAAGGCGGACGTCCTGGCCAACGGGGCCGCCAAGGCCCATGCGTCGCGTCGGGAGCCCGCGGCCGGTCCCGGGTTCCCGGGAGCCCGGTCGGTCGGCGCGGGCGACGACCCGGCCGTCCCCCCCGTGGCAGCCGGAGACGCGCCGCCCGCGACGGCGACGGGCGGACGCCCGGCCACAGCCGCGCCCGCTGCACCGGCGGGCCCCACTGACGCCGACGCCGAGCCGGATCTGTTCAGCCTCGAGGATCCCGGCACCGCCACCGCGCCGTCCACAGCGACTGCGCAGTCCACAACGACTTCGCGGTCCGCGTCGAACCCGCCGAGCGCCTCGGAGGTCGACCTCGTCGTCGAACTGGAACGCTCACTGCTCACCGATGTCGTCCGCGGTGACCGACGCAGGCTCGAGGCCCTCCTGGACCCCTCGTGGAGCCACGTGTGCGCCCGCGGACAGATCTGGTCGCGCGGGGACACGCTCGCGGCCACCGGGTCGCCCGACCGGGCAACCGGAGAACGCACGATGGAGGTCATCGAGGCGCGCGAACTCGCCTCCGACACGATCCTGGTGGTCTGGCGCGAACGGTCACGTGGTGACTCGATCCTCCGCAGCTCGGTGTGGGTTCGGTCCGGGGGCTCCTGGCGACAGACCTTCCACCAGGGCACTGCCGAGACCTGAGTCCCCGCGCGGACGTCATGCCGGGGGGACACCCGGTTCCTCCCCCGGACGGCGGCCCGCGGCGGCGCGCTCCACACGAACGACGCCCCTCACCACGTCTGGCGAGGGGCGCCGTTCGTCGACCGTGGCGCGGGGCCTACAGGCCGCCCAGCAGCAGATGGAGCAGATCCCCCACGATTCCGATGAGACCGGCGACTAGACCCATGTTTCCACTCCCTACAGGTGATGTGACACCCGACGGGTTCCTCTCCCCGTCGAGCTGACACCGACTCTAGAGACGTAGTGTGACGGAGGTGTTTCGCTCGATAATCAACGCTGTGAACTTGGGTTTCATCCACGTAAGGCTACATCTGTATAGATTATTTCTCATCTGGTCGCCCGCGACCACGGGGATCTATCCCCGGCGGGGCGCGGTGAATCCGACCGCCTGGTAGACCTGCGAGAGCACGGGCCCTGCCACGGACCGCGCGCGATCTGCGCCGTCGGCGAGAATCTGCTCGAGCTGGCCCCTGTCGGACATGTACTCGTCGAACCGACCGCGCAACGGGGTGACGAAGGCCTCGAGGGCATCGGCGGTGTCGGCCTTGAGCGCTCCGTACCCCGCCCCCGCGGCCTGGTAATCGGACACGAGGTCCGCCACCGACCGCCCGGTGAACGCCGACTGGATGGTCAACAGGTTCGACACGCCCGGCTTCATCTCGCGGTCGAAGCGGATGTCCCCGTCGGAGTCGGTCACCGCACTGCGGATGCGCTTGGCGGAGACCTTCGGGTCGTCGAGCAGATTGACGATCCCCTTGGGGTTCTCCCCCGACTTGCTCATCTTGGCCGTGGGGTCCTGCAGGTCGTAGATCTTCGCGGAGCCCTCGAGGATCTTGCCCTCGGGCACCACGAAGGTCTTCTTGTAGCGGGAGTTGAACCGCATCGCCAGGTCGCGGGTCAGCTCGAGGTGCTGCCGCTGGTCCTCCCCCACCGGCACGAGGTTCGGGCGATAGAGCAGGATGTCGGCGGCCATGAGCACCGGGTAGGTGAACAGCCCCACGGTCGTCCCCTCCGTCCCCTGTTTGGACGACTTGTCCTTGAACTGGGTCATCCGCGCGGCCTCGCCGTACCCGGTGATGCACCCCAGGACCCAGGCCAGCTCGGCGTGCTCGGGCACGTGCGACTGCACGAACAACACCGAGCGGGCGGGGTCGACCCCCAGCGCGAGGAGCTGTGCACACCCACGGAACACCCGCTCGCGCAGCTCCTTGGGATCCTGCTTGACGGTGATCGCGTGGAGGTCGGGGATGAAGTAGTAGGCGTCGTGGTCGTCCTGCAGGTCCACCCACTGCCGCACGGCGCCCAGGTAATTACCGAGATGGTAGGAGTCGGCGGTGGGCTGGATGCCGGACAGGACGCGCTGGCGCTTCGCGGGCGCCCCGGTCGCGGCGGTCGTGGGCGCGGGAGCCGCGGAAGTGGACTGCTCAGACATGGCGCCCATCTTCCCACGGCGCCGCCGGACCCCCGATCACGCCCTCATCGACCGTCGGGCTGGTCCTGCTCGGGCGGGAACCCGCCCGTGGCCACCGGTCCCCAGTCGTCGATAGTCACCCGGATGAGGCACTTGCCCTGCCGCACCATCGCCGCGCGGTACTCGTCCCAGTCGTCGTGTTCACCCGCCACACTGCGGAAGTACTCGACCAGCGGTTCGACGGCCTCGGGCAGGTCGACGATCTCGCCGGTGCCGTCCAGGTGGACGTACGGGCCGTTGAAGTCGTCGGACAGGACGCACACGCTGACCGCCGGGTCTCGTCGGATGTTGCCGACCTTCGCCCGCTGCGGGTAGGTGGCCACGACGAGCCTGCCCTCGGAGTCGACACCACAGGTCACGGGCGAGCTCTGCAGCCCTCCCGACGACTTCCGCGTGATGAGCACGGCGCGGTGTCGCGGGCGCAGGAACTCCTCGAGTCCGGCTCGATCGGGACGGTCGGCTGTCGCGTACGTCGGCATGGAATCGAGGCTACGGGTGTGTGCGACGCGCGGCATCCGCGAACGCGGGCCCGTCCGGGACCGGCGCCCTCGTCGTCGTCACTCGTAGACGACGGTGACCGGCGCGTGGTCGGACCACCGCATGTCGTAGGCACTCGCGCGGTCCACCCGGTCGGCCACGGCACGATCGACCAGGCCGTCGGTCACCACGTGGTAGTCGATGCGCCAGCCCGCGTCGTTGTCGAAGGCCTTGCCCCGTTGGCTCCACCAGGAGTACGGGCCGATCTCGTCCGGGCGACGATGGCGGACGATGTCGGTCCACCCGCTGGCATCGGCGAACAACTCGGACATCCACTCACGCTCGTGGGGCAGGAAACCGGAGCTCTTGTGGTTCCCCTTGTGGTTCTTCAGGTCCGCCTCGCGGTGGGCGATGTTCCAGTCGCCGCAGATGATCATCTCGTGACCGTCTCGGGCGCCGACCACCCTCGCACTCTCGGCGAGGTGCTCGCGGAAGCTCGCCATGAAGCGGTCCTTCTCGTCCTGCTTGGGGGTCTCGGCCGTCCCGGAGGGCAGATAGAGGCTGGCGACGGTGACGGTCTCGCCGTCGACGGCGCCGGGGTACATCGCCTCGATGTATCGGCCGGACTCGTCGAACTCGGGATCACCGTGCCCGATGCGCACCTCGGCGGGTTCGTGCCGGGACAGCAACGCCACGCCGGCCCGGCCCTTGAGCGAGGAGGCCGAGCCGACGAGGTGCCAGCCGGCGTCGAGGGCGGGGGCCAGGGCCTTCCGGGTCTGGCTCTCGTCGGCGCGGACCTCCTGGAGCGCGACGACGTCCGCGCCACTGTCCTCCAGCCAGGGCAGGAATCCGAGGTTGGTCTCCGACCGCTGTTTGACGGCGGCGCGGATCCCGTTGACGTTGACGGTGCTGACGGTGAGGCTCACGCGCTCAGGCTACCGACCCCGTCCGACGTATCCGTTGACACCCGGTTCGCACATTCATACATTAAGACAATTATTGTATGAATGAAGGGAACGACAAGGATGCACGGAGCGACGGCAGTGGTCCTCGGCGGAAGCGTGGCGGGCCTGTGTTCGGCCGGCGTCCTGGCGCCGCAATTCGACAGGGTGGTGGTCCTCGAGCGGGACGAACTGCCACCCGGTGCCGAGCACCGGCGCGGGGTACCGCAGAGCAAGCACCCGCACTTCGTCCTCAACGCCGGGCGACGCGCGATCGGCACGATCTTCCCCGGGTTCGAGGAGTCGCTCATCGCGGCCGGCGGAATGCTGCTGATGCCGTCGATGGACGCGGCCTACGGCGAGATGGACGGCTGGGGGCCGCGCAAGGCCAGCACCATGACGATGATCTACTCCTCCCGGATCCTCATCGAGCGCGTCCTGCGGGAGAAGGTCCGCGACCTGCCGACCATCGAGATCCGCGAGGGCGTGACCGCCTCGGGGCTGACCACCACCGGCGGCGGGACGCCGGCCGGGCGCGTGACCGGGGTGGAGTACCGCGAGGCCGACGGCGAGACCCGGACTCTCCAGGGCGACCTCGTGGTGGACGCCCTGGGCCGCGGTTCCTCGGTCAGGGACTGGCTCGCGGCCGCCGGCTGGCCGGCCGTTCCCGAGAAGACCCTCGACGCCAAGGTCACCTACACCTCCCGCTGGTACCAACTCCCGGACGCCTCGGAGAGACCGCCGAACTGGTGGTGGAAGCACCTGGTCCTGACCCCCACGCAGGACACCGGCCCCCATCCGCAGGAGCACGAGTTCCTCTCCAACTTATTCCCCGTCGAGGGGGACCGCGCGATCGCGTGTATGGGCTCGTGGGGGATCCAGATGCCTCGCAGGCCCGAGACGTTCGAGGCCGCGGCCGACCGACTCCGCGCGCCCACCTTCGCCGCCGCCATGCGCGCCGGCACCCCGATCTCGGAGGTGCACCTCACCCGCGCCACGGGCAACAAGTGGCGCCGCTACGACGAGCTGGCCCACCCACCGCTGGGTCTCGTGGCCGTCGGGGACGCGGCCTGCGCCTTCAACCCGTTCTATGCCCAGGGTATGAGCTCTGCCGCCCGCTCGGCGGTCGTGCTCTCCGACGTCCTGGCGGAGCACCGGTCACTCGACTCCTCGTTCACCCGCGCGTTCCTCGACCGGCAGCGCACGTCGCTGGAGGTGCCGTGGATGCTGGCCATGGCCCGCGACCAGGGATACGACTTCGCCGAGGGCACGGAGGTCGCGCCCGCGTGGCGACGCAGGATCATGTCCCGGGTGTCGTGGCCGGTGTTCAACGCCATCACCGCCGCCGCCCGTGAGGACGACCACGTGGAGCAGACGTTCACCGCGGTGTTCAACCTCGACAAGTCCTTGCGCGACATGATGACGGACCCGCGGTTCGTCTACGGCCTCCTGCGCCACAAGGTCCGCGAGGCGCTGGGCCGCACCCGCGTGCCGGGCGGCTTCGACATCCGCCTCGACCCGCCCGGTACCGACTACTCCGATCCAGGCAACCCCGTGGAGCCGACGGCCGCCGCCGCCCGGCCCGCGACCCGACAGACGAAGGGCTGAGCCATGGCGTACTCCTGTGAACCCCATGCCCGGCAGGTCGCCGATCTCCTCGGCTTCGCCTGCGACGACGCACACCCCGTGGGGGCCGTTCGCTCACCGTTCGCGCTGGAGCACTGGACCATGCCCCTGCTCGAGGTGCTGATCATCGCCGGTGCGGTCTTCGCCCTGGTCCACGCGTGGCGGCGCTGGCGGCGCGACGGCGACCCGGTCAACCTCGGGCTGTGGTTCGCCTCCCTGATCTACCTGGCGGTCATCGAGCCGCCGCTGTACTTCCCCGAGTGGTTCGGCCTGCAGGACTACGTGGGATTCATCTTCTCCCACAACGTCTTCACCGTGCAGTTCATGTTCGACCGGTTGCCCCTGTACATCGTGGCGTTCTACCCGGTGATCTCACAGCTCACCTACGAGCTCGTCCGGGCCCTGGGGATCTTCGAACGACGCGGGCCCGCGATCGGGGCGATCGCCACCGCCTTCGCCAGCCAGGTGTTCTACGAGATCTTCGACCAGCTCGGGCCGCAGCTCAAGTGGTGGGCGTGGAACCCCGAGAACATGATTAACCAACCGATGCTCGCCTCCGTCCCGATGAACAGCATGTGGGTGTTCGCCTCGGTCTCCTTCGGCGTCATGGTGTGGCTCGTCGTGAAGCTCCTGGGCGGGCCGGGGCGCACCGGAACGCCCATGGGCGGCGGGTCGCTGGCCTGGCGGACCGTCGTCGCGGGGGTGCTCACCCCGGTGCTCATGGTGATCCTGGCCGCGCCCACCAGGGTCGGCGTGGACGCCGAGGGCGAGGGAACCCTCCAACGGACGGTCCTCTGGACGCTCCTCGGCATCCTCTGGCTCGTCGGCCTGTGGCTGCTGGCGGACGGGACCCGCCGGACGTGGCGGGGCTCCACGCCACCGGTCGCCTCACCCGCCTTCGTCCGCGTCTACCCCGCCCTCTACGTCGGTGTGCACGCGCTGTTCTGGATCGCGGCGCTCCCCGCCTTCCTGGGAGCGACGGCCGGGGTCACCGCCGAAGGCACCCCGATCGGGAGCGGGTGGTACGCGCTGGCCTGCTTCGCAGCCGCCACCTGGTTCGTCGTCGCGGCCGTCCTCGCGACCCGGACCACCACCGGCCCCTCTGGCAGCGCCGGCACCACCTCCGGCACCTCCACGGGAACGGGTGAGCAGCGGCCGCGCGGGGCCGATGTGACACCCTGATCCGATGGCGAGACACGGGTGGGGCGGCCGGCCCCCGAAGGACGAGGAGGAGGCGCGTCAGCGCATCATCGACGCCACCGCCGGACTGATCGACCGGCACGGGGTCGCCAAGACGACGCTCTCCGACGTCGCGGCCGAGCTCGGTGTGACCCGGCAGACGGTGTACCGACACCTCGGGAGCATCGGCGAGATCGTGAGCGTCGTGGCGGCCCGTGGTGCAGAGGACTTCGTCGACCGGATGGTCTCCCACCTCGAGGGCAGCCGGACCCCCGCGGAGGCCGTGGTCGAGGGCATCCTGTTCTGTCTGCGCACGGTGCCGAGCGACCCGCGACTCAACCTGCTGCTGCAACTCGGCGACACCGCCACGTTCAGCCGGGCGGCCACCTCGCCGATGATGCTCGACTACGGCTCGGCGATGCTGCGCCGGTTCCCCGTGGAGTGGGCCGACGCCGGGGTCTCCGACGCCGACCTCGACGGTCTCGCCGAGATGATCATGCGGCTGCTCATCTCCCTGCTGGACTCCTCCACGGAGGTGCCGCGCCCGGAGGACGAGGTCCGCGCGCTGCTCGAACGGTGGCTCGTGCCCGCGCTCACTCCGTCCTGACCCCGCCGCTGACCCCGCCCCTGTCCGGTCGGCGCGCGGCCACGACCGCGCCCACGAGGATCGCCAGTCCGACCGCGGCGAGGGCGGCGCCCGCGAGCGCCGGGGCGGTGTAGCCGAAGCCCAGCGCGATCACCACTCCGCCGAGCCACGCGCCCAGGGCGTTGGCGGCGTTGAGCGCAGAGTGGTTGAGCGCCGCCGCCAGCGTCTGCCCCCGGCCCGCGTACTGCATCAGCCGGGCCTGCAGGCCCGGCACGAGTGCCGACCCCGTCGCCCCCACGAGGAACAGACCCACCAGTGCCGTGACCGGATGGTGCGCGGCCACCGCGAACAGGGCCAGGACCACGGTCATGGCCGAGGCGATCGCGACCAACCCGCGGTCGAGGTCCCGGTCCGCGACAACGCCGCCCAGCAGATTGCCGGTCACCATCCCGAGGCCGTAGATGGCCAGCACCGCGGGCATCCAGCCGCGGTCGATTCCGGCGACGTCGACCATCGTCCACTGGATGTAGGTGTAGACGGCGAACATCCCGCCGAATCCCACACCGCCCACGGCCAGGGTCGCCAGGATCTGGGGGCGGGCCAGCGCGGCCAGCTCCTCGCGCGCCCTGACCACCACCGCGCCCGACGGTTCGGGAACGACGACGAAGATGGCCGCCACGGTCAGTGCCCCGATCACCCCGACCGCGAGGAAGGCCGCCTGCCACCCGGCGGCCTCCCCCAGCCACGTGGCCGCGGGGACACCGATCACGGTCGCCACCGACAGACCCAGCAGGACCAGCGACACCGCGCGTGCCTGCTTGCCCGGACCGGCGAGCGAGGCGGCCACCAGCGAGGCCACACCGAAGTAGGCCCCGTGCGGGATGCCTGCGAGGAAGCGGGCGGCCACCAGGATCTCGGCGGAAGGCGCGAAGGCGGCGGCGGTGTTGCCCACGGTGAACAACGCCATGAGCACCAGGAGCAGGGTGCGGCGGCGCCACCGGGAGGTCCACACGGTCAACAGCGGCGCGCCCACCACCACGCCGAGCGCGTAGGCCGTGATCACGTGTCCCGCCTGCGGTTCGGTGAGCCCGAAGTCGTCGGCGATCGACCTCAACAGCCCCATCGCCGCGAACTCGGTGACGCCGATGCCGAACCCGCCCAGCGCCAGGGCGAGGATCGCGACCGCCACGCGACGGGGGGTGGGCGCGGCGCCGGTGGCGGGGCTCGTGGTCACCGGAGCAGGCTACGCCCACCCCTGCGCGGGCCCGCCTGGCCAGACCCGATCAGGGGGCGGTGCGCATGAGGCGCCGACCGCCGTAGACCACCAGGAACGCGGTGACGTACATGACGATGCTGTAGACGGCGGCGGCCAGCCCCACCTCCTCGTCGCCGATCACGGTGAAGGCGATGAGCAGCGTCAGGGTGGTGTTCTTGATGCCGAACTCGACCGCGATCGCGATCTGTTCGGCGCGGCGCAGGCGGCACACCCAGGCGAGCAGTCCGCCCACCACGATCAGAGCCAGGTTCAGGACGACGACCGCGGGCCCCACGGCCACGACGAGGTCGACGATGCGGTCCCTCTCACCGAGCACGATGCCCACGATGAGCAGCACCAGGACGACGAGCCCGACGATGCCCACGAAGCGCTCGATGCGGGCGGCCAGTGCGGGCCTCCTCGCGCGGAGGATCATGCCGATGAGGACAGGGATGAGGATGACGCCCAGCAGGAGTCCGAAGGTCTGGCCGAGCGGGACGGTCACCTCGGCGTCGGCGGCACCCGGGATGACCCGCGCGCCGATACCGAACCACATCGGCAGCGTGAGGATCACGGCAACGGAGGTCAGGGCGGTGAGGATGACCGACAGCGCGACGTTGCCGCGGGCCAGATAGGTGATGAGGTTCGACGTCGCCCCGCCGGGGGTCGCGGCGACCAGGACGACGCCGAGGGCCAGCATCGGGGGGAGCCCGAAGACCAGGGCCACGACCACGCCCGTCAGCGGCACCAGGACCAGCTGGCCGAACAGTCCGACGATCGTGGCCCACGGTGACCTGGCCTGGACCGCGAAGTCCTCCTTGGTCAGGCTGAGCCCGATGCCGACCATGATGATCGCAAGCGCGACGGGCAGGCCTATGTCGATCAGGGGACTCTGGTCCACGTGGTGCTCCTCGGGTGCTCGCGGGTCGGCGGACGGCGGCCCTCATGTGAGATGGACCACTGTCCGACACCGTAGCCGCTCAGGCGCGGGCCCTCTTGAGGTTCTGGTCCAGGGCGGCGAGGAAATCCTCGGTGGTGAGGTGGTCCTGGCCCTCGCCGACCAGGAGGGCGAGATCCTTGGTCATCTGGCCACCCTCGACGGTCGAGATGACGACGTCCTCGAGTTGGTGCGCGAACCCGATGACCTCGGGGGTGTTGTCGAGCGTGCCCCGGTGCTCGAGCCCGCGGGTCCAGGCGAAGATCGACGCGATCGGGTTGGTGGAGGTGGGCTCGCCCTGCTGGTGCCGCCGGAAGTGGCGCGTGACGGTGCCGTGCGCGGCCTCGGCCTCGCAGGTCTTCCCGTCCGGCGTGAGCAGGACCGAGGTCATGAGGCCGAGCGAACCGAAGCCCTGGGCCACCGTGTCGGACTGCACATCGCCGTCATAGTTCTTGCAGGCCCAGACGTACCCGCCCTCCCACTTGAGCGCGGAGGCGACCATGTCGTCGATGAGTCGGTGCTCGTAGGTCAGGTCGGCGGCGTCGAAATCCTTCTTGAACTCGCGGTCGAAGACGTCCTGGAAGATGTCCTTGAACGCCCCGTCGTAGGCCTTGAGGATCGTGTTCTTGGTCGACAGGTACACCGGGTAGCCGTGCTGCAGGCCGTAATTGAACGAGGCGCGTGCGAAGTCCTCGATGGACTTCGTGAAGTTGTACATCCCCATGACCACACCGCCGTCGTCCGGCATCTCGACGATCTCGTGCTCGATCGGCTCGGAACCGTCGGCCGGCGTGTAGGTGAGGGTGACCGTGCCCGCACCGGGCACCCTGAAGTCGGTGGCGCGGTACTGGTCGCCGAAGGCGTGCCGGCCGACGATGATCGGCTTGGTCCAGCCCGGCACCAGGCGGGGGACGGTGGAGATGATGATCGGGGCGCGGAAGATCGTCCCGCCGAGGATGTTGCGGATCGTGCCGTTGGGCGAGCGGTACATCCGCTTCAGTCCGAACTCCTCCATCCTGGCCTCGTCCGGGGTGATGGTGGCGCACTTGACCCCCACCCCGTGCTTCTTGATGGCGTTGGCGGCGTCGACGGTGATCTGGTCGTCCGTGGCATCACGGCTGGAGATCCCGAGGTCGTAGTACTCGAGGTCCACGTCCAGGTAGGGATGGATGAGCTCGTCCTTGATGAATTTCCAGATGATCCGGGTCATCTCGTCGCCGTCGAGTTCGACGACGGTCCCCTCCACCTTGATCCTGGCCATCGGACCCTCTCTCCCCGCCCGCCCTCCCGGGGCCCGCGTGTCGGCACTACTGTGACGTACGCCTCATCTTACGGATCCGTCCGGTCCCGCCAGAGGCCGCTCCGCACCGTTACCCCTCGTTGCCGCCGCCGAGCGGCTTAGGCTAACCTCTCCCCAGGTCATGAGTTCCAGCGACAAGCCCCGGCTCGCTGGACGGCAACCCTCCACCGCGGTGGGGTGCCCCGGGAGACGACCTGGCCACCACCCACCCGGGTGACAGGCAAGCGCGGGTCCGCTGTCGTCAAGCGGCCGGACCCTTCTGACGAGAGGAGGGGCTCCGCCCCTATGACGTACGACAACACCAATCCCGACTGGGCCTTCGAGACCCGCCAGATCCACGCCGGTCAGCCCGTCGACTCCGACACCGGTGCTCGCAATCTGCCGATCTACCAGACCACCTCGTACGTCTTCGCGGACGCCAAGCAGGCCGCGGACCGGTTCGCGCTCGCCGAGATGGGTCCGATCTACACCCGGATCACCAACCCCACGGTCGCCGCCGCGGAGGATCGCATCGCGTCGCTCGAGGGCGGCGTCGCCGGTCTGCTCTTCGCGTCCGGCCAGGCCGCCGAGACCGCGGTCATCCAGGCGATCGCCCAGTCCGGTGGACACGTGGTGGCCTCCCCCCGCCTCTACGGCGGTACCGACACCCTGCTCCGGCACACGCTGCCCAAGTACGGCATCGAGACCACCTTCGTGGAGAACCCGGACGACCCCGCCTCCTGGCAGGCGGCGGTACGGCCGGACACCAAGCTGTTCTACGGCGAGTCCATCTCGAATCCGCTGAACGACATCCTCGACATCCCGGCGATCGCCGAGGTCGCGCACCGTAACCAGGTTCCGCTCGTCATCGACAACACGGTGGCCACCCCGTACCTCATCCGCCCGCTGGAGCTGGGGGCGGACGTCGTGGTCTCCTCGGCCACCAAGTACCTCGGCGGCCACGGCGCCTCCCTCGGTGGCGTCCTGGTCGACGGCGGGAAGTTCGACTGGCGCGTGCAGCGCGACGGACAGGACGTGTTCCCGTCCTTCACCACCCCGGATCCCGCGTACCACGGTCTGGTCTACGCCGACCTCGGGGCGCCCGCCCTCGCGCTCAAGGCCCGCGTGACGCTCCTGCGCGACACCGGCGCGGCGGCCTCCCCGTTCAACGCCTGGACCCTGGTCCAGGGCATCGACACCCTGAGCCTGCGGATCGAGCGCCACGTGTCCAACGCGCAGCGGGTGGCCGAGTGGCTCGAGGCGCGCGAGGACGTGGCGGGCGTCCAGTACGCCGGGCTGGCGTCCTCGCCGTACAACGCGCTGCAGAAGAAGCTGTCCCCCAAGGGCGCCGGCGCGATCGTCACGTTCGACCTCGCGGTGCCGCAGGGCGCGTCCGAGGAGGACGTCAAGGCGCGGGCGTGGGCGTTCATCGACGCACTCAAGCTGCACTCGTGCCTGGTCAACATCGGTGACGTCCGGTCGCTGGTGTGCCACCCGGCCACCACCACCCACTCCCAGGGCACCCCCGAGGCCAACGCGATCGCCGGGGTCACCATGGCGACCGTCCGTCTGTCGGTGGGCATCGAGGCCGTCGACGACATCATCGGTGACCTTGAGCTCGGTTTCGCCGCGCTCTCCTGACGTCCGCCCGCATGGTCCGCCCCACCGATCCACTCGCGCTGTTGCCCCCGGGCGACGGCACCCTCGGCCGTGTCGCCATCGGCGACCTCACGCTGGTCACGGGTGTCGTCCTCCCGGGGGTCAGCCTGGCGGTGCAACGGTGGGGCCGGATCTCGGAGGACCGGTCCAACATCGTCCTGGTCGAACACGCGTTGACCGGGGACTCACACGTGGTCGGCTCCGTGGACTCGCTCCACCCGACACCCGGGTGGTGGAACGGACTCGTCGGGCCCGGCTTGCCGCTGGACACCGACCGCTACTGCGTGCTGTCCGTGAACGTGCTCGGCGGGTGTCGGGGGTCGACGGGCCCGAGTTCACTGCACCCCGACGGCCACTACTGGGGAGCCCGCTTCCCGGCCGTGTCCGTCCGCGACATGGTGGAGGCCGAGCGGGTCCTGGCCGACCTGCTGGGGATCGAGCGGTGGGCCGCCGTGATCGGCGGTTCCATGGGCGGGGCCAGGACCCTCGAGTGGATGGTCACCCACCCGGACCGCGTCCGGGCGGGCTGTGTCCTGGCGGTCGGGGCGCGCGCCTCAGCGGACCAGATCGGCGTGCAGACCGCACAGATCATGGCCGTGACCTCCGACCCACACTGGCAACAGGGCGGGTACCACGGCACCGGCCGCACCCCCGTCGCCGGACTCGGGATCGCGCGGCGTATCGCGCACCTGTCCTACCGGGGTGAGCTGGAACTGGACGAGCGGTTCGCCAACCGACCGCAGCCCGGTGAGGACCCCCGGGGCGAGGACCTGTCGATGTCGGGACGGTTCGCAGTGCAGTCCTACCTCGACCACCAGGCCGGCAAGCTCGTCTCCCGCTTCGACGCCTGCACATATGTTCTGCTCACCGACGCACTCAACCGCCACGACGTGGGTCTGGACCGCGGCGGGGTGGAGCAGGCCCTGCGCTCCTGTCCCGTCCCCTGCGTGATCGGCGGGGTGACCACCGACCGCCTCTACCCCCTGCGCCAGCAGGAGGAGCTCGCCGCGCTGCTGCCCGGCGCCGATCCACTGGTGGTGATCGACAGCCCGGCGGGTCACGACGGCTTCCTCACCGAGTCCGACGTGGTGGGCCCCATGCTGGCAAGGACAATGGAACTCGCCGCGCAGGGTTCCACCGACCGGACACGAGGACACGCATGACCGACCGCGACCGTTCCAACCGGCCCGCCGCTCTCGGCCTGACGGGCCTGGCAGTGGGTCTCGGCATCATCGGCGGGGCCATCGGCTTCGCCACCCTGCTGGGGATCACCGCCACCGCGAGTGGTGGCTACGACACGGCCGAGTACGGCCCGATGGCGGTGACCGCGGCGTCGTCGCTCGTCCTGAGCGTCCTGTTGATCACCGGGGCGGTGATGCTCTGGCGCGCCCACCGCGCGGCCCGGGTCGTCATCGGGCTGGCGGTCGCACTGTTGGTCGTGAGCACGCTGGCCCGGATGGTGCTGGACAGCGTCACCTTCATCTCGGTGCTGGGAAGTGTCCTCTCACTGTGCGCGCTGGTGGCGATGGGAATGCTGCTCGCATCAGGGGGCGTCCGCGACCACGTCCGCGAGGGCGTCCCCCTGCGACTGAACTAGTCCGGAGCCGAACCGGTCCGGCGTGTGGCGGGTCGGCCTCAGCCCGTCCCGAGAGAGTCGATCGATGTGGCGAGCCACAGGACTACCGCGCCGATCACCACGTAGAAGGCCACGTCGAAGCCCTTGCTCCGCACGCCGAGCAGCCGCGCGCGCTCGTCGGGCACCAGCCCCCGCAGGACCGCGGCGGCCAGGGCCATGAGGCCCAGGAGGAACGCCCCGCGGCGCCACCGCTCGAACATCACGAACCCGAGTGACACCGCCATGCCGACGAGTACCAGCGCGAGCGGCCACTGCGCCCGGATCTGCGACCACCGCAACCGCGCGGGCCGGGTGCGCCGAGGCCGGGCATCGCTCGGCCGGGACCGGTCGGGGGCGGGGTGGGTCATTTGGGCCTAGGAGGTCCCCGCGGCGAGCCGCTCGCAGCGCTCGACCACGTTGGACAGCAGGAACGCCCGCGTGAGCGGACCGACCCCACCCGGGTTCGGCGAGACCGCACCGGCGACGTCCCACACGTCCGGGTGGACGTCGCCGGCCAGCTTCCCGTCGAGCCGGGACACCCCCACGTCGAGGATCGCCGCGCCCGGCTTGACCATGTCCGGCGTGACCATGTGGGCCACGCCGGCCGCGGCCACGATCACGTCGGCCCGCCGCGTCTCGGCGGCCAGGTCCCGGGTTCCGGTGTGACACAGGGTGACGGTCGAGTTCTCGCTGCGGCGGGTGAGCATCAGCCCGATCGGGCGCCCCACGGTCACCCCGCGGCCGATCACCACCACGTGTGCCCCGTCGAGTTCGACACCGAAACGCCGCAGGAGGTGGATGGCGCCGTTGGGGGTGCACGGAAGAGGGGCCGTCGCGTTGAGGACCAGCTTGCCGAGGTTGACGGGGTGCAGACCGTCCGCGTCCTTGGCCGGGTCGATGCGCTCGAGGATCGCGTTCTCGTCGAGGTGCTTCGGCAGCGGCAGCTGGACGATGTACCCGGTGCACGCGGGATCGGCGTTGAGCTCGTCGATCACGGCCTCGAGCTCGGCCTGGCCGGTCTCGGCGGGCAGGTCACGCCGGATGGAGGCGATGCCGACCTGCTCGCAGTCGCGGTGCTTCATCTTGACGTAGGAGTGGCTGCCCGGGTCGTCGCCCACCAGGACGGTCCCCAGCCCCGGGGTGATGCCCTTGTCGCGCAACGCTGCGACCCGGTCGGTGAGGTCGGCGACGATCTCGTCGCGGGTGAGCTTTCCGTCCAGCTTGATAGCGGTCACGGGCGCCAGTATCCCACTCCGGAGCGGCCACGTCGCCAGCGCACTGCGAGAATGGCCGCCATGACCGGAGCCGGCGTGCGTGTGTTGTTCGATCGACCCCGCATCCCGCCCAACACCGGCAACGCGATCCGGCTGGCGGCTGGCACCGGGTGTGAGCTCCACCTGGCCGGGCCGCTCGGCTTCGACCTGTCCGAACCGCAGCTGCGGCGGGCGGGGCTCGACTACCACGACCTGGCGCACGTGGAGGTCCACGAGGACCTGGAGGCCGCGTACGCCCGACTGCTCCCGGCGCGGGTGTGGGCGTTCACCGTGCGGGCCGAGCGCTCGTTGCCGGAGGTCCGGTTCTCCCCCGGTGACGTCCTATTGTTCGGGCCCGAACCCACCGGTCTGGCCGAGGAGGTACTGGCGGACGAGAGGGTGACGGCGACGGTACGGATCCCGATGCTGGCGGGGCGTCGCTCGATGAACCTGTCCAACGCCGCCGCCGTGGTGGTCTACGAGGCGTGGAGACAGCAGGGTTACCCAGGCGGTATGGATATTCCGCCTCATTGACTTATTATTTCGGTATGCCGAAATTTGATCGAGCCGGGGGCCGCAATCCCCGGGGTGGTCGCCGGCGGACCGGATCCCCCGCGACCTCCTTCATCGTCGTCGTCCTGACGGCGATCGTGGCGTCCGCGTGCACCACGGGCCTCACGGGGGCGGTTGATGTGGACGACCGGCCCCGGTTCGCCGACCAGGAGACCGGCGACAGGATCGTGGTGGCCGCGACCTTCACGATCCTCGCGGACATGGCGAGCCGCGTCGGTGGGGACCGGGTCCGGGTGGAGTCGGTGACGACCCCCGGCGCGGACGTGCACCACTACGAGCCGTCGGTCGACGACCTCAAGCGGGTCGAAGGCGCGGACCTGGTGGTGAGCAACGGCCTCGGTATGGACGACTGGCTGCTGCGCTTCATCGACGCGACCGACGCGCGGCACGTGGTCACCTCCGAGGGTGTCGACCCGCTGCCGGTGCGCTCCGGCAACTACACCGGCCGCCCCAATCCCCATGCGTGGATGTCGCCCGACGAGGGCGCGAGATACATCCGGACGATCGCCGACGCCCTGGCCGAGGTGGACCCGGAGGGAGCCGAGGGGTACCGCGCCCGCGCCGAGGACTACGTGGCCGAACTCGACGAGCTGGCGACCCGTGCCCGAGCGGCCGTGGCGGCGGTGCCGGCGGAGCGCCGTGTCCTTGTCACGTGCGAGGGCGCGTTCTCCTACCTGGCCCGGGACCTCGGCCTCGAGGAGCTCTACCTGTGGCCGGTCAACAGCGAGTCCCAGGGGCTGCCCCGGCAGGTCACCGCTCTGATCGACGAGGTGCGTGACCGTGAGATCCCCGCCCTCTTCTGCGAGTCGACGGTCTCCGACGCGGCGATGGAGCAGGTCGCCGCCGAGACGGGCAGCAGGGTCGCCGGGCTGCTGTACGTCGACTCCCTCTCCGCCCCCAGCGGCCCGGTGCCCACCTACCTCGACCTGCTCGACCACGACCTCGAGATCATCACCCGGGAGCTGACGACATGATCGACCGGCCACTGCCCTTCTCCGCGCACACCGACCCGCCCGCCGTGGTGGTCACCGACCTGACCGTCGACCGCGGCCAGGTCCGCGCCCTCGACTCGGTGTCCCTGTCGGTGCCGACCGGGGAGATCACCGTGCTGCTCGGCCCCAACGGGTCCGGGAAGTCCACCCTGCTCCAGTCGCTGCTCGGTCTGGTCACCCCCACCGGTGGATCGGTGCGCCTCCTCGGTTCCCCGGTGCGGCGCGCGCTGCGCACGGGGCGGGTGGCGGCGGTGCCCCAGTCGGACGGGCTCGACGAGCGTTTCCCGGTCACCGCCGGTGAGGTGGTCATGCAGGGCCGCCGCCGGTTCACCGGTCCGTGGCGTCGCCCGTCCGCCGCCGACCGACTGGCGGTCGACGAGGCCCTGGACCGGGTCGGACTGTCCCCGATCTCGGGGCGACGCATCGGCGAGCTCTCGGGCGGCCAACGGCGACGGGTCCTGCTTGCCCGCTGCCTGGCCCAGGAGGCGGAGCTGCTGCTGCTCGACGAGCCGTTCAGCGGCATGGACGCCGGCAGCGAGGAGGTCTACATCGACGTCTTGCGCGAACTCACCGCCTCGGGGCGGACCGCGCTGGTCTCCACCCACCACCTGGGCACGGTCGAACGGCTGGCGGACTCGGTCGCCCTGCTCAACGGTCGCCTCGTGGCGCACGGCCCCGTGGCCGAGACCACCACTCCCCAGATCCTCTCGACGCTGCTCGGGGCGCGCCTGCCCGCCGTCGACGACCGGACGCCGACCACGGAGGGAGCACTGTGATGATCGATCTGCTCGTCGAACCCATGAGCTACGAGTTCATGCGGCGCGCCCTGCTCGTGGTGGCCGCCTCCGGCGTGGCCGGCGCGTTGTTGAGCTGCTGGCTGGTCCACATGGGCTGGTCCCTCATGGGTGACGCCGTCTCCCACGCGGTCCTGCCCGGTGTGGTGATCGCCGCCCTGATCGGCATCCCGTTCGCGGTCGGCGCACTCATCGCCGCGCTCATCGCGGTGGCGCTCATCGGCGCGGTCCGGGAGGGGGGGACGGTGCGGGAGGACGCGGCCATGGGCATCGTCTTCACCGCCCTGTTCTCGTTCGGACTGGTCCTCATCGCCCGGTTCCCGACCCAGCAGGACCTGCACTCGATCCTGTTCGGCAGCGTCCTCGGGGTGCGCGATTCGGACCTCGTCCAGGTGCTGGCGGTCTCGGCGTTCACGGTGATCGTGCTGCTGGCCTTCCGCCGCGACCTGATCATGCTCGCCTTCGACCGGCTGCACGCCCACACCCTGGGGTTGAGGACGCGGGTTCTGACCGGGCTCCTGCTCGCCACCCTCGCCACCGCCACCGTGGCGGGGGTCCAGTCGGTGGGTGTGATCCTGGTGGTGGCCACGCTCATCATCCCCGGTGCGACCGCCCAGCTGGTGGCCGACACCATGCGGGGGACAATGATCGTCGCCGTCGTCGTCGCCCTCGTCGGTGGCGTCACCGGCCTGTACGCCGGCTACTACGCCGACCTCCCCCCTGGCCCGGTGGTGGTCCTCGCCCAGGCCGTCATCTTCACCGCGGTGCAGCTGTTCGCCCCCCGGCGCGGCGTGATCCCGCGGGCGGCGGCGGGCGCACGGGCCCGGCGATCGGGGATGATGACGGCATGACCGTCGACCCGCCCCGAGCAGATGCACCCAGAGGCCTCGCCGATCTCACGCCGACGATCCAGGCCTATCTCATGGCCGCCCACCACCTGGGGGCCGGCGGCGGGCCCGTCACCCCGGGCGCGCTGGCCGACCGCCTCGGCGCCTCCCCCTCCTCCGTCACCGAGGGCGTCCGCAAACTCGCCGCCATGGGGCTGGCCCAGCACCGCCCCTACGCGCCCGTCGAACTCACCGAGACCGGGAGGTCGTTCGCGGTGGCCATGGTCCGCCGCCACCGGATTCTCGAGACGTTCCTCGCCCGGTGCCTGGACTACCCGTGGGACGAGGTGCACGCCGAGGCCGACGCCCTCGAGCACGTGGTCTCCGACCGGTTCGTCGACGCCCTCGACGGCTTCCTCGACCACCCGCGCCGCGACCCGCACGGCGACCCCATCCCCACCCGCGACGGGCGACTGGACCAGCTCGCCGACGTCCCCCTGGACCGGGTGCCCGAGGGCGGCTCCGGTGTGGTCACGCGGGTGTCCGACCGGGACAACTCGGTCCTGCGGCACCTGGCCGAGATCGGCCTGCGCCCCGATTCACCGGTCGAGGTGGTCTCCCGCCAGGTCGAGCTGGGGATCATCACCGTGGCCCTGGGCGGGCGGGTGGTGCCGGTGGGCACACCGGTCGCGGCCGCGGTACGGGTCCGGGTCCCGGCGGGTGACGACGACGACGGCGGGGGCGGCGGCGCCGACCAACACGATGACGACGAGGTCACGCAGTAGCCTCGCGCGCGCACCGCCGCCCCGGTGACGTCAGAACATCGTCCCCGGGTTGAGGATCCCCTGCGGGTCCAGCGCCGTTTTGATACGGCGGTTCAACTCCATCACGTCCTCGCCCAACTGGGCGGGCAGCCACGGCGCCTTGAGCCGTCCCACGCCGTGTTCGCCGGTGATCGTCCCTCCCATCCCGATCGCCAGGTCCATCACCTCGCCGAACGCCGCCTGGGCTCGGCGAGCGCGGTCCGGGTCGTCGTCGGCCAGCACGATGATCGGGTGCGTGTTGCCGTCACCGGCGTGAGCGACCAGAGCGATCGGCACGTCACGCCGCGCGGAGATCGCCTCGATCCCGGCGACCAGCTCGGGCAGCGCGGGCAACGGCACCCCGACGTCCTCGAGGAGCAACGTCCCGGTCTTGCCCAGGCTGGTGAACGCGGCCCGACGCGCGACCGTGAACTGCTCCCCCTCCTCGGGGTCGTCGGTGGCGAACACCTCGCTCGCGCCGTGGGCGCGGAACGCCTCGGCCATGAACTCCGTCTCTGCCGCACGGTCGGGTCCGGTGAGGTCGGACTGCGCCAGAAGCATCGCCCCGGCCGAGGTGTCCAGTCCCATCCTGAGGTCCGCCTCCACGGCCCGGATCGAGACGTTGTCCATGAACTCCAGCATCGCCGGGCGGATCCGGCGCGTGATGGCCAGGACGGCGTCGCTACACGCCACCACGTCGGGGAAGATCCCCACCACGGTGGAGCGCGGCGGTTGTTCGGGGATGAGCCGCACGATGATCTCGGTGACGATCCCCAACGTGCCCTCGCTGCCCACGAAGAGCTTGGTGAGGCTCAGTCCGGCGGTGTCCTTGAGTCGCGCCCCGCCCAGTCGTACCGCGGTGCCGTCGGCCAGTACCACCGTCAGCCCGAGGACGTAGTCGGTGGTCACGCCGTACTTCACACAGCAGAGACCGCCGGCGTTGGTGGCGATGTTGCCGCCGATGGAGCAGATCTCGTACGACGAGGGGTCCGGCGGATACCAGAGTCCGTGTTCGGCGACGGCCCGCTTGACCTCGATGTTGAGCAGACCCGGTTGGACGGTCGCGGTGCGGGTGACCGGGTCGACGTCGATGTCGCGCATGAGCTCGGTGGACAGCACGATCCCGCCCTCGACCGCCGTCGCTCCTCCGGACAACCCCGAACCGGCCCCCCGCGGGACCACCGGCACGCCGTGCGCGCTCGCCCAGCGCATGACCTCCTGGACGTCCCCGGTCGACCGCGCGCGCACCACGGCGAGCGGCATCCCCGGGTCCGGGGCCTTGGCCCAGTCCTGGCGGTATCCCTCGAGTACGTCCGCGTCCGTGAGCACGGAGGCGGTGTCGAGGCGGGCACGGAGGTCGTCCAGGGTCATGACCCGAACCTACGACGAACCCTCCCGGATCCGCAGGCGGTCGAAGACGGCCCGCAGCGGCCGCGGAGCCCACCAGTTGGCCTCGCCGAGCAGGAGCATCGCGCTCGGGACGAGCAACAGCCTGATGACGAACGCGTCCACCAGCACGGCGAGCGCCAACCCGAGACCGAGGAGCCGGACCACACTGATCCCCGACGTACCGATGGCGAGGAACACCACCGCCACGAGCACCGCCGCCGCCCCCACCACGGGGGCGGTGCGTGAGACCCCGTCGACCACGGCCCGTGTGGTGTCGCCGTGGCGGTCGTACTCCTCGCGGACCCGGGAGAGCAGGAACAACTGGTAGTCCATCGACAGTCCGAAGGCCAGGCACGCCATCAGCAGGGGCGAGGAGCTGTCCACCACCCCTGTGGCCGTCACGCCCACCAGGTCGGCCAGGTATCCCTCCTGGAAGACCAGGACCATCGCTCCGAAGGTCGCGGTGAGGCTCAACGCCGCCATGACCAGCGTCTTGAGGGTGACCAGCACGCCGCCGGTCAGCAGGAAGACCAGGGGCAGGACCACCGCCATGACGAGCAGGGCGACCGGGAGCGCCCGGTCACTGATCGCCTGGCGGGAGTCGACGTCGTCGGAGTAGGTTCCCGCCACCGGGGCGGGTGCCACGACCTCGCGGACACGTTCGGCGAGGTCCTGTTGCTCCGGCTGCGTCAGACCCGGGGCCGTCACCACCTCCACCGCCGCGACGGAGCCCCGTCTCAGATCGGGGTCCCCGGGGCCCACTGCGAGCCCGTCGGAGACCGTCCCGTCCGGTCCCCGCGTCGCCGTGACGCCGTCGATGCGCGACACCCGCTCCGCCAACGCCCCGGGATCGACCCCGTCCGCGAGGATCACCAGGGGATCGGATCCGAGGTCCGGACGCTCGTCGCGCAGTCGCTCCGCGGCCACCCTGGACGGGGCGTCCTTCGGCAGGACCCTGTCGTCGAGGGTGCCCAGCCGGAGGCCGAATGCGGGCGTCAACAGGATCAACAGGAGCGCCGACACCCCCAGCGCCACCGCCACCGGGTGACGGCGCGAGACCCCCAGCATCGCCGTCACCGAGCGGCCGGGGCGGGTCGGGTCGACCCGTCGCACGGACCACGCGTCGATCCGCCGACCGAGGACCCGCAGGACCGGGGGCAGTACCACCAGGGTGAGGGTGGCGACGAGCACCACGACCGCGACACCGGTCATCGCCATGGATCTCAGGTAGGGCATGTCCACCGCCGTGAGCGCGGCCAGACACAGGCCGACGGTCACCGCCGAGATGACGATCGTCCTCCGGCACCGGCGCATCGTGCGGGCGACGGCCTCGGGCGGGTCCGCCCCGTTAGCCAGTTCCTCCCGGAACCGGGTCACCACGAGCAGGCTGTAGTCGATCGAGAGACCCAGCGCCAGACCGATCACCAGGTTGAGGGCGAACACCGAGACGTCGATCACCTGCACCAGGCCCGACAGGACGACGAACGACGAGAGCATGGCGAGCACGCCGATCGCGACCGGGACCGCGGCGGCCACCACGGAACCGAAGAACAGCACCAGCAGGACGAGGGTGACCGGGACGGCGATGAGCTCGGCGCGGGTCAGATCCTCGCGCGCGATGAGGTCGTCCTCACGGAGCACCTCGGCCCGGCCGGTCAGTTGCCTCTCGACGCCCTCTCCGGGCGGGGGCAGTGCCTCGCGGAGCCCGTCCAGCGTTCGTCTGGACTGGGAGTCGTCGCCGGACAGCACCGCGCTGACCACCGTGGGCCCGTCCCCCGGCGCCGGCGACACGGTCACGCGACCCACTCCCCCGGCACCCGACAGGAAGGATGCGACCGCCTCGCCCTCACGGGCCACGGCGGCGGACTCCGCTCCCGAGACCAGGATGACGAGATCGGGGGTGCCCACCCCCACCTCCGCGTCGAGCCGCCGTTCGGCCACGGCGGAGGGCGTCGAGTCGGCGCGGAACCCCCCGGGGGTCAACGACTCCTCCACTCCCCCGGCGGAGAGCGCTCCCAGCACGGCCAGGATCAACGCCGCGGCGAGCGGCCACCCTCTCGCCAGGACCGATCGTCGGCGGTGAGCACGCGGCGTCGTCCGGGGCTCGGCTCTGTGACTCATGGGCCTCCTCATTCAGTCGTCACCCTCATTCGTTCCTGATCCCCAGGCGGATGGGCGACGGGCGGCGGGACGGTGAGGAGAGCCGGACGGTGAGGATTCACTCGTTCGACCCATCCGGTCCACGGAAGGGGCCGAACCACCGGGACATCCCACAGGAAGGACGTCCCGTGAACCACCCACTCATCGAACGCCTCGCCACTGACGAACGGGTCCAACTGTTCTCGACCCTCCAGGACGCGGGCCAGAGCCCCTACTACCGGACGATGCACTCCAGCACCGGCGCGACGAGCAACGTCCAGGGCGTGGACCGGATCATGCTCGGCTCCAACAACTACCTCGGCCTGGCACGTCACCCCGAGGTCATCGAGGCCACCACCGAGGCGGTCCGTCGGTTCGGGTCGGCGAGTACCGGGAGCCGCCTGCTCAACGGGACGATGTCACTGCACGAGGAGCTGGAGGCGGAGATCGCGGACTGGTTCGGCACCGAGGACGCGCTCTGCTTCTCGACCGGATACCAGACCAACCTCGGCACCCTCGGCGCCCTCGTCGGCGAGCGGGACGCGGTGGTCATCGACGAGTTCGCCCACGCCTCGCTGCGCGACGGCCTACGCATGGCGCGGACCTCGGTCCACCCGTTCCGCCACAACGACCTGGGCGCACTCGAGGACGCCCTGATCACGGCCCGCCGTGGATCCCCGGAGCAGATCCTCGTCGTCGTCGACTCCCTCTACTCGATGGAGGGCAGCCTCGCGCCCCTCTCCGGGGTCGCGGAGCTCGCCCGATCGTTCGGTGCCGCGCTCATGGTCGACGAGGCCCACGCCATGGGCCTGTACGGGCCGACCCGGCGGGGCTGGGTCGAGGAGACCGGGACGGTGGACGCCGTGGACGTGACCATGGCGTCGTTCTCCAAGTGCTCGGCCTCCTGTGGCGGATTCATCACCGGTAGCTCCGACCTCGTGACCGGGCTCAGGGTCACGGCGCGGCCGATGATCTTCAGCACGTCCTCGGTCCCCGCCGCGACCGCCTCCTCCCTCGCCTCGATCCGCCTGATGCGGACCGACGAGGGTGCGGCGCGCACCGAGGCGGTGCGCCGGAACTCGATCCTGCTGCGGGCCGAGCTGGGCGACAAGGGGATCGAATGCACCTCCGGCCTCACCGGCGACGAGTGGTCGCCCATCGTCCCCGTCCCTGTCGGCGACGACCTCCGCGCGGTCCACGTCTGGAACCTGTTGCTCGAGCGAGGTGTCTACACCGGTGTCGCGGTCCATCCGGCGGTGCCGGCGACCGGCGCCATCCTCCGTCTGTGCGTGACGGCGGACCACACGGAGGAGCAGTTGGTCGAGGCCGCCAGGGCGATCGCCGACATCCTCGCCGTCACCCGGGAGCTCTCCGCCCTATGAGGGTGGTGCTGACCGGGGCGTCCGGCGATTTCGGGACGGCGCTCCTGCGCGGTCTGATCCTGCGCGAGGAGGTCGACCACGTGGTCGCCCTGGCGCGGTCGCCGTTGCGGGTGCGGGACCCCAAGATCGAACGGCGGATCGTCGATATCGCCTCCGATGACCTCGACGAGGTCTTCGCGGGCGCCGACGCGGTGATCCACTGCGCCTTCATGGTCGAGGAGCCGCGCGACAAGGAGTCGGCGCGGGTCGTCAACGTCGACGGCTCGCGACGGGTTCTCCGCGCTGCCGATTCCGCCGGCGCCCGGGTGTGCGTGATGACCTCGAGCATCAACGCCTACGGCCCCCGCGGCGGCCCCGAGGTCATCGACGAGTCGGCTCCGATCGGCGCCGGCGAGGAGCACTACTACTTCCACCACAAGGCGCTCGTGGAGGAGGACGTCCGCCGGTGGCGTCGAGTGTCCGACGGCCGGATGGCGACGGCCGTCCTGCGCCCGACCTACGTGGTGGGGCCCGACATGTCCAACTCCGGGTTGGAGACCATGCGGTCGCGCGTCGTCCTGCACCCGAGCCCCGGGAAGTCCTACTTCCAGTTCCTGCACCAGGACGACCTCGTCGACGCGTACCTGCGGGTACTCCTCGCCGGCGTGGACGGCGAGTTCAACCTCGGCCCCGAGGGCGCCCTCACCGTCTCCCAGCTGTGCCGACTCAACCGGTCGGTGTGCGTCCCCGTGCCGCTTCGCGCCGCCCGGCGTCTGGCCGACCTCGGGTTCCGGATGCGCCTGCTGGCCTATTCCTCCCACTGGGTGACCTGCGGAGAACCGGTCACCACGTCACGACGACTCAGGGACGCCACCGGGTGGACGCCGCGGTACGACTGCACCGAGGCCGCCCGCCTGATGCTCGCCGGCTGATCCGGACCCGAGCCCGTACCCACCCGACCGTGTACCGAAAGGACCCCATGCTCCTCACCTCCGAGAACCAGACCCTCGACTCCTACGCCCCCGGGCTGCGAGAACGCCTGTACGGCCACGGCCTCCTCGCCAACGAGGGCGCCCAGAGCACAGCCGTGGCCGACTGGTCCGACACCGGCGGGACCAGTCTCATCGTCCCCACCGCGCTGGGCGGTGCGGGCGCGAGCGCGGTCGACGCGGTGCGGTTCCAGACCGCCATCGGCGCGGTCGCCCCCTCCCTCGCGGCCGCGACCACGATGCACCACCTGTCGTGCGCGACCCTCTTCGAAGCCGCCGAGGACGCCTCGCAGGACGAGCGCGACCTCATCAAGGCACTGGTCGAGGGCGGCACCGTGATGGCTTCCGGCTTCTCCGAGGGCTCCCCCGGGGGATCGGTGTTCCGCCCGACCATGACCGCCCGCCGGGACGGTGACGACTATCTCCTCTCCGGCCGCAAGGCCCCCTGCAGCCTCTCGAGGTCCATGAGTCTCCTGGTGGCGAGCGCCCTCGTGGACGATTCCGAGCGGGCCGTCGCCCTGGTCTTCGACGGGGCCGAGGGGTTGCGTCGGGAGGAGTTCTGGAAGAGCCCCGTCCTGGCGGCGGCCGAGAGCGACGCGCTGATCCTCGACGACGTCCGGGTCGAGGCCGACATGGTCTTCCTGACCTCGGAGAACGATCCCGACGACGTGCACGAGATGACCGGCTACCTGTGGTTCGGGTTGCTCATCAGCGCCTGCTATCTCGGGGTGGCCACGCGTATGGTCGAGCGGCTCACCGAGCGCGACCGACTCGATCCGAAGCTCTTCGCCTCGGCGCTCGCCGAGGTCGAGACCATGCGGACCGCTCTGCACGCCGTGGCGCGCGAATTCGACGAGGGGGCTCGCGGTGGCGACGTCTCGGCTCGTCTCGCGCTGGTCCGGTGGTCGATGCGCGACGGGCTGGTCAGGGTGCAGTCGATGGTCCGCGAGGCCGTCGGGGGGGTCGCGTACATGCAGGACCCGGAGCTCGCCTACGCCTTCGAGGCCGTCCAGGTGTTCGGTTACCACCCGCCTTCGCGCCGGGACACCGCCGACAGGCTGGTGCAGTGGGCGCGCGGCGAGGACTTCCGGTACGTCTGATCCCGGACTCGGCCTGATCCCGGACTCGGCTGGGGCCGGGGGCCGGGGGCCGGGGAGTGATCGTCACCGGAAGTCCCGGCTGCGGCCGATCGCCATCCCCAGGTGGAGGCGTTCGATCTTGTCCGCCACGACGCTCACCGCGCCCGAGCGGTTCTCCACGGTGCCGCGGACGATGAGCGCCGGGGCGGAGGACACGATCGGGCGGTAGCGCGCCCACAGTCCCACCGAGCACACGACGTTGGTCATGCCCGTCTCGTCCTCGAGGCTGAGGAAGGTCACCCCCTCGGCGGTGGCGGGCCGCTGCCGGTGGGTGACCGCACCGGCGACCTCCACCCGGCTGCCGTCGGGAACGTGCGCGAGCCCGGCGGTGGTGCACACCCCCCGGGAGTCGAGCCACGGCCGGGCGTGGACCGTCGGGTACTCCTCGGGGCTGATCCCGGTGGCGGCCAGATCCGCGGAGGTGAGTTCCAGGACGCTCATCCCCGGCAGCGCCGGGGCGTCGACCTGGCTCAGCCCGGGCAACATCCCGGGCCGTTGCCGGGCCGCGGTGGCCGCCGACCACAGGGCCGCCCGCCGCCCCCCGACGCCGAGCGCGTCGAGTGCCCCCGCGGTGGCCAGTGCCTCCATCTGCCGGACGGTCAGCCCGGTGCGGCCGGCGAGGTCGGCGGCCGAGAGGTACGGGCCGTGGGTGTCCCGCTCGTCGGCGATCGCCGTGGCGAGATCGGTGCCGATCGCCCGCACGGACTCCAGGCCGAGACGCACCTCGGTGCCCCCGTTCTCACATGTGGCACCACCGATCGAGCGGTTGACACAGGGTCGGTGCACGGTGACGCCGTGCCTGCGGGCGTCGGCCACGAGGGACTGCGGCGAGTAGAACCCCATCGGCTGGCTACGCAGCAGCGCCGCACAGAAGACGGCCGGGTGGTGGCACTTGAACCACGCCGAGTAGTAGACGATCGCCGCGAAGGACTGGGAGTGGCTCTCGGGGAAACCGTAGTTGGCGAACGCGCACATCTTCTCCCAGATCCGCTCCCCCACCTCGGGCCCGGTGACCGGCGTCCCGGGTGGGCTGGTGCCGATGCCGTGGAGGTCACGCATGCCCGCGAAGAACCTCTCCCGCAGCCGCGCCATCCGCTCGGGTGAGCGCTTGGCCCCCATCGCCCGGCGGAGCTGGTCCGCCTCCGCCCCGGTGAACCCGGCGATCTCGGTGGCGATCTGCATGAGCTGCTCCTGGAACAGCGGGATCCCCAGCGTCCGCCCCAGGGCCGCCTCGAGCGCGGGGTGGTCGAACACCACTTCCTCCCGCCCGTTGCGTCTACGGATGTAGGGGTGCACGGAGCCGCCCTGGATGGGGCCGGGGCGGATGAGTGCCACCTCCACCACGAGGTCGTAGAACGTCCGCGGCCGGAGCCTGGGCAGCGTGGCCATCTGCGCCCGCGATTCCACCTGGAACACCCCCACGGAATCACCCCGGCACAGCATCTCGTAGACCTCGGGATCGGAGAGGTCCAGTCGGGCCAGATCCACCTCGAGGTCCTTGTGCTCGGCCGCGAGGTCGATGGCGTGGTGTAGCGCCGTGAGCATCCCCAGCCCCAGCATGTCGAACTTGACCAGACCGACCGCCGCGCAGTCGTCCTTGTCCCACTGCAGGACCGTCCGCCCGGGCATGCGCGCCCATTCGACGGGCACCACGTCGGCCACCGGCCGGTCGCAGATCACCATGCCGCCGGAGTGGATGCCGAGGTGCCGGGGCAGGCCGACGAGTCTGCGGGCCAGCGCCAGCACGTCGGCCGGGACGGTGTGCTCGGTGGCCTCCCGCTCGTGGTTCTTCAGGCCCGACCACCGGTCGACGCTCTTGGACCACGCGTCCTGCTGCCCGGTGGAGTACCCGAGTGCCCGGGCCACGTCCCGCACGGCCGACCGCCCCCGGTAGGTGATGACATTGGCGACCTGCGCGGCATGGTCCCGCCCGTAGCGGGAGTAGACGTACTGGATGGCCTCCTCCCGACGACCGGACTCGATGTCCACGTCGATGTCGGGCGGGCCGTCCCGCTCCGGGGACAGGAATCGCTCGAAGAGCAGGTGCGCGCCCACCGGGTCGACGTTGGTGATGCCGAGGGCGTAGCAGACCGCCGAGTTGGCGGCCGACCCCCTGCCCTGGCAGAGGATGCCCTCCCTGCGACAGAACTCGACGATGTCGTGGACCACGAGGAAGTAGCCGGGGAACCCCAACTCGGCGATCACCCCCAGCTCGCGGTGGATCTGGGCATAGGCCTCCGGCGCCGCACCCCGGGCCCCGTAGCGCCGCGCGGCCCCCGCATAGGTGAGTTCGGCGAGCCGACTGTCCTCCGTGTGTCCCTCGGGAACGTCGAACGGCGGCAGCTCGGGGGCGATGAGCCGGAGGTCGAACGCGCACTCGCGACCCAGGCCCGCCGCGCCGGTGACGGCGGCCGGCCAGCGGTCGAACAATTCGGCCATCTCCTCCCCCGAGCGCAGGTACGCCCCGCCGGCCGGGGGCAGGTGCGCGGCATGGGTCTCCAGGGCGTCGCGGGCTCCGAGCGCCGCCATGACCGACGCCAGACGGGCGTCCTCCGGGCCCGCACAGTGCGCGGCTGTGGTGGCCACGACGGGCAGACCGGCCGCGTCCGCGAGCGCGGCCAGGGCGTCACACCGCTCGGTGTCCTCGGGCACGCCGTGACAGGTCAGCTCGACGACAACCCGGTCCCTGCCGAACAGCTCGACGAGCTCGGACAGCGCGGCGCCCGCGGCCGCGGTGTCGAAATCGGACGCGCTCGCGCCGCCCCGCTCGAGGGCCCGCCGCACCCGTCCCCGGCGGCAGCCTGTGAGGACGTACCAGTGGCCTCCGGCGGCCTCGGCGAGTTCGCGGATCTCGTACCGCGGTTCGCCTTTGGCGCCTCCCCTCAGGTGGGCGTGGGCGATCGCACGCGAGAGTCTGCGGTAGCCCTCCCCTCCACGGGCCAACACGAGCAGGTGCTCGCCCCCGGGCAGCGAGAGTTCGGCACCGAACACGGTCGCCAGACCCAGCTCGGAGGCCGCCTCGGCGAAGCGGACGACCCCGTACATCCCGTCGTGGTCGGTGATCGCCAGCGCGGTGAGTCCCAGCTCCGCCGCCGCCTCCGCCATCGCCTCGGGCGAGGAGGCACCGTCCAGGAAACTGAAGGCGGAATGGGCGTGGAGCTCGGCGTAGGGCACGCGCCCCTGTGTGCGGGGACGCTGCGGAGGGGTGTACTCACCCCGGCGACGGGACCAGGCGGGAGCATCGCTGCCGTCGCCGGGGTGCGGGTTCTGGGGCCCACGCGGGCCCGGACGCCCGGACAGGACCCGCTCGAGCTCGGTCCAGGTCTTGGGGCCGTGGTACCAGTTCACCGGGCCTCACCCACCGGGCTCCGGTGCGTGGGTTCAGAGCTCGGTGAACGACTCCACGACCCACGCCGAGGCGTCGCCGGGCGGCTTGCGGCAACTCTGGGACCGCGGGGGAAGCGGGCGGGTGCCCGCCTCGACACGCCAGGCGCGACCGTCGGTGTGACGGACCACGGCCACCCGCGGGGAATCGGGGTCGACGGTGACGACGAGGTCGTCCACCCCCGCCTCCACGCCGGAGTTCCGCACGGCGACCTCCGCCACCTGCCCGGCCGGTGGCCACGTACTGCGTCCCCGCAGGTTCTCGGTGACGACCCGACCGTCCAGCACCGCCTCGACGATCCCGGCAGCGTGGGCCACCTCCGCGGGCCCGTAGGTGTAACCGGTGCCGGGGAGCAACAGGACCGGGGCGAAGCGGTGCCCTCCGGTGTGGGAGCACTCCCATACGGCGGCATCGGGATCGAGCGAGGCCAGGCGCCCGCCCACCAGTGCCTCCAGCCCGGCCGCGACCGGGCGCCCCCGCACGGCGCAACACTGGTCACGTTTGGCGTGGGTGCACACGAGTGGGACAGGTGCCGCGACCTCGCGGGTCCCGGCCACGTGCCCGTCGGGAGACAGGTCCAGCCCGAGCAATTCCTCGGGCCCGTCGACACGCCCGGTGCGGATGCTCTGCCGGCCGGGGCGGGTGTCGCAGAGGTAGAAGCGGTGGCGGTCGAGCCGCTGGCCCTCCCGGCCGGGCCGCCGGATGAAGAGCATGCGCGACCCACAGGCCTCGACGTGTTCCTTGAGACGTCGGGACAGGTCCTCGCCCAGCGCCTCGCCGTCGAAGATGTCGCGTCCCCAGCGCCCGGGGACCTCCAGCAGCACCCACGACTCCTCGTGGGCGGCGGTGCCGGCCGGTGGCTCATCGGCCGACTGCAGGGAGCACCAGTCCGGTTGTGTGGCGGAATCGGTATCTGACACGACCCCATGGTGCCCCATCCCGCGAGGAGGCGTAACTGTAGCCACCTTGTGGGACAAAAGTGACCAGAGGGATCTAGGCTGGGCATATGCGTATCCGTCACCGCCGCCTCGCCGCGGCCGCCGCCCTCACCGCCGTCGCGTCCCTGGGCCTGGCGGGATGTGGAGCCGACACCTCGACCGACACCCCCACCACGAGCCAGACCACCACGGCGGGATCCTCCCCGGCCGCGCTGGCCCGGGCCCTGGCGCCGGACGAGACCGAGACCTCCGATCCCTCCGCCAGGCCCGCGGACTCCGCTCCGAAGAGTGAGGAATCCGGCGATGCCGCCGAGCGCGCCCAACTCGTCGTGACCGAGATCCGCGTGGGCGATTACCAGGGCAAGGACCGCGTGGTCTTCGAACTCGAGGGTCAGGGCGCCCCGGGGTACTCCGTGGACTACGTGGACGCCCCCGCCCAACAGGGCAGCGGTTTCCCCGTGGAGGTGCCCGGGGACTCGTTCCTCCAGGTGATGATCCGCGACCAGGTCCTGCCCACCATGACCTCCATGACGGAGGTCCCCGTGGGCACCGTCTCGAGCGACGAGGCGACCGGGGTGGCCGGGGTGGCCTTCGCGGGCCAGTTCGAGGGCCAGGCGCAGTCCGTCATCGGCCTCGAGGGCACGGACCGCGCCTTCTCGGCCTTCCTCCTCCAGAACCCGACCCGGCTGGTGGTCGACATCGAGCGCTGAGCACGCCCGGCGAGCGACGGGGGCCGCGACCACGGTGAGTCGTGGACGGTTCATTCGTATACCCCCTCGACGGTCCAACTCCCCGGCTCGTCCCCGATCAGGCAGCACAGCAGCAACGCCGCCGCCCGCTCGGGGACGACCTGTATCCGGGCCCTCGGCCGGCGGGACCCACCACCGGGACCCGGCTCCCACCAGGCCTCGTCGATCGGCCAGGGCCGCGACCAGCCGAGCAACGCGCATCGACGGCCCGTCACCTCGACCGACTCGGGCCGCCCGGTGAGCAGGCCGCGTGGGCCGACCCCGATCGGCGCCCCGTCCGCGGTGCGCAGCAGGACCCCCCCGGCGAGGGGAACCCGTGCCACGACCCCCGACCCGGGGTCACGACTCTCACGGATCTCCAATCGATAACCCGGCCCCGGCCACACCACCGACGGAGACGGCGCCGGCAGAGCCCCCGGCCACGGCCCCTCCGCGACCGGGTCGGCCGGGGCGTCCCCGTACGGCAGGGACCGCACGCGATCACCCGGGCCTCGGCCACCGACCTCCACGGGGACGCGGACCGACTCCGGGCCGAGCAGCCCCTGCACCCGCACGAGGGCACGGTGCACACGCGCCTCCGCCAACCCCGCCTCACCCCACAACCCCTCCTGGACGCGGCCGGCGGGGACCACCTCCACCGGCTCCAGGACGAGAGCGGTGACCGCCCCTCCGGCACCACCGGCGATCGCGGTGCCGGTGAGCCAGCCCTCCAGTTGCCAGCGCAAGCGGTCAGCGGTGCCCTCCGGGGTGAGCGGAGCGGAGCACCGCCAGACCCGGTTGACCTCCACGCCCCCCTCGACCCGCGCGGTGATCGACAGACGCAGGCACGCGACCCCGGCCGCGGCGAGGACGGCGTGCAGCTCCCCCGCCAGTCGCCGCCCGAGGAACGCCGCCTCGTCGACCCGCTCCAGGGGCGGGTCACACCGGTGCTCGACCGCCGAGCCCGTGGGCACCGCGGTCACCGACGGGGGCCGCCACGGCACGGCGCGGGCGATGCGGTGCGCCACCGCGCCCGCCTCCCCGAAGCGGGTGGCAACGTCCCGCAACGGGAGTGCGGCGAAGTCCCCGAGTGTCCGCACACCGAGCCGGTGCAACAGCCCGACCAGTTCTGTCAGCTCATCCGGATCGCCCAGCGCGGGCTCCACCACGAGCGCGTCCACCGGTAGCCCGGCCAGATAGTCGGCGTCCCCGTCCGGTTCCAACAGCGCCGACCCGCGCGCGCCGAGCACGGCCGTGGGCAGCTCGTCCGCCAACCCCACCTGGCATTCCGTCCCGGCTGTCGCCACCGCGTCCACGACCCTGGTGACGACCTCCTCCACCCCGCCGTGAAAGCGCAACGCCCCGGCCGCGGAGAAGACGAACAAGCCCGGCCGGAGCACCTCGATGCCCGGCACCACGGCGTCCAGCGCCTGCACCACGGGTTCGAACCACACGGCGTCCCGCGACGGATCCGCCGGCACCACGACGAGCTCCGGGCACCGGAACTGGGCCTCGCGCCGGCGCAGCCCACGCCTCACCCCGACCGCGCGCGCGACGGCGTTACACGCGAGCACCCCGCGTGGGCCCACCACCGCGAGCGGCAGGTGCAGGCCGTGCCCCCCGGCCCGGGCCGCCGCGACCGCCGGCCAGTCAGGGCACCACACCGCCATGACCCGCGCGCTCATCCCGCCGCCACCCATTCCGCCGTCCGCGGGGGCGCCGCCCGGCCGGAGCATCGCACCATGGTGGACACCGAGGCCAGCCTCCCCACGCCCGCGCCCAGCCCGCCGTAGCGGCAGTGCCTCCCGGCCAGTGCGAGTTCCGCCCCGGGCCAGTCCGCACCCACGAGCAGCACCGCACCCGCGGCCCGGACCCGACCCGCGAGCACACGGGCCCGGGACGGGGCGACCACCCGGACACCGGGTCCCAGCAGCACCAGGTCCAGGCCGTCGAGCAGCACCGACACCACCGCGGCGGGATCCGGACCGGGATCCGGGACCAGCGCCAGACAGTCCAGCCGGCCGCCCTGTTCCGCCACCGCCGCCACCCCGAGCTCCGGCCACCCCACCACCGCACATCTGGCCCCGGCGGCCGTGGCCGCGGCCAGGAGGCCGACCCGGAGGGTGGCACTGCCGGACACCGTCGTGACCCGTCCGGCGGGCAGTACGCCGCCCGGCAACAGGGGTGCCACGGACCGCGGCACCACCACTCCGGGGACGCGCGCGTCGAAGGACGCCGCACCGGACGTCACCGCGTCCGCGTCCACGGATATCGCACCGGGTACGGTCACGTCCGGATCCGGGAGCGCGGCCCCCTCCGGGCGTGCGGTCACCGGAGCCCCCGAACGCGCGGCGGCGGGCGGGCCCCCACCCGGCATCGTGGCGAGTCGGCGACGCAGCTCAGCGACGCGGTCCGCCGTGCCGAGGCCGGACAGGTCAACGGCAGAAGATCCCATTACCATCACCAGAACCTCCCGCCCCGGGCGACACGCCGCCGACCGCACGGATCGAACTATTTTTCGATCACTGGGAACAGTGAACACCACGAGTCCGACACAGTGCAAGAACACCTGTTCGAACAGGGTTCTCCTCGTCGTCGTCCCCCGTCGTTCACCCGGAGCATCTACCCTCGGTGACCATGAAGGCCTCCATCGGGAACCGCATCGTGCTCATCGGCGCCGGGGACGTGGGCATCGCCTACGGCTACGCGCTCGTCAACCAGGGCCTGGCCGACCACCTGTCCATCATCGACATCGACCACGACAAACTGGTCGGCGAGGTCATGGACCTCAACCACGGCGTCGTGTGGGCCCCCTCCCCCACCCTCGTCACGGAGGGCACCTACGACGACTGCGCGGACGCCACGATGGTGGTGATCTGCGCCGGCGCCGCCCAGCGCCCCGGCGAGACCCGGCTCGACCTGGTCGGCAGGAACATGGCGATCTTCGAGGGGATCGTCGGCGACGTCATGGCGACCGGCTTCGACGGCATCCTGCTCGTGGCCACCAACCCGGTCGACATCCTCGCCCAGGCCTCGTGGCGCTACTCCGGCCTGCCCTCCGCGCAGGTCATCGGCTCCGGAACGATCCTCGACTCCGCGCGTTTCCGGTTCATGCTGGGCGAGTACTACGACGTCGCCCCGATGAGCGTGCACGCCTCGATCATCGGCGAACACGGCGACACCGAGCTGCCGGTCTTCTCGTCGGCCAACGTCTCCGGGGTGCCATTGCGCCGGGACCTCGACGGGGACCCGGCCACGCGGGAACGACTGGCCCATATCTTCACGGAGACCAGGGACGCCGCCTACCGGATCATCGACTCCAAGGGGTCCACCAGCTACGGCATCGGCATGGGGCTCGCCCGCATCACGCGCGCCGTCCTGCGCAACGAGCAGGTGTCGCTACCGGTCTCCACGTTGCTGCGGGGCGAGTACGGGCAGGACGGGATCTTCATCGGCGTCCCCGCGGTGATCGGCCGGACCGGCGTGCAGCGTGTGGTGGAACTGGAACTCGACGCCACCGAGACCGAACAGTTCGCCCGCAGCGCGTCTGCGCTGCGGGCGGTGTCGGAGCAGTTCGAGATACTGCGCTGAGTCAGGGGGTCGCGGGGGGATCGCTGGCCGGGAACGACTCGTCGCCCCACTCGTCGGCGACCGCGTCGTCATGGTCATACCGGGCCTTCTCCGTGGGCTCCTCGGAATGCTCGCCGGTGCGGTCAGGGTTCTGCGGACTCGTCATGATTCATCCTCCTGCCGCCGTACGGGGCGTGCGGCGATACTCAGATTACCGGAGACCACCGGCACCGACCGCGACCGGAGGACACACCCCCGCGTTCACCGCGGTAACAGGAATGAGCGCCATGCACAGCACCGACTACACCGACACACTGATCCTGCCCGCGCCCGACACCCGGGCCGAGACGGCCACTGCGCCGCCGTCCGGGAAACGCTCGATCGCCGAGTTGCAGTACGAGAGACTCTCGGGTGCGGACTACACCTGGACGAGCGACGACCTGATCTTCGACGTCCACTGCGCTCGCAAGGGCATCGGGGAGGCCGACCGTGCGGCCGAACGCGAGCGATTCTTCTCCAAGGGCCAACCGTGCCTGCGCACCTCCCCGCTCACCAAGACGTACGGCTGGGCGATGCACTTCGACTCCGGCGGGAGGATCGCGCTGCTGCCCATGGGGTCGAACCGGCTGGCCGAACTGCAGGCCGACCCGTCCGTGACGATCAGGACCGCCATGAAGAGTTCCCGCTAACCCGGCTCCACGTCCGGCAGGGAACGCAGCCACCCGAGCACCGGGCCGGAGATGAGGCGGGCGAACTCCTCGTACCCGCCGGGGCCGGGGTGTGCCCCGTCGCCGGCGGTGACCTCGCGCATCCACGCGCCGCCGGGCCGCAGGGAGTCGAAGGTCGGCACGAACGGCACCCCGGCCTCCGCGCACACCGCGGCCATGGCCGCGGCACGGGCGGCGATCCGCTCGTTGACCTGCTCCCACATGACCGGTGGCGGTCCCACCACCAGGAACCGCCCCTCGGGAGCGCGGGCGATCATCCCCCGCAGGGCCGAGACCGTGCCCGCTTCCTCGACGCGGAGGGCCCCCTCGTGCTCCATCACGTCGTTGACCCCGAACTCCGCGATCACCGCAGTGGTCGGGAACGCGGCCCGCCGGCGGTCGACCTCGTCCCAACGGGCCAGGATCATCTCGGAGGTGTCCCCGCCGATCCCCGCGACGGTGGTGTGGAGGCTCAGGCCCGCCCCGGCGCCCTCCTCGACCAGGTGCGCGGTCCATCCACGGCCGGTCTCGTCGCCGTACCCGGCCACGAAGGAGTCACCGATGATGCAGACGGGGAGGTCGCGCGGTTCGCTCACGACGCCACGGTAGCTGGCCCGCGTCAACGCCAAGAGCGTTCCGCACACCCCACTCCCGGACGATGTGTGCGGAACGCTCTTCGCGACGAACAGGCGCGCCGGGAGGGGCGGCGAACGTCAGTCCAGGTGGCGGGACTGCGCCCAGCGGGTCAGCGCGTGCCGGTTGGACTGCTGGGTCTTGCGCAGCACGTTGGAGGCGTGCGTCTCCACGGTCTTGACCGAGATGAACAGCTTCTCGGCGATCTCCTTGTAGGTGTACCCGCGCGCCAACAACCGCAGCACCTCCTTCTCCCGCGGAGTGAGGGAGTCGACCTCCGGGTCGTGGACGGGCTCACCCCGCTCCTGGAGGCCCGGGGCGGCGCGGGCGAACGCGTCCAGGACGAACCCGGCCAGGCGCGGGGAGAACACCGCGTCCCCGTCGGCCACGCGGCGCACGGCGTCGGCGAGCTCCCCACCGGAGATGGTCTTGGTGACGTATCCGCGCGCCCCGCCGCGGATGACGGCGATCACGTCCTCCGCGGCGTCGGAGACACTCAGTGCGAGGAAGGTGGACACGGGTGCATCGGACGTGCCGGATGCATCGGACGTGGCGGCTGCGTCGGCCGTGCCGGACGTGGCGGGGGCGCCACTCGGGTCGGCGCCCAGCACCGAGCGCAGGACGGCCACCCCGCCACCATCGGGCATGTGCACGTCGAGCAGCACCACGTCGGGCCGGACCCGACCGATACCGGCGACGGCCTCGGCCACCGACCCCGCCTCGCCCACCACCTCGATGCCGGTCTGGCCGGCGAGTTCGGCCCGGACACCGCTGCGGAACACCGCGTGGTCGTCGACGAGGAACACCCTGCACACCCTGACGCCACCCACCGGCTCGTCCGTCATTCGCCCTCCAGCGGCATCTCGATCCCGATCTCGGTTCCGCGACCGAGCGTACTGCGCACCGTCACGCTGCCGCCCCGGCTCTCGACCCGGTGCCGGATGGACTGGGACAACCCGTGACGATCATCGCCCACGTCGTCGGGGTCGAAGCCGCAGCCGCGGTCCCGGACGAAGGCGCTGAGCACCTGACCGTCGTTCTCCACGAACACGTCGGCGGTGTCGACGTCGGCGTGCTTGGCCACGTTGACCAGGGCCTCGCGGACGGCGCCCAGCACCGCCTCCTCGGCGTCGCCCGCCGGGCCGTCCCCGCCCACCACCACCTGGTCCACGCGCAGACCGTAGGCGTCCTCGACGTCCCCGACGATCACCTCGACGGCCCCGGCGACGGTGGCCGCGCCCGAGGACATGCGCGACCCGGCCCCGAAGAGCCACTGCCTCAGCTCGCGCTCCTGCCGACGGGCCAGCCGCGAGACCTGGGCGGGGTCGTCGGACCGCTTCTGGATCAAAGCGAGCGTCTGCAGCACGGAGTCGTGGAGGTGCGAGGCGATGTCGCTGCGCTCGGCCTCACGGATGCGGGCCGCACGCTCCTCCTCGAGGGACCGCCACAACCTCAGCCCCACCGGGACGCTGAGCAGCACCACTCCGACGAGGGTCGCCAACACAGCCAGGAAGGACGACCGCAGGGCGGCGAACTCGACCTGCCCCAGCACGACGACGGCGAGTCCGACGACGACGAGGGTGGCACCGGTGGTGACCCTGGCCCAGTCGAAGACGGACCGGGGAGCCACGCGCCCCCCGCCGTCGTACTGCTGCCAGACCAGCCCGGCCCCCAGGGCCACGATCAGGACGGGCACGATCACGTGCAGTCCGGTCGCGGTGGTCACCATGAACGACAGCACCGACCCCACCAGGGCCACGACCGCGAGGGCCATGCCACGCCGCCGCTCCCGTGCGTCCGCGGAGGCGGTCCCCTCAGGCGCCCGCGCCGACGGGGTCAGAGCCCACAGGGCGGAATAGAACAGCACACCCGCGCCGGACAGGGTGGCGAGCAGCACCATCGCCAGGCGCACATGGGTGACCCGCACCCCCAGATGGGCCGCGAGACCCGCGCACACGCCGGCGACGACGGACCCGTCGGAGATCCTGGTCAGCGGCGGGTACCACCGGAACCCGGCCGGCTGCACGGCGGCCACGGGCGGCCGTGGAGCGACCGGCGGTCGCGGCGCGGGGGCCGATACCTGATCGGTCGCGTTCTCACTCATACCGCAATGGTCACAGATCGCGACCCGGGGCGCATCGGGGGTCGACCCCGAGAATCCCGGGGTCCGGATATCAGGGTCGGCCCCCGATGTGGAAACTCGGCCCGCCCACCACGATGGAGTCATGTCCAGCACCAGCACCCACGACGTCCCATCAGAGCTCCGCTCCCTGTGGCGGACCCGACCCGTCCGGACCCCGGACGACGCCAAGATCGCCGGCGTCTGTGGCGGCTTCGGCCGTCGCTACGGGGTGGACCCCGTCCTCTTCCGCATCGCCTTTGTCATCGCCGCACTCTGGGGCGGGGCCGGGGTGTTCCTGTACGCACTGTTGTGGCTGCTCCTGCGCTCCGCCGGAGACGAGGTCTCCAAGGGGGAGGCGCTGATCGGGAAGGGCCGGGCATCCGGTTCCAGGATCACGGCCGCGGTCCTCGTCGTCGTCGTCCTCCTCAGCGCACCCACCTTCGGCGGTTCCGGGGAGAGCCTCGTGGTGGGGGCCGGTTTCCTCATGGGCGTCGCCATGCTCGCCGGCTGGTACGGCCTTCACCGCCGCACCCCCGTGCCACCCACCGGGTGGTCCGAGGTGTCGGCCGTTCGACCACAGCCGACGCGGGCCGGGACCAGCCGTACCACCGGGGCGTCGCAGGAACCGGGCTCCGGACCCGACGCCCCCTACGGCCCGCCGGTCCCGCCCTCCTGGGACCCCCTCGGCGCCGCGCCGTTCGCCTGGGACCTGCCCGACCCCGGGACCACGCCCCCGCCCGCACCGCGGCCGTCCCGTCCCCGGTCCCGGCTGACCAAGGTCACTCTCGGCCTGGCCCTCATCGCGGTGGCGGTGGCCGCGGGACTGGCCACCCTGGGCGGGGTGGTCTGGCTCGACGCCACGAGGATCGCCGCGATCGCGCTCGCCGTGGTGGCCGGCGGACTGCTCGTCGGCGCCGTCACCCGCCGGGGACACGGACTGCTGGTCGTCGCCGGCCCGCTCGCCGGCTTCGTCCTGCTCGCCTCCCTGGTCCACGTGCCCGAGGGCGGCTGGGAGGGCACCGGCGAGCAGCTGATCGAGATCACCGACCCCGCGCAGTTGGACGCCCCGATCAACCACCAGGTCGGCAGCATCACCGTGGACATGCGCGAGCTGGAATTGGACCGCGACCGCAGCTACAGCATCGCCAACAACGTCGGTGAGGTGCAGGTGCTGCTGCCCGACGGGGTCGCGGTGAACACGAACTGCACCACCGACATCGGGAGCGCGGACTGCCCGAGCGGCCTGTCCGGCGATGCCTCCGGCCCCGTCCTGACCCTCAGCGTGTACACCGGCGTCGGCAGCATAGTGGTGACACCGTGAGCGCCCGGCCCGACGACGACCAGACCGATCCCACCGACCCGCAACCCACCGGGAGCAACGAGATGACCAGCCACGACCTTCACTCCGACACCACCACCCGCCCCGACCAGCCGCTCCACGACCCACTCCCCTACGGCACCGGCTTCACCGACCCGCAGGGGTTCGGGTACGGCGTCGCCCCCGCGTACGGGGCCCCCACCGGGTACGGCGCCTCCCCCGGGTACGGGGTCGCCTACGAGCCCGAGCCCGCGACGGACGTCGTGGCGCGGCGCGAGCGTTCTGGATCGCCGGTGCTCGCGGTGGCCGGACTGCTCTCGCTGGGGGTCGCCGTGTGGGCGATCCTGGGCGCGCCGGTGATCACGACGACCGTGGTGATCACCGCGTCACTGGTACTGCTGGTCCTGGTCGGTCTGGCGATGGTCATGAGACGCTGACCACCCCCGGAGCGGATCCCCCACATCCGCTCCCGTCGATGAACCCGCGCGTGCGCTCCGGCGGCGGCGAGAGTACATCGACGGGGGCGGATATCGCCGCGTCAGGCGTGCGCCCGGCTCACTCCCACTCGATGGTGCCCGGCGGCTTGCTGGTCACGTCCAGCACGACCCGGTTGACGTCCGGGACCTCGTTGGTGATGCGGTTGGAGATCAGGGCGAGCGTCTCGTACGGCACGCGCGTCCAGTCCGCGGTCATGGCGTCCTCGGAGCTCACCGGGCGCAGCACGATCGGGTGACCGTAGGTACGGCCGTCGCCCTGGACTCCCACCGAGCGCACGTCGGCCAACAGCACGACCGGGCACTGCCACACCGAGGCGTCGAGCCCGGCGGCGGTCATCTCCTCGCGCGCGATCGCGTCCGCCGCGCGCAGGGTGTCCAGCCGATCCTGATCGACGGCGCCGACGATCCGGATGGCCAGGCCCGGGCCGGGGAAGGGGTGTCGCCCGACGATCGCCTCCGGCAGCCCGAGTTCCCGGCCCACGGCGCGGACCTCGTCCTTGAACAGCAGGCGCAGCGGCTCCACGAGGGAGAACTCGATGTCGTCCGGCAGGCCGCCCACGTTGTGGTGGCTCTTGATGTTGGCCGTCCCCGCGCCGCCGCCGGACTCGACGACGTCCGGGTAGAGGGTCCCCTGGACGAGGAAGTCCACCGAACCGGCGTCCTCTCCCTGGAGCTCGAGGGCCTGGGTCACGGCCCGCTCGAACGACCGGATGAACTCGCGGCCGATGATCTTGCGCTTGGTCTCCGGATCGGTGACCCCGGCCAGGTGACCGAGGTACGTCTCGGAGTCGTCCAGGGTGATCAGGCGGGCGCCGGTGGCGGCGACGAAGTCGTTCTCCACCTGCTCCCGCTCCCCCGCGCGCAGCAGCCCGTGATCCACGAAGACGCAGGTGAGCCGGTCACCGATCGCCCGCTGGACCAGCGCGGCCGCCACGGCGGAGTCCACGCCGCCGGACAGACCGCAGATCGCGCGGCCCTCACCGATCTGGTCCCGGACGGCCTCCACGAGCTGCTCCGCGATGTTGGACGCGGTCCACGTCGGCTGCAGGCCCGCGATCTCGGTGAGAAACCGGGTGAGCACCTGCTGCCCGTGGGGCGAGTGCAGGACCTCGGGGTGGTACTGGACGCCGGCCATCCGTCGGTCGACGCACTCGAACGCCGCGACCGGGGCGCCGGCGGACGAGGCGGTCACCGTGAACCCCTCGGGAGCCGACGTGACCGCGTCGCCGTGACTCATCCACACCGGATGGGTCGCGGGCAGTCCTGCGTGCAGCACCCCACCGGACACGCCCACCTCGGTGCGCCCGTATTCGCGGTTGCCCGTGTGTGCGACCTCGCCCCCCAGCGCACCCGCCATGGACTGGAAGCCATAACAGATGCCGAAGACCGGCAACCCGAGCTCGAGCACTGCCGGATCGAGCGCGGGGGCACCGTCGGCGTAGACGCTGGCCGGCCCCCCGGACAGGATCAGGGCGACCGGGTCCTTGTCGCGGATCTCCTCCACCGTCGCGGTGTGCGGGATCACCTCGGAGTAGATCCGCGCCTCGCGCACCCGTCGCGCGATGAGCTGCGCGTACTGGGCGCCGAAGTCCACGACGAGCACCGGCCGCGGCGGGGCGGGGGCTCCTGTGGATCCGGCGGTGATCTGGGAGTCGGTCTGTGCGTTCTCGGCCACGGACCAGAGTCTAGGCCCCGTGGCCGCTCCGCCGAACTCGGCCACTTCCGCCCCCGGGGTGTTCACAATGGAGCGCATCACGGCCGAGGCGTGTGGCCGACACCATCAATGGGGGGCACCGATGGAGAGGATGACCGGCTTCGACGCGAGCCTGCTGTACCTGGAAACCTCGCAACAGAAACTCGTGGTGGGCGGGATCCTCGTCATCGACGTCTCCGGACTGGAGTTCGAGTACTCCTTCGAGCGGCTCCGGACGGAGCTCGCGCGGCGCGTCAAGGAGATCCCCGAGTTCCGCCGCAAGATCTACGACTCCCTTCTCAACCTCGGGCACCCCGCGTGGGTGGAGGAGTACGACCTCGACGTGACCGAGCACGTCCGTCGCGTCGAGGTGGACGCCCCGGGTGACGAGAACGCCGTGTTCGAGATGTGCGGGACCATCAGCAGTCGCCCGCTGGACCGGTCGAGGCCGCTCTGGGAGATGTGGGTGCTCGAGGACTTGTCCGCGCCGGACACCGTGGCCGTCTTCTTCCGTGCCCACCACGCACTGCTCGATGGCACGAGCAGCGCAGCGATCCTGCGCAAGCTCAGTGCCGCGGGGCAGAAGCCCTCCTCCCGCGACCTCGACCTCGTGCGGATCCAGGCCGGTGGCGCCAACCCGATCCAGTTGGTCACCGGTGGGCTGTGGGATTTCTACGTACGACGCCCACTCGCCATCGCGCGACTGCTCCCCGAGGCCGCGATGCTGCCGCTCCGGTTGCGCAGGGCGACGGCGGAGAAGATGGCCCTGGAGGAGGAGACCGCGGAGGAGAAACCGGACCTCACCGAGGAGGCCGGCCACGTCCCGATCCCCAGGGCTGCGCCGTTCACCGCCCCGAGGACCCGGTTCAACGCGACGATCACCCCGCACCGGGCGGTCTGGGGCACCACGCTCGACATGTCGGAGATGAAGGAGGTCAAGACCGCCTTCGGGGTGACCGTCAACGATGTGTTCCTGTCCGTGGTGGGCGGCGGACTCCGTCGATACCTGCGATTCCACGACGATCTCCCCGAGAAGCCACTCATCGCCGTGGTCCCCGTCTCCACCCGCGGGGACGACGGGCCCCAGGGCAACAACAGGGTGACCGTGTTGTTCGCCTCCCTGGGGACCGACATTCAGGATCCGCTCGAGCGTCTGCGGGCGGTGTCCGCGCGCACCCGACGGGGCAAGAAGCAGACGAAGAGCGGGATGCGGCCGGACTTCATCCAGGACCTGGCGAACCTGGCCCCGGCCGCGCCCCTGTCTCTGCTCATGCGCCTGTACGGCGATTTCCACCTCGCCGATCTGCACCCGGTCGTGCACAACCTCACCGTCTCCAACTTCCCCGGCCCCAGGGGAGAGCTGAACTTCCTCGGCGCGCGGGTCAAGCACATGTATCCGCTGGGTCCGTTGATGCACGGCTCCGGATTGTCCGTCACCGCCATGTCCCTGGGCGACCAGCTGGACGTGGGGATCAACGCGTGCGAACACCTCGTGCCCGACCCCGAACTGTTCGCCACCGGGCTGAGGGACTCGATGGACCGTCTGCTCGAACTGACCCGGGAGACGGCGGCCGGGGCCGGGGACACCGGGACGACCCGGCCGGGGTCCACGATGACCGAGGAGGGGTGACCCGTGGAGCGGATGAGCGGCCTCGACGCCAGCTTCCTGTATCTCGAGACCGACGAGCAGATGATGGTGATCAACGGGGTGGTGCACCTCGACGTCTCCACCATCGACGAGGGGTACTCCTTCGAGCGCCTCCGGTCCGGGCTCGCCCGGCGGGTCAAGGCCATCCCGCCGTTCCGGCGCAGGATCCACGACTCCCGTCTGAACCTGGGACACCCGGCGTGGGTGGAGGACTTCGACTTCGACATCACCCGCCACGTCCACCGGATCACGCTCGGTCCGGACGGGAGCGAGGACGACCTACTGGCCACGTGCGGGCGACTCGCCTCGACACCACTGGACCGCTCCCACCCGCTGTGGCAGGTGTGGATCATCGAGCGCGGCGATCCGGCCGCCCCCACCGTCACCGCGTTCTGCCGGGTCCACCACGCGCTCATCGACGGCATGCTGGGTGCCGAACTGCTCGCCACCCTCGCAGCCACGGACGCATCCACGCCCACCCAGGATCCCGAACTGGTGCGCACCCACGTCGGTCGCGCCAACACCGTCCAGCTCATCGCCGGGGGCGCGCGCGACCTGATCGGCCGACCCCTGGCGTTCCTCCGCCTCCTGCCCGAGACCCTGTCCGTCCCGGCGGCGATGAAGCGGGCCCGGGGCCGGACGGGCGGCGGACAGTCCATGCCCGCTCCCTTCACGGCGCTGCGGACCCTGTTCAACCACTCCCTCACCCCGCACCGCGCGGTGGCCACGGCGACGCTCGACCTGGCGGCCGTCAAGCAGGTCACCACGCGCCTGGGCGGCACGGTCAACGACGTCCTGCTCACCCTGGTCGGCGGCGCGGTCCGGTCCTACCTCGAGGACCACGGCGACGCCCCGGACTCGTCGATGGTCGCGATCGTCCCCATGTCCACCCGCACGGACCTGGCGACCGGCGGCGCGAACCAGGTCTCGGCGATGTTCGCGTCCCTCGCCTCGGATCTGCTCGATCCCGTGGAGCGGTACCACCGGATAGTCGCCGCATCGGCAACCGCCAAGGAGCAGGCCGGGAGTATCCGGCCGGCCCTGCTGGACAACTGGGGCCGGATGAGCCCCCGCGGCCTCCTCGACGCGGGCATGCGGGTGTACGAGGCGCTCAGACTGGCCGACGTCCACCCGGTGATCTACAACCTGATCATCTCCACCGTGCCCGGGCCCCGCAAACCGCTCTACTTCCTCGGCGCACGGATCACCCACATGCACCCCTTCGGCCCGCTGCTACACGGTGCGGGCCTGTCGGTGACCAGCGTGTCGATCGACGGCCACCTCGACCTGGGCGTGATCTCGTGCGAGCACCTCGTGCCCGACCCGGACGTGATCGCTCGTGGGATCCGGGCCGGACTCGAGGAGCTGGTCGAGCTCACGCGCGAGCGGGAACACCCCCACTAGAGACCCCGACGATCGGTAGACGGAGCGCACCGGGCGCCGCCTCGGGAACGACCGGCGACACGGGCGCCACCGGGTTCACGCGCTCATAGGGCTCGCCCTGCGCGGGCCGGGGGTCGGCCTCTCCCTTGTTGGGCCACAACGACATGGCCCGCTCGGCCTGCGCGGTGATGCTCAGTGCGGGGTTCACCCCGAGGTTCGCGGAGATCGCGGACCCGTCCACGATGTGCATCGTCGGGTAGTTCCACACCCGGTGGTAGGGGTCCACCACGCCGTTCTCGGGCGAATCAGAGATCGCGCAGCCGCCCAGGAAGTGCGCGGTCATCGGCATGTTGACGATATCGCCCCACGTGCCGCCGGCCAAGCCACCGATCTTGTCGGCAATCCGCCGGGTGGCCTCGTTGCCGGCGGGGATCCACGTCGGGTTGGGCTCGCCGTGGCCCTGCTTGCTGGAGACGTACCGGAACGGCCCGAAGCGCTTGACGAAGGTCTGGAGCGAGTTGTCCAGGTTCTGCATGACCAGCACGATCACCGTGCGCTGGCTCCACCGGCGCGAGTTGAACAACTGGAAGAAGTCCGACGGCTGGCGGCGGACCTCGCTCAGGAGCGTGCGCCAGCGGGGACCGTCGCCGTCACCGTCGGTCAGCAGGGTCTGCAGCACCGAGATGGCGTTGGACCCCTTGCCGTAGCGGACGGGCTCGACGTGGGTGTCGGAACGGGGATGGAACGACGACGTGATGGCCACACCCTCGGAGAAGTCCTGCTCCGGATTGTAGTTCTTGCTCAGGGCGCCGAGGATCGACTCCGAGTTGGTGCGGGTGAGCTTGCCCATGGCATTCGAGAGTCGCGGCAGCGCGCCCTCGTCCTTGGAGTAGTGCAGAAGATGCTGGGTGCCCCAGGTCCCAGCTGCTACCACCACGTGCGCGGCTGTCATGGAGGTGGCCCGCTTGCCCCACCTGGTCCAGGCGCCGGAGCGCTCCAGTGTGACCTCCCACGTACCGTCGGCGCGCTCACGCAGGCCGCTGACCGTGGTCCGGTCCAACACCCGGGCGCCCGCCCGCTCGGCCAACCCGAGGTAATTCTTGACGAGCGTGTTCTTGGCACCGTGTCTGCAGCCGGTCATGCACTCACCGCACTCGATGCAGGCCGTACGGTCCGGACCCACGCCACCGAAATAGGGGTCGGATACCGTCTCGCCCGGCTTGCCCTCGCCACCGGTCTTCTCGCCGAAGAAGACTCCGACCGGCGTGTAGACGAAGGTGTCCTCCGCCCCCATGTCCCGTGCGACCTCCTTGACGATCGTGTCGGAGTGGGTGTGTGTGGGGTTGGTGACCACGCCGAGCATCCGGCGCCCCTGGTCGTAGAACGGGGACAGCTCTGCGTCCCAGTCAGTGATGTGCGCCCACTGGGGATCGTTGAAGAACGGGGCCGGCGGCTTGTACAGCGTGTTGGCGTAGTTGAGCGAACCACCGCCCACTCCGGCACCGGCCATCACGAGGACGTCACGCAGCATGTGCACTCGCTGGACCCCGAACAGTCCCAGCTTGGGGGCGAACACGAACTTGTTGAGCCGCCACGAGGTCTTGGCGAAGTCCTCGTCGGCGAAGCGCCGGCCCGCCTCGATCACCGTGACGCGGTACCCCTTCTCCGTCAGGCGCAGGGCTGTGACGCTTCCGCCGAATCCGGACCCGATGACGACGACGTCGGTGTCGGTGTTCGCGGTGGAGGTGGTGGTCGAGGGCGACGGCGTCGATGTCGTCATGGTGGGGCTCCCTGGTGGTCGAGGTGTGGGTCACAGTACCCGAGCACCGAGAACCTACCCGACAGTAGCTCCCGTTTTGTCCACCGCGTCAGGGGCGGACGGACAGGTCCACCTTCTGGAATCCCTTGACGTCCGAGTACCCGCACTTGGCCATCGCGCGACGGAGGCCGCCCATCAGGTTCCGGGTTCCGTCCGGCACGCTCGTCGGCCCCTCCAGGACCTCGGCCAGGGGCGCCAGGGCCGTCTCGTCGTCGATCTCCGCCACGTGTCCACGGGGGACCTTGGGATGGGCGGACACGGCGTCCCAGTACACACCCCGCCCCGGGGACTCCAACGACCCGGCCAACAGCGGACCCAACACCACCGCGTCGGCGCCGCACGCCACCGCACGGGCGATGTCACCCGAGGTGTAGATGTCTCCGTCGGCGAGTACATGGACGTACCGGCCACCGGTCTCGTCCAGATAGTCACGCCGCGCGGCCGCAGCATCGGCGATCGCGGTGGCCATGTGGACCTCCATACCGAGCACGGAGCCGGTGGTGGTGACCCCCTCGACGCCGCCGTAACCCACGATCACTCCGGCCGCGCCCGTGCGCATGAGGTGCAGGGCGGTCTTGTAGTCCACCACACCGCCGGCGATCACCGGCACGTCGAGCTCGTGGATGAAGTCCTTGAGGTTCAGCGGCTCGTCCTCGCCACTCACGTGTTCGGCGGAGATGATGGTGCCCTGTACGACGAGCAGGTCGATCCCGGCCGCGACGAGACCAGGCGTGAGGTCGCGCGCGTGCTGGGGGGACACCCGGACCGCGACCGTGCCACCCTCGTCCCGGATCCGCCGGACGGCCGCCGCGAGCAGCTCGCGGTCGATCGGGGCGCGGTGCAGCTCCTGGAGACGCGCCACCGCCCGGTGGCCGGTCACGTCCTCCAGAGCGAGCTCGCGCAGCTCGGCGATCGCCGCCTCCGGATCCTGGTGGCGCGCCCACAGGCCCTCTCCGTTGAGGACGGCCAGGCCGCCCAACCTCGAGAACTCCACGGCCGACTCGGGTGAGACCACCGCGTCGGTCGGGTGGGTCATCACGGGCAGGTCCATCCGATAGGCGTCGATCTGCCAGGCCGTCGACACCTCCTTGGAGCTGCGGGTGCGTCGGGAGGGGACGATGTCCACTTCGCCGAGCCCGTACATCCGTCGGGCCTCACGGCCCATTCCGATCTCCACGACGTTGCGCACGCGCCCTCAGTCCTTGACGTTGTAGTTGGGGGCCTCGACGGTCATCTGGATCGCGTGGGGGTGGCTCTCCTTGAGCCCCGCCGCCGTGATCTGGACGAACTGGGCGCGGTTCATGTCCGGGATCGTGGCCGATCCCGTGTACCCCATCCCCGCGCGCAGTCCGCCGGTGAGCTGGTGCAGGACCTGCGCGACGTCGCCGCGGTACGGCACCCGTCCCTCGATCCCCTCGGGGACGAGTTTCTCCTCGGACAGCACGTCATCCTGGAAGTACCGGTCCTTGGAGAACGACTTCTCCTGCCCCGGCTTGCCCCGGCCGCGCATCGCGCCGACCGATCCCATCCCCCGGTAGACCTTGTACTGCTTGCCGTCCACGAAGATCAGCTCCCCGGGCGACTCGGTGCAGCCCGCGAGCAGCGAACCGAACATGCACGCCGACGCCCCGGCCGCGATCGCCTTGGCCACGTCCCCCGAGTACTGCATGCCGCCGTCGGCGATCACGGGGACGCCCGCGGCATGGGCCGCCACGGAGGCCTCGAGGATCGCGGTGATCTGCGGGGCCCCCACCCCCGCGACGACGCGGGTGGTGCAGATGGAGCCGGGACCGATGCCGACCTTGATCGCGTCCGCGCCCGCATCGATCATGGCCTGGGCCGCGCCGCGGGTGGCGAGGTTTCCGCCGATCACCTGGACGCGGTCGCCGAGCTCACGCTTGACGCGGGCGACCATCTCGAGCGCGTTGCGGTTGTGGGCGTGGGCGGTGTCGACGACGAGGACGTCCACTCCGGCGTCCGTGAGGGTCCCGGCGCGCTGCCAGGCGTCCTCACCGGTCCCGATCGCCGCGGCCACTCGCAGTCGACCGTCGGAGTCCTTGGTGGCGTCCGGGTGCTTCTCCGTCTTGACGAAGTCCTTGACCGTGATGAGCCCGGTGAGCCGACCGTCGCCGTCCACGATCGGCAGCTTCTCGATCTTGTGGCGGCGCAGGAGCCCTAGGGCGGCCTCCGCCGTCACACCCTCCCGCGCGACGACCAGCGGTGCACGGGTCATGACCTCGTCGACCCGCCGCGACTTGTCCACCTCGAACCGCATGTCCCGGTTGGTGATGATGCCCACGAGTTCGCCCCGCTCGTCGGTCACCGGCAGGCCGGAGATCCGGTAGCGGGCGCACATCTCGTCGACCTCGGCGAGGGTGTTGGCGGGAGCACAGGTGACCGGATCTGTGACCATGCCCGCCTCCGACCGCTTGACCGTGTCCACCTGGGCCGCCTGGTCGGCCACGGAGAGGTTGCGGTGCAGGACCCCGATGCCGCCCTGACGGGCCATTGAGATGGCCATCCGGGCCTCGGTGACGGTGTCCATCGCGGACGACACGAGCGGCACCCGCAACGTGATGTCCCGGGTGAGGCGGGTGCTCGTGTCGACCTCACTGGGGACCACCTCGGAGGCGGCCGGGAGCAGCAGCACGTCGTCGAAGGTCAGGCCCACCATGGCGACCTTGGTGGGATCGTCGCCGCCGGTGCGCACGGGGCCTCGCGACTCGCTCATCTGCCGTCCTCCTGGGGGTCGTCTGGGTCTGGAGTCCGAGGATAGTGCGTCCGGGGTCCCGGGCTCGAACCGTCGGCCCCGCCAGGTGGTGCCCACGGGTACGGTGGGAGCGTGAACGATCCCCTACGGCACGGAATGCCGCCCGACCCGTTCGCCGGCGATCCGGACGATCCGACCTCGGAACTGGCCGGGCTCGACCCCGTGGACGACGGCGTCCCCTCCGGGCCGCTCGACGCCGAGGAACGCCGGGCGATCGAGGAGGACCTCGCCGATCTCGCGGAGTTCCGCGAACTCCTGGCCCCCACCGGCGTCAAGGGGGTGGCCGTGCAGTGCGAGGACTGCGCGGAGGAGCATTACCACGAGTGGGACATGCTCCGCGCCAACCTCATGCAGCTCCTGGAGGACGGCTCGCTCCTGCCCCACGAGCCCGCGTTCGACCCCATCCCGGACGACTACGTCTCGTGGGACTACTGCCGCGGATACGCCGATGCGGTGCGCACGATGCGCCCGCGTCGTCTCTACTGGCGTCGCTGACCCGCCGGACCGGCGGAGGGGGTCAGCCGGTGGTCTGCGTGGTCGCCGGAGCGCTGGTGGCCGCCGGTCCCGACGTCGGGACCTGTGTCACGGTGGTCCGCGTCGGTGACGGCGCCGGGCCCGTGCCGTCGACCTCACCCGGTTGCGGCCGACCCGTGGTGGGCGCCAGGAAGTCCTGGATCCGCTGGGTGTCGATCGGGATCTGCAGTGTCGTCGAGATCCGCAGTCCGTCCAGCGGCAGCGGGATGACCGGCATACCGGGGGGCGGCGGCGGGATCAGGTTCGACGGAAGCGGCACGGGAACCCCGGGAACGAGGGTCGCGGGACCCTGACCCGGACCGGGGGCCGGGGCGGGCGCGGGCGCCGGAGCAGGTGCCGGGGACGGGACCGAACTCGGCGTGACCCTGCTCAGATCACGCCTGATCGCGTCGCGGCGCTTCATCAACTCGACACGCTCGCTGGCGTCGGAGACCTCGTCCAGCCGGCCGGACACCTCGTCCAGGAGACGCTCGGCCCTCTCACGGTCGCCCTCGCGGGCTGCCAGATCCGCGGCGGCGAGGTGCTCGGTCAGGTCGCTGACCAGCTCCACCTCCCCGGCACGGTCGGCGAAGATCGTCTTGGAGACGCCCCACAGCGGATCCCCGGGCATCGCGCTGTGCGCGGCGACGGACAGACCGCCGACGATGACGGCCGCCACGGCCGCGGCCCCGGTCACCGCCTGCCACAACGCGGGGCGCTGCCCGTGATGATGCTCATGGGACTTGGCCCAGCCACGGCGGGGCCACAGGCGGGAGACGTTCGGCGCGAGCGCGGCCTCGATCTCCTCCTCGCCCGGCAGATCGGGCAGGGGTGCGGAGTCGACCTCACCGCGCCAGTCGGCGAGCAGCGCGGTCAGGGCGTCGGTGCCGGCGGGTCGGTCACCCGACCCGAGGACGCGCAGGAGCTCGTCGTCACGCTCCACCGCCTCCGGATCCGGACCGTGCGCATCGAGAGAGGAGGCGTCGTCCCGGGTGCCGGGGTCGACATCGTCGTCGTTCATCGCCATCGCTCCTCTCCATCCTGCTCGATCCTCATCCGGAGCTGCTTCATGGCCCGGTGTTGGGCCACCCGCACGGCTCCGGCCGTGCTGTCCACGATCTCCGCGGTCTCCTCCGCGGAGAGTCCCACGACCACCCGCAGTCGGATGATCTCCCTCTGCTTCTCGGGCAGGGTTTCCAGTAGTCGGCTCATCGCCCTGGCCACCTCGCCGTCGAGGATGTGATCCTCCGGCCCCGTCTCCGTGGAGAGCACCTCCGGGAGGTACTCGACGGGATCCGATTTGTTCCGTGCGGCGCCCCGGTGCGCGTCCGCGACCTTGTGTGCAGCGATCCCGTACACGAAGGCCATGAAGGGACGTCCCTGATCCCGGTACCCGGGCAACGCCGAGAGCACCGCGATCAGCACCTCCTGTGCGACATCGTCAGCAGAAAGGTTGACCCTCTCCGCACCCCCGACGCGGGAGCGGCAATACCGCACCACCCCGGGACGGACGAGTTCGAGTACCCGCGTGGCCGCAGAACGGTCTCCTTTGACCGCGGCGGCGACGGCGAGTTCCAACTCGTCTGCTGTACCTGTCATCGATTTAGGGGGGCCTCTCGTTACACGGGTGTGCTACGGGGCACGGCCTTTCTGTCGGGGTGCGGCGCCGGACCGTCGCGGTCTCACGTCCGGACCGTCGCGGCCGGCGGGGCGTGGGCACAGGATACTTCTGCGACCCCTGTGCCGGAGGTCATCCGGTGAGGGCCCAGCGTAACCGCTCGGAGCCGGGTGAGACGACATCACCGGTCGCCGGACGACGAGCGGGCCCCGGTCCCGCGGGTGCGGGACCGGGGCCCGGTCTGGACGGGATCAGTGCGAGTGACCGGCGTGCGAGTGCCCGCCGGGCGCCTCCTGCTCGGGCTTCTCGACGATCGCGGTCTCGGTGGTCAGCACCATCCGCGCGACGGAACAGGCGTTGACGACGGCCGAGTGGGTGACCTTCACCGGGTCGATGATGCCCGCCGAGACGAGGTCGCCGTACTCGCCGGTGGCGGCGTTGAAGCCGTCCCGCGGGCCGAGGTCGGCGACCTTGCTGACCACGACGGAACCGTCCTCGCCCGCGTTGGCGGCGATCCAGAACAGCGGCGCCGCCAGCGCCTTGCGGACCACGTTCACCCCGACGACCTCATCGGCGTCCGAGATGCCGGCGGACAGACGCCCGAGGGCGGCCGCCGCCTGGACCAGCACGGAGCCGCCTCCGGCGATCACGCCCTCCTCGACGGCGGCCTTGGCCGAGTTGACCGCGTCCTCGACGCGGAGCTTGCGCTCGGTGAGCTCCGTCTCGGTGGCGGCGCCGACGCGGATGACCGCGACGCCCCCGGAGAGCTTGGCGATGCGCTCCTCGAGCTTCTCGCGGTCCCAGTCGGAGTCGGTGTTCTCGGCCTCGCGGCGCAGCTGCGCCACCCGGGCGTCGACATCGGCCTGGTCACCGTCGCCGTCGACGATGATCGTCTCGTCCTTGGAGACGGTCACGCGGCGGGCGTGCCCGAGCACCTCGAGGCCACAGTCGGAGAGCTTCATGCCCAGGTCCGGGCTGACGACCTGACCCTTGAGGACGATCGCGAGATCGTCCTGGAAGGCCTTGCGGCGGTCGCCGAAGAACGGGGCCTTGATCGCGACGACCTTGATGGTCTTGCGGATCGAGTTGACGACCAGCGTCGACAACGCCTCGCCGTCGACGTCCTCGGCCACGACGAGCAGCGGCTTACCGGTCTCGGCGACCTTCTCGAGCAGCGGGAGCAGGTCCGGGAGGGAGCTGATCTTCTCGCGGTGCAGCAGGACCAGGACGTCCTCGTAGATGGCCTTCTGCTCGTCGGGGTCGGTGACGAAGTAGGGGCTGAGGTAGCCCTTGTCGAAGGCGATGCCCTCGGTCACGGCGACCTCGGTGTGCAGGCCCTGGGATTCCTCGACGGACACGACGCCGTTGACACCCACGGCGTCCATGGCCTCGGCGACCATCCGGCCCACCTCGGGGTCCCGGGAGGAGACCGTGGCGACCTGCGCCACCCCCTCGGACCCCGACACCGGGGTGGCGGCGGACTTGAGGAACTCGACGACGGCGGCCGAGGCCTTCTCGATGCCCTTGCCCATGGCCATCGGGTTGGATCCGGCGGCCACGTTGCGCAGCCCCTCACGGATGAGAGCCTGCGCGAGCACCGTCGCGGTGGTCGTGCCGTCACCGGCGACGTCGTTGGTCTTGGTGGCGACGCTCTTGACCAGCTGGGCACCGAGGTTCGCGAACGGCTCGGAGAGTTCGATCTCGCGGGCGATGGAGACACCGTCGTTGGTGACGGTGGGGCCACCGAAGGCCTTGGCCAACACGACGTGCCGACCCTTCGGGCCGAGCGTGACCTTGACGGTGTCGGCGAGTTGGTCGACACCGGCGAGCATGCCCTTACGGGCCTCCTCGTCGAACGCTATCAACTTGGACATTGATGGGACTCCTGGAAGGAAGAGGGTGTTCGGGACGGGCGGGTCGTACTGCGTAGAAGACCGGTGAGACACCGGTGAGACACCACCGCCCCGGCGGGCCGGACACTGGCCGGCGCCACCGGGGCGGGGTTGTACCGACTCACGTCAGTCGATGACCGCGAGAACGTCGCGCGAGGAGAGGATCAGGTACTCCTTGCCCTCGTACTTGATCTCGGTTCCGCCGTACTTGGAGTAGATGACCTTGTCCCCCTTCTTGATGTCCATGGGGATGCGGTCGCCGTCCTCGTCGAAGCGGCCCTTGCCGACCGCGACGACGGTGCCCTCCTGGGGCTTCTCCTTGGCGGTGTCCGGGATGACGAGGCCGGACGCCGTGGTGGTCTCGGCAGCGGTGGCCTCGACGAGAATCTTGTCCTCAAGCGGCTTGATCGCCACGATGGATCCTCCGTGTGTAGATGGCTGGTGTGTTCAGGGGGCGGGGCACCGGGGTGGCGTCGTCGCGGGTGACGCGACCGGGTCCATGCCTATTGGCACTCTATATGCGCGAGTGCCAGCACTCAAGTGTCCCGGGTGCACGATCCGGCCCCGTTCGCGGACGGCGAACACCACCCGGCCCTCACACACCCGGCTCAGGACCCCGACAGGCGCGCGGCCCCCGCGTACGATCAGCGGGAAGTCCCGCCGCCCCCGGGAGGAGTCGTCGTCATGTCCCGTACCCCCTCCGGTGACGCGGACGCGTCCGGCCGGCGGGATCCGGAGGACCCCGGGGACGAGTCCCACGCCGGTCCCCCCGATGTCAACGGCACGGCGCTCGCCGCGGTCGTGTTGGCGGTGGGCAACGTCGTGTTCGGATCCTTCCTCGGACTGTTCCTGCCCGTGCTCCCCGCGGTCTTCGCGCTCGCGTCGGTCCTGCTCGGCCATCTCGCCCTGGCCAGGATCGGTCGGACCGGACAGGCCGGGCGCGGTCTCGCCCTCACCGCCCTCGCGGTGGGTTACCTGTGGCTGGCTGTGATCACCCTGCTGGTTTCCGGGATGCTGCTGTTCACCGGGTACGGACTCGCGCTGCTCGGGTTCTGAGGCACCCGCCTCACACCACCCGACTCGACACCATCCGGGTCACACCACCTGGGTCACCCCGACCGCGAGTCCCGGATCCGCCGCCACGGTGAGGGCACTGGGTTCGACACCCGCCGCGAGGAGCGCGGACGCCACCGCCACGACCATCGCCCCGTTGTCCGTGCACAGCCGCGGCCGGGGGACCCGGAGACGGATCCCGGCCTCGGCGCACCGCTGCGCCGCCAGCTCCCGCAACCGGGAGTTCGCCGCGACGCCGCCGCCGACGAGCAGGGTCGGCACCCCGAGGTCGGTGCAGGCACGCACGGCCTTCATGGTGAGCACGTCCGCCACCGCCTCCTGGAACGACGCGGCCACGTCGGCGACCTCGAGGTGCGCCCCGTCGCGTTCGGCGGCCTCGATCCGGCGCGCGACAGAGGTCTTGAGTCCGGAGAAGGAGAAGTCGTGTCGGGCGTCGCGGGGTCCGGTCATCCCGCGGGGGAAGGGGATGGCCGCGGGGTCACCGGACGCCGCGAGTCGATCGATCACCGGACCGCCCGGGTACCCCAACCCCAGGAGCCTCGCGACCTTGTCGTAGGCCTCCCCCGCCGCGTCGTCGACCGTCGAGCCGAGTTCCACCACCGGATCCGTGAGAGAGCGCACGTGCAGGAGCTGTGTGTGTCCGCCGGAGACCAGCAGCGCCACGCATTCGTCGAGTGGTCCGCCGTCGAACCCGGCCACGGCGACGTGTCCCACCAGGTGGTTGACCGCATAGAACGGTGTGCCCCACGCGGCGGCGTAGGCCTTGGCCGCCGAGGAGCCCACCAGAAGTGCACCGGACAACCCGGGCCCGATCGTCGCGGCCACGGCGTCGGGTCGGTCGACACCCGCCTCGGCGAGCGCCGCACGCACGGTCGGGACGAGCGCCTCGAGATGCGCGCGGGAGGCGATCTCGGGCACCACGCCGCCGAAGCGCGCGTGCTCGGACATCGACGAGGCCACCACGTCGGCGAGAAGCTCCGCGCGACCGTCATCGTGCACCCGGGCGATCGCCACGCCGGTCTCGTCGCACGAACTCTCGATCCCCAGAACGGTCCTCACGAGCTGCCTCCTCCTCCCGGGTCGGGTCCGTTGTGCGCCGGACGCACCATGAGGTGCGCGTCGGCCATGCTCGGACGGTAGTACCGGGGTCGTAGCCCCACCACCTCGAAACCGTGCGCTTCGTAGAGCGCGCGGGCCGGGACGTTGTCGGTTCGCACGTCCAGGACCACCGGAGCCGCCTCCGCGTCCGCCACCGCGAGCAACAGGCGCAGCATCGTGCGTCCGATCCCCCGGCCCCGGTAGGCGGGATCGACCCCGATGGTGTGGACCTCGAACTCCCGGTCCCCCGCCCGCCCGAGTGCCGCCAGCACGGCGTAACCGACCAGCGTGCCCTCGAGGCGGGCGGCCAGACAGGTGGTGTGCCCGGAGCCGATCTCGGACAGGAACGAGGCGGCCGACCACGGTCCGTCACCGCGGAAGAGTACTCGTTCGAGTTCCGCGCACCGCATCGCGTCGCCCGCGACCAGCGGATCATAGACGACGCCGTCCACGGTGTCGCCGCCCGACGCCGGACCGCTCACCGTGGTGGCCCTCCGGCCTCGACGCCCCGCAACGCCGGGGACGGCTCCACCCGGCGCGGCGGCACGGCATCCGGTCGGCGCAGGTAGAGGGGCTCCAGCGGGGCCGGGTCCACTCCGCCGAGGAGGTCGGCGGCGGCGGCCGTGACGAGCCCGGCCGGGTCCGGTGAGATCAACCGGTCCGGCGCGGTGGCCCCGCCTCCGCCGCCGGTCCCGGCGTGCGGTGCCCCCCGGACGAGCTCCCCGAGTCGGGTCGCGTCGCCCACCACGTGATCGACCCCGTCGGTGGCGATGTCGGCCGCGGGGCCGACCGTGGGACCGGACACCCGGGCGCCGTCCGGGGCGTACCGGGCGTGGTAGGCCTCGCGACGCCGGGCGTCGGTGACGACGACGAGCTCTCCCGTCACCCCCGCGGCGCGCGCCCGCTGCGCGAGCCCGTCGAGCGAACACACGCCGTGCACGGGTCGACCGAGCGCGTCGGCGAACGCGGCCGCGGTCGCCATCCCCACCCGCAGACCCGTGAACGGTCCCGGCCCCACGCCCACCACCACGGCGTCGAGGTCGCCGGGGGCCAGGTCCGCCTCGGCGAGGCAGTCCAGGATGTGGGGGGTCAGCAGCTCCGCGTGGGCGCGGGCGTCCTCGGTCACCCGGGTGGCCAGGGGCGTGACGACCGGGCCGTGGTCCCCGAGGACGAGGCGGCAGACCCCGGCGGTCACGGCGGGGGTCGAGGTGTCGACGGCGAGGACCAGCACGGGGGTCAGGGTACCGCCGGGTGGGGCGGCCGCCCGGCCCGGTGCCAGGTGGCCGAGCGCACCTCGGTGTCTGCGCCACGCTCGAGGGTGACGACGAGGGGTGCCGCGACGAGGGAGTCGACGAACCCGGCGCCCCACTCCACCACCACGACGTCATGGTCGAGCGCGGAGTCCAGGTCGAGGGACTCCAGCTGGTCGGCCAGGTCGTCGGTCGTGGGTTGCGACCCGTCGGGGTTCTGGCCCCCCACCAGCCGGTAGGCGTCCACGTGGACCAACCCTGGGCCGTCCGGGGTCCCGGGGGCGTGCCGCCGGGCGATCACGAAGGTCGGGGAGGTCACCCGGCCCAGGACGCCGAGGCCGGCGGCGATCCCGGCGGTGAGGGCGGTCTTCCCGGCGCCGAGCGGCCCGTCGAGCACCACGACGTCGCCGGCGCGGAGCACGCCCGCCAGTTCGACGCCGAGCGCGCGGGTGTCGTCCACCGTGGGCAGCGTCCGCTCCCCGGAGACCCCGATCGTCACGACGCCGCGCGACGGCGCGCCGACGGGCCGCTGCGGGACGACGACCCGGTGTCGCTCGATGACCCGGGGCCGCGCGACGATTCGGTGCCGCTCGACTTCTCCCGCGTCCGTGCGCGCCACTCGACGACGGCGTCCGCGATGAGGTCACCGAGGACCTCCGACACGTGCGCGGGCTCCTCCAACATCACCATGTGCCCCGCTCCGGGGACCACCACGAACTCGGCGTCCGGCAGTGCCTCGGCGATGTCCACCGAGCGGTCGAGGGGGGTGAGCAGGTCGCGGTCCCCGCACAACACCGTGGTGCGCACGTCGCGGAGTACGGGCACGGCCGCGGACTCGTCGTGCTGGGTGAGGGTCTCGAAGAAGTTCGCGATCGTCAGGACGTCCGTCGACGCGATGAGTTTGTCGACGAATCTGGCGACGGTCGGGCTCATCTTGGCCGGGTCGCCGAAGGAGCCGCCGTAGATGAACGGGGAGATGATCGCCCCGAGTGCCTTGCGGCTGCTGGTGAACACCGCGGGGGTGCGGCCGGCGAGGCCCACGAATCTGCTCACGGCCCTGCTGTCGAGCACGGCACCCAGGCCCGACTCCGAGAGTTCCGCCATCGCCGTGGCGACCAGTCCCACGCCGAGCACGCGCTCGCGGACCGCGTCCTCGTGGCGGACGGCGTAGCCGAGGACCGTCATGCCCCCCATGGAGTGGCCGATCGCCACGATCGGGCCGGTCGGCGCCGTGGCGGAGATCACCGAGTTGAGGTCGGATGCCAGCTGGGCGATGGTCGAGTTCTCGCGCGAACTCTTGCCGCTGAGTCCGTGACCGCGCTGGTCGTAGAAGACCAGGCGGACCTCGGAGCCGAATCGGTCCTGGAGGTGCCGGCGCTGGAAGTGCCAGGAGTCCATGGACAGCGTGTACCCGTGGGCGAACACCACGGTCATCGGCGCGTCGGTCGGACCGGCCTCCCGCACCGCGAGCGGGACACCGTCCGAGGCGGCGACCATCGAACCCCGATCGACCCCGAGCTCCCACATGTCCTCGCCGGCCCACGGGTCGCTCGCCCGGCGGCCGGGGAGGAGCGTGCCGACGGATCCGATCGTCGCGGCGCCCAGTGCGCTCAGGCCTGCGGCGAGACCTCCGGGGGCCCGGATCTGCTCCTCGACGGCCTCGGCGTCCCTCGTCTCCCCGCCCACCAGTTCGGGTGACCGGACCTCGACGGGCTCCCCCGCATTCGACCGGGAGGGCCGCCGGGGCAGCCGGAGTCGGGGCATCGACCTCCGGCGCCCGGGTGAGTCGTCTTCTCCGCTCATAGTGACCCCTCCCTCTGCTCACCGCTGGCGTGCCGGGTCCCGAGAACGTGATGGCGCACCGCGCGGCCGCGGACCGCTGTGACGACCTCGTAGTGGATGGTCCCCAGGGTCCGTGCCCACTCGGCGGCGGTCGGGCCCCCGTCGGAGCCGGTGCCGAACAGAATGGCGGTGTCCCCCGCGCGCACCGAGTCGCCCGGGTCCGGGCCCAGGTCGACGACGAACTGGTCCATGCAGACGCGGCCGACGTTCGGGTACCTGCGCCCGTTGACGGCCACGTCGAGCCTGCCCGAGAGCAGGCGCCACACCCCGTCGGCGTACCCCGCCGCCACGAGGGCCACGGTCGTGTCCCGCGGGGCGTGCCATGTGTGCCCGTAGCTCACCCCCTGGCCGGCGGCGATGCGCTTGACCATCAGGACCTCGGCGGAGAACGTCATGGCCGGGACCAGGTCCGCCTCGAGACCGTCGACCGGGTTGAGCCCGTAGAGGGCGATTCCGGGGCGGACCATCTCGAAACCGTCGTCCGGGCGGGTCAGGGTGGCCGCGGAGTTGGCGTGGTGGTTGACCGGGCACCGCACCCCACGGGCGCGGGCCTGCGCCACGCAGGCGTGCAGACGGTCGACCTGCTGGTCGATCACCGGGTTGCCCGGATCGTCGGCGTGCGCGAAGTGCGCCATCAGCCCGGTCACCTCGATGAGGCCCTCGTCGGAGGCGGCGACCAGCCGGTCGAGCAGGGCGGGCCACTCGTCCAGGGTGATGCCGGAGCGCGCGAGCCCGGTATCGATCTTGGGGGTCACCCTCGCGCGACGCCCGGTGCGGCGGGCGGCGTCGAGCACGGTGTCGAGGTGGCCCGGGCTCGGGACCGCCAGGTCCACGTCCGCCCCGAGCGCAGCCCCGACGTCGTCACCGACCCCGAACAACCAGGCCAGGATCTCGGCGTCGATGCCCGCATCGCGCAACTGCAGCGCCTCGGCGATCGTCGTGACGCCCAGTGCGTCCGCCCCACCGCGCAGCGCGGCGAGCGAGACCGGCACGGCGCCGTGGCCGTAGGCGTCCGCCTTCACCACCGCCATGACCCGCGCACCACGCGCGGCGCGCGCCAGGACGCGGGCGTTGTGCTCGATCGCGCCCAGGTCTATCTCGGCGCGGCACGGCGACGGGGGGACAATTGGACCCATTTCGTCCATTCTGCCAAACCCCTGCCTCCGGAGGCCATTCACGCACCGCGGAGAGCGGAGATCGCCGACGGCAACGCGCGCAGCAGATCCCCGGCCCCGATCGGCGCACCGGCCCCACCGGTGCGCCCCGCGGCGATCCGCGCGGCCTCACCGTGGGCCACCGCCGCCGCGACCGCCGGCCAGGCGACCTCCCCGCCGCAGCCCATGCCGTTCGCGAGCAACGCGCCGGCCACCCCGGACAACACGTCGCCGGAGCCCGCCGTCGCGGCCCAGGAGGAACCCGGGTCGATCGACCAGGTGGTCTCCCCGTCGTCGACCAGCGTCACCCGCCCCTTGAGCAGCACGGTCGCCGGGATACCCCGGTCGCGCAGATCCGCGACGTACCGGCGAAGAGCACCGGGCCGGTCCGTCCTGTCCCAGCCTCCGGTCAGCCTGTCGAACTCGCCGGCGTGGGGGGTGAGAAGCACCGGCGCGGTCGCGCTCCGCAACACCACGGGGTGCCCCGCGACGCAGGTGAGCGCATCGGCGTCGAGGACGGTCGGCCTCCCCCGGGCCAGGATCGCGTCGAGGTCGGCGACGGCTTCCGTCCCGGTCCCCGCCCCCGGCCCCACGACCCAGGCCTGCGCGGTCCCTGCCTCGGCGACCGACGGGTGGCACACCACCTCAGGACGGCCCGCGAGCACGTCCGCGGCGCCCGAGCCGACGTACCGGACCATCCCGGAGGTCGCCGCCACCGCCGCCGAGGCGCACAGCACGGCCGCACCGGGGAACCGTCCGGAGCCCGCACGGATGGCGACCACGCCCTGGGTGTACTTGTCGTCGTCCGGCCCCGGCACCGGCCACGCCCGACCCACCTCGGACCGGTCCGGGCGGCGCACCGTCAACGGTCCGGAGCCCATGTCCGCCAGTCCGATGTCGACCACCTCGACCCGGCCGCACGTCGGAGAGGCGAGCAGGTGGGCGCGACGCAGGGCCCCGAACGTGACGGTGACGTCGGCCCGTACGTGTGCCTCGTGCACCGTTCCGGTGTCGGCGTCCACCCCGCTCGGGAGGTCCACCGCGACGAACGGGACCCCGGCCCCGTCGAGCGCGGCGACCGCCGCCGCCGCGGGCTCCCTCAGCGGGCCCGACCCCGCCAGCCCCACGACCCCGTCGATCACGACGTCCGGAGCGCCCGCCGTTCCCGAGTCCGTGTCGGCACCGGCTGCGACCACCCGCCCCCCGGCTCCGCGTAGGGCCTGCAGGGCCCGACCGTGCACCCGGTCGGGGTCGAGCAGTACCGCCTCCACCCGACACCCCCGCCCACGCAGGATCGCGCCCGAGTAGAGGGCGTCCCCGCCGTTGTCCCCGCTCCCCACGAGAAGCACGACCGACCGGCCGTAGACCCCTCCGGTGCGCCTGCGCAGGAGCCCGGCGGTGTGGTGGGCGACGCCCGAGGCGGCGCGGCGCATCACGGCGTCCGGGTCCCCCGCCGCCACGGCCGCCTCGATGAGCGGGCGCTCGGCGGCCCGGATCGCCTCGACCGGATGCGCGCGCAACATGACGTCCACGATCCCAGACGGGATCAGACCCGGGGGCGGATCACTCCACCGTGACGGACTTGGCCAGATTGCGGGGCTTGTCCACGTCGTACCCACGGGCGGCGGCGACCTCGGCGGCGAACGCCTGGTAGGGGATGGTCGCGAGGAGCGGCTGCAGCAGGGTGGTCGAGGCCGGGATCGGGATGAAGTAGTCCGACAGCGGTCGCACCACCTCGTCCCCCTCCTCGGCGATCACGATGGTCAGGGCACCGCGGGCCCTGATCTCCTGGATGTTGCTCACGAGCTTGGAGTGCAGGACCCCGCGCCCCTCGACGGGAGGCATGACGATGAAGACGGGCAGGCCGTCCTCGATCAGGGCGATCGGACCGTGCTTGAGCTCGCCCGCCGGGAACCCCTCGGCGTGCATGTACGCCAGCTCCTTGAGCTTGAGCGCGCCCTCGAGCGCCGTCGGGTACCCGACGTGGCGGCCGAGGAACAGCACCGACTTCGATCCGGCCAGTTCCCGCGCGATCGCGCGGACCGGGTCGAGGGAGTCGACGACCTTCTGGATGGCCTCGGGCATCTTCTCGAGCTGACGGAACTCGGCCGCCACCTCATCGGGGTACTTCGTGCCCCGGGCCTGCGCCAGGGCCAGACCCACGAGATAGTTGGCGGTGATCTGGGCCAGGTACGCCTTGGTGGAGGCCACCCCGATCTCGGGGCCGGCATGGGTGTACAGCACGGCGTCGGCCTCGCGGGGGATCTGCGAGCCGTTGGTGTTGCAGACCGCCAGGACTCGGGCCTTCTGGGACTTGGCGTGCCGCACGGCCTCGAGGGTGTCGGCGGTCTCGCCCGACTGGGAGATGGCAACCACCAGGGTGGATCGATCCAACACGGGGTCCCGGTAGCGGAACTCCGAGGCGATCTCGACCTCGCAGGGTAGGCGGGTCCAGTGCTCGATGGCGTACTTGGCCACCATGCCGGAGTGGTACGCGCTGCCGCAGGCCACGATGAACACCTTGTCGATGTCCCTGAGGTCCTGGTCGCTGATCCGCTGCTCGTCGAGCACGATGCGACCGTCCTGGAAGTGGCCGAGCAGGGTGTCGGCGACCGCCGCCGGCTGCTCGGCGATCTCCTTGAGCATGAAGTAGTCGTAGCCGCCCTTCTCCGCGGCGGCGAGGTCCCAGTCGATGTGGAAGGGGCGCCCCTCGGCGGGTGCGCCGGAGAGGTCGGTGATCTCGTACCCGTCGGCCCGCAGCACCACCACGTTGTCCTGCCCGAGCTCCACCGCCTCACGGGTGTGCTCGATGAACGCCGCGACGTCCGAGCCGAGGAACATCTCGCCCTCCCCCACGCCCAGCACCAGCGGGGTCGACCGACGGGCCGCGACGAGGGTGCCCGGGTGGGCGGCGTGGCTGAAGACAAGGGTGAATGCACCCTCGAGGCGGTTCAGCACGGCCCGGCACGAGGCGACGAAGTCCCCCGCGTGCTGACCGGACGCCATCTCGCACATGAGCAGGTGCGCGGCCACTTCGGAGTCGGTGTCCGACACCAACTCGACCCCCGCGGCCTCCAGCTCGGCGCGCAGCGGGGCGAAGTTCTCGATGATGCCGTTGTGCACGATCGCCACGTCGCCGGAGACATGCGGGTGGGCGTTGCGGTCACTGGGGCGCCCGTGGGTGGCCCATCGGGTGTGTCCGATACCGGTGGTCCCCGGGAAGCTGTCTTGCCCGGCGGAGTCCAACGCCGCCTCGAGGTTGGCGAGCTTGCCCTCCTTCTTCTCCACGCGGGAGGCGCCCGAACCGTCGAGGACGGCCACGCCCGAGGAGTCGTACCCGCGGTACTCCATCCGCCGCAGGGCCTCGACCACGACAGGGAGGGCAGCCTGATGCCCGACATAACCGACGATTCCGCACATGGCCGCTAAGTGTAGCCACGCCGTGCCGACGCCCCGGCACCGTCGACCCCCCGGAGGCGATACTGTGGCCCTCGTGGCCATCAAGACCAAAGCTCTGCTCGACAAGGTGAACCGGCGGGGCCCCTACGGGGTCGACACGGGCGATCTCGGTTTCACCGGGACGCCGGGCGCGGTGTTCGTCCCGCGTGACGCGCCGTCACCCGCACCGGTGGTGGGCTTCGCCCACGACTGGACCAAGGGCCCCCGTGACTACACGGACACGCTCAAGCACCTCGCCTCGTGGGGTTTTGTCGTGGTCGCGCCCGCGACCGATCGGTCCCCCCGACCGAACCACCAACACTTCGCCGACCACCTGTCTGCCGCGATCGAGGACGTCCTGCAGGCCAGGCTCGGCCGCGGGACCGTCCGCGCGGATCCCCGCCGGATCGGGCTGGCAGGACACGGGCTCGGTGGCGGGGTCTGTGCCCTGCTGGCCTCCCAGCGCACCGATATCGGCGCGGTGGCGATGGCGTTCCCCACCGAGACCGTCCCGGCGGCCGCCGACCGGGCCATCACCATCGACGCGCCGGCCCTGCTGCTGTCGGCGTCCGGCGGGGTGCACGCCGAGGACGCGCGGGCCCTCCACCTGGCCTGGCGCGGCCAGATCGTGCACCGACGTCTCGAGAAGGCCATCGAGACCGGCCTGGTCGAGGGCGCGCCGCTGGTCAAGTACGTCGGACTCGCGGACCCGGACCGCCGGACGCAACGCGCGGTGCGCCCGCTGATGGCGGGGTATCTCCTGAGCACGCTCGCCGGCGATGCCACCTACTCGGCGTTCGCTGATCCGGAGGAGAAGCTCAAGGGCACCGTCACGGTGACCGACGCGATGCTGGACGAGGAGGACGACGACCTCGTGGCCGGGGCGCCGCCGCTGCTCAGGCTGGCGAAGAGCTTCACCGGGAGCTGAGCGGAGCGTCACCGGGAGCCGAGCGCGGCTCACCGCGCCGGGGCTCAGACCGCGGTGACGAGCCCCGCCAGTCGCTCCGCCACCTGGCGGGCGCAGTGGGCGTCCTCCGCCTCGACCATGACGCGGACCAGCTGTTCGGTGCCCGACGGACGCAGCAGCACCCTTCCCCCCGACCCCAGTCGCGCCTCCTCCTCGGCCACGGCATTGCCCACCACCGAGGACGACACGACCGCGGCCTTGTCGTCCACCGGCACGTTGATCAGCACCTGCGGCAGGACCGTCATCACGGCGGCGAGCTCGGCCAGGGGGCTACCGGTCTGGGCCATCCGGGCCATGATGCGCAGTCCTGTGAGGACCCCGTCGCCGGTTGTCGCGTGCGCGGGGAGGACGAGGTGACCGGACTGCTCACCGCCGAGGCTGTACCCGCCCTCACGGAGCCGTTCGAGGACGTAGCGGTCCCCCACCTTGGTCTCGGTGACGTGGATCCCGGCGGCCTGCATGGCCACCTTGAGACCGAGGTTGCTCATGATCGTCGCCACGAGGGTGTCTCCCACCAGCTCTCCGGAGTCCCGCATCGCCAGGGCGAGGATCGCCATGATCTGGTCACCGTCGACGACCTCGCCGGAGGCGTCGACGGCCAGGCAGCGATCGGCGTCGCCGTCGTGCGCCAGACCGAGGTCCGCACCGTGTTCGCGCACGGCGGCGCGGACGTCCTCCAGATGTGTGGAGCCGCACCCGTCGTTGATGTTGTAGCCGTCGGGGGTGGAGTGGAGTTCGATCACGGTCGCCCCCGCGTCGCGGTAGGCACGCGGCGCCGCGACGCTGGCCGCTCCGTTGGCGCAGTCGACCACCACGACCAGTCCGTCCAGCCGCCCGGGCGTGGCGTCGAGCAGGTGCCGGACGTACCCGTCCAGTGCGTCCTCCGACGACGCGCGTGAGATCCGGCCGACCGAGGCCCCGGTGGGTCCGGTGATCGTCCCCTCCGTCAGGGCACCCTCGATGCGGTCCTCCATGTGGTCGCCGAGCTTGTGCCCGCCCGCGGCGAAGAACTTGATCCCGTTGTCGGGCATCGCGTTGTGCGAGGCCGAGATGACCGCACCGAGCGCGGCGCCGTGCTGGGCCGTCAGATGGGCGACGGCCGGGGTCGGGAGCTCGCCGACACACAGGACGTCCACCCCCTGGCTGGCCAGACCCGCGGCGAGGGCCGCCTCGAGCATCTCCCCCGACGCCCGGGGGTCGCGGCCGATCACGGCCAGTGGGCGGGTCTGACCGCCCGGCACCCCGGTGGCGCCGGTCCCGGCTGCGAGCACGGAGGCGGCAGCTGCTCCGAGGCGGACGGCCAGGTCCACGGTGAGTGTCCGATTGGCGAGTCCGCGAACCCCGTCGGTGCCGAACAGTCGGGTCATGATGCGTGATCCTCCGGGGTAGTGGGACCGCCACCGCACCGGGGGCGGGTGTTGCGGACCGGGTAAGGATAGCCCCGTCCGTGAGGTCCCTTGTAAAACGAGCCAGAGCAGGCCCCCGCGATCGCGGGCGCCTGCTCTGGGGTGTCGAGCGCGGAGATCAGCGCTTCGAGTACTGCGGGGCCTTACGGGCCTTCTTGAGGCCGGCCTTCTTGCGCTCGACGGCGCGGGCGTCCCGGGTGAGGAAGCCGGCCTTCTTGAGCGCCGGGCGGTCGTCCGGCGCGTACTGGATCAGCGCGCGGGCGATGGCCAGGCGCAGCGCACCGGCCTGTCCGGAGGGGCCGCCACCGTGGAGCAGGGCGACGATGTCGAACTGCTCCTCGCGCTCGACCAGGACGAGCGGCGACTTGACGAGCTGCTGGTGCACCTTGTTCGGGAAGTACTCTTCGAGAGTGCGACCGTTGAGGGTGAACTGGCCGGAGCCGGGCATGAGGCGGACGCGGGCGACGGCCTCCTTGCGACGGCCGACCGCCTGCGTCGGACCGGAGGAGACGACCGGGGCCAGCTGGGTCTCGGCGTCGGCCACGTAGTCGGTGCCGCCGGCGTAGTCGGCCTCGCTGTAGTCCTCGGCGACCTCGGCGGCGAGTTCCGCCACCGTGTCGTCGGCGAGCTCGGCCTCGGGGGTGATGTTCTCGTCGGTCACTGGGCCACCTGCTTGATCTCGTAGGGCACGGGCTGCTGGGCGGCGTGCGGATGCTCGGGGCCCGCGTACACCTTCAGCTTGGAGGCGACGGCACGACCGAGCTTGTTGCTCGGGAGCATGCCCTTGACGGCCTTCTCGACGACACGGTCGGGGCGCGTGTCCATGGCCTTGCCGAGGGACTGCGACTTGAGCCCGCCCGGGAATCCGGAGTGACGGTGGTGCATGACGCGCTCGCGCTTGTTGGACGAGATCGCGACCTTGTCGGCGTTGATGATGATGACGAAGTCGCCGGTGTCGGCGTTCGGGGCGAACTGCGGCTTGTGCTTGCCACGGAGGATGTTGGCGACCTGCACGGCGAGTCGACCGAGAACCACATCAGTGGCGTCGATGACGTACCAGGCGCGCGTCACGTCCCCGGGCTTGGGGGTGTACGTGGACACAGGCAATACCTCTGTCTGTCTAGTGGGGCTGCCGGCCTGTCGGACGCCCACCCCCTCACGCGGCGGCCGGTGGTGACCCGCGGAGGCGGTCCGTCGATCCCGGGATACGGGGACGACACGGACGCCAGCCGCCAAGCTTACCGCCCGGCTGTCGACACTCCAACTCGCTGATCACGGGGACCGGCGCGGATCAGTTAGACTCTCCCCGGTTCCCGCCCTCGTAGCTCAGTGGATAGAGCACGGCTCTCCTAAAGCCGGTGTCGGAGGTTCGATTCCTCTCGAGGGCACCACAGCGTGAGTCCCACCATCCGACGCTCGCCCGGCCACCGCGGATACCCCTCGACACACCTCGACCAGCCCTACCGGACCACCGACGCCGTTGACAGCAATACATGCATGTATGACAATCTGTGCATGTCATGGACGACCGCCCGCCCGCGTACGATCCGGCGCCTCCCGTGACATCCGCCAGCCATGCCCGGCGGCGACCCGCCGGCGACGACCAGGAGCGACACCGATGACCGTGACCGACCACCCCACCGCCGAGCCCCACTCGCACACCCACGGACCCGGCTGCGGCCACGAGGCCGTGGTCCACGAGGACCACGTCGACTACCTGCACGACGGCCACCTGCACCGCGAGCACGACGGCCACTACGACGAGTGCACCACCTGCTCGTGTGACAACTGCACCGACAGTTGCGCGGTGTGCACCTGCACCGACTGCACCTGCGAGACCTGCAACCACAACGTGTGCTCGTGCGACAACTGCGGGGAGCGCCACGAGTGCGCGAACTGCGTGTGCGACGACTGCACCTGCCCGACCTGCAGGCACGCGGCCTGAGCTACGGGCAGGCCGCCAGACCGGCCGGACGCACCCGAGCCCGCTGATGAGTCATCAGCGGGCTCGGGTGCGTCACGGGGGTCAGCGTCGCAGGGTGGCGGCGAACGCCCCTGTCAGCGCGAGGATCGGCAGGCCGATGAACAGGTGGACTATCGCTGCGGCCAACCCGTCGAGGAACGGCACCGTCACCAGCAGCGGTAGCGCCACCGCCGCGATGATCAGCAGTCCCACCGTCCACGAGAAGAACTGCTGCGGGTTCGCCGTGCCCACCAGGAGCAGGTACCAGAGGAGCCCGGCCAGGATCGCGGCCACCGCGCCGTACACCGCGTACATGGTGGGGGTGTTGCCGCCGTTGGCCCACAGATGACCGAAGCGGCCGAACGCCGCCTCGACGACCCAGGCGATCAGCCACCCGGCGATCGCCGCCACGAGCGCCGTGGCCGCGACGCTGCCGAGGAACTTGCCCACGTCGAGCGCGGGACCGCGGGGTTCACGGCGCTCCGGGTAGGCGGCCTCGTTCGAGTAGGGCTCGTCGTACCCTGGGTCTCCGCCCATCTGCGAGTACGCGCGCGAGTCGGGTTGCCCCATGCGCCGCGTCTGGTCGTCCTGTCCGGGATACATCTGCTCTGACCGCCTCCGAATCGGTGTGGTGGTCACCGAGGGTAGTCCCTTTGTCCACCGACTTCCCGTCGGTCGGGTTTCGACCCAGGGGGTGCACCGTGTCGACGACGCGACCCGCCCGACCGCTCTTCGCGGTCGGGCGGGTCGGAATCGGTTCCGCCCGGGCGGGACGGGTCAGTGGTTGATGGTCTTCTCCACACCGACGCCAGTGAGGGAGCGGACCTCCATTTCCACCCGCTTCTGCGGGAACTCGTCCTTCTTCCCGAGGAACGTGCCGATGATGCCGAGCAGGAACGCCAGCGGAATCGACACGATGCCCGGATTGGACAGGGGGAACAGCGAGAAGTCGACACTGGTGATCATCGACTTCGGGCCACCCGAGACCGCGGGCGAGAGCGCGATCAGCACGAGCGTGCTGATCAGGCCGCCATACATGGAGAACAGCGCACCGGTGGTGTTGAACCGCTTCCAGAACAGCGAGTAGAGGATAGTCGGCAGGTTCGCCGAGGCCGCGATGGCGAAGGCGAGGGCGACGAGGAACGCGATGTTCTGCCCCATCGCCCCGATGCCCATGACGATCGACGCGATACCGATCACGACCACGGTGATCCGTGACACCCGCAGCTGGTCCTTCTCGGTGGCCTTCCCGTGCTTGAGCACTCCGTTGTAGATGTCGTGGGCGAACGATGCCGAGGCGGTGATCGCCAGGCCCGCCACCACCGCGAGGATGGTCGCGAAGGCCACCGCCGAGATGATGCCGAGGAAGATCTCCCCGCCGAGTGCGAAGGCCAGCAGCGGGGCGGCCGAGTTCACGCCGCCCGGCGCCGCCTCGATGACGTCCGATCCCACCATCGCCGCGGCACCGAAGCCGAGGACCAGGGTGAAGAGGTAGAAGGACCCGATGAGCGCGATCGCCCAGGTGACCGAGCGGCGGGCCTCCTTGGCCGTGGGGACCGTGTAGAAGCGCATCAGCACGTGGGGCAGGCCGGCGGTACCGAAGACCAGGGCGATCGACAGGGAGATGAAGTCGAGCTTGCTGGTCTCGGTGGCGCCGTACTGCAGGCCCGGGCTGAGGAGGTCCCGACCCGAGTTGGCGACGGCCTCGCCGAGGAGTGCCGAGAAGTTGCCCCGGGCCGCCACGAGGACGAACAGGCACATGATCAGCACGCCACCCACGAGCAGCACGGCCTTGACCATCTGCACGTACGTGGTGCCCTTCATACCACCGACCAGGACGTACACGATCATCAGGAGTCCGACGGCCGCGACGACGATCGCCTGGCCGGTGGAGTCGTTGATGTTGAGCAGCAGGGCGACCAGCCCGCCGGCGCCGGCCATCTGGGCGATGAGGTAGAACAGGCAGACCGCGAGAGTCGCCAGCGCGGCGGCCATGCGGACGGGCCGCTGGTTGAGACGGAAGCTCAGCACGTCGGCCATGGTGAACCGACCGGTGTTCCGCATCAGCTCGGCGACGAGCATCAACGCGACCAGCCACGCCACCAGGAAGCCGATGGAGTAGAGGAAGCCGTCGTAACCGTTGATGGCGATGGCACCGGCGATGCCCAGGAACGAGGCCGCCGAGAGGTAGTCGCCGGCGATCGCGAACCCGTTCTGCGGCCCCGTGAAGGTGGAGCCACCGGTGTAGAAGTCCTTGGTCGACTTGGTCGACTTGGACGCCCGCAGCACGAGCGTCATCGTGACGACGATGAAGATGCCGAACACGACCATGTTGAGCAGCGTGGATCCGACCTGCTCCCCCGGGGTGAGCTCCCGGATGTTGATCAGCCAGTCGCCCATCAGGCCACCTCACCTTCCAGCTCGTGGCGGATCGCTGCCGCGCGGGGGTCGATCACGCGGTTGGCGAACCGGATGTACAGGAACGTGATGAGGAACGTCGTGACGAACTGTGCCAGCCCGATGATCAGACCCCAGGTGATGTTCCCGAAAACCCTGGTTCCCATGAAGTCGGTCGCGTAGACCGCCAGTAGCACGTACAGGAAGTACCAGACGAGGAAGGCGATCGTCATGGGGAAGACGAAGGCCCTGAACTTGCTGCGCAACTCCTGGAATTCCGGGCTGGAGTGCATCGCCTCGAAGTCGGCCGCTTCCGGGCTGCGTCGTGACGATCCTCCCACCGGGGGATCAGCTGGTTGGGACACGGAGGTCCTCCGTTTCAGTTCTCTCGAGCCACACCTCTGTAGTGATGCGCCTCACAGACTAGGACGGGAGAAGTGTGACACGGGACACAAGGGTTTGCCGAGGTGAATCCGCCGCGGCGGGCCTGCAGAGGCAAAGGCACTGGTGAAACCACCCCTATCGGGGGGCGAAGCCACCTAATCCGGGGGGGTCGGAGTGCGGGTCAGGCAGCGCCCCGTCGGCCGACCGCGGCGGCGAACACCCGGACGATCTCGTCGGTCGTCTGCGCGATGTGACTGCTCCCCCCGGTCACCCGGGCGATCTCGGCCAGGGTGTCGGGGTCGGCGTCGTCGAGCAGGCCGACGGTCACCACGATCACCGGCTCGGACGGGTCGACCATCTCCCGGAGTGCGAGGAGGAACTCGTCCCGGGTCAGCTCCGACACCGTGTCGTCGGCCCCGTCGGAGATCACGATGATCGAGTTGATCATGCCGGGGTCGTAGCCCGACCGGACCGCCGCGTAGGCGTCGAGCACGGTCCGGTGGAGATCTGTCCCTCCACCGACCAGCTCGGGAAGCGACGCCAGGGCGCCCGCCAGCGAATCGCGGTGGCTCCCCTCGGGGGTGGGGACGTCGAGGCGGCTGATCGGGGCGACCTCACGGTAGGGGCGCCCGTCCAGGCCCGCGTCCCCACCGAAGGCCCACAGACCGAGAGCGGCGTCGTCGGGGAACTGCGCGAGTCCCGCGTCGGCGGTCTCGACGAGTGTCCGGATCCGGGTGACCCCGGTGTCCGCCATGGCGAACCCCATTGAGCCCGAGGTGTCCACCAGAACGAGTGACCGTCCGGGCATGGCGAGCAGCCGCCACCGTTGGAGCGCGCCGTGCAGGCGGTTCGGGTCGCGGACCACCAGGGCCTCGACCTCCCCGACCCCGGCCCCTCCGGCGAGCGGTGACCTGTCGGCGACCCGGAATCCGTCCTCGGCGAGGCCGGAGGAGAACTCGGGCGAGCCGGTGGCGGCGCGCAGTTCCTCGGCTGCTCCGACGACCTCGTCCCTGCGCACCGGGTCCTGGGTGGTGACGGCGAGGGGGTACCCGAGGAACACGGCACCGGTGCGCGGCGCGGTCAGGACGAGGTCCGCCTCCGGTGCGTCACGTCGGGCGGTCTCGGCGTTCTGCTCGGTCACGATGGCGGCACCGCCTGTCACCGTCACCCGGTCGAGCAACTCGCGGGCGGTCGGTGGCACATCCACGCGCCCCGCCTGGCCCTGCGCGAGCGCGGCCATGGAGGCGGCGAGCGCCTCCGGGGTCGAGCGCATCGACTCGACCTCGGAGGTCGCAGCGAGAATGGGGGCGTCCGCGATACCGGACCGGACCGGGTCCCCCATCGCCAGTCCCGGCGTCGCGAGCGCCGAGGTCCACGTGGGCATGTCCGGTCCGGGCCCACGCGAGGCGATGATCACCGGGGTCGACGCGGTGGAGTTGAGAACGGTCTCGAACGGGATCTGGACGTCCTGGGAGAGTTGCGCGAGCCGGATCGCCGAATCGGGGACCCAGATGTCCGGGAGGGACTGACGGGCGGCGACCCGAGCCGCCATGTCGGCGGACGAGACCGCCGAGACCTCATACGAAAAGCATCCCCCCGCCTCGTCCGCGAGGGTCTCGATGTGCGCGAGGATATCCGGCTCGGCGGCCACGGTGACATCGGCGGCGTCGACGCAGAAGCCTCCCACCCCGGCCCTGGACAGGCCCGCGACCACGACCCCGATCACGAGGACCGCCGCCAGGAGTCCCAACCCCACGTGGACGACCCTGCGCGCCGTCGACCTCTCCCTCTGCGTCGACGCACTGTGCCTGGCGGCCATCCGCGGCTCTCCCCCTGCAGTCACCGGACCCCGGGGCGTATGCCAGTCGCCACGTCGGCGGGATCCGGGCGCTGGAATGGTATCCGTCCGGCCCCGCTGACGGTCAGGTCATCTCCCGCGGAACACGGGAGGCCTCTTCTCCTCGCGCGCGGCGCGTGCCTCGGCCATGTCCTCGCTGTGCCAGGCCAGCTGCTGCAGCTCGGTGTGCTCGTCGCGCGGCAGGAGTCGCGCGTCGTCGTCGTTGATCACGGACTTGATGTGCCGGAGGCTGAGCGGGGCAAATCGCGCGATCTCGGCCGCCAGCTCCATCGCGGTGTCCAGGCCGCCGATCTCGTTGGCCAACCCGATCCGGGCCGCCTCCTCCGCCCCGACCGGGCGCGCGGTCATGAGCACCGACCGCGCGTGCCCGCCCCCGACGACGTTGGCGAGCCGCTTGATCGTCCAGTTGTCCAGTGCGAGGCCCACCTTGACCACGGGGACGGCGAAGACCGCGCCGGGTGCCACCACGCGGAGGTCCGCGGCCAGGGCGAGCTGGACCCCCGCGCCCACGGCGGGCCCGTTGACGGCCGCGATCACGGGGACCGGGACCGACTCGACCGCCCTGAGCATCCCCGCGTGGGCGTCGTAGAAGTTGAGGTTGTACACGCCGCCGGACAGGTCGGCGCCGGCGCAGAAGGCCGTCCCCGCCCCCGTCACGACGATCGCGCGGACCGGGTCCTCACCCTCGGCCGCGGCACCCGCGGACTCGATCGCCTCCCGCAGGGCCGTACACACCTCCGCGTCGAGGGCGTTGCGGGTGCTGTGCCGGTCGATGGTGACGACGGCGACGGAACCGTCCCTGCGTGTGTCGATCATGGCGGCGGGGCCTCCTGGTACGTCGCGGTCCGGTGCGCCGCGGGGGTACTACCCTGCACCCCGCGACCGACGATACCTGCTGGTGAACGCGCCCACCGTACGATGCGTCCATGGCACGAACCGGAGCTCTGCAGATCCTCGACATGGTCCTCGACGACGGTTCGTTCCGGTCCTGGGACTCCGCTCCGCTGCGCTCGCCCCAGGTCGACTCGGTCCCTGGCTACGAGGCCTCCCTCGAGCGCGCGGCGCGGGACTCCGGGGTGGACGAGTCCGTCATCACCGGCGAAGGGCGCCTGCTGGGCCGGCGGGTCGTGTTCATCGCCTGCGAGTTCGACTTCCTGGCCGGGTCGATCGGCATCGCGGCGGCCGAGCGGATCGTCTCCGCGATCGAGCGTGCCACCGCTGAACGGCTGCCGATCCTGGCCTCCCCGACGTCGGGTGGGACCCGAATGCAGGAGGGCACCATCGCCTTCCTGCAGATGGTCAAGATCTCCGCCGCAGTCGCCGGGCACAAGTCGGCGGGACTGCCCTACCTCGTGTACCTGCGTCATCCGACCACCGGAGGCGTGTTCGCCTCCTGGGGTTCGTTGGGCCACGTCTCCGTCGCCGAGCCCGGCGCGCTGATCGGGTTCCTCGGGCCGCGGGTGTACGAGGCGCTCTACGACGCGCCCTTCCCCGAGGGCGTCCAGGTCTCGGAGAACCTCGCCCGCCGCGGGATGATCGACGGAGTGCTCCCTCCCGAGGAGGTCCGGGACCTCACCGCCCGGGCACTGCGTGTGCTCTGTGAGGACCCGCCGTCCGAGGACGAGCCGGCGCCGCCGCACGGTCCCGTCCCCGAGCCGGAGAGCGACGACGCCGCACCGCCGGACGCGTGGGACGCCATCGTCCGCTCCCGCCGCGCCGACCGCCCCGGCGCCCGGTCGTTCCTGGAGCACGTCGCCCCGGACCGGGTCCCGCTCTCGGGCACCGGGCAGGGCGAGGACAGCGGATCCCTGCTGCTGTCCCTCGCCCGGTTCCGGGGCCAGTCCGCGGTCGTGCTGGCCCAGGACCGTGACGCGGAGAGCGAGACGAGCCCGCTCGGCCCGTCCGCGCTGCGGTCCGCGCGGCGGGGGATGCGGATCGCCGCCGAGGTCGGGGTCCCGCTGGTCCTGCTCATCGACACCCGCGGTGCCGCGTTGTCCCGCGAGGCCGAGGAGGGCGGCCTCGCGGGCGAGATCGCCCGCAGCCTGGCCGATCTGGTGACGCTGCCCACCCCGACGGTCTCGGTGATCCTCGGCCAGGGCACGGGCGGTGCCGCGTTGGCGATGCTCCCGGCCGACCGGGTGTTGTGCGCCCGACACGGGTGGCTCGCCCCGCTCCCACCCGAGGGGGCGAGCGCGATCCTGTACCACGAGACCTCCCGGGCGCCCGAGGTGGCGCGGTCGCAGGGCATCACCTCGGCCGACCTCCTGCGTGCGGGGATCGTGGACGTGGTGGTACCCGAGCGACCCGACGCGGCGGACGAGCCGGACGCCTTCTGCGACCGGCTGGCCGACGCCGTCGCCGCGGCTCTTCTCGAGGTCCGGAGGCGTCCCCCCGAGCGGAGGTACGCGGAGCGGATGTCCCGCTATCGGGACCTCGGCCTGAGACTAGAGTGAAGCGCGTCACAGGCCGTCGGCGCTGATCGGGGGCTTCACTCCGCACGAGAGGGACTCACCCGATGTCGGACCCCACGACCTCGTCGACCTATGCCGAGGCCCACCGGCTCTCGATCACCGATCCTGACGCCTTCTGGCTGGAGGCCGCCGGGGGGATCGACTGGACCACTCCCCCCACCACCGCTGTCGACGGCTCGCGGCCCCCGTTCTACCGGTGGTTCCCCGACGGTGAGCTCAACACCTCCTACAACTGCATCGACCGCCACGTCGAGGCGGGACGCGGGGATCAGGCAGCGTTCATCTACGACTCGGCGGTGACCGGGGCCAAGGAGACCATCACCTACTCACAACTGCTGGACCAGGTCGAGGCCTTCGCGGGCGTGCTCGCCGCCGAGGGCGTGGGGCGCGGGGACCGGGTCGTCATCTACATGCCGATGGTCCCGCGCGCCGCGGTGGCGATGCTCGCGTGCGCCCGTCTCGGTGCCGTGCACTCCGTGGTGTTCGGGGGCTTCGCCGCGCCGGAGTTGGCCATCCGGATCGACGACGCCCGTCCGAAGGTCGTGGTGACGTCGCCCGGCGGGATCGAACCCACCCGCAAGGTCCCCTACTTCCCCATGGTCGCCAAGGCCCTGGAACTCACCCGTCACTCCCCGGGCGCCGTGATCGTGGCCGGCCGACCGGACCAGTTCCCGGACGAGAGCTTCCCCGAGACCCCGGGCACCACCTGGACCGACTGGGACCGGGCCGTCGACGCCTCGGAACCGGCCGCGCCGGTCCCCGTCAGGGCGACGGACCCGCTCTACATCCTGTACACCTCCGGGACGACGGGCCTACCCAAGGGCGTGGTCCGCGACAACGGTGGCCACGCGGTCGCGCTGGCGTGGTCGATGTGGAACGTCTACGGGGTCCGCCCCGGGGAGGTGTGGTGGACGGCCTCGGATGTCGGCTGGGTGGTCGGGCACTCCTACATCGTGTACGGGCCCCTGCTGGTGGGCGCGACGTCCATCATCTACGAGGGCAAGCCAGTCGGTACCCCGGACGCCGGCGCGTTCTGGCGGGTACTCGCCGAGCATCGGGCCACCGCGCTGTTCACCGCCCCCACGGCCGTCCGCGCCATCCGCAAGGAGGACCCGGAGGGCGGTGAGATCGCCAGGTACGACCTGTCCGCCATGCGCACCCTGTTCTGTGCGGGCGAGCGTCTGGACCCGGACACCTACCGGTGGGCCACGGAGAAGCTGGACAAGCCCGTGGTGGACAACTGGTGGCAGACCGAGACGGGCTGGCCCATCGCCTCTAACCTGCGCGGACTCGAGCCGATGCCGATCAAGCCCGGGTCCCCGACGGTCCCCGTGCCCGGGTACGACCTGCACGTCCTGGACTCCCGGGGCACTCCCCTCCCCGCCGGGGAGGAGGGCAACCTGGCGATCCGCCTCCCGATGGCGCCGGGCACCCTGTCGGGCCTGTGGGACGACGACGAGAGGTTCATCTCCTCGTACATGTCCGTCTTCGACGGGTACTACTCCACCGGGGACGGCGGGTATGTCGATTCCGACGGGTACGTCTACGTGATGGGCCGGACCGACGACGTGATCAACGTCGCCGGACACCGCCTGTCGACGGGCTCCATGGAGGCCGTGATCGCCACCCATCCCGCCGTCGCCGAGGCGGCCGTCATCGGGGTGAAGGACGAGCTCAAGGGTCAGCGGCCGGTCGGTTACGTGGTCCTCAAGTCCGGTCAGGTCCGCGACCCGGAGGAGTTGCGCGCCGAGTTGGTGGCGATGGTCCGCGAGGAGATCGGCGCGGTGGCCACCTTCCGCGACTGCACGGTCGTGCAGGGCCTGCCCAAGACCCGCTCGGGCAAGATCCTGCGCAAGACGATGCGGCAGATCGCGGACGGGCAGGAGAACGTCACCGTCCCGTCGACGATCGAGGACCCGGCCGTGCTCGAGGCACTCGCACCGTTCCTCCGGCAGGAGGGGTAGGGCGCTCGGGCCGGGCCCCGCACACGAGGACGCCCCGACTCCCACGCGGGGGTCGGGGCGTTCTCGAGTCGTACGACGGGCCGGATCAGGCCTCGAGCAGGTCGATCACGAAGACCAGGGTCTTCCCTCCGAGCGGGTGCAGGGCCGCGGAGGTGCCGTAGGCCTTGTCGGGCGGGATGACCAGCTGGCGGCGACCGCCGACCTTCATGCCCGGGATCCCCTCCTGCCATCCCTGGATGAGGCCGTTGAGGGGGAACGTGATGGACTCGCCGCGGTCCCACGAGGAGTCGAACTGCTCGCCGGTCTCGTAGTCGACACCGACGTAGTGGACGGTGACGTTGCCGCCGGCCACCGCCTCGGCGCCGTCCCCCACCGTGAGGTCCTCGCTGACGAGGTCAGTGGGCGCGGGGCCCGTCGGCCTGTCGATCTCGGGCTTGTCCATGGTGTCTCCTCCTGGAGTCCGGTTCCCGGGCTCAGCGCTGGCTGATCGGGGTGAAGCTCCGCTCGGCCGGGCCGGTGTAGACCTGGCGCGGGCGGTTGATCTTGGTGGACGGATCCTCTCGCATCTCGCGCCAGTGGGCGATCCATCCGGGCATCCGGCCGAGGGCGAACAGGACGGTGAACATCTCGGTGGGGAAACCCATCGCGCGGTAGATGAGGCCGGTGTAGAAGTCCACGTTCGGGTAGAGCTTGCGCTCGACGAAGTAGTCGTCGGCCAGTGCCGTCTCCTCGAGCTTGAGCGCGATCTCGAGCAGGGGGTCGTTGCTCTGGGACAGCAGCGCGTGAGCGTGCTTCTTGGCGATCTGGGCGCGCGGGTCGTAGCTCTTGTAGACGCGGTGCCCGAAGCCCATGAGCTTGACGCCGTCGACCTTGTTCTTGACACGGTCCATGTAGTCGGTGGCGTCCCCGCCCTCCGACTCGATCCTCTCGAGCATCTCGAGCACGGCCTGGTTGGCGCCGCCGTGAAGCGGTCCGTACAGGGCGTTGACGCCGCCGGTGATCGAGGCGTAAAGCGGTGCCTCCGAGGAGCCGACCATACGCACGGTCGAGGTGGAACAGTTCTGCTCGTGGTCCGCGTGGAGCACCAGCAGCATGTCCAGGGCGTCGGCGACCTCGTCGGTGACCTCGTAGTCCGGCCCGAAATTCATGCGGAGGAAGTTGCGGACGTACCCGAGCGAGGGATCCGGGTCGACGGCCTCGTTGCCGGAGCGGATGCGCTCGATGGCGGCGGCGAGCGTCGGTCCACGGCCCAGCAGGCGGGCGGTGGCCAGGTCGACGGCCTTGGGGTCGTCGATGTCCAGGTCGTCCCCGTGGGTGCCGAAGAGGCTCACGCCGGCGGAGAAGACGGGCATCGGGTGGGTGTCGCGCGGGAACGCCTGCAGCAACGGCATCATCTGGCCGGGCAGCGCGGTCTCCCCGAGCACCTTCTCGGTGAACTCGGCGAGCTGGGCCTCGGTGGGATCCTCACCATAGATGAGCAGGTAGGACACCTCGAGGAACGAGGCGTTGTCGGCGAGCTGGTCGATCGGGTACCCGCGGTGCCGGAGGATGCCCTCGTTGCCGTCGATGTAGGTGATCGAGGAGGTACACGCGGAGGTGTTGACGAACCCGACGTCCAGGGTGGTCATCCCCGTCTTGGCCAGCAGAGAACCCAGCTGCACCGCGTCGCTTCCGCAGGTCGCCTCCACCACATCGAGTTCGAGCTCACCGCCGGGGTAGGACAGTGTTGCATTGCGGTCCGAACCGTTCGAGCCTGCGGTCACGCGATTCCCTCTCCGACGACTGGTCCCGGCGGCCATGTCCCGCCACGAATGTGCTGTGCCACACCCTACCGTGACGGTCGCCATCACTTCGAAGCGTGCACCGGTCCGCTCCCCCCGGGCCCCGCTTGCCGGGCGGCGTCGCGGCATCGGCGGGCGTCAGGGCTGCAGTCGCCGGACCGTCCACCCTCCTTCACCCCGGAGGCACTCGACCCGGTCGTGGAACCGGTCCCGGCCCCCCTGCCAGAACTCGACCCGGTCCGGGCGGAGGCGGTACCCACCCCACCTGTCGGGCATCGGGATCTCCTCGACGTCCGCCAGGCGGTTCTCCGCGATCGCGTAGAGCGAGGTCAACTCCTCGACGGAGTCCACCGGTTGCGACTGCTCGGACGCCCACGCCGCCACCTGGGACCCCCTGGGTCGCGTGCGCCAGTAGGCGAGGCAGTCCGCCCGGTCCAGCGGTCGGCACTCGCCCTCCACGTGCACCTGCCGCTCCACCACCAACCACGGGAACGTGGCGGACGCGTAGCCGGACTGTGCCAACTGCTCGCCCTTGCGCGAACTCGTCGTCGTGAAGAAGGTCAGGCCCCGCTCGTCCGCCCCCTTGCACAGCACCGTCCGGGTCGACGGCCGGCGGTCGGCACCGACGGTGCCGAGCACCATGGCGTTGGGCTCGCGAACCCCCCGGCGCCCGGCCTCGTCGAGCCACGCGGCGAACAACGGGACCCAGTCGTCGTTCAGATCGCCCACGTCCAGGCTCGCGTTCAGGCCGTAACCGACCCGCATCGTGTCGAAGTCGGCCGGCTCGAGTGCGGGATCCTCCATGACCCAGACGCTACTCCGGGCCCGGCGCGCCCCCGACTAGGATGGTGGCGATTCAGAAATCCCACCACAAGGAACGGCACCCCAAGAGCATGAGCGATCAGCTGCCCACCATCCCCGCCGACCTCAAGCCCGCGGACGGACGGTTCGGCTGCGGCCCGTCCAAGGTCCGCCCCGAGCAGATCGAGGCCGTCTCCGCCGCCGCCACCTCGGTGATGGGCACCAGCCACCGCCAGGCGCCGGTCAAGGACGTCGTCGGCCGGGTCCGCGAGGGCCTGTCCTCCCTGTTCTCCCTCCCCGAGGGTTACGAGGTCGTGGTGGGCAACGGTGGCACCACCGCGTTCTGGGACGCCGCGGCGTTCGGCCTGGTCCGCGAGAGGTCCCTCCACCTGACCTACGGCGAGTTCTCCTCCAAGTTCGCCAAGGTCACCGGGGGCGCGCCGTTCCTCGCCGACCCGATCGTCATCTCCGCCGAGCCCGGGTCGGCTCCCGAGCCCACCTCGGACCCGTCGGTGGACCTCATCGGTTGGGCGCACAACGAGACCTCCACCGGTGTGATGGTCCCCGTGACCCGCCCGGCGGGCTCGGAGAACGCACTCGTCGCCATCGACGCCACCTCCGGAGCCGGCGGGCTGCCCGTCGACATCTCTGACGCCGACGTCTACTACTTCGCGCCGCAGAAGTGCTTCGCCTCCGACGGCGGCCTCTGGGTGTCCATCATGAGCCCGGCCGCCCTCGAGCGCGTGGCCGAGATCGCGGCCACCGACCGCTGGTGCCCGGACTTCCTGTCCCTGCCCACCGCGGTGGACAACTCCTCCAAGAACCAGACCTACAACACCCCGGCCGTGGCCACGCTGCTGATGTTCGCCGACCAGATCGAGTGGATGAACACCCAGGGCGGTCTGGACTGGTGCGTCGAGCGGACCCGGGACTCGTCCTCCCGCCTGTACGACTGGGCCGAGGCCAGCGAGTACGCCACGCCGTTCGTCTCCGACCCCGCCCACCGCTCGCAGGTCGTCGGCACCATCGACCTCGACGAGAGCATCGACGCCGCGAAGGTGGCCAAGACCCTGCGCGCGGGCGGCATCCTCGACACCGAGCCGTACCGCAAGCTCGGCCGCAACCAGCTCCGCATCGGGATGTTCCCGGCGATCGACCCCGAGGACGTCTCGCAGCTGACCCGGTGCATCGACCACGTGGTGGGCCAGCTCGGCTGACCCTCCACCGCGGCCCGCCCCGGGCGCCCACCCACGGTTTTTCCGCAGCCCACCCGGCCCGTCACCGCGCCGGGTGGGCTGCGCTGACCTACCATGGGGGGAACGCCCAGGACCCGGGCACGCGCCGTTCGAGCCGCCCACGGGCCCACGAGGAGTCGAGGAGGCGGTATGCGGAAGCTGAGGATCATCGGGGTGGACGCCGACTCGTCCGTGGTCGAATGTGAGCTCCCGGACTCTGGCGAGACGCTGGCCCTCCCCCTCGACGACAGGTTCCGCGCCGCCGCGCGGGGGGAGTCCGTACCCACGGAGGAGTCCCGGCGGGTGCCCGTGACGGGCACGTTGCGCCCACGCGAGATCCAGGATCGGATCCGCCACGGCGCCTCCCCCGAGGACGTCGCCGCCGACGCCGGCGTCCCGATGTCCCGGATCGAGGGTTTCGCGGTCCCCGTGCTCCTCGAGCGCGCGAACGCCGCCGATCTCGCCCGGGCGTCGCACCCGGTCCTTCCCGACGGACCCGCACTCGACACACTCGCCGAGCGGGTCGAGTCCGCACTCGATCATCGTGGTGTGGACCCGGACGTCGTCGCGTGGGACGCCTGGCGCGACCGCACCGGCGGGTGGATCGTGCGGACCTCCTGGCCCGCAGGCCTGTCCGACGACGCATCGGCGACGTGGTCGTTCGTCCCCGATTCCCACGGCGGCTCGGCCCGTGCACTCGACGACGAGGCCCGGCGCATCCTCGACCCGTCCCGCGCCACCGCCCTGCGCACCGTCTCGTCCCCTCCCCCGCTCCCCCCGGGCCCTCCTCCGATCCGCTCCGTGCCGACCCCGGTCCGACCCGAGCGGAGGGAACCCGACACCGCCACGATCGAGCAGTCGCACGCTCCGGCCGAGCCCGCCCCGTCGTCCGACCCGCCCGCCGCGGTGGGCTCTGTCGACGACCACTTCCTCCAGCACCCGCCGGCCGAGCCCGAACGCCGCACCACCCGCCGGCATCCCACCATGCCCTCCTGGGAGGACGTCCTGCTCGGTGTCCGCGGTAAGGACGACTGAGACCTGTCATGGGCCACCACGTCGCGACCTTCTGGTATCTGGGCACCGATGACCCGTCCGCCCCCATCAGGTCCGGCCACCCCTCGGACCCCGGTTTCGCCCGGCGTCTGCTCTCCCGCCTCTACCCGACCGTCACCGTCGCGTCGCTGGGGATGTTCCCCCTCAACCGGTCGGCATCGACGGGTCCCGGGGAGGTCTACGTGGGGTCGTACCCCGGGTTGACCGTTCTCCAGACCCAACTCGAGCAGCCCGTCCTGCCCTCCGCGACCGACAAGACGTGGCTCCGTCTCGTCGAGGCGCCCACGGTCCTGTTGTTCTCGCACGACCCCGACGACGGGGTCAGCGGGTTCGCCCGCTGGGAATCGGGCCGACTCGTGCGCTCGTTCGCCGGGGCCGACGACCGGATCGTCGAGGACGAGGGCATGCCTCTACCGTTCGAGCGGCCCTACTGGGCGGGTGAGTTCCCCCTGGACTCCGGGGCCGACACCCCGCTCGCCCTGCCCTTCGCGCCGTCGTCGCTACTGCACGCCGCCCACCGCGACTGGCTGGGGTTCGATCTCTCCCCGGGCGGCCTCGACGTCCCCGTGCACGGGTTCGCCACCGACGGCCGGCGGGAGGTCCGCCAGCGCACCGCGCCCACCGGCGCCGCGGTCCACGTCGTGGGCTCTCCCGGTCGAGCCGAACTCCACGCCGCCAACACACGCGACGCCGGCACGCGGACCAGCGGTGGGAGCCCGTCCTCCCCCTACGCCGAGGACGACTACGAACGGGGTCCACTCGTTCCCGCGGTGGCGCGGGCCTCCTCCCCCGTCGCCGGAGCCGTCCGCAGGATCGCCGGCGTCGTCGGCGACACCGTGCGGCGCGCCGGCGGGGCCGTGAACCGTCGTCTGGCGAACCGCCGGTGACGCACCGCGGTGGTCAGCCGCGCGATCGCTCGTAGAACGCCACCGCCGCGGCCGTGGCCACGTTGAGCGAGTCCGTCCCGGCCGTCATGGGGATCGTCGCCCGGACGTCACACGCCCGCATCGCGTGCTCGGTGAGACCGGGGCCCTCCGCGCCCAGGACGAACGCCACCTTGTCCGCGTCGACGGCCCGGGACAGCGGCACCTCCGCCGACGGGGTCAGCGCCACTGTGCGGAAGCCGTGCGCGTTCAACTGCCCGAGGGAGCGGTGCCAGGTGGTCGGGGTCCCCGGCAGGTGCGCGAACGGCAGCCGCAGGACATGCCCCATGGACACGCGCACCACCCGCCGGTAGAGGGGATCCCCGGTGGCGGCACCGAAGAGCACCCCGTCGACACCGAGCGCCGCGCAGTTGCGGAAGATCGCCCCGAGGTTCTCGGGGTCGTTGACGCCCTCGAGCACCACGAGGGTCCGGGCGCCGTCCACGACGGCGCCGACCTCGAGCGGCGTCGGACGGTCGGCGGCGGCCAGGATGTCGCGACTGGACCGGAACCCGATCACCTCGCTGAGCACGTCTTTGGTGGTGCGCAGGTACACGGCGCCCCCGGCACGCTCGTCGGCGTCCCAGCCCTCGGCGGCCGCCTCACGCCGTAGCTGCTGCAGGCGCGCCTCGGTCCCCAGCAGGACGTGCGGGCGGAACCGGGACAGCAGCATCCGACCCACCACATAGGTGCCCTCCGCGATCACCAGGCCCCGGCCGCCCGGCAGGTCGGGGCGGCGGTCGGAGTGGTTGAGGTCGCGGAGATCGTCCAACCGGGGATCGGCGGGATCGAAGATGTCGACGACGAGCACTGCCCGCGCCGCTCAGGCCAGCAGGTCGGTGATGGGCCCGATCGCGAAAAACACGAGGAACGCCGCCGCGACCACCCACAGGAGCGGATGCACGGACCGGGCCTTGCCGGTGGCGGTGGCCATCACGACCCAGGCCACGAACCCGATGCCGATGCCGTTGGCGATCGAGTAGGTGAACGGCATGGTGACGATCGTGAGGAAGGCCGGTAGCGCGATCGAGAAGCGCGTGAAGTCGATGTTGACGATCTGCGACATCATGAGCGCGCCCACCACCACGAGCGCGGGGGCCGCCGCCTCCACCGGGACGACCTCGTACAGCGGGGTGAAGAACATCGCGACGAGGAAGAGGGCACCGGTGACGATGTTCGCCAGGCCGGTGCGGGCGCCCTCGGCGATGCCGGTGGCCGACTCGAGGAAGACCGTGTTGGACGACGACGAGGTGAAGCCACCCGCCACGGCACCGACGCCCTCGACCACGAGGGCGGTCTTCATGTTGGGCAGATTGCCCTTCTCGTCCATGAGCCCGGCCTCCTTGCCCAGCCCCGTGAAGGTGCCCATGGCGTCGAAGAAGTTGGCGAGCAACAGGGTGAAGACGAACAGGCTGGCCGCCAGCGGACCGATTCGGACGAACGCGCCGAAGAGATCCACCTGTCCGATGAGGGACAGGTTGGGCAGCCCACCCAGGGTCTCGGGGATTCCCGGGACCGCGAGGTTCCACCCGGTGGGCGAGGGCTCCCCGTCGACGAAGGACGGGCCGGCGTTCGCGACGGCCTCGACGATGATGGCCACGACGGTGGTGACCACGATGCCGATGAAGATGCCGCCGCGCACCTGCCGGGCCACGAGCACGCCACACAACAGGAGCCCGAAGGCGAACACGGCGGTGGGCCACGAGGCGATCGACCCCTCGATCCCCAGTCCCACGGGGACCGTGGTGCCCGCGGCGTCGGGGAGTCGACGCACGAAACCGGAGTCGACGAAGCCGACCATGGCGATGAACAGCCCGATGCCCACGGCGATCGCGGCCTTGAGGTCCGAGGGAATGGCGTCGAAGACGGCCTTGCGGAACCCGCTCACCGCCAGGATGACGATGATGATGCCCTCGATGACGATCAGCCCCATGGCCTCGGCCCACGTGACCTGCCTGGCGATGGTCACCGCGACGAGGGAGTTGATGCCCAGGCCGGTCGCGAAGGCGAACGGGTAGCGGGCGATCGCGCCGAACGCCACCGTCATCACACCCGCGGTGAAGGCGGTGACCGCGGCGATCTCGATGATCGACAACTGGTTGCCCTCGACGTCGACACCCGAACCGAGGATCAGCGGGTTGAGCACGATGATGTAGGCCATCGCGAAGAAGCTGACCAACCCGCCGCGCACCTCGCGGGCCACCGTCGAACCGCGCTCACTGATCTTGAAGTACCGGTCGACGGCACCGATCCGTACAGGGGATTGTGACGGGGCCCCGGCGCTCTGCGACATCTGGAGACCTTCCTGGCGGTGGGTGAGGAACCGTCATAGAGTAACCGGCCCCCCGCCTGCGGTAGCGTCGCGGTCATGACGGACAGCCCGGCGGAGCCGCAGGTGCCGCGGATCCCGGCCTACCTGCTGGATCCGCGGCCCGTCGTCCTCATCGGGACCCTCGCGTGGACGATCGCCCTCCTGGCCATGATGCTCATGGACGAGGTCGACATGCGCGCGGTCATCCTGTGCGCCGTGGGCGTGGGCGTGGGTGCGATCGGCACCCTCGTCTACGCGCTCCAGCGGCGGGCCGTCCTGCGCGGCAGTGCGGGCGCGCAGGGCGGTCTCGACTTCGACCGCATCTGAGCGGTCGGCGGGATCAGGCCTGGTCGGGACCGCTCGTCGGACCGGCCTGCCCCACCTCGTCGTCCTGCTCGGCCGCCCCCCGCGCCCGGGCGGCGGTGGCCGCCAGTTGCTGGGGGAGCACCACCACGTCCACGGCGGCGTCGTCGTACGCCTCGGCCACCGGGGTAGCGGACTCCGTGGCCACCTGCACCTCGCTGTGGGCGCCGCAGCCGTACTGGAGGTGCACCACCTGCCCGTCGGCGGAGTACTCGTTCGCGCACACCCCGAACAACGTGCCGAGGGAGCCGGAGACGGGTACCAGGAAGCCGCAGGACCCGCAGTGGTGCTTGGCCCCGCGCGCGATCTCGGTGTCCGGGCCACGCTCGGCGGCCCAGCGGGCGGCGGCGGCCGACCGGCCCTCCCGGCTCAGGTGCCGGGGCCTGCCGAGCCCGACGGGGCCGGCGACCTCGTCGAGTCCGTCGTCCCCGGTGAGGAGCTGTCCCGGGACCAGGCGCTCGTCGTCGTCCGCAGGGGGTAGCAGATCACCCGCACCCAGATCGCCCGGGCGGATCCGCTTCTCCCACGGCACCCACTCCGGGGCCACCACCGAATCGGGACCGGGGAGGAGCGAGATCTCGTCGACCGTCAGCTCGCCGCCGGGGACCAGCGCCAGGACGCAGGCCCAGTACCACCCGCGGTACCCGGGGAGGTCCGAGGCGAACCGGTGCGTCGTGGTGAACGGCGCCTCGACGACGGAGCCCCGGTGCTCCCCCACGCCGTCGGACGCGAACTCCTCCACGGCGGCACGCGCCACGTCGACGCCCGAGGCCAGTCTCTCGCGCAGGGCCTCGTCGAAGCCCGAGGCCTGATCGGTGCTCACGGGGTCCGCCTCCTGATCCGTGCCTACCTCGGTGTTCACCCCACCCATTATGCGCGTCATCGCGACAGCGTCGCGGTCCGGCCCGTAGTACGGCATCCTTGACGCATGCGCAGCGTCCTCGGCACCCTCGGCCCTCTCGCGGTCTCCCTCTCCCTCGTCGGCGCCGTCGCGGCGTGTACCGCGACAGGTTCCGACGACGCCGGGAGCGCCACCTCCCCCGGCGCGTCCCTCGCGTCATCGAGCATGCCCACCGGGTCGGGTTCCGGCTCCGGCGACGCGGCCGGCGGACAGGTACCGGTGGGACCGTCCGAGCCCCGGCCCGTCCGGGGTTCGGTCGAGGTCGTCCGGACCCTGCCGCACGACCCCACGTTGTTCACCCAGGGTCTGCAGGTGGTGGGCGACGAGATCTACGAGTCGACGGGTGAGTACACCCGCTCGCAGGTGCAGCGCCGCCCGCTCGCCGGCGGCCCGCCCACCGTGTCCGTGCGGATGGCGGACGACGAGTTCGGCGAGGGCCTGGCCGTGACCCCGGACACCCTCTGGACCCTGACCTGGACCAACGGGATCGCCCACAACCGGGACCCCCGGACCCTCGAGGTGCGCTCCGAGGTGCCGTACGAGGGCGAGGGCTGGGGCCTGTGTCACGACGGCGAACGGTTGATCATGAGCAACGGCTCCGCCGAGCTCACCTTCCGTGACCCCGTCACCTTCGAGCCCACCGGCACGGTCTCGGTGACCTCGGGGGGCACACCGGTCATCCGCATCAACGAACTCGAGTGCGCGGACGGCACCGTCCTGGCCAACGTCTGGATGACCGACGAGGTCATCCGCATCGACCCCGCCACCGGCGCGGTCACCGCCATCTACGACGCCTCGGCGCTCGAGCGACCCCGGCCGGCCAGCCGGGAGGCGGTGCTCAACGGGATCGCCGCACTCCCTGATTCGGAGAACGTGCTGCTCACCGGGAAGTTGTGGCCGACGATGTACGAGGTGCGCCTCATTGGCTGACCGCGCCCCCGGGCCGACCCGTCGAGCCGCGGCCACCGTCGGCCGCGGCGTCCGGCGGATCTTCCACGCCGACGGGGCGAACCGATCGGGCCTGTCGCAGCTGAGTTACGTCACCGTCGCCAACTTCGCGTGCGACGCCATCCTCGCCGTCGCCCTGGCCAACACGTTGTTCTTCTCCGCCGCCACCGCCGAGTCGCGGAGCAACGTGGCCCTGTACCTCCTCGTGACGGTCGCCCCGTTCGCGCTGATCGCCCCGGTGATCGGACCGGCCCTCGACCGGCTGCGAAGCGGGCGGCGCCTCACGGTGTCGTTGACCTTCACCCTGCGCGCGGTGCTCGCGGTGATCCTCGCGCTCAACTTCGACTCGTGGCTGCTGTACCCCCTCGCGCTGGGGATGCTCGTGCTGTCCAAGACCTTCGGCGTGGTCAAGGCGTCGATCACCCCGCACGTCCTGCCGCCGGCGCTCGACCTGGTCCGGACCAACTCCCGGTTGACCGTGCTCGGCCACGTGGGCGGGTCGTTGATCGCGGGGGCCCTCGCCGGAGCCGTGTCGTGGGTGTGGGGCTCCGACGCGGCCCTGTGGCTGCTCGCTGCGGTGGCGCTGGTGTCGGCGTACATCGCGATGACCATCCCCGCACACGCCGAGGCCTCGCTCGACGAGGAGTCGGCGACCCTGCGCGTGGACCGCGGCCGCCCGCTCGTCAGCGGGCTCAAGTCCGTTCTCACCAGGCCGCTCGGCCGTCAGGTCCTGGCCAATCTCTGGGCCGTGTCGATGGTCCGGTTCATGACCGGCTTCCTCACCCTGTTCCTGGCGTTCGTGGCCAAGGCCCAGGAGAACGCCACGGCGGCGGAACAGGCCGGGATGCTCGCGATCGCCGGTGCGGCAGGAGGACTGGGCACGTTCGCAGGAAATGCCGTGGGCGCCCGTCTCCCCCTGGGGCGACCGGGCCGTATCACCACGACGGCGGCGGGCGCAGCACTCTCCGCGGCGGTGGTGGCGGCGTTCTTCGGGAACATCTGGGCGGCGGCCCCCCTCGCACTCGTGGCGGCGGTGTGCAGCGCGCTCGGCAAGGTGGCGCTCGACGCGTCGATCCAGACGGACATCCCCGACTCCGCACGGTCCTCCGCGTTCGGCCGGTCGGAGACGGCGCTGCAGCTGGCGTGGGTCGCGGGCGGTGCGTTGGGGGTACTCCTCCCACCGGACTTCACCGTGGGCTTCAGCGTGATCGCTGTCGTGGGCGCCCTGCTGTTCGGCCAATCTCTCCTGACCGCACGCGGGTCCACCCTGGTACCGGGACTCGGCGGCAACCGGCCCAGGTTCCCCGGTGCGCCTCGTGACCCCCGTGCATTCGGCGCGCGCCTGCTCGGCAGAATGGAGGAGTGAGCTCTCACAGCGATGCCCCCGCGTCCGGCCCCCGCGTCCGTCCAGTCACCTGGGCGATCCTGGCGTGGGTGATCATCATGGTCGCCGCGATCGTCGGAGCGTGGCAGGGCTCGGCCTCCCGTCACGGGGCGGTGCCGGCGATCACCGTCGCCACCGACCGCGACCACGTGGAGGTACTGCCGTTCGCGGCGACGGACCTCGATGGCACGAGCTACACGAACCCGGTGGGCGAGTTCACCGTCACGGGTGAACACACCCTCACGGTCCGGCTGCCGGTGGAACTGCGCCGCGCCACGCTCGACGTCTACGAGATCCGCGCGGACGGGTTCCGCGAATACACCCTCGAGCCCGACGGGCCCGGCGAACTGCTCATCCCGGTCACCCTCCCCGACGAGGGACGGATCGAGGGACTGGCGCTCCGAGCGGTCGCCCTCGTCTACGCGGCGGACGGCTCGGAGACGATCCTCAGCGGCGAGTGGTCCGTCGGGATCACCTACGCGGACTGAGCCGGCAGGTCACGCGTCCAGCTCGCGGGCGACCGCGCGGAGCACCGACGCCACGCGACCCGACACCTTGTGGTCGGGACGGTGGCCGCGCCGCAACTCGGGTTGGACGGTCGTCTCGAGGACCTTGATCATGTCCTCGACCATCCCGTGCAGCTCATCGGGGGAGTGTCGTGGGCCGCCACGGGGGGCACGATCCTGCACGACGGTGGGCTCCTCGTGGACGACCACCCGCAGAGCCTGGGGACCACGCCGACCGGAGACCATGTCGAACTCCACGCGCTGGCGGGGCCGGAGCGTGTCCACCCCGTCCGGGAGCGCGTCGGACCGGACGTAGACGTCCTCCCCGCCCTCATGGGACAGGAAGCCGAAACCCTTCTCCGCGTCGTACCACTTGACCCTGCCACTGGGCACCGCGAACCACCTCTCCACACGATCGCGCACACGTGCGACCGACATCCACCACGAATCACTCGAGACTACCCTCGCCGAGGCGGTGGCCCGGAGCCCCCGCCGGGCCGGTACCCTCCCCCGTGTGACCTCCGACGCCCGACCCCCAGCCGACGACCCCGATCCCTGGGCGCCCCACGCGGCCGAGCCCGCCCCGGCCCGGCCCAGACGCCGCGGTCTGTTCGTCGCGGCGCTCGCCGTCTTCGCCGTCGGTGTGGTGTTCACCATCCTCGCCGCACTCACCCCGTTCGTCCTCGACAGGGACGCGCCCACATTCCTGTACGTCGGCGCGATGGTGTTCACCCCGGTCGGGTTCCTTTTGGGGCTGCTGTACGCGATTCTCGGCTCCCGGCCGCCCAGGGTGTGACGGAACCCACTCTCTCCCGAAGTTCCAGGTAACAAGCCGATAACGTCGCCTCCCGCCCCACTGTGTGACCTGGTTTTATCTCAGAATGGTGACGATCCGGCATCAAGCCGCTACTGTTCGGGGCAGACTCGTCAGCGAGTTGGCATCGGACGCACCACCGAACCCCGCCCTGCGGCCGATGCGACATTGACCGTTACCGGGCGGGGACGGGGGACCCGATCAGGGCCCACCTCGGGCCGGCGACCGCAGGTCGCCTTGGGGTCAAGCCGCCGCAGGCGGCCGGGCGCACTCGTCCGAACCCGACAGCTCACCCCGTAGGCACAGAGTGAAAAGGACTGACGCGTATATGACCTCGAACACCGGACGCCACCGCGCTGCCGCCACCGCCTCCGCGCCCAGGACGGCGGTGAAGGTCGTCCTCGCGGGCACCGCGTTCTCCGCCGCCGGGCTCGCCCTCGCCCCGGCCGCCAACGCGGCCCCGGACTCCGACTGGGACCGTCTGGCCCAGTGTGAGGCCGGCGGCAACTGGGGGATCAACACCGGCAACGGCTACCACGGCGGGCTGCAGTTCTCGCCGAGCACCTGGGCGGCCTACGGCGGCACCCAGTACGCGCCGACCGCCAACCAGGCGACCCGCGAGCAGCAGATCGCCATCGCCGAGAAGACCCTCGCCGGACAGGGCTGGGGGGCATGGCCCGCCTGCTCCGCCAAGCTCGGCCTGAATTCCGCCCCGACGCCTCGCGACGTGGCCCAGCCCGCCCCCGCACCGGCAGCCCCGGTCGCGCCGGCCGCCCCGGAGGCCGTCTCGGCCGCCGAGCACGTCGCGACGCTCACCGCGTTCGCCGAGGGTCGCGGTCTCGCGCTGCCGATCACCGACGGATACCAGGCCAACAAGGATCTCGTCGACGCCGCGTACGCCGAGAACCAGACGGCCGTGGACGGGTTCTTCGCCACCTACCTGGCCAACTGACCCCGGTCGACCCGAACGCGAGAACGGGCCGCCACTCCCTGCAGGGGGTGGCGGCCCGTTCTCGCGTCTACACCGTGCGAGGCACACCGCGTGATCACGGCGTGCGGGGAGGTCAGCGGGTCGGCACGGACTTGTTGACCACGGTCTCCGGGTGGACGTAGTTCAGGCGCTCCTGCGGCAACGGGAAGATCTCCTGCCCGAAGGGCGACAGCCCCCCCGCCACGAGCGCAGCTAGTTCGGTCACCGGGTGCTCGCCGAACGAGTCGTCGGGCCATCCCGGGTTGTCGTAGGTCAGTTTCTTGGCAGCCACGTGGTCAGTCTCTCACCTCGAGCCCGATCCGTCAGCAACCGGGTCGGATACCCCCGCCACCGGTACTCACCGCCGGCCGGATCTCACTAGGCTGGTACGGATATGCCGACCTCGCGCACCACGCCCCGACACCCCACCAGCGGTGAACCCGACTTCCCCGCCTGGCTGGCCGGCCTGTCCGACGACACACTGGTGCGACTGTGCGAGCTGCGTGCGGACGTGGCCTCCCCTCCCCCGGCCTCGCTCGGCGTGCTCGCCTCCCGCCTGCGGTTGCCGGCGTCGACGGCGCGCGCGATGGGCACCCTGACGTGGCCCGACCTGCTCGTGCTGGCCACCGCCGCCGCGCTCGGAGCCGATTCCGGCCCGGTGCCGATCGGTGCGGTGTCGGGGCGCCTCGGTGTCGACGACGACGACCCGGCATTCCGCGCAGCCGTCGACACCCTCCGTGATCTCGCACTGTTCTGGGGCGACCCGGCCCACGCCCGGATCGTCCCGGTCACCGGGGCCGCGGTCGACGCGGCGCCCGTCGAGGCCCCCCTCCCCGGGGAGCCCGTCGGAGCCCACCTCGACACCGCCTGGAGCGGCCTGTCCGACCGTGCACTGGGCGTCCTCGGGGCCGTCGCCCGCGGTCGCACGCCGGTCGGAGCCCTCGGACCCGCCGCGTCCGAGACCGTCCGCGCGGCGGCCGCGGAACTGGCGGACGCCGGGCTGGCCTCGGTCACCGGCACCGCCGGGGGCGAGGTGGTCGTGCCCCGCGCCCACGCCCTGGACCGGGCCCGACACGGAGCCCGCCAGAGCGGCTCGTCCCTCCTCGACGTCCCCGCGTGGTCGGCTACCGGCACGGCGGCCGGTGGGCCCGGATCCGCGGGGGTCCCGACCGGGCGGGCCGCCTCCGCCAGGAGCGCCGCCGAGAGCAACGCCGCCGAGACGGCGGACGCCTCCGGGGGTGTGGCGGCCCTCGACCTCCTCCACCGGTGCGACGCGCTCCTCGCGGCGCTGTCCCGCCACCCGGCCGCCACCCTCAAGGCCGGCGGGGTGGGCGTGCGGGAACTCCGTCGTGTCGCCCGTGCCGCCGGCGTCGACGAGCACGAGGTCCCGCTTCTGCTGGAGGTCCTCGCGGCCGCCGGCCTGATCGCCGTCGGCGACACCGACGTGGGCGAGACCGGTTTCGACTCGGTGTGGGCGCCCACGGAGGCCGCGGACGTGTGGTCCGCACGTGATCGCGCGCGCCGCTGGGCCGAACTCGTCCTGGCCTGGTGGTCGATGCCCCGTGCCCCGTGGCGGGTCGGCTCCGAGATCGAGGGCGGGGGCACGGTCCCCGCCCTCGGCGAACCGGTCGGTCCGCCCGCGGCGGGCGAGCGCGACCGGGTCCTGCGCGCCCTGTCCCGGCTCGACCCCGGGGCAGAGCCCGGTGACGACCTGCTGCCGGAGGTCGTCCGGTGGTTCTCGCCGGTGTGGTTCTCGCGGGCCGGGTCACGGACCTGCACGCAGACCGTGGGCGAGGCGCGACGGCTGGGCCTCGTGGTGGGGACCACCGCCACCAGCGCGGCCAGGATCCTGGTCTCCGTCCCCCCCGCCGCCGGTCCCCCCTCGGCCGACGAGCTCGAGCCGGTCCTGACGGCGGCACTCCCCGAACCCGTCTCCGAGGTGATCGTCCAGGCCGACCTCACCATCCTCGCCCCCGGCCCGCTCGTCCCGGAGCTCGCGGCGGACTTCGCGCTGCTCGCCGACGTCGAGTCCGCGGGCGCCGCCACCACCTACCGCGTGACCGAGACCTCCCTGCGCCGGGCGCTGGACTCGGGACGTACAGCCGCCGGGATCAGGGATCTTCTCGCCCGGACCTCGATCACCCCGGTCCCGCAGTCCCTCGACTACCTGATCGAGGACGTCGCACGGAGGCACGGCCGACTCCGGGCGGGGGCCGCGTTGTCGTTCCTCCGCTGTGACGACCCGTCTCTGGTGGCCCAGGTCCTGGGCTCCCCGGTGGCGGAGAGTTGCGCCCTGCGTTCAGTCGCCCCGACCGTCCTCATCTCCCAGGCCCGTCCGTTGGATCTCGTCGAGGCCCTCCGGGAGCACGGGTACGCGCCCGTCGTCGAGGACACCTCCGGCGCCGTCGTCGCACTCACCCGCCCGGTGGCCCGGGTCCGGGCCACGTCCCCCGGCCGCACCCCCCGGGTCCCGACGCGAGCCGCCAGCACCGGCGAGCTCCGTGCGGCGATCACGGCGATGCGCTCGGCCGACCGCGTGCGGTCGGCTCGCGGCTCCTCGGGTGACGGGTACACGGGTGAGGCCGCCATCGCCCGCCTGCACGAGGCCGCCGGGTCGGGCACCGCGGTCACGGTCTCCGTGGTCGACGCGCAGGGTCGCTCGACCTCGCGGCTCGTCATCCCCGTCTCCGTCGCGGGGGGCCGGATCGAAGGGGTGGAACCCGATTCCGCCGAGGCCGTGACCCTGCCGTTGCACCGCGTCATCTCGGTGGCCGACGTGGACCCCACCCGCTGACCCCACCCGCCGGCCCGACCCTCCGTGGCGATTTCCGGGACACTGGAGGGTCGGACCCACGCGGGCCCGCGAGAACCGAGGAGAACCGAAGTGAGTGGTGGACCGCTGATCGTCCAGTCGGACAAGACCGTGTTGCTGGAGATCGACCACGACCAGGCAGGCGACGCCCGGCAGGCCCTGGCCCCGTTCGCCGAACTCGAGCGCGCACCCGAACACGTCCACACCTACCGGATCACGCCGCTCGCCCTGTGGAACGCGCGGGCCGCCGGTCACGACGCCGAGCAGGTCGTCGACGTGCTGGTCACCTACTCGCGTTTCCCCGTCCCACAGCCGCTCCTGGTCGACATCGCGGACACCATGGCCCGCTACGGCCGACTACAACTGGTCAAGAGCCCGGTCCACGGTCTGACCCTCATCTCTCTCGACGCCGCAGTGCTGGCCGAGGTCAGGCGACACAAGAAGATCGCCCCGATGCTCGGGGCGGAGATCGACGCCGACACCGTCATCGTCCACGCGTCCGAGCGCGGCCGGCTCAAGCAGGAGTTGTTGAAGGTGGGGTGGCCGGCCGAGGACCTGGCGGGGTACGTCGACGGCGAGGCCCACGAGATCTCCCTGTCCACCGAGTCCGAGCCCTGGGAACTCCGCGACTACCAACAGATGGCCGCGGACTCCTTCTGGGCGGGCGGCTCCGGGGTCGTCGTACTGCCCTGCGGGGCCGGCAAGACCATGGTCGGCGCCGCGGCGATGGCCCGCGCCAAGGCCACCACGCTCATCCTCGTGACCAACACCGTCGCCGGTCGGCAGTGGAAGCGCGAACTGCTCGCCCGGACCACGCTCACGGAGGACGAGATCGGTGAGTACTCGGGCGAACGCAAGGAGATCCGCCCGGTCACCATCGCCACCTATCAGGTCGTCACCCGCAAGACCAAGGGCGTGCACCGGGCGCTGGAGCTGTTCGACTCCCGGGACTGGGGGCTGATGATCTACGACGAGGTGCACCTGCTCCCGGCACCGGTCTTCCGGATGACCGCGGACCTGCAGTCGCGTCGCCGTCTCGGGCTCACCGCCACACTGGTCCGCGAGGACGGCCGGGAGGGCGACGTGTTCTCCCTCATCGGCCCCAAGCGCTACGACGCCCCCTGGAAGGACATCGAGGCACAGGGGTGGATCGCCCCGGCCGACTGCGTGGAGGTCCGCGTGACGCTCACCGAGAACGAGCGGATGATGTACGCCACCGCCGAGGCCGAGGACAAGTACAAGTTGTGCTCGACCGCCCGCACCAAGATCGCGGTGGTGAAGCAGATCCTGGCCAGGCACAGCGGGGCCCCGACGCTGGTGATCGGCGCCTATCTGGACCAGCTGGAGGAACTGGGAGTCGAGCTGGACGCCCCGGTGATCCAGGGTTCCACCTCCAACAAGGAGCGGGAGAAGCTCTTCAACGCCTTCCGCGCCGGGGAGATCTCCACGCTGGTGGTCTCCAAGGTCGCCAACTTCTCGATCGACCTGCCCGAGGCGAGCGTCGCCGTGCAGGTCTCCGGGACCTTCGGCTCCCGGCAGGAGGAGGCCCAGCGGCTCGGGCGTCTCCTGCGCCCCAAGAAGGACGGCGGACAGGCGCACTTCTACTCCGTGGTCTCCCGGGACACCCTCGACGCCGAGTACGCCGCCCACCGCCAGCGGTTCCTCGCCGAGCAGGGATACGCCTACCGGATCACCGACGCCGACGACCTGCTCGGGCCGGAGCTACCCGAGATCGGCTGAGCGCACACGGTCCGCCCTGGGCCACCCTCGCCGGGACGCCTGGGATACTGGGCCCATGGCCTCCGATCGCACCTCCCGCCCGCCTCACGAGCAGTACCGCCTCGCCGACTTCCCCGTGGACGACGCCTGGGTCCGGAAGAACAACGAGAGCCTGGCCGAGGTTCGCCGGCTGCAGTGGTCCGCCGGGATCCTCGGGGTCGTCGTCCTCGCCGCCGGGACCGGGATGCTCCTCTACTCGGACCTCGAACCGTGGGGCTGGATCATCGCCGCGCTGGCCGGCGTCTTCGCGATCGGGTGCCTGGCCATGATCGGGTACATCCCCCGGAAGATGGGATCCATGGCGCACGCCTACGCCACCTCGGAACTCGTCCCGGCGATCGTCGCCGAGGTGCGACCGCGTGGGCTCACCCTGCTGGCCCTGGTCGACCGGGCCGTCGACCGTTCCGCGGGCTCGCTCCCCGCGCTGGCCGTCCGCAGCTGCGAGAAGATCCCGGGTCACGACGTCCGGGTGGGCGCGCGGGTGCCCTGCGTCGCCGTGGTGGGGAACCGCAGCGCACGCGGAGGCGACAACCTCTACCAGTTCATCTCCCCGATGCCCGTCGCCTGGGCCACCCCGGACGCCGCCGTGCTACGGAGACTGACCAGGGAGATCCCGGCCGGCGAGTGGGAGACCCTGCGCCAGAACCTCGACCGGGTCTCAGAGGTGTCGGCGTCTCCGGCCAACCTCCTGCCACTCGACTGAGAGCCCTCCGAACGCTCGCGACCGTGGGCCTCACCCGACGCTCCTTCACCTGTGAGCAAGTCGTCACGGCACCGTGATCCGCCGCCACTGCGCGGAAACACGCGCTTTCTAGCCTGGTCGGCACAGGCTAGAAGGAGGTCTCCACATGACCGAGCACATCGTCGTCGTCGGACACGGAATGGTCGCCCACCGGTTCGTCTCCACCCTCGCGTCCCGGTGGGCCACCGCCGATCTCACCGTCACGGTGATCGGCGAGGAGACGGACCCGGCGTACGACCGCGTAGGCCTCTCCTCCTACGTCGGGGCGTGGGACCGCGAGTCGCTCCACCTCGAGGACGCGCGGCACGGCGCCGACCCGCGGGTGACGGTGCGATCGGGTCACCTGGTCACCGCGATCGACCGCGAGTCCCGGGAGGTCGAACTCTCCTCGGGCGAGCGGATCGCCTACGACACGCTGGTCCTCGCGACCGGCTCGCGGGCGTTCGTCCCACCGGTGCCCGGACATGACCTCCCGGGATGTCACGTCTACCGCACCCTCGACGACCTCGACGGGATCCGCGCGGCCGCCGAACGCGCCGGGGCGGGCTCCCACGGCGTCGTGATCGGCGGTGGATTGCTCGGGCTCGAGGCCGCCAACGCGGTGAGCCTGCTCGGGCTCACGCCGCACGTGGTCGAACGCAACGAGCGGCTCATGCCACTGCAGGTGGACGCCGGTGGCGGCCACGTCCTGGCGTCCCTGATCCGTGAACTGGGGATCGAGATCCACCTCTCGGTGACCGGCACGGAGATCGCCGAGACGCCCGACGGCCTGACCGTCCGACTGACCGACGACGAGGGTGTCACCACGGTCGTCGACGCCGCCTTCGTGGTGTTCTCGGCGGGCGTCCGCCCGAGGGACGAACTCGCGCGGCTCTCCGGTCTGGACACCGCCGAGCGGGGCGGCATCCTCACCGACCTCGGGTGCCGGACCTCGGACCCGAACATCTACGCGATCGGCGAGTGCGCTGCCATCGACGGCACCTGCTACGGGCTCGTCGGTCCCGGGTACACCTCCGCCGAGGTGGCCGCGTCCACGATCCTCAGCGGCGAGGGGGAGTTCACCGGGGCCGACCTGTCCACCAAACTCAAGCTCCTCGGGGTGGACATGGCGAGCTTCGGCGACGCGCACGGCGTCACGCCCGGATGCCTCGAGGTGGTGGTGAACGATCCCGTCGCGGGGACCTACTCCAAGCTGGTCATGAGCGACGACGCCCAGACCCTCCTGGGTGGGGTGTTCGTCGGCGATTCCGGGCCGTACTCGCTGCTCAAGCCGCTCGTCGGTCGCACGCTGCCGTCCGCCGACCCGATCTCTCTCATCTCCCGCTCCACCGGTGGCGATTCCGGTGTCGGGGTGGAGGCGCTCCCCGACGAGGCGCAGATCTGCTCGTGCAACGCCGTCACCAAGGGCGACGTACGCGAGGCGATCTGCGGCGGCGCCTGCGACGTGGCCGACCTCAAGTCGTGCACCCGGGCCGGCACCTCGTGCGGCTCGTGCATCCCCCTGCTCAAGCAGGTCCTCGAGGCGGAGGGGGTCGAGCAGTCGACGGCGCTGTGTGAGCACTTCGAACAGTCCCGGTCGGAGCTCTTCGAGATCGTCACGGTCACCGGCATCCGGACCTTCTCCGGCCTGATCGAGCGCTTCGGCCACGGTTCCGGCTGTGACATCTGCAAGCCCACCGTCGCGTCCATCCTGGCCTCCACCAGCTCCGACCACGTCCTCGACGGGGAGCAGGCCGCACTGCAGGACACCAACGACCACTTCCTCGCAAACATCCAGAAGAACGGCACCTACTCGGTGGTGCCCCGGATGCCGGGCGGTGAGGTGTCCGCGGAGCAACTCATCGTGATCGGCGAAATCGCCCGCGACCACGACCTGTACGTCAAGGTGACCGGCGGTCAGCGCATCGACATGTTCGGCGCGCGCGTCGAGGAACTGCCGGTGATCTGGAAGCGACTCGTGGACGCCGGCATGGAGTCGGGGCACGCCTACGGCAAGTCGTTGCGGACGGTCAAGAGCTGCGTGGGCACCTCGTGGTGCCGCTACGGACAGCAGGACTCGGTCGGGATGGCGGTGCTGATGGAGAACCGCTACCGCGGACTGCGGGCACCCCACAAGATCAAGATGGCGGTCTCGGGGTGCGCGCGGGAATGCGCCGAGGCCCGCGGCAAAGACGTCGGCGTGATCGCCACCGAGACCGGCTGGAACCTGTACGTCGGCGGCAACGGGGGCGCGACGCCCCGGCACGCGCAACTCCTCGTCGGTGACCTGACCGACGAGGAGCTGATCCGCTACATCGACCGCACGGTGATGTTCTACGTCCGGACCGCCGAGCGGCTCCAGCGGATGGCGCCCTGGCTCGAATCGATGGACGGCGGCATCGACCACCTGCGCGAGGTCGTGTGCAAAGACTCCCTCGACCTGGCCGCCGAGCTCGAGGGCCGGATGGAGGCCCACGTCGCGGGCTACGTGGACGAGTGGTCCGCGGTTCTGGACGACCCCGACAAGCTCGCCCGATTCGTGTCCTTCGTCAACGCGCCCGAGTCCCCGGACCCCACCGTCGAGTTCGAGGAGAAGGACGGCCGCAAGGTCCCGGTGCTCCTCGGCTCCCCCGCGATGCCCGCACGAGTCTGACCCACCCGCACACCCCGAAAGGACACCGTCATGACCGCAACACTGTCCCCCACCGAGATCGAGGTCTGCCCCCTCGAGCGGCTCATCCCGGGGCGGGGCGTCGCCGCCCTGCTGCCCGACGGCCGACAGATCGCCGTCTACCTCCTGGACGACGGCAGCGTCCACGCCCTGTGCAACATCGACCCGATCGCCCGGGCCGCCGTGATGAGCCGCGGTCTCGTCGGCGACCGCGGGGGGGTCCCCGTGGCCATCTCCCCCATCGGCAAACAGGCCTACGCGTTGGAGGACGGGCGCGGGGTCGACGACGAGTCGTACGGACTGTCCGTGTTCCCGGCCCGGGTCGTCGACGGCACCGTCCTGGTCTCCACCGAGGCCGCGATCCGACACCAGACGAGCCGGATCGCCGCGTAGCCGGACCAGCCGGATCGCCGCAGAGGGCGACACCGCTTCAGAGAGCGGCACCGCTTCAGAGAGCGGCACCGCCGGAACCCACGAGAGACGTCAGGCGCCACCACATGGTGGCGCCTGACGTCGTGTCGCGTACTCCCTGACAGGTCCCGGAACGCCCCGCGGAATACCCGCGGACACCATCGACCGCGGGGCCGCAGACCTCTGGTCAGACCGTGAGCCGGTACCCGCGTTTGACCACGGTGGTCACGAGTCCGGGATCCCCGAGTGCCCTACGGAGGCGGCCCATCGCCGTCTCCACGGCGTGCGGGTCGGCGCCGTCGCCCGGAAGCACGGCGAGGAGTTCCTCCCGGCTCACGCACTTGCCCGGCCGGTCCGCCATCGCGCGCAGAAGTGCCAGCGGCGCCGGCGAGAGCTCGATGGGCCGACCGTCCATCAGGACCCCGGCCGCACACACGGTGAGCTCGTGCCCTGCCACGGCGACGGGCCGGGACCGGGCGACCAGCTCGTCGGTGACGTGCCGCATGAGCGCACCGAGGCGCATCCGGTCCGGCATCGACACGGGTACACCCAGGTCGACCAGCGGCTCGGCGGTCACCGGTCCCACACAGAGGGCGGCGACCGGACCGGACAGGGCGTCCAGCACGTCGTCGTGGATCCCCATCAGGTCGGCCCGCTCGAGCATCGACACCACGGCCGGGGCGGCGGTGAACGTCACCCCGTCGACGCCCGCCCGGGCGACGGTCCGGACGAGGTCGTCGAACGCCTCCAGGTCCTCGGGTAGCTCCCAGCGGTAGATCGGCACCACGATCACCTCGGCCCCCGCCGCGCGGAGCCCCTCCACCAGGGGGGCCATGGGATTCCAGTCCGAGCTCGCACCCTGGAGCTGCACGGCCACGGTGAGGCCGTCGACCCCGCGCTCCAACAGCATCTCCAGCAGTTCGGGGGTCGCCTCGCTCGCCGCCGACGCGTGTTCGCGCAGACCGGCGGCCCGGAGCGCCCCGGTGACTTTGGGCCCGCGCGAGTACAGCGGCACCCGTTCCATGAGGGCGTGCAGGTCCCGGGAGTAACCCCACTCCTCGCACACCTGCGTCCACCACCGGACCCCGGTCGCCGTGGTGAGCACCATGAGGTCGGCGGGAGCGGCGAGCACCTGGGCGGTGGCCGAGCGGACGAGTTCGTCCTCGGCCACGGGGATCATCCGGATCGCCGGGGCGTGGAGGACCGCCGCACCCCGTCGTTCGAGCAGAACCCTCTGTTCCGACGCCCGACGCGCAGCCGTCACCGCGACCGTGCGGCCCAGCAGTGGTAAGTCGTCGTTGGTGGTCACGATGTCCATCCTGCCGCAGTCGTGTGTCGTCCATGTTTCCCCGCCGTCGAGGCGGGGGATGGGCGGATCACCGGAAAGGGGTCGGTCACGCGCAGTCACGCAACCAACCGCAGATGCCGTCCACGGCGGCGGTGCACCCCCCGCACCCGGTCCCGGCACGGGTCCGTGACGCCATCGCCGCCGCGTCCCGGTCCCCCTCGGACCAGGCGTGGACGAGGTCGGCCTTGCTCACCCCGTTGCACCGGCAGACCACGGCTGCGGCGGGCATCGTCGACGGGGAGTCGGTGGTCGCGGCGCCGGCCCGGCCGAGCACCACGGACAGCACGTCGTCGGGTACGGGCAGGGCGTGTTCGTAGAGCTGGGTGAGGAAGCCCACGGGCTCGGGATGACCCACGAGAACGGCGCCGGTGACCCGGGCGTCCACCACGTCCACCCGGGCATACCGCCCGCGGGAGGGCTCGCAGACCATGGTCACCTCCACCCCCGGGTCGTGGACGTCCTCGGTGAGCTCCCCCAGCGAGACGACGTCGACCCCGAACGCCTTCAACCTGGTCACCGCGGCGCCGCCGAGGTATCGCGAGCCGGGGTCCGCGCCGGCGATCCGGGCGGACACCACGCCGGCCTGATCCCAGGCGGGACCGACCAGTCCTGTCACGCACCCGCGGTGTTCGGCGCAGTCGCCGATCGCGCTGATGGCCGGGTCACCGGTCCGGAGGGTGTCGTCGACGACGATCCCCCGGCCCACCTCCAGTCCGGCGGCCTCGGCCAGCCGGGTGCGGGGGCTGGTGCCGGCCGAGAGCACGACGGTCCGACACCCGATCTCGGTGCCGTCGTCGAGTCCCAGCGCCGTGCCGTCCCATCGCGCGGCCCGCGCACCGGTCACCACCCGGACACCGAGTTCGTCCAGTGCGCGGATGAGCACGCGCCCGCCGCCGGAATCCAGGTGGGAGTCCATCGGCCAGGCCCGGGGGTGGACGACGACGACGTCGCGGCCCGACCGCGCCAGTGCGCACGCCACCTCGAGACCGATGAAGCCGCCACCCACCAGTGCGACCCGACCGGGGTGCTCCTCGAGGTGAGCGGTGAGCCCCCGGCAGTCCGAGGCGTCGCGGAGCGGGAACACGCCCGAGGCGAGCGTCCCCTCCGGTCCACGGACCCCCTCGATCGGCGGGATGGTGGCCTCGGAGCCGGTCGCCAGCACCAGGTGGTCGTAGGGGACGCGCTCGCCGTCGTCGAGCTCGACCTCCCGGGCCACCCGGTCGATCCCCCGCACCGGGGCGGACGTGCGCATTTCGATGTGGTTTCGGTCCCACCACCCGGTGGGCTTGAGCCGGGTGGCTCCCGGGTCGCCCATCCCGCCGGCAACGACGTGGGAGAGCATGATCCGGTTGTACGGCGCCTCGGGCTCCGCGCCGAGGACCGTCACCGACACCGTCTCGGGATCCGGTTCGGCGCGCCGTATCTCCTCGGCGAGCCGGGCACCGGACATTCCGGCCCCCACCACCACCACCCGCATCACGCGGCCTCCAACCGGACCGCGCACGCTTTGAACTGCGGCATGCGGCTGTAGGGATCGAGCTCGGGCAGGGTCATCAGGTTCGCTCTGGCCGGCCCGGCGAAGTGGAACGGCAGGAACAGGGTGTCGGTCCGCATGTCCTCGTCGCACCGCACGAGCGCCTCGACGGCACCGCGGCGGGACACCACCCGGGCGCGACCGCCGTCGTCGAGGCCCACGGCCCGTGCCACGACCGGGTGGACCTGGACCCACATCTCGGGGTCCGCGGAGAGCAGTTCCGGAACCCGCCGGGTCTGCGCACCGGACTGGTAGTGCGAGAGCACGCGTCCCGTGGTCCCCAGCAGCGGGTAGTCCGCACAGGTGTCCTCCGCGGGCGGGTCCACGGCGGCCACGGCGAAGCGGGCGCGGCCGTCCACGGTGGCGAAGCGATCGAGGAACATGCGCGGCGTTCCGGCCGGGGTGTCGGCGCCACACGGCCAGAACAGCGCCTCGCCGGCATCGAGGCGGTCCCAGTCCATGGCCGAGTAGTCGGCCTTGCCCCCGGCAGAGGCGCGCGCCAACTCGTCGAACACCTCCCGTGGGTCGGTCGGGAATCGATCCGGGCGCCGCCCGAGACGACGCGCGAGCTCGTTCCAGATCCACAGTTCGTCGCGGCAGCCCTCCGGAGGCGTGACCGAGCGGCGTCGACGCAGCACCCGGCCCTCCAGGTTGGTCAGCGTGCCCTCCTCCTCGGCCCACTGCGGGACCGGCAGGACGACGTCGGCGAGTTCGGCGGTCTCGGAGAGGACGAAGTCGGCCACCACGAGTGTGTCCAGCGAGCGGAGCCGAGCCGTGACCCGGTCGGCGTCGGGCGCGGAGACCACGGGGTTCGAGGCGTGGAGCAGCATGGCCGTGGGCCCGCCGGGCTGTCCGAGCGCGTCCAGGAGCTCGAAGGCCGAGAGCCCGGGGCCGGGGATCTCCTCGGGTTCCACGCCCCAGACCGAGGCGACGTGTGCGCGGGCGACCGGATCCGTGATCATCCGGTACCCGGGCAGCTGGTCGGCCTTCTGCCCGTGTTCCCTGCCACCCTGGCCGTTCCCCTGGCCGGTGAGGGTGCCGTAGCCCGTGCCGGGCCGACCCGGTAGGCCCAGTGCCAGCGCGAGGGCGATCACGGCTCCGACGGTGTCGGTCCCCCGTGAGTGCTGCTCGGCGCCGCGGGCGGTGAGGACATAGGCACCCGTGCCCGCGTCCCTGGAGCCCGCCAACAGCTCCACCGTGCGTTCGAGTTGGTCGGCCGAGACGCCGGTGACGCGTTCGGTGCGGTCGGGCATCCAGTCCGCCGCGATCGCCCACGCGTCGTCGAAACCCGACGTGCGGGCGGAGACGTACTCGGTGTCCAGGTGACCGCCCACCACGGCGACGTGGAGGAGCCCCAGGGCGAGTGCCGAATCCGTGCCCGGCCGCAGCCTCAGATGGATCCCACCGCCGTCGACGGCCCGGTGGGCGGTCGCGCTGAGGCGCGGGTCCGCCACCACCAAGCCGCCGGCTGCCGCGGCCGTGTCGAGGTGCTGGACGAACGGAGGCATGGTGTCGGCGGGGTTGGCACCGATCAGCAGCACCGCCCGGGCGTCGTCGAGGTCGGTCACGGGGAACGGCAACCCCCGGTCCAGCCCGAAACTCCGGTTCGCCCCGGCCGCCGCACTCGACATGCACCAGCGGCCGTTGTAATCCACGAGTCTGCTCCCCAGCGCGAGGCGGGTGAACTTGCCCAGTGTGTAGGCCTTCTCGTTGGTCAGGCCACCCCCGCCGAATACCGCCACGGCGTCGGGGCCGCCCGTGGCCTGCGCCTGTCGGATGCCGTCGGTGACCCGGGTCAACGCGGTGTCCCAGTCGGTCGGCCGCAGGCGCCCGTCCACCCGGATCAGCGGCGTCGTGATCCGATCCGGGTGGTTGAGCAACGCTGCCGACGTCCAGCCCTTCCGACACAACCCGCCCCTGTTGGTGGGGAACTGCTCCGGGGTGATCGACGCCGGTCCGTCACCGGCGGACGGGGTCACCGACATCGCGCACTGGAGTGCGCAATACGGGCAGTGGGTGTGTGTCGGCGGGCCGGTCGTCGTCAACGCGTGCACCATGTGTCCTCTTCGTCTCGATCGTCAGCCGCGCCGGGTCAGGCCTCGGCGCCCACGGGGACCCGGGGCTCGGTGGGTGCGGCGGCGACCGAGTCGACCCCGGCGGAGGCGCGCATGTAGACGACGCGCGTGACGATCGCCGCCACCACGTAGAACACCATGAACACGACGAACGCCGACGTGGCCGCACCGGAGGACTGGTAGGACGTGCGCAGGGTCATGTTGATGAGGAAGCCGCCGAAGGCCCCGACCGCGCCGGCGACCCCGATGAGTGCCCCGGCATGGGCCCGTGACCAGGACGTCCGTGCGGCCTCGTCCAGTCCGAGTGTGTGGCTGCGCGCCTCGAAGACCGACGGGATCATCTTGTACACGGAGGCGTTACCCACCCCGGTGAGCCCGAAGAGCGTCAGGAAGGCCGCGAAGAACAGGACGAGCGCGCCACCGGCGAGCCGGCCGTCGTTCGACGCCTGGATGTTCGAGGTCACCACGAGCGCGACCGTGGTGACCGCCATCCCGCAGAAGGTCACGAAGGTCACCCGGGCCCCACCGAAGCGGTCGGAGATCCGACCACCCGCCATGCGGGTGAGCGAACCCAGCAGCGGTCCGAGGAAGGTGATCTGTGCCGCGTGCAGGGCCGCCTGGGCCGGCTCCTGGCCGTTGCCCGTGAAGGTCATGGTGAGCATCTGCCCGAACGCGAAGGCGAAGCCGATGAAGGAGCCGAAGGTGCCGATGTACAGCAGTGACAGCACCCATCCGTCCTTGTCTCGGGCCATGTCCTTCATGCTCTGCACGTCCACGGTCTGGTGCGCGAGGTTGTCCATCTTCAGTGCCGCGCCGATCCCCGCGACGACGAGCAGGACGATGTAGACGCCGATCACCCAGTGCGGTGACCGGTTGCCGGCCAGTGCGATCACGATGAGCCCCACGACCTGGATCGTGGCCACGCCCAGGTTGCCCCCACCCGCGTTGAGTCCGAGGGCCCAGCCCTTCTCCCGCTGGGGGAAGAAGGCGTTGATGTTGGTCATGGACGACGCGAAGTTGGCACCGCCGAGTCCGGCGATCGCGCCCACGACGAGGTACATCCAGAGCGGTTGGCCCGGGTTCGCCATGATCCACAACATCCCGACCGCGGGGATGAGCAGCACGAAGGCCGAGAACATGGTCCAGTTGCGGCCGCCGAATGTGGCGGTCGCGAGCGTGTACGGGATGCGCAGGAAGGCGCCGGTCAGCGTGACCACCGCGGAGACGAGGAACTTGTCGGGTGCGTCCAGTCCGTAGACGTCCTGGGGCATGAACAACACCATGACGGCGAACAGGGTCCACACCGAGAACCCGACGTGCTCCGCGAAGACCGACCAGTAGAGGTTGCGCATGGCGGTCTTCCTGCCGCCCGACTTCCACTGAGCGTCGTCCTCCGGATCCCAGTTCTCTATGACATGTGAGCGCGACATGAGGTCGACCCCCTCTCTCGTGACGTGGACACCCCCTCGGTGTCCCCTGCGAACTGACCGTATGCACGCCCTGTTTCCCCGGCGCTACCCGGTATGACGTGATCGTCACGGTGTCCTCACTCCGGACGGAACCGGCCGTGAGGGTCGGCCCACCGTGATCTCATGGCGGAATGTCACCCCGGTTCACACCCCGCGTTCTCATCGCCGCCGCAGCCCTCGCCATGGGCCTCGCGCCCGCGGCATCCGCCCAGCCCACCGAGGCGTGGCGTGCGTCGTTCGTCACGGGTCACGGCGTCGAACTGGCTCCCGGGCAGACCATCACACCGGACCAGCCGGCGTTCTGGATGATCGGCGACCGTGTCCGACTGCTCTCACCGCACGGGTCCTCTCGCCCGCTGTTCTGCACTAACGACCGCGGCCACCCGTACGGGCGATGTTGGCAGCTCGACCCGGACGGCCGCCTTGTGGAGTTGCGGCACAACAGCTTGGCCAACGACGTCTGGCACTCGCTCTTCACTCAGACCGGGTCCACGACGTCGGCGTACACCGGCCTCTATGATCTCGCGCGGCGGATGGGCTGGATGACGACCTCCGGCGGGATCTTCGTACCCCCGCAACCCGGCGGCGGCATGGCCGGCACTTATTCGACCACGATGCCGCTCTCCCCTCACGGTTCGAGTCCGGTGTGGGACGTGTGGGTGCATCCCGGGTACGTGCCCGGCAGCTGAGTAGCCTTGGGGTCACGTGAACCCGGTCGAAAGGACCCCCGCCGTGCCGTTCCCCCTGGATGTCCCCGAGTCCGTCCTGCGCAGGCGCCGGAGCCAGAAGTGGGTGGCGTACCCGGAGGACGTCCTGCCGCTGTTCGTGGCGGAGACCGACGTCCTCCTGGCCCCGGCGATCCGGGAGCGCCTCGCCGCCGCCGTGGCCGACGGCGACACCGGGTACTTCGCGGAGATCGAGCGTCTCGCGGGGGTGTGCGCCCGCTACTACTCCAGGTTCGGGTTCGACGTCCCGGAGGAGTCGGTGGTCCCCGTCAACGACGTCGGCGTGGGCGTGCGCGAATCACTCGCACGGATCCTGCCGGCCGGCAGCGGGGTGGTCTACACGCCGCCGGTCTACATGCCGTTCGGACCGTGGATCCGGCGGGTGGGGATGTCTCCCGTCGCGGTGCCACTGGTCGACCACGACGGCGAGGACCCGCGGCTGGACCTGGCGGGCATCGAGCGCGCCCTGGCCGACGGGGCCCGGGCCGTGCTGCTGAGCCATCCGCACAACCCCACGGGCGTTCTCCACTCCACTGCGGAGTTGGCCGAGCTCGCCGACCTGGCCGCGCGATACGACGCCGTAGTGGTCTCCGACGAGATCTGGGCACCCCTGACCATGCCCGGGGTCGAGTTCTCCTCGTTCCTGGCCGCCTCCGACACCGCCCGCGAGGTGGGGTTGGCCATCTCCTCCGCGTCCAAGGCGTTCAACCTCGCCGGCCTCAAGTGCGCGTTCGTGATCAACGGGAACCCCGAGCGGTTCGAGGTACGGCGCTCGGCACTGTCGGGCGCCGTCGGACACTTCGGGGCGCTCGCCGCCGAGGCCGCGCTGACCGGGTCACTGGACTGGCTGGAGAGCATGAACACCGCCCTGGCCGCGAACCTCGATCTGATGGATCGGCTCATGGCCGAGCATCTACCCCGCGCCCGGTGGCGCCGGCCCGACGCCGGGTTCGTGGCGTGGTTGGACCTGCGCTCCTACCCCGGCCTCGGGGACGACCCCGCCGCGGCGTTCCTCGACCACGGCCGGGTGGCGTTGAGCAACGGCCCCGCCTTCGGTTCCCAGGGCAAGGGGTTCGCGCGCGTGAACTTCGCGTGCTCGGAGGAGGTCCTGACCGAGGCCTTCACCCGGATGGGCCGCGTCGCCGCGGAGCGTGGCTGAGCGCGGCCCACCGCACATCCGCTCAGGCCCGACCGCCTCACCTCGACTACCCCGCCTCCTCGCCCGGGGGGCGGGTGGGCCCGTGTCCACGGCGCCACAGGAACACCGTCATCGTGGCGGTCAGCACCACGGACGCGTCCTGGTTGCGCATCTCCAGTTCCATCCCCACCCGACCTCTGGTCTCGTCCGGACTCACCTCCGTCACGTGTACCGAGCCGGTCAGCGTGTCCCCCGGCCGGACAGGGGCCGTGAAGCGGAGGCGGTCGAACCCGCGTCCGGCGATCACCGCCCACCTCGAATAGACCGACTCGACGCAGAGCCGCTGCAGGATCGCCAGGGTGTGGATCCCGCTGGCGATGACCCCGCCGTGGTGGCCGCCCGCGGCCGCCACGGGATCCGTGTGGAACCACTGCGGATCCCACTGCCGCGCGAAACCGACGATCTCCTCCTCCGTGAGCGTGAGGTGGCCGAGCTCGAGACGATCGCCGGGAGTCAGCTCGTCGGCGGTGAGGATGGTGTCCACCCGAAAGTCCCTTCCATTAGACGTCCGGCCTTCGAAGCAATTCCGCGACAGGCGGCCGATCGCATTATCAGTTCGGCGCATTACCGCCCGCTCCCGCGGCATTGTTCACGTTACTCAACATCATTACCGGTATGGCTATCCCCTTATTGTTGCCGTACTCTCTTTAGGCATACCTAACAAGCCCGGAGGACAAATGGAGACGATCATTTCCGCACCCCTGTCGAGAGCATTACACGACTCGACGATGGCCGCGCATGAACAGGCGGAGAACGCCTCGTTCATCACCCGCCTGATGAACGGCGAGGGCACGCCGGAGGGTCTGGTGGCACTGCTGCGGCAGTCCCTGCCCATCTACGAGGCCCTCGAGGACGCATGCCACCGAGCCGGCACGGACCCACGCCTGTCGGCCATCCTCGACCCGCGTCTCGACCGGGCCGACGCCCTGCGTGCCGACCTGGAGTCGCACCGCGCCCAGGGTCGCACCTACGACATCCTGGTCCCCGCCACCGAGGCCTACGTGGCCGAGCTGCGCGCGTGTGCCACCGACCCCGCCGCCCTGATCGGGCACCACTACGTCCGCTACCTCGGCGACCTCTCGGGCGGACAGATCATCAGGACGATGGTGCGCCGTCACTACGGCATCGAGACCGGTCTGAGCTTCTACGACTTCGACATCGCCAAGCCCAAGGTCTACAAGGACGACTACCGGGCCGCGCTCGACGCCCTCCCGCTGAGCGAGGTCGACCGCGGAGCCGCACTGGCCGCCGCCACCCGGGCCTTCGAGCTCAACCACCGGGTCTTCCTCGATCTGGAGGCTCAGGGCGTTCGCTGACCGCCCGCCCGGGCCACCCGACGAGAAGCGGCCCCGACACCCCAGGAGGGTGTCGGGGCCGCGCCCGTTTTCGCGTGTGACCTACATCAGGCTGCCGAAGAGGTTCGTCATACCCGCGAGCGAACCGCCACCGACGTTGCCGGTGTCGTCATCGTCGTCGTCATCCCCACCGGTGGTGAAGGTGATCGGCGCACTGAGCTCCCACGGCGCGTGGACCGCGCCGGAGGCCGCATAGGTGTAGATGCCGTAGCTGCCCGTCTCCGACTTGGCGTCGGCAGCGTCCTTCGAGACGGTGACGGTGGTGGTGAAGCTGCCGTCGGGGCGCAGTTCGACGGCACCGGCGGCGGCGCCCCCGATGACCGCGTGGTTCTCCGCGGCGAGGACCCACTTCTGCTCGACGACCTTGCGCGCCGCCGAGGTACCGCCCGCGGACGGCTTCCACGCGTCCTCGAATTTGCCGAAGACCAGGTAGAACCCGGCGGGCTTGCCGGCCAGCGGCGGGCGGACACCCACCACGGACTGGTCGTTGAAGCCGGTGCCGGTGATGGTCACCTGGTGGCTTCCGTCCGCGGCGAGCGTGGTCTCGGAGAGCTGGATCTTCGGGGTGCCGACGGGCACCTGGGCCTCGTCCTCGGTCAGATCGTAGGCGACCTGGAGGGGCAGCGGGCCCTTGAGATTCTGGTCACCGCCACAGCCGGTGTTGTAGTAGTGCGGGTGCACTGACGCCGGCACGGCCGCCAGCCACTCGGGCGTCCACGCGCCCCAGACGTTCGGCGCGGTGCAGGTCCGGTCCTGGGTCCCACCGTTGTGCTGCACTCCCGTGTACCGGGGGGACAGGGTGATGGTGCCGTCCTGGGCAACCTGTGCCGCACCCGGCCCGAACGACAGGACGGTCGTGCGACCGGCGTTGACCTCGGGAGTCGGGTTGCCGTTCATGTCGTTCGCCGCGCCGATGGTGACATCGGCGTTGAGCGTTCCGGAGCCGTCGGCGTTGACGGTCAGCTTCGGGTCGGCCAGGGTCTCGTCGGGAGCGTTGAGATTCGCCGGGTAGGCGTTGAACGTGATCTCGCCGTCCCAGTCGATGGTGACGGTGCCGTCCGCACCGCGGACGCCCTCCCCGTCGGAGAACTTGATGGCGTTGGGCGTCGCCTGCTGGCCCCCGACCAGACTCACTGGCATCGAGGTGGCCGGGAAGGCCGCAGGCGTGTATTCGGCCTGCGTCCCCCCCGAGACCGACCCCACGAGTGCCGACGCGTCACCCGAGGCGTCGAAGATCCGCCATGGCCCGAAGATGCCCTTCTGTGCGTATCCGCTGATGCCCCAGACGAACGAGGCGTCCGAGACGGTGCCCGGGGTGACGTCCTGGGCCTGGGCCGCCGGGGCGGCGACGACTCCGGCGAGCAACGCGAGCGTCGCCCCCAGCATCGTGCCCCGTCGGCCGGCGAGCGCGAGCCGGGATCGAGAAGTCTTCACATCAGTCCTTTCGTCGAACTGTCTGGTAGAACAGCACTGCCGCGAGCGCGAGCAGTGCGGCCCCCACCCACCACTGCCATTGGTGGGTGGGGTTTCCGGCCTTCTGGGAGGCGGAAGTCTGGGCGTAGACCACGTCGGCCCCCTGGAGCGGCGAGTTGGCCGCCACCGGGGACGTCGATTGGTCTGCGAGAGCGGTCGGCGCCGCGGGCACGGAACCACCTGTGGAGGGACTCGCGGAGGACGCGGGGATCGAGGCGACCGTGCCGCCCACGGTGCCGGCGGTCATCGGGGAGGTGGAGGTGTAGTACTCCTCGAAGTACTCCTCGAAGACCTCGTCGACGCGGGCCCCCTCGGCGGCCGGGGATTCGGGCGACACGTCCGGCTCCGTCCCCTCCCGCGCCGCCTTCACCGCATCGGGCTGGAGCGGTTTCCACGCCTCGTCCATCCAGGCGGCCGCGGTGTCGGCGACGTCGTCGCCCGCAGCGCGGAGGATCTGTTCGACCGTGTTGTCGAGGACCTGCCCCACGATTCCCTTCGACCCGCCCGAACCCCCGGAGTTCGGCATTTCCTCCGGTTCATCCGAATTCCAACTCACCGCTATCGGGAGTGCGGGTTTCACGCTGTCGGAAGTCCCGGTGGAATACCAGAATCCACCCGATCCGGCATCCGCGGCGAAGTCGACGAATTCAGTGGGGAATGCTCCCCAATCATTCCCGTCTCTCGTCTGGGGATTCTCTCCCGGCTTGGCGGAATAGGGAACGCGGAGGTATTCGGGGGTCACGGAGAAGCCCTTCTTCCCACCCAGTTCCACGCGATTCCGGGGGAGGTTCGCGACGACAACGGTGCGCGACGGGATCGGGACCGATACCTCGGGGTTGTCCTGGGAACTCCGTCGCCCACCCAGGGTCGCGGTGACGGTCGCCTTCGTGGGCGTGACGGTGAGGACGGGGTCCTTGACGCTGAGGAACACCAGGCCCGAGTAGTACAGGACCGAAGCGGTGCCCTTCCACTCGATCTCGGCGGTGCCCGCACCTGAGTCGACGGTTCCGGTGCCGTTGCCGAAGACCATCTCGAGGCCGCTGTACTTGCTCGAACCGGCGTCGCGGATCGGCGTGCCCGACTGGTCGGTCTGCGTGCCGGCCCAGGTGGCGGCCGCCGTGGCCCCGGTCGCGGATCGCTTCTCGATGGTGACGTCACCCGACGCAGCTCTCCACGTCTGTTCGGTGATCGTCGCCCCGGACCCGACGAGCGCCGACGAGCTGTCCCCGGCGGAGAGGAAGTTGAGCCCGGGGCCGTGGCTGGGGCCGGCACTCTGTCTGCTGAGCCCCCATCGGAACTCCGCATCGGTCAGTTCGACCGCCGAGCTCTGAGCGTGCGCAGCCGGAGCGCCCAGGAACGCCCCCAGGGCGAGCACCAGGGTCAGCGCCAGGGCGGTGGCCCGGCGGCGGGTCGATCGCAGGTGACTGGTCATCGGGGCTCCCCTTGCTGAACGACGGTGGTGGGTTGGTGGTGGTTCACGCCGTCTCCGTGGACGTCGTCGGGGCCGTCGGCGCCAGGGCCGTCGACGCCGTCGGCCCCGGAGAGGACTCTGCGTTTGACGGCGACCGCCGTGGCGACCGACAACGCCAGGGCCGCGAGGGCGAGGAAGACCCACCCCGCCGACCCGCCGAGTCCGGCCGCCGAGGCCGTCGGGGATATGTCCATCCGCACCGGGAACCGCTCCGCTGCCTCCAACCCCGAACCAGCGCCCGCCGCGCGGATCTCGTGGGTCCCCGAGGCGATGTCCTCCGGGAGCACGAGCACCCCCGCGACCTCGCCGTCGACTCCTGCGAGTACGGGGCCGACGGCGGCGTCGCCCTCACCGAGCACCACGTAGACCTGCTCGCCGGGCCAGAACCCCGCCGCCGCGAAGCCCATGGCACCGCCGGGTCGGGCGGCCTTGCGGTCGACCTCGATCACCGCGGTCACCTCCGTCGTGGTCCCCCCGGTCGCCGCGGCGGGCCCGCCGTCGGCGGGAGCCCCTCCCCCGGCCCCGGCGTCGTCGCCACCCGAACCTCCCGCGTCCCCCGGTTGCTGCCCGGTGGGCCCTGCCGTCCCGGCCGCGGCGCCCTGTGCTGCCCCGCTGGTGCGCGAACGGGGGGCGGCCCGTCCGGCCGCGGCCGGACGGCCGGCCTGCGCACCGGAGGCGGGCGCGCCCGCCGCCGGGGACTGCTCGACCGCAGGCGCCGCCTCCCCGCCCCGGAAGGTCACCGGGGTGAACGTCTCGTTGGCGCCGTTGCGCACGCCATGCGCGCCCCACGTGAGGAAGCCGCAGGTGACCTTGGTGCAGTCGATGCTCTTGCCGCCGGCGCCGGTGAAGATGGGGCCGGGGACGGTGAGGTTCACCCGGAACGACCCGTCGGACCCCATCGTCGCCTGGGCTTCCCCCGACGTCGACGAACCGGGAAAGGCGACGAAGGCCTGGTAACCCTGGTTACTGCGCGACTGCTCGTCGGGGACGTAGTCGTAGGTCCGGCCGGTCGCGCCGCCCTTGGACGGCCCCCACCCGGACCCGTTGACCCACCCGAAGCCGATGTACACGCCACCGAAGCCGCCCTCGACGGCCTGGAAACCCGAGCCCGACACTGTGAACCCGGTCTGGCCCGAGCTCGACGCCACCGCCCCGCCCAGCGAACTGGACGCCGTCAGTCGCGCGGCGGCGTTCGCCGGCACGTCGGTCAGCACGGCGAGTGCCGACGTACCGAGCAGCGCCAGCGCCAAGACCGCGAGCATCCTCACCGCGGATGCCCGCATCGTTGATGACCGGGTGTGAATCACGTGAACTCCTTGACGAGGGCCGACTCGGGCGTCGCCGGGATCGCGGGCCCCCCCGGCGTCCGGGTGGTTCGGAATCGACGGCGATCCGGGGTGACCAACAGGTCCCCGGTGACGGGATGACGGGAGACGAGCACAGGCTGCTGATAGACCTCTTCCACCAGCTCAGCGGTGAGGACCCGGTCGGGTGGCCCCTCGGCACGGATCCGACCCTCGGAGATCATGACGAGCCGGTCGGACCACGCCGCCGCCAACTCCAGGTCGTGCAGGACCACCACGACCGCACCGCCGGCGTCGGCCACGGTCCGGGCCAACCCCAGGACGATCTCCTGATGGCGCAGGTCCACTGCCGCGGTGGGTTCGTCCAGGAGCAGCACACCGGCGCGCTGGACGAGCGCCCTCGCCAGTGAGGCGCGCGCCTTCTCCCCACCGGACAGGGTCGGGAACGTCCGGGTCCGCAGCGGGGAGGTGTCGGTGGCGGCCATCGATTCCTCGATGATCTCCTCGTCGTCGTCCCCCTCGGGCAGCGCCGCCCAGGGGGCGCGCCCCATCGCGACGATCTCCCGCACGGTGAAGGGGAAGGCGACCGAGTTGGCCTGGGTGAGCAGGGCCCGCCGGCGGGCGAGGTCGCCGAGGCGCCACCGGCGTAGATCGGTGCCGTCGAGCACGGTGCGGCCGGAGTCCGGGTCGGTGTCCCCCGCCACCACGCCGAGGAGCGTGGACTTGCCCGCGCCGTTGGGGCCCACCAGCGCCAGCACCTCGCCGGCGTAGACCTCCAGATCCACCGCGTCGAGCAGGGTCCGGCCGCCGATTCGTACCGTGACGCGTTCGGCGGACAGTACCGGCACGCGTGTCCCGTTGAGGCTCATCCCCAGCCTCCTGCGGTGCGACGGGTGCGGTGGAGGAGCCAGAAGAAGAACGGCCCGCCGACGGCGGCCGTCACCATCCCCAGTGGCAGCTCCGCGTAGTTCACGGCGGTGCGGGCGAGCAGGTCGGCCGCCAACAGACACACCGCACCACCCAGGGCCGATGCCGGCAGCAGCAGTCGGTGGCCCGGCCCGGCGATCATGCGGACGAGGTGCGGCACCACCAGGCCGACGAAGGCGACGATGCCGCAGAAGCTCACCGCTGCGGCCGTGAGCAGACCGACCAGCAGGATCGAGAAGATGCGCAGCCCCTCCACGTTGACGCCAAGGTGGCGGGCCGGGCGCTCGCCGAGCGCGAGCAGATCCAGAGGCCGTGCCAGGCGGGCCGCCAGGACCAGGCCGAGCAACGCCAGAGGCGCCACCACCAGGACGTGCTCCCACCGGCTGCCGTTGAGGCTTCCCAGTTGCCAGAACACGATCTCCTCGCGGGCCTGGGTGTCGCCGAGGAACATGAGCAGCGCGAGGGCGGCACCGGCGACGGCGTTCACGGCGATGCCGGTGAGGACCAGCGTGACCACCTCGGTCCGGCCGTTGCTCCGGCTGAACAGGTACACCGTGGCGGTGGTGATGATGCCGGCGACGAAGGCGCAGACGACACTGGTCCAGGCGCCGAAGGCGGTCAGCCCGAACACGATCGCCGCCGCGGCGCCCACGGCCGCCCCGGCGGACACCCCCACCACGCTGGGCTCGGCGAGCGGGTTGCCGAACGCGCCCTGCATGAGGGCCCCGGCCACCGCGAGGGCCGCACCCACGACCATCGCCATGGCCACCCGCGGGAAGCGGACGCTCCACAGGGTGGCGTCGGCGCGGGGATGGCTCGCGGCAGGCCCGAGGTCGATGCCGAGACCGCGGAGGAAGCCGGACGCGACCTCCGTGGCCGGGATGGACAGCTGGCCGGAGGCCGCGGCCACCACGGCCAGGACACCGAGCGCCACCGCCAGCCCGGCGACCAGCAGGCCACCGGTCAGCATGCGGTGGGTCCCGCCGGCCGACCGCGCGGGCAGGGGACCGGGCGAGGGCTGCTCGGCCCGCGCGCGGCGCTCCGCTGTGAGCGTCACAGCGCGTCGGGGGCGTAGAGGGCCACCGCGAGCGCGTTGAGCACCGCGGGGGTCCTGGTGCCGAACGACAGCACGAGGTCGTCGTTCATCGCGACGACCCGCTGGTTCGCGCCGGCCGGCGTCTGGGCCAGGGCCGGGAACTTCTCGAGCAGTCCGTCGACGCCGCCGACGGACTCGAGCCCCTTGCTCATCATGACGATGACGTCCGGTTGCGCCGCGATGAGCCCCTCGTCGTTCGCCGGCTTGGCGCCCTTCCACCCGACCTCGGTCGACACGTCGTATCCGCCGGCCGCGGTGATCAACTCGTCCGCACCGCTGTCCTGCCCGAACATGTAGTAGACGCCGGCGGATCCACGGGCGTAGAGGAAGACCGTGCGAAGCCGAGCGGTCTCGGACTCCGGCACGATCGAGGAGATCGACTCCTCGGTCCGGGCGATCTTCGCACGGGTGCGCTCCCCCAGTTCCCTCCCCAGCTCAGGCACCCCGAGACCGTCGGCGACGGAGTACGTGAGGGCCTCGACGTTGTCCGGGGACCGGTGGGAGTCGACGACGACGACGGGGATCCCTGCGTCGCGGAGCTGCAGGATCACGTCCCACGGGCCCAGCGAGGTGTCCGTGATGATCACGCTGGGGTCGAGCGCGAGGATGGCCTCGGCGTTGAGCTGATGCCCGTCCTGCGTCACCAGGGGCCGATCGGAGATCTCGGGGAAGGCGGACGAGACGTCGCGGCCTATCACGTTGTCACCGAGCCCGAGTTCGAAGACGATGCGAGAGAGCGTCCCGTAGATGTCCAGGGGCAGGATCCGGGAGACGTCCGCGACCTCGACGACGGTCCCCTGGTTGTCCGTGACCACGGCCGGCAGCTGCGGGACCGGGTCGGTCGTGACGGGGTCGACCGGGTCGTCGACTAACTCCAGCGAGAGCTCGCCGGCGAAGGTTCGCGGGTCCCCGGTCGCCGAGACCTCCGACGCGAGCGGGATCCCGGAGATCGTCTCGGGGTCGCCGCCGAGCCCGGTCGCGACCCCGCACGAGGTCAGCGTGAGGGCCAGGATGGCGGCGACGACCAGCCGGAGCGAGCCTGAGCGCTGTCTGAACATGCGGCAACGATAGCACCTTTACCAAGGACAGCCTACCCTTTGCATGGGAAGGCTTACCTTAATGGCGTAGTGGCAGGTCCCAGCGATTTACCGGGCCGCTGCCGGCCCTCATGTGGCCGCTCGGCATGGCTGAGAACTCTAAGACCGCGTCTACGTTCGGGGGTACGACAGAGGCGGCCGCCCCCGGGGGATTCCCGGGGGCGGCCGCCTCTACCGCGTGTCGAGCGGATCGATCGGCCCGTGGCCGGCTCAGTTCTGCTCGGCAGCCGCCTTCTTCAGCGACTCGGTGGGCGCGAAGCGCTCACCGTACTTCGCGGCCAGGTCCTCGGCTCGGGCGACGAAGCCCTTGTAGCCCGAGGCGACGTGCTCGCCGGGTGCGGTGTAGTTCTTGGCGTACTGGCGCGTCCCGCCCGTCCACGCCGGGAACCCGATGCCGATGATGGAACCGATGTTGGCGTCGGCGTCGTCGACGATCACGCCCTCGTCCACGCACTTCTGCGTCTCGAGAGCCTCCGCGAACAGCATGCGGTCCACCAGGTCCTGCAGCGGGGGCGCGTTGTCAGGAGAGGTACTGAACGCCTCCCGCAGGCCGGGCCAGATGCCCGCGCGCTTTCCGTCGGCGTACTCGTAGAAGCCTGCGCCGGCGGCCCGGCCGGAACGCTCGAGCTCCTCGACCATCTTGAGGATCACCTGGTCGACCGCGTCGGGTACGAACTCCTGCCCGACGGCCTCCGCGGCCTCGCGGGTGGCCTGACGGATCTTGAGCATGAGGTTGAGGTTCAGCTCATCGGACAGCTGCAACGGTGCCGCCGGGTATCCGGCGATGCGACCGGCCTGTTCGATGGTCGAGGGCTCGATGCCCTCGGCCAGCATCCCGATGGCCTCGTTGACGAACGTGCCGATGACGCGGGAGGTGTAGAAGCCACGGGAGTCGTTGACCACGATCGGGATCTTCCGGATCGCCAGCGTGAGGTCGATCGCCTTGGCCAGGGTCTCGGGGGTCGTCTTGTCACCCTTGATGATCTCGACCAACTGCATCTTGTCGACGGGCGAGAAGAAGTGCAGGCCGATGAAGTCCTCGGGCCGCTTGACGCCGGTCGCGAGGTCGGTGATGGGCAGGGTGGAGGTGTTGGATCCGAGCAACGCGTCGGGGGCGACGATGTCCTCGATCTCCTGGAAGACCTTCCGCTTCAGGTCCGGGGACTCGAACACGGCCTCGATCACGAGGTCGCAGCCGGCGAGGGCCTGCGGGTCCGTGGTGGGCGTGATGCGCGCGAGCAGGGCGTCGGACTTCTCCTGCGTGGTGCGCCCACGCTCGAGCGCCTTGGCCTCGAGGTTCTCGGAGTATGCCTTCCCCTTGTCAGCGGAGGCCTGCTCGACATCCTTGAGCACGACCTCGATGCCGGCCTTGGCGCAGACGTAGGCGATGCCCGCGCCCATCATGCCGGCGCCCAGGACGCCGACCTTGGTGAACTGCGTCCTGGGGATCTCCGAGCCGTCGGCGGCCTTGGGCCGCGCTCCCCCCGAGGAGCAGTGCTGCATGTCGAAGAAGAAGGCCTGGATCATGTTCTTGGCGACGGCACCGGTCACGAGGGAGACGAAGTAGCGCGCCTCGATCTTCTCGGCGGTGGCGAAGTCCACCTGTGAGCCCTCGACGGCGGCGGCCATGATGGCACGCGGCGCCGGGGAGGGTGCGCCCTTGGTCTGCTTGCGCATGTTCGCGGGGAAGGACGGTAGGACCCCGGCCAGCGCGGGGTCCTTGATCGTGCCGCCGGGGAGCTTCCACCCCTTGCGGTCCCACGGCTGGGTGGCCTCGGGCTCGGTGCCGATCCACGCCTTGGCGGCGTCGATCAACTGCTCGGGGGCCACGACCTCGTCAACGAGGCCGGCCTCGAGCGCCTTGGCCGGCGCGAAGGACCGACCCGACATGAGGATGTTGGGCACGGCCTGGGCGAGGCCGAACATGCGGACGGTCCGGACGATTCCGCCGCCACCGGGCAGCAGACCGAGGGTGACCTCCGGTAGGCCGACCTTGGCGCCGCGGGCGTCGGCCATGACGCGGTGGTGGCACGCGAGCGCGAGCTCGAGGCCGCCACCCAGGGCCGCACCGTTGATGGCGGCCACGACCGGGACCCCGAGGGTCTCGAGGGCGCGCATCCGACCCTTGATCTCCATGGACCGCTCGAACAGCTGCTCGGCGTCCTCGGGGCCCGCCGTGATCATGGACTTGAGGTCGCCGCCACCGAAGAAGCTCTTCTTGGCGGAGGTCAGGACGACGCCCTTGATGGATTCCTTCTCGGCCTCGATGCGGCCGACGGTCTCCGAGAAGTCGTCGATGAAACGGGCGTTCATGGTGTTCGCGCCGTGGTCGGGGTCATCCATGGTGAGGGTGACGATGCCGTCGCCGTCCTGCTCCCACCGGAACATGTTTTCGCTCACTGGTTCTCTACTCCTAAAGGCTGTGGTGTCGGTGGGGCGGATCAGACGCGCTCGATGATGGTGGCGACACCCATGCCGCCGCCCACACAGAGAGTGACGAGCGCACGCTTGCCGCCGGTCCGCTCGAGCTCGTCGAGCACGGTGCCGGTGATCATGGCGCCGGTCGCACCGAGGGGATGGCCCATGGCGATCGCTCCGCCGTTGACGTTGAGCTTCTCGTCGGGGATGTTCAGGTCCTTCTGGAAACGGAGGACGACGGAGGCGAAGGCCTCGTTGAGCTCCCAGAGATCGATGTCGTCGGGGGTGAGTCCGGCGATCTCGAGAGCCTTCTTGGCGGCCGGGGTCGGGCCGGTGAGCATGATGGTGGTGTCGGCGCCGGAGGTGGCCGCGGCCACGACACGGGCGCGCGGCGTCATGTTCATCTCCTTGCCGGCCTTCTCCGAACCGACCACCACGAGCGCGGCGCCGTCGACGATGCCGGACGAGTTGCCACCGTGGTGGACGTGGTTGATCTCCTCGACCCAGTGGTACTTCTGCAGCGCGACGGCGTCGAAGCCGCCCATGTCGCCGACCATGGCGAACGACGGCTTGAGCCCGGCCAGCTTCTCGACCGTGGTGCCGGGACGCATGTGCTCGTCGTGGTCGAGGATGGTGACACCGTTGATGTCCTTGACCGGGACGACCGACTTGGCGAACCGGCCCTCCTCCCACGCGCGGGCGGCGAGCCGCTGCGAGCGCTCGGCGTAGCGGTCCACGTCCTCGCGGGTGAAGCCCTCGAGGGTGGCGATGAGGTCGGCACCGATCCCCTGCGGGGAGAAGTACGTGTCGTAGTTGGTGGCCGGGTCCAGGGCCCAGGCCCCGCCGTCGGTGCCCATCGGCACGCGCGACATGGACTCGACGCCGCCGGCGAGGACGACCTCGTCCCATCCGGAGCGGATCTTCTGGGCGGCCATGTTGATGGTGGTCAGGCCGGATGCGCAGAAACGGTTGATCTGTACGCCGGCCACGGTGTCGGGCATCTTGGCGGCCAGCGCGGCGATGCGCGGCAGATCCATGCCCTGGTCACCGAGGGGGGTGACGATTCCGTAGATGATGTCCGAGATCCGGTTCTCGTCGAGGTCGGGGAACCGACGCCGCATCTCTTCGATGAGACCGACGACCAGGTCGATCGGCTTGACCCCGTGCAGAGCGCCGCCAGGCTTGCCCTTGCCTCGCGGGGTCCGGATGGCGTCGTAGATGAATGCCTCGGTCATGGGTTGTCCACGGCCTTTCTCTGGGCGGAACTGATACGTGTTCGAACTCAGGCTACGTTGTCCGTCACACCGCGCTCGGAGTGCGGTCCGTTTTTGTCGACCCGCACCCCGGGCGCTGCGATGGCACAGTGGACCGTGACTGTCCGCGACGCCCTGAGACCGGCGCCGCCCGACCCGACGCGAGGACCCCCGTGATCTTGACCGACGCCGTACCCCCCGCCCTGGTTGAGCTCGCCGAGAGATGTGGGGTGGCCACGAGCTACACCGACGCGCGCGGCGTCCGACACGACATCTCGGCGCGGACCCTGCGCTCGGTTCTCGCCGCGATGGGCGTCCGGGCCGGCGATGACGACGACGAGAGCGGCACCACGGCCCGTGATGCCCTCGAGGAGATCCGTCTCCGGCCGTGGCGACGGGTGCTCCCACCGACGGTCGTGACGAGGCAGGGTTCGGGGGCCAGGTGCGGGGTTCATGTCCCGCGCGGGGCCACGGTGACGCTGTCGGCCCATCTCGAGGACTCGGCCGCACCGCTCGATCTGGAGCTCCCCGACACCCCTGCCGAGTCGATGCAGGTCGACGGCGTGCTCATCGACCGCATCGATCTCGAGATCCCCGCCGCCCTCCCCCTCGGATGGCATCGGCTCGTCGCCGTCGTCTCCGACCCGTCTGCTCCCGGGTCCCGGACCGCCGAGTCCACCCTGCTGGTGGCGCCGCAATCGATACCGGTTCCGGCGGACCTCGAGCGACGCCGCGCAGCCGGTCTGGCCGCGCAGATCTACCAGGTGCGGTCCGAGCAATCGTGGGGGGTCGGGGACCTGGCCGATCTGGCCGATCTCGCGGACTGGGCGGGCCGGGACCTCGGAGCCGACTTCGTCCTGGTCAACCCGATGCACGCCGGGGAACCGTTCCCACCGGTGGAGCCGTCCCCGTACCTACCCACCACACGCAGGTTCGCCTCGCCTCTGTATCTCCGCCCCGAGCAGATCCCGGAGTACACCACCCTGCCGGACGAGGGCAGGCGGAGGGTCGATGATCTCGCCCGGTCACAGCACCCGGGCAACTCCCAGGACACCATCGACCGCGACTCCTCCTGGGGCGCCAAGCTCGATGCGCTGCGGATGGTGTTCTCGGCTCCCCTGCCGGATGATCGGGCCCGGGAGTTCGACGCATTCGTCGACGAGCAGGGACCCGGTCTCCATCGCTTCGCCACGTGGTGCGCCCTGGCGGCAGAGTCGGGCCCGGACTGGTCGAGCTGGCCCGAGGATCTCCGGGATCCGGACTCCGACGCGGTGGCGCGATACGCGCACGACCACGCCGAGGAGGTCCGTTTTCACCAGTGGTTGCAGTGGCAGGTCGCGCAACAACGTGCCGTGGCGCAGAGGGCGGCGCTGTCGGCGGGGATGCGTCTGGGCATCCTGCACGACCTCGCCGTCGGGGTCCATCCCACCGGCGCCGACGCCTGGGCACTGCACCGCTCGCTGGCACGCGGGGTCACCGTGGGCGCGCCGCCGGATGCGTACAACCAGCGTGGCCAGGACTGGTCGCAACCGCCGCTGCGACCTGACGCGCTGGCAGAGGAGGGCTACAGACCGTTCCGGGACATCGTGCGCGCCGCGTTGCGGGACTCGGGAGGGATCCGGATCGACCACATCCTCGGGCTCTTCAGGCTCTGGTGGATACCGTCGGGCCTTCCGCCCACCGAGGGAACCTATGTCCACTACGACCACGAGGCGATGATCGGGGTCCTCGCGTTGGAGGCGTCACGTGCGGGAGCCGTGGTCGTGGGAGAGGACCTGGGAACCGTCGCACCGGGGGTTCGCGAGGAACTGTCCGAACGAGGAGTGCTGGGAACCTCGGTGATGTGGTTCGAGCAGGAGGACGGCCGGCCGACACCTCCGGAGGACTACCGGCGGCTGTGCATGGCCTCGGTGACGACCCACGACCTCCCCCCGACTGCCGGTTACGTGGATCTCGTCCACGTCGATGTCCGCGAGGACCTGGGCCAGCTGACAGGTGATGCGGAGCAGGAGCGCCTCGGTGCCGCAGCCGAGATCCGCTCATACACCGACGCGGTCAGGCAGCGCGGTCTCCTCGAGGGCGACAGCCCGGACGATCTGGTGGTGGCGCTCCACGCGTTCCTGGCCGCGGCGCCTTCGCTCCTGTACGCCGTGTCGGTCGCCGACCTGGCTGGAGATCGCCGGCCGGTCAACATGCCGGGGACGTCCGAGGAGTACCCGAACTGGCGTGTCCCGCTCACCGACAGTCGGGGTGCGGTGGTCTCCGTGAAGGGACTTCGTGAGTCGGTTCTGGCGGGGCGGGTGTGGGGTGTGGTGGTCGGTGAGGGTGGGGTGGAATGACGAGAGCCCCCGAGTCGCGTGAGGCGATTCGGGGGCTCTCG